>NZ_RHOG01000043.1 GCF_003946405.1 Lacticaseibacillus yichunensis | reverse complement strand
GGGAGGTAAAAACCTGAACGAACACCGTCGTTGTGCACTTTAGCAAAACGGCGGTCCAAAAAAATGTCCGCACGCCCTGAGGCGTGCGGCCTTGGACTCCTGGTCCGCGAATTGTGCCCCTTTTGCCGAAAATCTCGATATTTGCGGACCGAGAGTCCTGCTGATTTCGAACGCCCCAGAAGCCGACTTCAACATTGGTGTGATGCTGTCACACGAGTTTGTCCTGACACGTCGAGAATCTGAAAAGCGCATACCCGCAGTACGCTGATCGACATGTTATGAGGCAATATTGCGATATCCACATACCGGGGGTACGCAAGTTTGACGTCCCGACCCCCACCCCCAGAAACCGGTGTGACGCCATCACATTACTTTTCCGCGCTTCCCCTCGTAAGCCAACCCCATAACAAAAAGGCCAGCACCTTGCAGCGCCAGCCTCTTCCAATTCAATATACTTAGTCCCAATCCTTCGAGTTGGCCAGCGGCAGGCGCTGCCAAAAGTCGGGTTTGTTGGTTTGCCGCGCGCGGGCGATCGCCATCGCGTGCTTGGGAATGTCGTCGGTGATTGTGGACCCGGCGGCGATGAAGCTGTGATCCGCCATGTTGACCGGAGCGATGATGTTGGAGTTTGAGCCGATGAAGCTCTTGTCGCCGATCGTGGTGTGGAACTTTTGCACGCCGTCATAGTTGACGAAGACCACACCGCAGCCCACATTGATATCCGTGCCCAGCGTTGCATCGCCCACATAAGTCAGATGGCCGACCTTGGTGCGGGCACCGATCGTTGCGTTTTTGATCTCGACAAAATTGCCCAGATGCGCATTTTCGCCAATCTCCGCTTTCGGCCGCAGATGGGAATTCGGACCGATGTCGGAGCCGCTGTGCATCACCGCGTGCTCGATCGTTGAGGAAACTACATGGACGTTGTCTTCCAGCGTGGCATCGATCAACTCGGAATGTGTGCCGATCACACAATCCTCTCCGATCACCGTGTGCCCTTTGAGGCTGACGCTCGGCTCGATCACGGTGTCGCTACCGATCTGCACATCTGTGTCGATGTAAGTAGTGGCCGGGTCGATCAACGTCACGCCGTCTTGCATATGGCGCGTGTTGATGCGCTGCTGCATCACCTTCGTCGCGGCGGCCAGGGCGATGCGGTCATTGACGCCCATCGACTCCTCGAAGTTGGCCATCTTGTAGGCGGCCACGATCGCGCCTTCTTTTTTCAAGATCTCGATCACGTCGGTCAGGTAATATTCGCCCTGCGCGTTGTGGTTCGTGACCTTGTGCAGCGCCTCGAACAGCGCCTGATTGTCAAAACAGTAGACACCGGTATTGATCTCGGTGATCCGCGCCTCTTCCAAGCTCGCATCTTTTTGCTCAACGATCTTCTCGACAATGCCGAGGTCGTTGCGGACGATGCGGCCATAGCCGGTCGGGTCTGGGGCGGTCGCGGTCAAAATGGTGGCCTTGGCGCCTTTATCTTTATGGTAGGCGAATAATTTTTCAAAAGTGGTGGCGGTCAAAAGCGGCGTGTCGCCACTTGCAATCAGCGTCATCCCCTCTTTGTCACCGAGTAGTGGTTCCGCCTGCAAAACAGCGTGGCCGGTGCCCAGTTGTGATTCCTGAACGACGTATTCTGAGCGGTCGCCCAGCGTTTCCTCGACTGCCTCGGCGCCGTGGCCAACGATCGTCACGACCTTGTCCGGCTGCGTCTTTTCGATCGCCGTCAGGACGTGATCCACCATCGGCTTGCCGCATACAGGATGCAGCACTTTGTATAATTTGCTCTTCATCCGCGTGCCTTTGCCGGCTGCGAGGATGATCGTGTATTTCCCTGCCATTCCAAAACGCTCCCATCTGAAAACTCGTTTTCATCATAGCCCAGCTAGCCGAAAATCGCAACACACGGCGTTTTCCGGTGTAGACCAATACAAAATAGCCCGGCGTCTGGCCGAGCTACTTGTGCGAGACATTTATTTGGCGGAAGACCCCGACTCAGTTCCAACAGGCCGCTCGACCGTGCTGACCTGCGTCGTGCCGGCCCACACATCATGAAAGACCCGCGTGCGCCGCAGCCCGGCCACCAGAATATCCACCAGGAAAAACAGCGTCGCGCCCAGCGTCAGGGCAAACAGTAACCAATCGACCGGCGTCTGATGCATTTTGGAAAATAGTTCGGTGGTGCTCCAGATCAGCCCGCGCAAGGCCCAATACGCGACGCCGTAGAGCAGAAACTCGCGCCACGCCAGCCGCCAAAAGCCGCACGCGGCGCCATCGCGCTTGACGATGCGGATGCGGACCAATTTTTTACCCAACGTCTGCCCGCCTGCCACTGCCGGCCAGAACAGGAAAACGATCAGCAGGGGAATGGTATTGCCCAGCCCCGAGGCGTCGACGAAATCCGACACGTGAAGCAGTTGCGCGACCAGCCCGACCACCATCGTGAAAAGGCCGACCGCGATGACATTGTCGATCAAAAACGCGACGAAGCGGCGCGTGAAGGTAACGCGTTGCCCGCGTTCATAGGCTTTGGCGTCCATTTGCTCACGCGTGGGAAAAAGCCGCATCAACGCCGGCGCCAGCAAGCCGCCCAACAGCCCACCCAGTGAATTCAGCACCAAATCATCCACATCAAACAGCCGATACGGCCGCGGGTAGATGCCATACAACCCGGTCAATTGGGTCAATTCGAAAAACAAGCTAAGCCCAAACGACAACAGGAGCACCCGCTTCAAGGAGCGCTTGAAGTAATAGCGCAGGTACACGCCAAACGGTAAGGTCAACAGCAAATTGAACAGCGGCTGAATCACCACGTTTTGCTTCAAGGCCGCAAGCCACGTGGCCGGCTCGCTCAAGACGAACACGGTCTGCTTGAAAAAGTCGCTGACCACCTTGAATGGCACCAGGTTATAGGTCGGCCCGGTCATTTTCGCCACACTGGCTACGGTGGGCAGCGGCAAGATCACCATGAAATACGCCGTCAGTAAATAGAAGATGAAGGTGTAGATCACAACCGCCCGCCAAAACACGAAACTGCCAAAGCGGCGATATTGGCCGACAAAGACTGGCAGGGCGAGCACCAGCGCCAAAAACGGAAAGATCATCAGCGCCATTTTTACCGGAAACAGATAGGCACTCATTACGCTTTAAAGTGGTCGAAGTGCGCCGCGTTTTTCGCCAGATAATTACCTGGAATGGCATGCAACGTGTTGGCCTTGGTATCCACTTCATCGACGCGAATGATGCTGGTGTAATCCGATACCATCCGGTCGCCGGAGAAGTTGCCCTCAGCGAAAACGGAAATACCGACAAGCTTTGCATCAAACTCCTCGATCAAGCTGCGCATCCCGTTGACGGTGCCGCCGCCCTTCATGAAGTCGTCGACGATCAAGACGCCGGAGTTCGCCGGCAGACTACGCTTGGACAGCTCCATTTTCTCGATGCGGGCACTGCTGGCGGACACATAATTGACGGAAACGGTCGAGCCCTCGGTGATCTTGCTATCGCGCCGCACGATCACAAACGGCACGTTGAGGTACTGACTGACACTTTGCGCGATCGGAATGCCTTTGGTGGCCACGGTCATCACGGCGTCAACATGCTGATCCACGTATTGCGTGGCGATCAGCCGGCCGATCTCGCGCAGGACTTCCGGCGTGCCGAGCAGGTCAGATAGGTAGACGTAACCGCCTGGCAAAAGGCGATCCGTTTCGGACAGGCGCTTGGCCATGCCAGTCACGAATGCTTCGGCCTCTTCCTTGCCGGCCATTGGGATATAGCGCACCCCACCAGCCGCGCCGGGCACCGTTTCAAGCAGACCGGTCTGGCGCTGAGCAAACACGCGGCGGACGATCGCGAGGTCCTCTGAGATCGAGGACTTGGCGCTATCATAACGCCGGGAAAAATAGGTCAGCGGCACCAGGGTATGGGGGCGCTCGAGTAAGTAACGGGTCATGTCGATCAGCCGATCGCTGCGACGAACTTTCATAATGAAGTCTCCTTAACTCCGAATATTTGGATTATCACAACACAAGGTGATTTAATCTTCCCAATTATACGGGATTTGTTTGCAAATTCCTAGATATTTTCTCACATCCGTTTTGATTGTTCGTTTCCCTCGCATAAAATAAGGAAATAAGAAGAATGCTAGCGTTCTCATCACACATTGTTTAGAATGATTATAAAGTAATGAATACGAGGTGCGCACATGGCAATCTTTGATCTGCGGGATGTCGGCTTGACCGTCGGCGACCGCCCAATTTTGCATGATATCTCCTTCACCGTTGAACCTGGGGCGTATTTGACGATTGTCGGGCCATCCGGGGCAGGCAAAAGCACGGTCTTGCGGCTTTTGGCGACGCTTCTGACCCCCACCGCTGGCACCATCACCTACTTAGATCAACCGCAAAGTAGTTTTGACAAGATCGCCTATCGCCGCGAAGTCTCCTACTGTTTTCAACAACCCAGCCTCTTTGGCGAAACGGTCCGCGATAACCTCGCGTTTCCGTTTGAGTTGCGCAGCCGGCCCTTCGATGCGGCCAAGGCGCTTGCGGCACTGAGCGATGTCGACCTGCCCGCCGAAATGCTGGACAAGCCGATCACCGAGCTGTCAGGCGGGGAAAAACAGCGCGTCGCCTTGATTCGCAATCTGCTTTTTCCGCCAAAAGTGTTGTTGCTCGACGAGGTCACGACCGGGCTGGATCACGACACCAAGGCCATCGTCCATCAGCTGATCGAAGCCGGCAACCGCAACGGCATGACCGTGATCGCCGTCACTCATGACGAAGGCGAGATCGCAGTGGCGCACGACCTACTTGCACTGCGCGACGGCACACTGGACAAGGAGGCCATTCGCTGTGACAAATAATCTGATTGTTTCCCCCACCGCTTTGTTATTTGCGGTCGCGCTGGTCGCCATCGCACTCATCATTAATTTTCACGAAAAGATCGGCCTGGAAAAAGAGATGCTGGTCGGCGTCGTGCGCGCGGTGGTTCAGCTCACCGTGGTCGGGTACGTGCTGACCTACATCATCAAAGTCGACCGCGCGCCACTCACGTTTTTGATGATGGCGATCATCATCTTCAACGCCGCGCTCAACGCTCGCAAACGCGCAAACGGGATTCCGCACGCGTTTGCGATCAGCCTGCTGGCGATCACCGTGGCGACCGGCGTGACGATCGTGCTGCTGGTCCTGGCCCATGCGGTGAAATTCACGCCGTCTCAGATCGTACCGATCTCCGGCATGATCGCCTCCAACGCCATGGTCGCGATCGGACTGTGCTATCGCAACATGAACACCAGCTTCCATGATCAGCGGCAGGCCGTACTTGAGCGGCTCGCACTCGGCGCGACCCTCAAGCAGGCCTCGATCGACATCGTCCGCGAAGCGATTCGGACCGGCATGTCGCCGACCATCGACTCGGCGAAAACAGTCGGGCTGGTCTCCCTGCCTGGGATGATGTCCGGCCTGATCTTCGCCGGCGTCGATCCGACCAAGGCGATCATGTATCAGATCATGGTGACCTTCATGTTGCTGGCGGCCACCAGCCTCGGCAGCGTGATTGCCTGTTACCTCGCCTATCCGCGCTACTACAACGAAGATCTCCAGCTACGCTGAAAAGAGGGCGCAGACTGAGGCCCGCACTGGCGCGCCTCGCAAATAGACGATGCCAAGGTATTGGGATATCTTGAGCTTGTGTTATCGCCCGGGTGGGCTCCCGCCAGAAAATGGCTGGAACGCTCCCAAGTGACTTTAAGCCCGCAAAATACGCGGTCTTAAAGCTCACTTTCGGTGTAAGCGGCCAGCCGCTAACACCGACGAGGGGGCTGAGCCATTTCTAGCGGGAACCCACCCTACATCCGGCACTAAATTTCTTCACGGTTAAATGCACGGCTACGTATTTGTCGAAAGATCTGCCTAGCCGTTGTTAGGTCATGCTGCCAATCATAAAATGTGGCTGGCGTGCTATGAGGCAAACCGTGGACACAGCCTCAGTCAGGCTCGTGCCGCGAACGGCTCTTTCACCAATCCGCATTTCCGCTCATCCGCTTTTCCACCCAAAAATCGGCCCGCCCTATTTTGGACGAGCCGATTTTTTTGTCGCGTTGTGGTATTTATTTGGTGGTTCCGCATGCGCTTCTGCTTCGGACATATCGGCTGCCTTGGCTTTCGCTGCCCCGTTTGTTACACGGCCCTGATCAGCTGATCGATATCCTGATGCCGGAGCATTCGCCGCGTCGTGACCGCAAAGGCGAGCCAGATCACAGCTAAGCCAAGCAGCGCAGCCAGGGTTTCTTGCCAAGGAACCAGATAATGGGTCAGGTAGTTGCCATCCATCAACTCGAAAAGCCCCCAAGAGCCTAAATTGCCCAGCAAACTGCCCAGTAGCCCACCTTTGACCAGCAGAATCGCATTTTGCAGGTTCAGCATGCGGTTCAACTGGCGTGGCGTGGTCCCAACCGATTGAAGCGTCGCCAGGCTGCGTTTTTGCTCAAGCAGCGCCGCGAATACGTGGTTAATGATCGTGGCCAGGCTGACCAGCGCCAGCAAACTGATAAACCCGTATGAAATGATCTTAAAAGCCGCTTCGATTGCAAAATTCTGCTCCTGATACGCAATATTATCAGTGATCGACGCGTTTGGAAATTGTGTCTTCAGCGCATCCGTCGCCTCCGCGTGCGTCTTACGCTGAGTCAGTTGAATCGCTGCCCGAGTCGCGGTGCGACTTTGATCATAATTCAGCATCCCCGTCCATTGCTTGAGCAGGCTCTCTGACACAACGATCGTATCCCAACCCGAATTGCTAAGCAGGCGGTTGAGGTCGGGCAGCGACGTCGCCGGGCGGACGGCCATGGGCGCGGTGACCCGAACCTTGCCGCCCTTTTCACCCTCTTGGCGTTCATCCCCCAGCGTGATTTTGCCGTAAAAATCGGGTGCAACTGCCCATTGCAGGCTGTTCTTACCGTTCGCATCGCCAACCTGCATCTTGCGGTTCAAAAAGGTTGGCATGTTGTCGAACGTGCTGGCAAAATCCGCATCAGGCACGGCCACTAGCTCGACTCCGGCACCTTTGAGCCAGTGCGGTCCATTGACCATCAGCATCGTGGTCGACAACACCGTCGTCACGCTTTTTACCGAGGTAGTCTTGTTTGCGGCCTCCTTGACTGCAGCGCGCTGATCCCGCCCGGAAATTTTGAGACTGATATCCGGTGACAGCGCATCGTCCAAATTCGTTGTCGTCGTGTTCATAAATCCCGTCAGCGCAACAAACAACGCCACAGTGAAGGTAAGGAGTGTCAGCATTGTCAGCCGTGCGCTTGCCCGGCGTTCACGCTTCAGCGCCAACTTCACCATTGGCCTATGTGTACGTCTGATCAGCCAGGTATCCTTGAGCCGTCGCTTTGAAAGGTGCGGTGATGTCTCAAGCGCCCGAATCGCAGCGATTGGACTGACTCGGCTTGCACGCATGGCCGGCCGTGACGCCGCCAATAGCGTCACCGCGGCCATGAACAATCCGGCGACCACCAGCGGTAGCCAGTCAGCGCGGAAAATAAAAACAAAACTCGTCTCATTTTTCACCAACAAACGATCGATATAATAAAACGCGATCTTCAAGCCGCCGATGCCAAACACATATCCCAACGGCAAGGCGGCCCCAGCCAAAATCAAACTCTGTTCATAAACCAAATGCCGCAACTGCTTCGGCGTGGTCCCGAGCGAACGCAACAAGCCGTACCGCTCGCGGTGCGCCTTGACTGACAGATTGATGCTCGAATAGATCATGACCAGCGCCACACTGCCGATGATTGCCAAGACGACCAGCACAACGGCGAAGATAGCAGCCTGTCCACGTAGTCCTTCGCTTGCGCCCATGATCATCAACGCGTTTTCGTCGAATTGCACCGCCTTAGCCGGAATACCCGCCTTTTGCGCCAGTGCTCGCATCCGTGAATGAAGATTTGAAAAATCGCGCGGTGCGGCGACCACGGTTCGCCTCCCCGTCAACCGAGGCGTGACCAACACCAGTGCGGGCCCGGAAATTGCGCCTGTCGCATAGGCATTCATTGCCCCAACAACGGTCAGCCGTCGCACGCGGCCCGCGATTTTGAACGTTGCTGTCTCCCCGATCGTATAGCCGTCCCCGATTGCATCCTGTGGCACCACCGCCTCATTTCGAGAAATGGGCAACCGGCCAGTCGACAGAATTGGCGTCACCAAATCTTTCAAGGCCGTGGGTGACAGCTGAAAGGCCGGGACCTGTTCATTGTTATGGCCGTCCATCGTGATCAGATGTGTGGTTCCCAACGTTTGAAGCGCCGATGTCTTCAAAAATTGGTCGCTAGTTGTCAGCACGTCTGCTTTCTCTGCGCTAACATTAGGAAACGTCACCACCATGCCAGCCGAGGACTGGGTATCGCGTTGATACAGACTTGCCTGCACCGAACGCAACCCAACCAAGGTCGCCACAGCCAACGTCGCCGCGATCGTCATCGCCACAATGGTCAAGATCGTCCGAGATTTTTCCTCGCGTAGGCTGCGCAGTGAGAGTTTGGTCAAGATTCCCATGACGCTCACCGCCCTTCCTTCAGGCGGCCGTCCTCGATCGTGATGACGCGCCCAGCCTGCGCGGCGATCGCCGGATCATGCGTGATCACCACGATCGTCTGACCGGACTTCGCATTCGCCTGGTGCAGCAGGTCCATGATCTCCTGCGAATTGCGCTGATCGAGCTTGCCGGTCGGTTCATCCGCCAACACGATTGCCGGCTGCCCGATCAGCGCCCGCCCAATCGCGACGCGCTGTTGCTGGCCACCGGACAACTGGCTCGGCAGGGCGCCCCGTTTTTCTCGTATCCCCAACGTCCCCAAGAGCTCATCCAAGATCGCGGCCGGCACGGTTTTGCCATCCAGCTCAGTTGGCAGGGTGATATTTTCCGCCACCGTCAATTCCGGCATCAAGTTGTAAAATTGATAGATCAAGCCGACCTGGCGCCGCCGAAAAATCGCCAACTGGGTCTCATTTAATTTGTAGATATCCGTGTCGTAAAGCTGCACGCTGCCACTCGTCGGCCGATCGACCCCGCCGAGCAAATGCAACAGCGTCGATTTGCCCGACCCGCTTGGTCCGACGATCGCCAAAAACTCCCCCGCTTCGATCGACAGGCTCACGTCATCCAGCGCCGGGGCATCCTCACCGGGATATTTTTTGGTCAAATGGTCCGCTGTCAAAATTGCCATTTCGTCCACCTCCAAGATAGCCCAAGCATAACGATTCAAAGTGACAGGTAAGTGACGAGGTACGGGTCCAAAAGCGGGGCGTTCATGCCCGGACGGTTAAGCCAGGTTGGTGTTTGACGCAAACTTGGCGTCGAAGTACCGGCCTGGCTTAGCTGCTTCGGACATGCCCCGCGTAGCCTAACTAAAGTGGAAGTGTCCTCCGCTACGATCAGTATCTGGCGGCTTTCATTTGTACTGACTGATCGCAGCGATACGTGCCGCGATGCGGTGAGCTGTGTTCGCCTGGCTCAAGTACCGGATAGCCGGTGACGAGAGAAAACTCAAGATAATCCCCGGACATTTTAAGCGGACTGTCCGGTTGCTTGAACAGTCGCGAACATCTGTCCGTTTTGCCGCGGCGGCCCCTGTTATGCTGAAAATATTCCAAATATCGGAGGCAATGACCATGACAAAATTTCAGATGACGATCACGATCAACGGTGAAATATACACGACGGCGCAGCTCAAACGTTTTAAGTATGAACGGGCGCTGCACGTTTTGCACGAACTGCAGGCGCTCGGTGTGAACCTACCCGCTGAAGACGGGCACGCGTTGACCAGTATCGAGTTGAACTGGCTGGATCCAGATGCCGCAATGGCGCTGCTGGTCAAGGCCCATGAAACGCTAGGCCAGACCGGGACACGTGCTCTGTTCAGCCCGGTGCTCGCGGATTCAGACCGCCGCTGGCACGCATGGAACGAGCGGCCGATCACAACTCAGGGCGTGCGCCTCGGCACGACGCACATCCAAGTGCAAGGCATCGATATCAAGGCTTATCAGGCCCAGATGCAGACCGCCCAAAATGGCGCGACGCCGTTTCAAATCATGCCGGAACATTATTTAGTCTCCGGCGATGTCACAGGTGGACGGCAAACGATCATGGAGACATTCGGCATGCTCGGTGAGCCGACATTGACCTATGGCACAGCCAGCCAGACCATTCCCGTCTATGTCCCGGTCAAAAGGCTTGCCGACCACCCGGCGCTGATGTCAGGCGAGACGTTCCTCGTCGCCGACGATCTCAACATTCATGTCGGTGCGATCCATCAAGTCCAGCCGCTACCGGATGGCCTGGATATCCAGTCGACCTTCTTCTGCCCGCACAACGCGCCGGCCGCGATCGCGGAAGGCCATACGATTCATTTTGCCCTTGAATTGGGTGGCTTGTTCACACTGATTGCTGGACGCACCCACTAAAGCTGTGTCACCGCATTGCCGTCTGTTCGCGGCAATGCTTTTTTAATCCTCTGAAACGCGCGCCAGCTGCAATTGCTGCGCCATATAGGCGGTCAAAAAATCGGCCAGTTCGCTGATCGTGACAGCATCGGCATGCGCCGTCCACCATTGCAAAAGCCGCCACCGCGCGCCATCCAAGGCTTGCCGAAGCAATTGTTGGCGCACACCACTCGTCGTGGAAAAGGCATCAAAAGCCGGGTCGAAGAAACGATCCATTCGCGCCTGGAAATACGGATCGCCGTGCGCGCCGATCAATTTTTGCAAGACTTCAAGATGGGTCTCAAAGTATGCGAGTTTGACGAGCAAAGCGCTTTTGAACCGGGCCGGCTCAGCCAGCAATTGCACACTGACGGACTGTGCCGGGATACCTTCAAGGAGCGCATCTTCCAGCGATTGGAGCACATCTAAAGCGGAATCATAGTGCACGTAAAACGTGCTGCGACTGATGTGTGCCTTGGCGGTCAGCGCACTGACCTTGATCGCATAAAAAGGTCGGTCTGCCAGCGCATCAAGATAAGCCTGCTCGATTCGTGCCTCAACGTCTTTCGGGTCTCTCGCTCGCAACTTTGATCACCCTTTCTTGTCACTTGAACCACTCGATCTGATACTGCACGCCGCCAGTCACGTTTGCAATGGTCAGGCGGCCGTCGCTGGCGGCGATGATGCCTTGGGCGATGGCGAGGCCGATGCCGAGATTGTTGGGGCCAGTTTGGCTACCGCGATAGAAACGCTCGAACAGATGCGGCAGCTCGGCTTCTGGAATCACCGGGCCCTGATTGGTAACGGTCAGCCGCGTCGCGATCGGCGTGGCTGTCGCGTGCAGCGTCAAGGTGCTGTGTGGTGCAGCGTGCTCGAGACTGTTTTTCAGCACATTGATCAGCGCTTCGCGTGTCAGCTGCGCATTCACGTTGACCAGCAGGCTGTCCTCGATCTGCCAGTCCAGCTGCAAGTCGCGATCCGCCAATGGATTGAGCAACAGATTCACCGCACCGCGTACCAAGCCGTTCAGTGGCTGCGACGTCTTTTCCTGGCTCAGCGTGTGGGTGTCCACTCGGGCCAACAGAATCATCTGAGTCACAAGGGCCGCGAGCCGCTGATTTTGCGCAAGCAGTGCGTCGCGGGTCTTGGCGGCATTCGCCTCGTCGAGTAGCTCAAGTAGATTGTCGCTGGCCGCGATCGGCGTGCGCAGCTGATGCGCGATGTCGGTGATCGCCCGGCTGAGCTGCGCCCGGTCGCGCTCAAGATCCGCCCGCAGCGCCGTGGTCCGCCGCACATATTGAAACAGCTGATTGTGCAGGTCCGAAAACAGGCCCTCGTCGTTGAGCGCCATCTGATAATCCGGCTTATCCTTCATCGCATCGGCCAACTGCTGCATGATCGCGGCAAAACGCTGCTGAAGCTGGCGCAGCCATAGCCAGCAAGTCCGCCAGATTGCAAGCACCGCCAAGATGAACAGCCCCAAGAGCTGCCAGCCCGCATCCGGGGCGTAGGAAGAGGCGATGACGCAGACCGCCCCTGCGATGAGGCTCAGCCCAGCGCCAAGGCCCACAATGCTGCGCGTTTCCGGCGCCTCAAGCCAATGTATTTTCGCCATTGATGAAATACCCCATTCCCCGTACCGTCCGAATCAGTGGCGGCTCGCCCGGCTGCTCTAATTTTTCACGCAAGCGGCGCATCGTCACGGTCAGCGTGTTATCCGAGACAAAACTCCCAGAGGCGTCCCACAACGCAAGTAGCTGGTCGCGCGTCAGGAGCTGGCCCTGATGCTGGGCGAGAAAACTGACGAGTCGCCATTCCGTTGCTGATAACGGCACCAATTCACTGCCGCGCCGGACCTCGCCTCGGGCCAAGTCCACGGTCAGCGCCCCCATCGACAAAACGGCTGAGGGTAACAACTTTTCCAGCCGGGCCGCAAGCACACGCAAACTGACCGGCTTGACCACATAATCATCGGCCAACGCCAATCCTGTCAGCATCGCACTTTCCTGATCGTTCGCGGTCACCACCAAGACCCGCCCTGCCAGCAGCGGGCGCCAGGTTTTCAGCCAGGTCAGCCCATCCCCGTCTGGCAAGGTCAGATCCAGCACCACCGCATCCGGCGCGGCTTCGGCGATCGAGGCATCCGCCTCGCCCAGCGTGCCGGCGGTGTCGACCGCCATCTTGCGCCCCAAGAACGTCGCCATGCTTTCGCGCAGGGCGGGCTCATCTTCAACGATCAACACGCGCATCGCGGCCACCTCCGTTCATTTTTAGCAAAAACGCGGCAGCATCGCCCGCCGTCTGTTTTCGATCAAACTTTCCAGCGCATCCAGATCATCCAAGGTCGCCTGGCTGCGAATAAACGTCTCGGCCGCCTGGCGCTGGACGCGGCGCTGTTCCTGCAAATACGCCTCGTCTGCCGAAAGCTCAGCCGGCCGCGACCCATTTTCCTGTCCGTCTGCCATTACGAGTCCTCCTTTGCTGTCGCCAATCAGCGGCACCTTTTTCCCCAAGTCTAGCTGAGTTGGCTGCGACTTGCATTAAAAAAGCGATTCCCGAAAGAATCGCTACCGATCTTAATATGGATTATCCGTCTGTTTGAGTGGCTGGTAATCGCCGTACTCGACTTGGATGGTCACATGCGCGATATCAAACGTGTGGCGCAGATCATGCCCGAGCTGTTCCAAAAATTGGTCGTTGTTGCAGTTCGTGTTGCGCATCACATGCACGGTCAGCGCGACGTCTTTTGTCGAAAGCGCCCAGATGTGTAAGTCGTGGCAGGCCACCACCGTCGGAAAGTCGGTGATCATTTTTTTCACCTTGACCGTATCGATTGCCTTGGGTACCGCCGCCATCGCGAGGTTCATCGCGTCCCGCAGCAGGCCCCATGTGCCGACCAAGACCACGATCGCGACCAGAATCGAGACGATCGGGTCGAGCCACTCCCAGCCCGTCAGGAGGTACAGCCCCCCGGCAAGCACGACGCCCAGCGATACGCCGGCATCCGCGGCCATGTGCATGAACGCGCCGCGAACGTTGAGGTCATGTTGCTGGCCCGCGTGAAAAAGCATGGCCGTTGCCCCATTGATCAAGATGCCGACGCCCGCCACCAACATCACGGTGCCGCCCGCGATCGGCGTCGGGTTCGCGAGCCGCCCGACCGCTTCGACGATGATCGCCCCCATCGCCACCAGCAAAAACACGGCGTTGATCAAGGCGGCCATGATCGACGAACTCTTATAGCCGTATGTGCGTTTCATCGTCGGCTGGCGCCCGGACAACCAATCGGCAAACCACGCGATGCCCAGCCCCAGCACGTCGCTGAGGTTGTGCATCGCGTCGGCGACCAGCGCGATCGAGCCGACCACCACACCAAACGTCACCTCGGCGATGATGTAAAGTGCATTGAGCAAAATGCCCCAGAAAAAAGCCTGATTCGGTTTCGGTTTGATCATTCCTCGAACCTCCTTCATTATCTTCATTCTGGTCAAATAAAAACGCAAAGTCAACGCATCAAAAGTTAGCGTAACCGCCACCGATTAAGGCGTTAGCGCTTACCAACCGGGGCTTTGAGAAACACTTTTTCAATTTCGGGTAAGAAAAAAAGCCCCCGCAAGTCGCGAGAAGCCTTAATGAAGTGGCCGCAGAAGATAGACCTCCTGGCAAAAGCCTTTCATGCTGTTATAAATGCGGTGCGCGCGACTTTCGTTTTGGCACAGGCCAAACACGGTGGGCCCGCTGCCCGACATTTGCGCGACCGCCGCGCCATAGCGGAGGAAGCGGCGCTTGAGTTCCGAGATCTCCGGGTGCCGCGCCGCCGTGACCGGCTCCAAGGCGTTGGCCATGCCGCTGATCATCAAGGGAAAATCCTGCTGGCGAATGCCGGCGACCACCGTGTCCGTTTCCGGGCGGGCGAGGTCATCGCGATAGTCCAGCGCGTTCAAAATCGTGTTGGTCGACACCGACAGACGTGGCTTGGCCAGCACCACCCAAAAATTCGGCAGCGGCCCCAGTGGCTGAACGACTTCCCCGCGTCCGGTGACCAGCGCCGTTTGCGAATAGACGCAAAACGGGACATCGGAATCCACCGCCAAGCCGATCTTCGCGAGCTTCTCCGGCGAATAATTGAGGTGCCAGAGTTGATTGAGCCCGCGCAAAACGGCGGCCGCATCCGATGACCCGCCGCCAAGTCCCGCCGCAACGGGAATATGTTTTTCGATGTAGATCTTCGCGCCGGCATTCACGTGTGCCGCGGCGCGTAATGCCTGCGCCGCCTGGTAGGCCAGGTTGCGCGGGTCTTCGGGTAAAAAGCCGCTGTCTGTGGTGACATGAATCGCGGCGCTTTTGTCGATATGCACGTAATCCGCCAAGTCAACGGATGTCATGACCATTTTCCACTCGTGCTCGCCGCCGGGGTGGCGATAGAGGGCATCCAGGCTGAGGTTGATCTTGGCTGGCGCTTTTTCAATGATCGTCATCGCTTCACCAGCTCGCATTCTATTACTACCAGTATACTGTTTTCCTCGGCGACGTGCACCATGGAAGTCTGGCCACCCTCTATGTGTGAAAAGATAATACATTTGGTCCTGGTCTCGCCCGGTGGGCTCCGGCCAGAAATGGCTGGCGACCGGAGTAGAGCGGACAAGTGACTTTAAGCCCGCAAAGTGCGCGGTCTTAAAGCTCACTTTCGTTGTAAGCGGCAAGCCGCTAACAACGACGAGGGGGCTGAGCCATTTCTGGCCGGAGCCCCCCTACATCCAGCACTGAACGTCTTTTGTCTCAAAGAACTATTCTCACAGTCTCCGAAAGATCCAGGAGCCCATTGTTTTTTGAAAGGTAAGTCATTGAATGTAGCCAGATTACAGAAGGATGTATTGGAGATGTACTAACCAAAATGATTCTCGTTACCGCAAACCATCCTGATGCAGCCACCTGGTTCATTCTTTCCTTTCCCCACGAAAAAACCCGCAGCTTCAACTTCCGCTGCGGGTCAATCGGTATTTAGTTTTAGGAAGCTTTCTCTTCGTCATCAAATGTGATCTGAATTGATTTGGTGAGAAGATCGGCATAACTGTAGGAAACGCGTTCGAATGAGTTCTCGTCTTGGTCGAGTGCGACAACAAAAACGGCCGGGTAAGTTTCTTTGAGCGTGCCGCGCCGGCGGGTCACTTTTTTGCGACCTGCTTGGGCGACGACTGTGACATTTTCACCGATCTTGGAATCGAGTTGCTGCTTGATGCTCGCTAACGTGATTGGCATGCACTTCACCTCTTAGTTAACATCATAACAGATTCGCAAGAAATTTGCAATTATACCATTGCCATGCAAGCCACGCAACAAAAAACGCTCGCAAACCCGCGCCGTGGTCGCTTTTCTTAGCTTTTTCTCATCATTTTGCGTTATCGAACGTTGCGGGCAAAAAGGGCGTTGCTGAGAGCCGCAAATGCCGGAATATCAAGTGTTTCAGCCCGCGTGCTTGCCTCAATATTGCAATCTTGCAGTGCCAAAGAAATTTTTTCTTTGACCGCGTCCGTTTTTCCATACAGGTTGATAAGATTATTCCAAAGTGTTTTCCGGCGGGCCGCAAAGCCGCCGCGGACCAGCTTATCAAAGGATTCCTGATTGGTGACCTCGGCGAGGGGCTGGGCGCGGCGAGTCAAGGTCACGATGGCGGAATCGACATTCGGGGCTGGGACAAAGGACTTGCGGCTGACATCAAACGCCACCGCGACATGCATGTTTTGTTGCACGGCGATGGAAAGGCTGCCGTAATCTTTCGTGCTCGGCCGCGCCGTCAAGCGATCCGCGACTTCTTTTTGCATCATCACGGTCAGACCGGCAAGCGGCAGGTCGCTTTGAAGCAGGTGCATCAGGATCGGGGTCGTGATGTAGTACGGGAGGTTGGCAACCACTTTGAGGCTCGTTGATCCCGGCAATTTTTCCTCGACCAGCGCCGGCAAGTCGAGCTTGAGCACGTCGCCTTCCACCACCTGCACGTTATCATACGGCGCCATGGTGTCGGCCAAAACAGGCAGGAGCTGCGAATCGATCTCGATGGCCAGCACCCGGCCTGCGCTGCCAGCTAAAAATTCGGTGAGCGCGCCGATCCCGGGGCCGATCTCGATCACGTCATCCGCTTCGGTCAGCTGCGCCGCGGTCACGATGCGCGCCAAGACTTTGGGCACGGTCAGAAAATTTTGCCCGAGCCGTTTTTTCAAGCGAAAACCATGGGCCTTCAAAATCGCGCGAGTGCGTTCGGGCGCGGCGATCGGTAATACGTCAGTCATGTGAAGCCTCCTTGTCGAGCTGGGCGAGCGCGTCGGTCAGTTGCGCGCGGGTGATGCCGAATGCCTGCAAGCGATGGACGAGCTGCTTACCATTGGTGTAGCCGATGTGTAGCAGCTCCCCCAGCCGTTCGCGTTTGGCGCGGGACCCGGCGCCGCCAATCAGCCCCGCTGCCTGCAAGTCGCTTTGGTCGAAGAGTTGCGGCGCATCCTCACTCGGCGTCGCCACCGCCTCCAGCGCGGCCTTCAGCGCAGCCGGGCTAGCGTGCTCGACCCCAAGCGAGCCTGGGCCATCCGGGGCTGCCTCGCCTCTTGGCAAAAAAGCGTGCTGAACGCCGGGCACATGAGCGCTGATGGTTTTGCGAATCTTTTCGCCCGGAAAATCCGGATCCGTGAGCACGATCACGCCGCGTGTTTCCTGCGCCTTTTTGATCACATCCAGCGTTTTGTCATCGATGGCGCTGCCGCGCGTTTCGATCGTATCGATCTTGCCGAATGCCTCGGTCAGCCGTTTCGTGTCGTCGCGGCCCTCGACCACGATGATCTGTTTAAATGGACTCAATTGTTCTCCTTTAGGTTAAAAATACGGTGGGCGTTGGCCCGAGTGATCGCGGCGATATGTTCCGGCGTGTCGCCGCGCAAGTTGGCCACGGCCTCTACCACATAGCGGGTGTAGGCTGGCTGGTTCGGCCGCCCGCGGTAAGGCGCCGGGGTGAGATACGGCGCGTCCGTTTCGACCAGCAAGCGGTCTTCAGGAATGACCTGCACGCTTTCGTGTTCCTCAGGCGCATTTTTGAAACTGACAATCCCGGAATAGGAGACATACGCGCCGAGGTCGAGGAACTTCTTGGCCCATTCCCCGTCGCCGGTGAAGCTGTGCATGATGCCACCGATCTGGTCAAAATGCGCTTCCTGCATGATGCGATAAGTGTCGTCGAAGGCCTCGCGGGTGTGAATCGACACGGGAATGTGCAAATCGCGCGCGATGGCGAGCTGCCGGGCAAAAATACGGCGCTGGGTCTCACGCGGGCTAGTGTCCCAATGATAATCCAGCCCGATCTCGCCGAGCGCCACCACTTTTGGATCGGCGAGGTCTTGGATCAGCTGATCCTCTTTGGCTTGATCGTAATCTTTGCTGGATTCGGGATGCCAGCCAATGATCGCGTAGAGGTTAGAAAAGCTGTGCGCCAGGCGCAGGGCCCCGTCATTCAGCGTGGTGTCTGAGCCGACGATCGCCATTTCGGTGACGCCTAGGTCGTGTGCCTGCTGGACGTATTCTGCTTCGTGGCCCAGGTACGGCGTGTCGTTTAGATGGGTATGTGAATCAAAGATCTCCATGTTGTACACCTCATTCGTCTCCTGCCATTATACTTGCCAGCAACCGGGCCGGCAAATCGACCGCAATTCATCAAAGAAAATGTAAACGCCCGGTGGGCTTCGGCCGAAAATTGGCTGGCGACCGGAGTAGAGCGGACAAGTGACTTTGAGCCCGCAAAGGTCGCGGTCTCAAAGCTCACTTTCGTTGTAAGCGGCACAGCCGCTAACAACGACGAGGGGGCTGAGCCATTTTCGGCCGAAGCCCACCTCATATCCAGCACTGCAGATATACAGAGGTGGATTTGCCTTCCCGGTTGTGGAAGATGCTTGGCAGAAATCAAATGACATTTACACATTGATACTTTTTCTAAAATTCGCTTGCTGTCCCCTTCTGCCTATCTCTCACGCGCCATCATGTGGCGCAATTACCCCGGATTCGACACGCAAAAAAATCCGCAAGTCCTTGTCCTGAAAGGCTTTGCGGCTGGTTTTTCGGTTGTGCGCGATTCTTTTCTTCTATTATAATCCTGGATTATTCACCTCGGTATTTGGGACATGAAATCGCATCTGGCCGGTCTGAAAGCAACGTTTGGAGCGTTGCGA
>NZ_RHOG01000042.1 GCF_003946405.1 Lacticaseibacillus yichunensis | reverse complement strand
ATAACAAAAAGCCCCCTCAAAAGAGGAGACCCATAAAAGCTTAAAACATAAAACCAACACCATTTGACAAATTTCCATTTTTATTTGCGATGAATAATATTTCCAACTGTGGACTTCGAGATGCTAAGAAGCTTGGCGATCTGGCGATACGTCAGTCCCTGCTCATGAAGCGTGATGGCTTGGCGCTGGACGGCGACTGGCAACCCGCGGCCGTATGGATCTTCGGTCTCTTCAACCAGCGGCGTAAACGTCAGCACACAAGCGGTACCATCTGCTTGCTTTGCCACCCGGGTCGCCTCTACTCGGCTGTATGTCAGCCACATGCGCTGTAGATCGGTCGTCCATGCAGGCAGCAACAACAAGTTATCTGTCTCCAAAAACTCGCCTGCCTCATTGAGGACCGTGTAGCGTTTCACTTCTCCTGCCATGGCCATCCCTCGCTTTCTTCTCCCTCCATTGTAGCGCATTCAAGACCACAACAGAGATGGGAAAAGGAAAAAGGGTGCGTAGGCTCGCGGGATGGTGAGGCAGCTAACTTGGCTTGGGCGCTTGGTGGCGCACCTCACCCCGAGTGACGGGCGTACCTAGATGTCCCGGACATGCGGGCCGAAGCCCAACTGAAACAGAGGGGTACGCAACGGGTCGCGCGAATCGCTAAACGCTCCGCCGCCGAAAACTCAGATAAGCCAGCACGCCAAACAGCAAGGTGTAAACAACCGACCCAGTCAGCATTTGCGGCGTGCTCAACAGGGTCGCTTTCGCATAGGATGGCGATAAAATCTGGGTCTCAGTCAACATGAACGTCAACGGATTCCATTTGACCCAGTGCCACTGGGCGATCGCGGCCAATAGCGTCACCGAGGCCACATAGGCGACCAAATAGCCGATGAAGCCCGCGGCGATCGCGGCGGCATTGGTTTTCAAGATCGTCGAGACCAACAGAACGAAGCTCAAGATCAACAGCATCGTCAGCAGGTTCCCCGCCTGCGCCAGCCAATATGCGTTCATGAATGGCTGCTTCTGATACGTCCCCATCAGATCGACCTTGGCGTTCAAGGCCGGTGTGAGTAGCGTCATGCCAAACCCAACAACGATCGCCACGGCTTTGAGCACCAGCGCCTGAATCAGCAAGGCACAGACCTTGGACACAAAAACTTGGCTACGGTAATACTGACGGTACAGCAACTGCTTGATCGTCCCATATTGGAACTCACTTGAGATAATGCCGGCGGTGCTGGCGATCATCACAAAGATCAACAGGCTGTTGCCGCCATAGTTGCCGATCATCGAATCAGGGACCGACATGAGCTCGGCAGCTTTTGCCACAACCAGCGCCCACGCGATCTGGAACAAGACCACAACGCCCAAGCCGACCCATGTGCCTTTGCGGTGAGCCAGCTTATATAACTCTTGACCGATCAATGTTTTCATTTCTGGCTCGCCTCTTTTCCGTCGCCTGCGACCATATCCAAAAATGAGGTCTCAAGGTCGCGATGGACGTGTTCGATCGATTTGATCTGAATGCTGCGCCCAACCAGTGCCGCAAGCGCCGCATTTAACACATCCGGCCCAGTCTCACGTAGAATCAGCCCCGCTGGCGTGCGGCTCACCGTCACATCAGCCACGGCCAATGCCGCCACAGCTGCCTCATCGTCTGCGGTGACGATACGATAGACCGCACCGCCTGCGTCAGCCAGCGCGGCCATACTGCTTTCCTGCACGATATGCCCGTGATTGAGGACCAACACATCGTCCGCCACTTTTTCAAGCTCGCTCAAGATGTGACTGGAGATCAGAAAACTCGTCCCGTCAGCCGCCCGTTTGCGAATGATATCACGTAAGTCCTTGACCGCCTGCGGATCCAGACCATTCATGGGTTCATCCAAGATCACAAGTTTTGGATGATCGACTAGCGCCTGGGCGATCCCCAATTTTTGCTTCATCCCCAGCGAGTAACTCTTGGCGCTGACGTTGATGTATTTGGTCATCCCCAACGCCTCAACGATGCTGGTGATGTTTTGCGCGCGATTATGCTTGGCCGCATAAAGTTCCAGATGCTGCCGGCCAGTCAAAAATGGGTAAATGCCCGGATATTCGATCAAGGCGCCCACATCCTTGAGCGCCTGGTGGCTAGTGATCGAGACTGGCTTTTCTCCGATCGTGATCGTCCCACCATCCGTTGGAATGAGGCCCAACACTGCCTTCATGATCGTACTTTTCCCTGCCCCATTCGGCCCGACCAGTCCGACGACATGGCCTTCCTCCAGGGCAAAATCGACCCCATGCAGCACCTGATGCCCGCCAAATGACTTATTCAAGTCTTGAACTGTCAAAATTGCCGTCGTGCCCACCTCCTCTTTCATCATTGCTCAGAATACCATACCGCCAACGCTTTGCCATCATGTGACAATAATGGAAGAAAAAAGAATCCCGCATCTGCAGGATCCTCAGTTTATCGTTTCACATGAAACATATCCCGTGCTACCCGCTGCGAGCGCAGGTAGCGCAGCCAATTCAGTCCAACGATCAGCAGCATCCCCATCACCGGGAAATAGGCGATCAACTCCCCCAGCAGCCGACTCGGCCAGAAATGATAATTCAGCGGCGTCGCCCACAGCACCTTACCTTGCAACTGATGCTTCTTGATCGGGCCAAACCACCGCGAATCCGCGGAGCTCGGCCGATTGTCGCCGAGCACAAAGTAACTGTTTTTCGTCAAAAAATTGCTGTGGAGGAAATGGGCACTGCTGAACTGGGCCCCGCCATTTGGTACCGCATCATAAGGGTACTTCAAGTTATTCATATGATAATAAACATACGGTTCGCTCAGCGGCTCGGCGTTGATATAAACGACCCGCCGACTGATGCCGACCAGGTCCCCAGGCATCCCGATCAGCCGCTTGACCAACAGCGTGCCGGGCGCGGCACCAGGCAAGTCGCGCTCATTTTTGATCACTACGATATCCTTGCGATGATAGCCCAAATGCAGGGCATCGACGGTGCGTTGCCGCGCCACCACGAGAATCTGGCCATCATGAAGGGTCGGGCTCATCGAAGTCCCATTGGTATAATCCAGGCGAAACCCAAGGTCAAACAGCATCGTCAGCGCGATCAATCCGCCGAGCAGCCAGGTCAGGCCACGCAGTTTGCTTTTTGCCAAGTGTCTCGCCTCGCTTTCTCAGTGCAACACTACCAAAGATGCAGACTGTTTGCATCTAACTTGTCTTCTTTGTCACATGACGATTGGCGAGGCCCACTCACGCCAGCGGTCGTTGCGTGGCAAGGAGTCCATCCTCGTCTAGCGCAAAACGCCAGGTCAGCGTATTCCCCGCCCGGTCCTGGGTCGCAAGCGGGGCGAGTTGCAACCGCCCATTTTGAAAGGTATAGGAAAAACGAAACTGCGACGCCACCGCGCCGGTCGAAAATTGGATCGTCAGCGTTTTGCCAGTCAGCCGGTAAGTACCCTCCCAGCCCGGCGAACCCGCACCCAGCGCCGTCACGCGGACATGCTGGCCATCGCTGAACACGCCCAGGCGGGTATTATCGGTCACCGTGTTTTGCGGCACGCGATCCTGATCCATGGCTGTGTTGATGGCTTCGCCGTTGTAACGTGTGGGGCCGATCGAAAAGCCGCGTCCCCACAAGGCCTGTTTCAGAAGCGCCAGATTATTTGTCTGTTGCAGATAGACCACTTGAGTCGATTTGTCCTGCTTGACTAAGCCAATCGTCCCCTTGTCATCGCGGGTCAGAAAATAGTGCGTCCCATTTTTCAGCGTGAGTCGCGTATTTACTTTGATCGTCCGGCGCTTACCGTCAACTTGAACATGCATCGTTTTGGTGACCACATTTGCCACCGTGCCGGCATGCGGCGCCAGGTCCAACAAGGCGGTGGCGTCTTTTGCCGTGGCCGGCGAACTGGCGTGATGCGGCGTGGCCGTCGTCAGCGTGATCCGCCCATCGTTTTTCGCGCTGATGAAAATTGCCAGTGGCGCGCTCGTCGCATCGGGGCGCAAAAATGTCATCTCCTTCGCCAGCGTCACGGCATAGGGCGCATCAATTTTTGCCTGCCGACCAGATTTAAAGACGCGGCGCGCTTGCTTGGTCCCGGCTGAGTGTGCGAGGCCGCGCACCACGAACCAGCCACCGCCCCCGATCAGAAAGACCAACACGGCCAGCGCCACTGCCACCCGGCCCCATCTGACTTTGCGTTTCATCGCGCCCCTCCTCGCTATTTTGTCGCTGGCCGCGCCACGAGCTTGGTGCCAGCCCACACGTCATAGAAAAAGCGGTGGTGCCGCATTGCCAGGTTCCAGATAAAATTAAAAATGGTGAAGGCTGCGACCACGCCAAAGCCGACCAGTAAAATGTAGTTGCTCTGACTTTGATGATCATAGGAGTATATCTGGGTGAACGCCCATAAAAAGCCGCGCCAGCTCTGCAGCGTGACCAAATACAGCAGGCCCGCACGCAACGCCAGCCGCCAGACATTGGCTGGCCCCTCGTCGACCGTCACGATTCCCAGCCGGACGACCAACATCCCCAAAGTCGCACCGTGAAACAGTAGCGGCATCAGGACATGCACGATCACCAGGGCGATCACCCACACCGCGACTGGCTGCCAGCTGGAATTGGTCAGCCCCAGCAGCCGTATCACCAGGTCGAGCAACCCCGCAACCAGCGGCCACACCAGCCCGTTATCGAGAATGAACGCGACCAACCGCCGTGTCCAGGTGACGCGCTGCCCCTTCGCCACACTTTTTTCATCCATCGCCTCACGCGTCGGAAACGCGCGCATCAAGACAGGCGCGATCACCCCGCCGACAAACGCGCCGGTCGTGTTCAAGATCAGATCATCGACGTCAAACATCCGGTAAGGCCGCGGGTAAATGCCATACAGCCCAGACAACTGGGTCAATTCGAAAAACAGGCTAAGTAAAAAGCCTATCCCGGCGATCTGCCACAACGGCCGCTTGAAGTAATACCGCAGATAAACCCCAAATGGTAGCGTTAGAACGACGTTAAAGGCCGGCTGAATGAACCAAGGCTGCTTTAGCGCCGCGAGCCACGTGCTGGGATCGCCGATGCGAAAAACAGTGTAGGTCAGAAAATTACGCAACGCGTTGAACGGAATCAAGTTATACCGCGGACTAACAAGCTTAGCGACCGCCGCAGGATCCGGCAACGGCAAGATCACGAGGAAATACGCCGTGATCAAATAGTAGATAAAACTATAAAGCACCACCGCACGCCAGGCCAAGAAGCTGCCATACCGGCGATACTGCACGATCAGCAGTGGCAACGCGATGATCAGCGCCACAAAAGGAAAGACAAGCAGGGCCATTTTTAATGGAAAGGCATAGATATTCAGATTCACATTCATCGTGGCATCTCCTTCACGTTTATGCGACGGATCGTTTTGCCGGCAGCGTCACCCGCCGCAGCCAATTATCAAAGACCCGGTACCCGAGCGCGAAGACAAAGGCGGCCGCAAAGATCACCAGGTAGCAGCCCACAAAACTCAACAGCGTCGGCTTGATCCAGCCCAGCTTAAGCACCAGGCCAAGAAACACGGGATGGACGAGGTAGATCGGCAGTGCAAGATCGGCGAAAAGTGCCACAAAGCGCGACGGCTGGCGATCATACACCTGCTTGCCAAGCACGAACAACCCGCAAGCTTGAAGCAAAACCAGCAGCCCCGCGTTGGCCTGAAACGCCTGATCCAGATGATGCGCCGGCAGTGACAACGCCGCAGTGCCGACCACAATGCCGATCGTCGCAAGCAGACCTAGGCCGATCACGGTCGCACTTTGACGCCGACTGAAATGGGCGTGATGCAGCGCGTGGCCAAGCAGAAAATAGAACCACAATTGCCCAACGCCGCCGAGATGAAATTCGGCAAAGAACCGCTGCAGCAAACTATTGGCCGGAAGTAGTGGCACCACCGTACTCGGTAGCACCACGAAAATAAAGGCAAGCGCCAGCAGCCAATTCACGACATGCGGCTGTTTTGTAAGTGGGCGCAAGACCGGCACCAGAAGATAGCAGCCCAGCAGGACATACAAGAACCACAGATGAAATGGGCCAAGCACCAATGTTTCGCGCACCGTGGCCAAGTTTCGCGTCAGTACTAGTTCCATGGCGGCGTATAAAACATTCCACAACACAAGGGTCAGCGCGAGGTGCAGCACATTATGCCGAAGCAATTTTCGTGGCTCGATCGTCCGCGCCGGGTCCAAAAACAGGGCCCCACTGATCATGATGAACAAGACCACCGCTGCCCGGGTAAAGCCGTTAATCGCGTTCATCACGGCCCAGTTCGCCGTTCCGATGCCCAGATCCATGTATTTTGACGTGACGTGTGTGGCCACCACCAACAAACACCCGATCAATCGCAACAGATCAAAATACCCAACACGCGTTTTCTTTCCCACTGTCCTGTCCTCCTGTATGAATATGTCTCAGTATAGCACTCGGGGTTGGGGCGCGGGGATGGGCAGAGTAGGCCTGCTCTAGATGACGACACAAATAGAGCGCCATTCAAATGAATGACGCCGCCTGCCCTCGCATTACTGGCTTTCTATTGATTTATCGAACATATCTCTGTCCGTTGCAGAGGAACATAAAAAAGCGGCACATCAGGCTTTATAAACCTTGATGCGCCGCAATAATACTTTTCTGGGTGGTCAGGGGATCGAACCCTGGACCCACGGATTAAGAGTCCGTTGCTCTGCCAGCTGAGCTAACCACCCATATGTGCTTGCCGCCTTAACGACTTAACTATATTATCATGCAGCCCTAGGCGGTGCAAGCACTTTTTGCCAAAAATTGCGGCTTATCTAGCGTCAAAACGCGAGATCGTATTTTTCCTTGCTCAGTCCTTGCGTTCAAACAGCGAGTGGATGGACTGATTGGTGGAGATCAGGTGAATCGCCTGCCCCAGCATCTTACCAACGGACAACGTGACCAGATTTGGCAGATGATTTTCAGGGGCGACCTCAATGGTATCGGTGACCACGATCTCCTGCAGGTCAAGCGTGGCCAGGCGGGCTGCCGCGCCTTTTGAAAAGACGGGGTGCGTGGCGGCCGCATAGATATCCAAAACGCCGGCCGTTTTCAGGGCACCATAGGCTTCAACGACGCTATTGCCGGTATCGATGATATCGTCGATGATAATCGCGTGCTTGCCTTTGACATCCCCGATCACGCCGATCGTGTCTTCCTCACGCTTGTCGATGATCGCGATCGGCGCGTGAAGTAGCTCCGCAAGACTCCGCGCGCGCTTGGTCCCGGAATGATCTGGCGCGACGACAACGACATTGTCGCCGAAATGCTTGCTGGCAAAATAATCCGCAAACAGATTTTTCGCCTTCAAGTGGTCGACCGGAATGTCGAAAAAGCCTTGCAACTGATCGGCATGCAGATCAACGGCCACAAAACGGTCGATGCCATCCATTTCCAGCAAGTTGGCGATCAGCTTCGCGGTGATCGGTTCACGCGAGCGCGCTTTGCGGTCGGCGCGCGCGTAACCATAATATGGCACCACGACATTGATGCGGTGGGCACTTGCGCGGCGCAGCGCATCGATCATGATGAGCAGCTCCATCAAGTTCTCGTTGACCGGTGCAGAGACCGGCTGGATCACAAAGACATCCGCCCCGCGGACACTATCATCCAGGTCGATCTGAATCTCGCCATCTGCGAAGTGTTTGACCGAAGCCGGCGACAGCGGTAAGCCAACCTCTTCTGCGACCTTTTTTGCCAGTGGCAAGTTCCCGTTCAAGGTGAATAATTTCAGTCCAGCCATAGTGACTCCCTCTTCATTTGACATATGATGCGACACGCTTCATTATACGCGATTTCTTCTTATTACGCCACGACTGAAGGGTGTGTAGCGCGGTGCTTAGGGCTGAGCAGCTAGTATGGCCCGGGCGCGTATGGCGCTCCTGGCCAGACGTGACCGGGTCGACTAGATGCCTTCCGCCCTGCGGACCGGAGCCCGACTATAAAACGGCGCCCCATCCCAGTCAAAGCCAGATCGACCGCTTCCGGCGGCACTGTTATATAATAGAAGAAAAAGGAGATGGGCATCATGATCGCATCTGAACGCTTGCTGGCAGTGCCGCATGCCGTCAATTTGCGGGAGCTTGGGGGCTATCCCGCTCAAAATGGCCAACAGATCAGGTGGCGCAAGGTGCTGCGCTCCGGCACCCTGTTTGATCTCACCCCGGCAGACGGCCAGCTTCTGGTCGATTATGGCGTGATCAAAGTGATCGATCTGCGCTCTGATAGCGAGACCACGGCAATGCCGGACCGCCTCCCTCACCAGATCGCATTTCAGCAAGCGGCCGTTTACCCATTCACGGATCAACCAAGCCCCTGGGCGAAGCTCGCGCGCCGAATCAAGGCCAAATTTGTGGTCCCCTATGATCTGATGCTTGAGACCTATTTGAAAATGCTTACCGACAGTCATGCGATTGCCGCATTTCGCGCCGTATTTGCCGCCCTGCTGGCAAATACGCAGCCAGATCAGGCCGTGCTTTTTCATTGCATGGCCGGAAAAGACCGCACCGGCATGGCGGCGCTGATGATCGAAGGCGCATTGGGCGTGCCGGAAGACATCTTGCGCGAGGACTACCTGCTGACGAACTTGGTGCTCGCCCGGCAAAACGCGGTGACAAACGACGAACTGCGCCACGGCGGCTCCGCGCTTGTCAACGAAATGAATCGCTACCAGGCAGAGACCACCAATTATCAGGCGGTGCATGACTTGGTCCAGCGCCGCTTCGGAAGCTGGCGCGAGTACGTGGAAAAGGCGGTGGGCCTTTCACGCCAAGACCTGGCTGACCTAGATCGACTTTATCTGGAGGATCAACGATGAAAAAACGGACCTTGATCGGACTCACCCTACCAATGATCATGACCGCTGGCACCATGGGCCTCGCGGAAATGATCTACCGCTACGCCTTCAAACGCATCAATTATATTCCCGCTGCGACCGGTGAAATGGCACAGTATGCGGACCGCTATTACAGCGAAGTAGATTGGGTGCAAAATCAACGCCTGGCCGTGTGGAAGCTCGACACTTTCGATGGCCACAAGGTCTCTGCGCTGTGGCTTGAACATCCCGGTAGCAAGCGCGCCGTCATTATCGGCCACGGGTATAAGGGAACCGGCATCACCATGAGCAATTACGCCCATCTTTTTTACGACATGGGCTTTTCCGTGCTGATGCCTGACGATCGCGGCCATGGCGTGTCCGATGGCGATTACATCAGCTTCGGGTGGCTGGATCGCCGCGATTATCTCGATTGGCTGCACCGCATGGTCGAGGCGCTTGGCCCCGATTGTGAGCTCCTGCTGTTTGGCACCAGTATGGGTGGGGCCACCGTTTGCCTCGTGGCCGGGGAAAGCACCCTGCCGCATCAAGTTCGAGCGATTGTTGAGGATTGCGGCTATTCGAGTCTTGACGGCGAGCTGACCTACCTAATGCGCCGCCTTTTTCGCTTGCCCCGCGAACCATTAGTGCCACTTGCCAGCTTCATCAATTATCGGCGGTTGGGCTTTCGCATTGAACAGGTCGATGTCGCCGCCGCCCTGCGGAAAAATACGCGGCCACTGCTCGTCATTCACGGCGCCGAAGACGTCTATGTGCCGACCTGGATGGGGCCGGTCAATTACCGCGCCAGCCGGGGTCCCAAAGCGCTTTGGTTGGTGCCGCATGCCCAACACGCCGAAAGTTACTGGATCGACCCGGCTGCCTACCGTGCTCATATTGAAAAATTCATCGCGCCATATTTTTCTCCGGTGGTGTCAGCCGACTGAATTGGTTTTGACCCAATGACCGAGAAGACCGGCTGCCGTCGTCGCTGTTCAGGCAATGGTACAGACCTTTTCGTCCACCATCACGGACCAGCGAACGACGTCACAAATGCCCGTCTATCAACGTGTTTGCGGGCATTCGTCGGTCGTGCGCCACGCCCCAAAAAAGCGGATCAGAAAGTTGACAAAGCAACCGCATCGTTGTACATTGGACTAGACCAAACAAGGAGGGTTCATGATGGACGTAAAAATCGTTAAGGACAAAGTTGCAGGCGGCCAGCTCGCGTTTGACATTATCAAGGAAGACATCACCAATGGCGCGAAGGTCTTGGGCCTCGCGACTGGGAGCACCCCGATCACGCTTTACCAAGCCATGATCGCAAGCGATCTGGACTTCTCAAACATGACCTCGATCAATCTGGACGAGTATGTCGGCATGCCGTTCGACAACCCGCAGAGCTATCACCAGTTCATGAAAGACAATCTGTTCAATAAGAAGCCATTTGCACATTCCTATGTGCCTGATGGGATGGCTGAGGATATCGAGCAGGCTGCGGCAGACTATGAAAAGATCATCGCGGCTAACCCGATCGACGTGCAGATCTTGGGCATCGGTCGTAATGGCCACATCGGCTTCAACGAACCGGGTTCCGATCTTGAAGGACGGACCCACAAGGTTCAGCTGACCGAAAGCACCATCGAAGCCAACAAGCGCTTCTTCGAACGTGAAGAGGACGTGCCGCGTTACGCGATCTCGATGGGTATCGGCTCGATCATGCAGGGCAAGAAGATCATCTTACTTGCATACGGCGAAGACAAAGCGGATGCCATCAAGGCCACCGTTGAAGGCCCCGTCACGAGCCACGTCCCAGCTTCCGTGTTGCAGAACCATGATGATGCGATCATCATCATCGACGAAGCGGCCGCTTCCAAGCTGAGCAAGTGATCTGATAAACAAAGCGACCCCAACCTGCTAAAATTGGCAAGCTGGGGTCGTTTTTTTAATGATAAACTGCCCGTACATTGTACCGCAGATACTGTTTGAACCGCCGCCACAGATACTGGGTGAGCTGCAATAGCCGCGGCCAGAGCAACAGGCCGCCCGCGCAAAGCAACAATGCGCCGCCGATCTGCCCCCACAATGGCAAGATACCTGAATCGATGATAAACCAGTGACTTGCGACCAGCTGGCCAGCCGCAAGCACAGGCGAGAGGATAAACGCGATCACACTCGCCCATGCGCCGACCAGCAGTCCCGCGACCAGCAACACCACGCTGAGGGTCACGATCAGATTGAACCAGAAGAGACCGAATAAGGACGCCCAATTGATTTTTGACATAGTGACTTCCGCCTTTGCTTCAGTTTTGGTGGCGGCAGTCAGATCATCGAGCGACACCTGATAAAGGGCCGCCAAGTCCTGCAGCGCATAAATATTCGGAAGCGTCTTGCCTTGCTCCCAGCGCGAGATCGTCTGGCGCGTCACGTATAATTTGCCGGCAACCGCCTCTTGCGTGAGCCCCGCATTTTTGCGCGCGACCTGCAGTGCTTCGTTGATCATCCTGCTCACCTCCATATCCTCAGCATGCCCGCCAGCCCCCGCGCGGGCAAGCAACAAACCTGTTCCATCCCGCAACACCGGGGAAAATTCATCGTCCTGGTGGAAAAATGGCCCGTGAAAAATGATTGCGAGTCCACCCACTTTGATCGATCGTCATGCCTATTTTCTCAGAACAGATGTGATATGTCCCGGGAAATATTTTTCCCGCCCGCCTATGGTAAACTGGACCCAATGAACGAAGGAGGCTCTCATGACGAAAGCGATCGTATTTTTTGACTTGGATCTGACACTACTCAATGATGACAAACAGGTGCCACCGGAAAATCTAGCGGCGATCAAGGCGCTGCAAGCAAACGACTGCCTGCCTGTGATCTGCACCGGGCGAAACTTATGGGAAACGGCGAATCTGCAGGCGCAAACAGGCATTACGACCGTGGTCGGCGCAAACGGCGGTGATTTGTTGCTGGAAGGGCAGCACCTGTTTCAAAGCCCAATCGGCCAGCCTCAGCTCACGCGCCTGTTAGCCCAGGCAGCCGAGGATCAGCTGCCGGTCGCGATGTACAGCGACCAGACTGTTGCGCTGACCTTTGCGGACGACAATACCCGCGGGAATTACGAGCTAGTCAAACAACCCGCCCCGGTGATCGACCCCGATTTTGCGACCACGCAGCCGGTGCCAATGGTCCTGCTTTTCACCCCACGCACCCCGGCTGGAATCGAAACTGGCGCCCGTTATGTCCGGGCCTTTCCTGAGCTGACGTTTTACCGCAATGGGCCGTTTGCCTTGGACGTCGTGAACAAGGGCATGAGCAAAGGTTTTGGCGTCGACATGGTTCGCCAGCAGCCGCAGTTCGCCGATGTGAAGACCTATGCGTTCGGCGACGGCAACAATGATATCGCCATGTTTGAGCAAGTCGATATCGCAGTCGCCATGGGCAATGCGCTGCCCCATGTCGTCGCAATCGCGGATTATCAGACCGATGATTACCAGCACGCAGGTATTCCTAACGCGTTGAAGCATTTCGGCCTGATCTGATAGAGGAGGATGCGTCATGCCTTGGTTGTTGAAAAAAACGTTAGCCGTACTCGGCTTCATCCTGCTCGGAATCGGCGTGACCGTCTATCAAGTGCCGATGGTGGCGCTGCGGGCGGCGTTTCATATGACCACGACCACCGCGCCGCATTACGACTGGCTCATGGCCGCAACAACTGCCGTGGCTGGCGCGATCGAGATCGGTTTATTGCTGTGGCTGTATCGCTGGCGCCTGCGCCGAGCCAACCCGCTGCACATCGGCCCAGCGCGGCTTTCGGTTGGCCGCATCGGGCTTGTCGTGGCGATGTATGCCCTGATCATCACGGCCAACGCTCTGATCATGCGTGTCGGCGTGCCGCAAAATCAGCAGACCATCAATGAACTTGAGCATCTTTGGCCATGGACCGTCTTCGTGATGGTGCTCTTAATCGGCCCGCTTGCCGAGGAACTGGTCTTTCGCGGCCTCTTCATGACCCTTTTTTGGACCAAAGATAACGTGTTCAACACGACCGGGGCGGTGAGTTGTTCCGCGCTCGCATTCGGCCTGCTTCATGAACCGCACCTCTCATGGTTTCTGGTCATTTACACTGTGATGGGGCTGGCCCTCGGCTTCACTTACCGGCGCACCCGAGACCTGCGATGGTCCCTTGCCCTCCATGTGATCATCAATTTACCAGGCGCGCTTGTGGCGATTCACTAAAAATAGATTGCTTTTGCAAACGCGCGTTCGTATAATAAGAGATGGCCCGCGGCAGGACTGGTCCCCAAACATTGTGAAGAAAACCGAAGCTTAATTTGGCCAAAAAATATTTTTGAACCTGGCCAAGTCCGCACGGTTGCGGCGAAATCAAGCCCGCGCTCATAATGTTGAACAGGTGTCTAGCGATAGAACTTTGGCCAATCCCACCGCCATTCGTGGCCGCTTGTGCACCGAGCTTCACAAGCCGGACCGCGTTTTTTTAGCCCAATTTCATCAGCGATTTCTGCTATAATTGATTTCACAGCGACGGTCTGCTGTGCGGCTTCGTGTCGCCACCCGGGGGCAGAACGTCTTGGATAAGCGAATTGGAGGGAACTATCTTGCTCGATCAATCAACCATGAACCCGGTCGTCTGGCTCGACGACCACAACGCCTATATCAGTCTTATCCCTGACGCGCAATATAACCTGGAAGTATGGCAGATCAATTCGGACACCCATCAGAAGCGGATGGGCCGTATGGATTACAAATTCCATCGCGACACCTTCGCGGCTTTTATCTACCGCCTGTTTCCACACATCGACTTGATGCAGATCCATGAGATTCAAAAACAACTCAACCCGTTTTTTGATCTTGAGGTGTAAGGATTTGTATTTCAGCGGCCGGTGCGCGACAATAAAGGCACAGTCAGCCCGTTTTCACCAGGCCAAAAGGAGGCAGCGCCATGAGTGTTGTGATCAAATTAATGATAATGTGCGTGGTCGCCTTACTTGTGACGCTCATATTACTAGGCCTTGAGTGGCGCACGAAGACCACGACAAAAAGCGGCGTGATCAGCAAAAGTGTGCTGGCAGTCGTGTTGCTAGGCGTGTTGATCAGCCTGCTGACGGTGCGCTGATCGGCTATTAACAACAAAACATCGGGCTCACCGCGATCTTGCTGCGGTGGGCTTTTTTCGTCCCGTTCCTCTCTCGCGATCGCGACAGCGGTGTTGAAGCAAAAGCGTCCGTGCCCCGACATTATTCCCGCCTGCCATGTTTCCCGGGAAATAATATTCTCGAATGCTTAAATCTAATAATCGCAGTATAACACGCTTTTTAGAGCGTATTGTTGTCCCAACATTATTTAAAACGCTATTGGAATGTGCCACTAATGTGCCATCTCAAGTATAGAGTCTACTGATTTTCAGTAGGCTCTTTTTGTTGAGATTAAGTGCTACAAACACTTCTTCCTTGCATTATAGGTCCAAACTAAGGTCTTTCCTAAGAATACGCTCAAATGAAAGCGCGAAATTTATGATCGCCGAGTTGCTGGATGAGCCGTGCTGAGCCAACGTATTGTGGTGGCCGCCGTGTCATTGAACATAGAAATCAGTAAATTCCTCACCAATCCCAGCTGGCGATCTCATAATGGATTGGAGCGGATCAATGCGACGTTGCCTCTGATCGTTGCGATGGCTTAGTTCTGGCGCAATCACGATTAGCATACGCGTCAAATCGGTTTCAGGTTACAAACCGCCACGGTATTAGACGAAGATACGCTGTGGCTACAATACCGCGTGACTGATCCGCAAGGGTAGGCAAACAAATACCGCTAATCCGTGATTTAAGGATTGACCGTATCTTTGTATCTAGGCGTTAATGCGACGCGCAGCATGTTTGAGCAGAAACGGTGCCAATAACGTTGTTAAGATGACTGCGGTGATGATTGCTGAATAGTAATCCCCGCTGATCAGCTTGGCTTGATAGCCGATCTGCGCAATAATCAAGGCCATTTCTCCGCGTGAAACCATACCTGCACCGACTAAGTATGATTCATCTAAAGCAAACCCGGAAAATTTGGCGCCGCTACCTGCACCCAAAAGCTTAGTCAGCGTAGCGACAACGGTCAAGACGACGATCAATAATAAGTCGTGTTCGATTCCGGCTAACGACATGTTCAGCCCAATCGAAACGAAGAACACGGGAATGAAAATCGCGTAGCCGATCGGTTCAATACTTTGATCGACTTCATGAGCGACATGCGTCTGGGCAATCGCAATCCCGGCAAAGAAGGCCCCGATAACTGCACTCAGCCCGATCAGATCCGCGATATACGCCATGCCAAAACATAAGATCATAGCCATCAACGTCGGTCCGACTGGAATCAGTAATTTGGTCCCGAGCTTGGCGAGAATCGGGGCGATGAAGCGCACGACGAAATAAATCGCGACAAAGTAGATCAACTGCTCCAAAAAAGTCAGGGCCAGTGGGATTTGCGTGGTCGAACCCGTCGTCGTACCCATTACACTGACCATAATGCTGAGTAAAACGACCGCCAACACATCATCGACCACCGCCGCGCCAAGAACCGTCGAACCACTTTTGCTATCAAGTAAGTTCAACTCCTTCATCACGGCCACCGAAATTGAAACAGATGTGGCGGCAAAGATGACACTTAAAAATAGGCTTTCAAACTGGGTCAGTCCGAACCAAAGCCCGACTGGATAAATCAGCGCCATCGGGACCAAGACGCCCAACAATGCAACAATCACACTAGGACGTAAGTATTTTTTCAACAACGTAAGGTCACTCTCTAATCCGGCAATGAACATCAAGATAATGACCCCGATTTCTGAAAAAATATGGATAAACTCATTGGGATGCACCCAATTCAACAATGCTGGGCCAAGCACGATACCAACGAGCAACTGACCGATCACTGCCGGAATACCAATCCGCGCTGCCAAGTGGCCGATTAAACTGGTAGCAATCAAAATGATGACAAGTGCGCCTAAAAATTCCAAACCAAAACCTCCTCATACAAAAAACGTAAGCCAAGTACCTCTTTCACACCCCTGAAAGAGAAAACCTTGAGCTTACGTCAACCGATTGATCTATTTAAGTTTTAATAACATCTTTTAAATTTTAGCAAACCGTGCCGTCATTTTCAAGCGAAGCACACATCGAGCCTGGGTTACGGTTCTTGAAAAAAAGCTGATTCTCTATGTTTATGTCCTCTAAATTGTACTTGACAAAGACTACAGAATAAGTTTTAGTGTTTAAGATGTTAAACGTTAGAACTATTATACGGGAGATATCGATGACTAAACATAATTCAGAGGAAACGCTGGCGATTTTTCAAAAAAGCGCTCCGGTATTATCTATCTTACTCGATGAGAACCGACAGCGGATTTTGCTGATGCTTTGCCAAACCGATCAACTTACCGTCAGTGAAATCACAGATCGATTATCGCTGTCACGCCCAGCAGTCTCGCATCATCTCAAGTTGATGCGTGATGCTGGAATATTAGCGGTCAACCAAGTCGGAACAGAGCGCTACTACCGCACCAACATGGCAGACGCACTCGGACTACTCAAACAACTGGTCACCGCGCTTGAGGCAGATGTCGCAGGCAAAAAATAGTCGTTTTGGACGACCATTTTTAAGGCCTATACGTTTAAATGTCTAAACGTTAAAAAATAGTCTTGTGGTAAAGAGTCAAGGAGTTGAGGCAAGATTCTAAGATCTATTTTTGAAAGTTGAGCGTACACTTCCCCCAGCCCACAACTTTCTTATTTTTCGGTTGCGGGGAAGCGTCCGTTAAACTTCGCCAGTCACGCTAGACCATTTTCGCAGGTTGGTACAATTCATGGTTCTTCATCAAAGTGAGAACTAAGCGTACAAGCTTGCGAGCGGTCAATAGACAGGCGCGACGATGTTGATACTTTGGAACCTCCCGATATTTCTTGTCGTAGTAGCGGGCAAATGTGGGATCGTACGTTCTTACTTTGTTGGCAGCTTCAACTAAGTAATAACGCAGGTACTGATCTCCGCTGTGAACACGTGGCGTCGCTTGACGCTCCGTGTTGCCTGACTGACTTCTTTGCCAGACTAGGCCGGCGTATTTGGCTAAACTTGCTTCATTCTTGAAACGCTCTGGTTGTGCCACCTCGGCGACAATACCCGCCGCGTATACTGGTCCAATGCCAGGAATACTGCGGAGGCACTTCGCTTCAGGTGTGGCGTCGCATAAGGCGGTGATGCTCTTATCCAGCTCTTTAAGCTGTTTGGCAAACATGCGGATCTCGTTGGCATACATGCCCAAGACAAGATTCACAGAATCCATCACTTGCTTATCGAGTCGGTATGAGTCACGTGCTGAACGCTTGAGCGCCTGGGCGACTGCTTCGGGATCGCCGAAGCGGCCACGACCAAGTTTGTTGAGATCATCGGTGAGCTGTTCTAGCGGTATCTCCGCAAGCTCGTCCAATGAGTACCGCTCATCGGTCAAAACGGTCATCATGGTGGCGCCAAAGACTGAAGTCGGTAGCTCTGCGTCGATCGTGTTCATCTTAAAGTACAAGTTATTGAGGAAGTGGTTCTTACACCAAGTCATTTCCTTGGTCAGATGAAACCTTTCACGGGTTAGCCGTTGAAGCGCGATGTGACGCTCATCGCGAGGCACTGGCACTTGATAACGGCCTACTCGAAGAAAGTCGGCGATGTTACGGGCATCAACCTTATCCGTTTTATCCTGATCGTACACTTGGCTGAAGCGATGCGTCATCTTGGGATTCAAGGTAACGACTTCAAGACCGAGAGCCTGAAGCTCATCGTCCTCTTCTAAGGCACGAGAAGGCAGAACGTTGTAAACAGAAGTTGCTTCAAGGCCAATGATAGTACGTTCATAGTCGTGCTTCTCATTGGCATCTAAGATGCATTGCTTGATGGCATTTGTGCCAGCTGGTCGATTCAAGACAGAGTCCTGAAAGATGACCTTCTGATCACTATCCATACCACAAAAATCAAGCTTAGCTTTTGAAACATCAATACCAACATTCAAGTTCATAAGACTGGACCTCCTTTCTTTGCAAATTGGTCTGCTTTATCAGGTGTTGCACTTCGATTTTAAACCGAGGGAATAAAAATACTCGAGGTGATTAAGTGAGGCTTCAAAAATCTTTGGAATATACGCTGAGTTCAGGCCGCACAGAATTGGAATTCCAGCTGTTTGTTGAAGTGTAAAGCTGATCATCTTCTGATAATCTTCTGTTTTTAACCTTGCTTGATGAATCAATTCTCCGTGAAATTCAACAACGCCACCGTTGTCTGCAATGAAAGCCAAAGGCAAATCTGGAAATTGAGCTTTCAGTGTGTACAGTGGCCGTACAGTGGCCGTCCACTGGCAATCGCTGTGACAACGCCGACATGATCTAACTGACTTACAAGTTTATAAAATTCTTCTGGAACGTGTTTGTCTGATGTTAATAAAGTTTCGTCCATATCTGTAGCGATAAGTTTTACGGATCTCATTGAACTTCACTCCTAGTATCAGTATAGTTCCATTATAAGGCGCGAAATTAGCGGTAGAATGTTAATATTGCGCGGATGAATATAAAAATCGTACAGAGGCGACAAAATGGAAATAAAGGTATTCTCAGATTTTTCTGAAGAAATGCAGTATAACATCAACGACTTTCCACTCTATGTGCGAATCAATAAACTTTCCCAGTTTGGATATTGGGGCGCGTGTCACTGGCATAGTGGGGTCGAAATTGTTTCTATTCTTGATGGAACTATGGATTTTTTTATAAATGGTCAAATTGTTACACTCTTACCAAAAAGTATTCTCCTTGTTAACAGTAAGAGAATGCACTACGGATTTTCCGACACCAAAGATGAGTGCACGTTCATTGACATGATTGTCGAACCAAGCCTTTTCGATAGTAGCTGTAGCTCTATTCAAAAGCAGATAGATAATTCATTTGGACGGTCATCAGAAGATTACCTGTTGTTTGATTGTAAAAGCGAGGCAGCACAAGAGCTTGCTTCCGCTGCGCGGATAATTCATGGGTTAATGAGTACCCCCAAGCCGAATATGATAGATGTTCAGGTAGAATGTATGAAAGCCATGAGTAGGTGCATCAAATTTATGGGTCACTCAACGCGAAATACTGAACATACTGTAAATAATCAGGAAATTTGGAAAATGGTTGACTATATACATCGCCATTATTTTGAGACAGTTCAGATCGATAATATTGCCGATGCTGGCAAAGTTTCTCGAACTCGATGTTTTAATATTTTTCGTAATTATTTGGCACAGACCCCAACCGAATATCTCACACGATACCGCCTCGACATCAGTCTAAAGTTACTTGCAAAGACAGATATGTCAGTAAAGGAAATTAGTTCTAATTCTGGATTCCAGTCGGTCAGCTATTATTGCGCAACTTTCAAAAGACTTTTTGGTTGTACTCCGTTGGAATATCGAGAGAGTATCTCAAACAAAAAATAGGAATTGGCAATAGAATTCTGTTGGGTTTCTGGAAAGCATAAAGGCCTGGCATACATACCCGTGGATTGCAGTGGGCATGTATGCCAGGCTTTTTTAGATGCCGGCGGTGATAATCCAGTTGTTACTTTGCTTGGAAAAATCGAATTGTATCTAGTCCCTTATTGTTATCAGTCAATCCCGTTTCTGCTGATCATCCCGGTATGATTGTATGGCCTTAAGCTCCTGGTAAACTTGATGAATTTCCTTAATAGGTATATCTCGATACTTGGATTGTTTCGTGATTTTTCGACCATTCTGATCCGTTTCCGGTTCACCGTCTTCATCAACAGGTGTGTACGGGCGAAAGTATTGCATGATTTGATCAAGCTGTTCCGATAATCCATCTAATTGTCGCGGTGAGAAATCCTTCATCATATGCATAACCCGACGTATTTCCGTCACCTTTGGCATATATTCGTCAATTCGATCAAGAATGGCCGTAGTTTCTCCAACTGCGGTCTCTTTTTCTGTTCTCAAAAGTTCTGAAGGCATAACATTGAAAAATTTAGCAATGCCGATCAAGTTCTCGTAGGTTGGGTGGTTATTCTCACGTTCCCAGTTAGAAATAGCTTGTCCGTTAACCGGAGTATCCAAAGCAGCTCCAAGTTCTGCTTGGGATAACCCGCTTTGAATACGGAGCCGTTTTAGATTTGGGCCAAAATAGTGCACTTTTGTCATATTAATCACCTCGTTATCAGATTACCAAACAGCAATACCTATACCAAGTTGCACAACTATATTTGAAAGTTATGTAGCTATGAAAAAGCTAAGGAAATCTGTTGAAAGTCTTGATATCATTGCGTTAACGTATAGCTTGTCAATACGATTAGTGATGAAAGGAGGAACCCTCGCCGCCGTGCGCGGCGTGCAGCGCGAAAGCCGCTAGCGCGAGCGGCGGCGGTCGGCGTTAGCCGGCCGCTGTAGCCCCCAGTGTCTAATAGGGGGGCAAATACAAGTAACAAGAAATCCGACGGTAGGCATAAAGCGCCTGTGGCACGGCCTTACCGCAT
>NZ_RHOG01000041.1 GCF_003946405.1 Lacticaseibacillus yichunensis | reverse complement strand
GGAGGTAAAAACCTGAACGAACACCGTCGTTGTGCACTTTAGCAAAACGGCGGTCCAAAAAAATGTCCGCACGCCCCAACGTCCTGAAACACACCATCCCCGAGTATCGCCCCCTTCTGACTGTCACCCTGTCACACAAATTTGAACCATAAAAAAAATCCCAGCCCGCAAGCTGAGATCTTCACGAATCTATTTTATTCCAAGAAATCCTTCAATTGCTTGGAGCGACTTGGGTGGCGCAACTTCCGCAAGGCCTTCGCTTCGATCTGGCGAATGCGTTCGCGGGTGACGCCGAAGACTTTGCCCACTTCCTCGAGGGTGCGCGTGCGGCCGTCATCCAGGCCAAAGCGCAGACGGAGCACGTTTTCCTCGCGATCGGTCAAGGTGTCCAGCACGCTTTCGAGCTGCTCTTTCAGTAGTTCGTAGCTGGCGTGATCTTCGGGCGACGTGGCGTTATCGTCCTCGATGAAATCGCCGAGGTGACTGTCATCCTCTTCACCGATCGGGGTCTCGAGGGAAACAGGCTCTTGCGCGATCTTGAGAATCTCGCGGACCTTGTCAGTTGGCATGTCCATTTCGGCACCGATCTCTTCCGGCGTTGGTTCGCGGCCGAGGTCCTGAAGCAACTGACGCTGAATGCGGATCAACTTGTTGATGGTCTCGACCATGTGGACTGGGATCCGAATGGTGCGGGCCTGGTCAGCAATCGCACGGGTGATCGCCTGGCGAATCCACCAGGTCGCATAGGTGGAGAACTTGAAGCCTTTGCGGTAATCGAATTTTTCGACCGCCTTCATCAGGCCCATGTTCCCTTCCTGAATCAGATCCAGGAACTGCATGCCGCGGCCGACATAGCGTTTGGCAATGGAAACCACCAGACGCAGGTTGGCTTCGGCCAGACGTTGCTTGGCTTCTTGGTCGCCTTGCTCGATCTTCAGCGCCAGCGCGACTTCTTCATCGGCCGTCAAAAGCTGGACCCGGCCGATCTCCTTGAGGTACATCCGGACTGGGTCGTTGATCTTCACGCCACTTGGCGCCGACATGTCAGACATTTCCTTTTTGGAGACCTTTTTTTGCGTCTTGATGGCGTCGGCGGTTGGATCGCCATTTTCATCAACGACGGAAATGCCGTTGTCGTCGAGCTTTTGCATCATCGCGTCGACCGCTGCGCTCTTGAGTTCAAATGGCTTGACGAGCTGATCGACCAGATCATCATTGGTGATCTCTTTGTCTTTCTTGTGGTCACTGATCAGCTTGGTCAGCGCCGCTTCATATTCTTTATCCGGCGCCGCATCCTTGGTCGCGGTGGTTGCTGGCTTCTTGGCAGTCGTCTTTTTCACCGTTTTCTTTGGCGTTTCGTCGTTTTCTTGGTTCGTCGTCTTTTCAGCCATTATGATCCTCCTTGGTTCAAAACACGTGTCTCATCAATATCAAACACTCGGCCGGGCCTTCAGCGTGCGCATCAATTCGATGTATTGCTGCGAAAGCGTGAGCGAGGTCTGCTTGTCCCCGAGCTGTTGGGCTTGGGTCATTTCGACCTTCAGCGCCGCCAGCCGGTCGCGGATACTCTTTTCCCCGATCTGTGCGATAAGCCCGTCGACTTCCTCGTCGGTGCTTTCCGGCGGCGTCATCATTGCCAGATCTGTGGCCGTCGCCATCAAGTCCTCCGGCACCTGGTCGAGGAACCCAGCAATCGCGCCGTCTTCATTTTCATGGGCAAAATTCAGCCAGGCATCAAACAACGTCTGGTAAGGGGCATCGGGAAAAACAAAGTCCGTTTGGTGCAGCCGCGTGGCGATCTCAGGATCTCGCCAGCTCAGCACCAGCAAGAGCCGCTCCGCCTTTTCAAAGCGGTCGTAATGCGGCCGCATCACCTGCGCAGGGGCCGTACTTCCGGATCCTCGTTGGCCGAAATCTCCACTGCCAGAACCGGCGGCACCGAAGCCGCTTCCACCCGACCCATAGCCCCCAAAGCCGCCTGGTCCTGGATCTTCTTCATCGGCCGGTGGCTCCGGGCCAAATTCATCGCCGGCAGTCGGCAGTCCTGGCGCGACCGGGGTCGGCGCAGGCATGCTGGTCTTCAGATCCGCCTCATTGACGCCGGTGAGTTTGGCCACCTGGCTCAAGTACACAGATTGCGCGACGGAATCGGGCTCGCGGGCCACCAGCGCCAGCGCGTCATGGATATAATCCAATTTTTCCTGGTCGGTGGTCAGCTGCTTGCCGGCCGCCAGCGCATGCAAGCGAAAGCCCAGCGGCGTGATGGTTTGGGTCATTTGCTGCTGAAAGGCTTCCTTGCCGCGGCTTTGGATAAACTCATCTGGATCTTGCCCATCCGGCAGGACCACCACGCTGACCTTCAGCCGCGAGTGGCGCTCGATCAAATCAAGCGCGCGCCCGGTCGCGTGTTGCCCAGGCTCGTCGCCGTCGTAACACAGGACCATTTCGCGCGACTGATGCGCGATGATGCCGACCTGTTCTTCGGTCAAGCTGGTGCCCATCGACGCGATGCCGGTGGTGACGCCAGCTTGATAAGCCGCAATCACATCCATGAAGCCTTCAAACAGAATTGGCGGGGATTGTTTGAAATCATTTTTCGCCGGGCCGAGATTGAACAGCACCTCGCGCTTGGCAAACAGGTCCGTTTCCGGACTGTTGACATATTTGCCGATCGTCCGCCCGCCGCTCGGCTTGTGGAGCATGCGCCCGGAAAAGCCGATCACATCCCCGTTGATGTCGGTGAGCGGAAACATCACGCGGTCGATGAACCGATCGTGCAGCGTGCCGTCTTGGTTCTCCGCGAACATCCCGCTTTTGCGCTGGACGTCGTAATCGAAGCCATGGGCGGTGACAAAACTGCGAAGAAGCGTCCCATCCACCGGCGCAAAGCCGATGTTGAAATGCTCGATCGTCGCATCGTCGAGCCCGCGCTTGTGCAAATAGGCAAGCGCCTCGCTGCCACTTTCGGCATTGACCAAAATGTGGTGATAAAAATCCTGCGTCTGCTTGAGCAGCGCCTTTTGCGCCACCTTGGCAGGATCTTCGACTGGGCGGTTCGCGTCGAGGTCCACCCCCAGCTCGATGCCCGCATAATCCGCAACTTTGGCGACCGCCTGAGGAAATGCCAGGTGGTCGTATTCCATCACGAACTTGAAGACATTGCCGCCGCGCCCGCAGGAAAAACAGTGAAAGATCTGCTTGCTCTCATTGACCGAAAACGATGGGGTCTTTTCGTCCTGAAACGGGCAAAGGCCGAACATATTTTGTCCGGCCTTGTGGAGGCTGACGAATTGGCCGATATAATCGACGATGTTGACAGCGTTTCGCACCTCATCGATCTTGGTCTCTGGAATTGCCGCCATGACGTCACCTCCTTTTGGTCCCCGGCCTCGTAGAAAAAGTCGCATCTCGTTTGAAATGCGACTTCATTTGGCCGTGTGCATACTGATACAACGTATAGTATACACGCTGACCGACTGGGATTCAAGTGAACGGGTTGCCTGCCCGAATGGAAGCGCATGCGGTGCTTTAGGCTCGGCGCCGCAGTTATCTGAGTGAGCGACGGCACCAGTTTGCAAACAGCTGAACCCATCAGGACAAATGTCAATCTTGAAAGGCACGCTAGAAAGCTGATACTTCAGCTTTCCTTTAACCTATTCGTATGATGCGTGCTTCGGTATGAGGGTGCCCGGAGGCCAGAAATGGCTCAGCCCCCTCGTCGGTGTTAGCGGCTGTGCCGCTTACACCGAAAGTGAGCTTTGAGACCGCGACCTTTGCGGGCTCAAAGTCACTTGGGAGCGTTCCAGCCATTTCTGGCCGGAGGGCACCCGTAATCTTCCGCAAACTAAACACAATCAAATAAATTGATACAAGCCAAGGAAAGCTCAGCACCTGCGCCCACCACTTACTTCACGATGACTGCGGTGACATCCCCGAATTGGTGGATCATGTTGGCCAGCACGGAAAGCTGAGCCAGGCGATTATTTTTGACGGCTTCATCATCGGCCATGATCATCGTCTCGGTGAAGTAGTCGGTGATGACCGGCGTCAAGCTGCGCAGCGCCTGGTAATTATTTTCCGTTGGCGCAACGGTGTAATCCGCCTTGATCGCGCCGACCGCATCATTCAAGGCCTTTTCGGTACTATTTTCAAAAAGGTCCGTGGCAATGGCAGCATTCACCGGATTCTTGTCGGCAATGCGCACCACCCGCCCGAGGGCTTCCATGGCCGCCTTGAAGTCGGCATCATTGGCGTGCTTGGTCAGGAGCTTGGCGGCATCGAGCATCGCTGCGAGATTGACATCACGGCTGGCGACAACGGCATCGAGAATGTCGTGGCGCACATCTTGGCCGCCGAGGTACTGGCTGACGCGATCGCGCATGAAATCGGCCAGCGCCGTTTGGTTATGCTGATAATCGAGGCCGGCCAGCTGATCATTTTCCGTCAGGGCGGCAACGGCTGCGCGCTGCAGCGCCGTCACATCAAATGACCAGTCGTGAGCCGCGATGATCCGCACGATGCCGTATGCTTGGCGGCGCAGAGCGTAAGGATCGTTGGAGCCGCTTGGAATGAGGTCAACGGCAAAGAAGCTCATCAGCGATTCCAGCTTGTCGGCCAGCGCGAGCAAGGTCCCCACTGTTGTTGCCGGCAGGGCGCCGTCTGCGGAGATCGGCATGTAGTGTTCGCGAATCGCGGTGGCGACAGCCGGGTCTTCGCCGGCCAGTCGCGCATATTCTTCGCCCATCACACCTTGCAGTTCGGCGAACTCGCCGACCATGGCCGAGACCAGATCGAACTTGTAGATCGAGGCGGCGCGCAAAAGGTGCTGCTTGTCGGCGTCGCTGAGGTTCAACTGATCCGCGAGCAGGCCGGCAATGGTCGTGGTCCGGCCCATTTTGTCATACATCGAGCCGATCTTGTCATGGAAGCTGACCGACTTGAGCCGCTCAACAAATTGGGCGATGGTCTTTTTCTTGTCTTCGTTATAGAAAAATGCCGCATCTTCAAGCCGCGCCGTCAACACTTTGACATTGCCGGCGATGACGCCTTCGAGGTGGTCGCTGTTGCCGTTGCGCACACCGATGAACGCGTTAACCATTTTGCCAGCCGCATCCCGCGCGTAAAAATAGCGCTGGTTGTCTTTCATCGAGGTGATCAAAACAGCTTCCGGAATTGCCAGGTACTGCGCATCGAATTTGCCCGCAAACGCAGTCGGCCATTCGACCAGATTGGTGACCTCTTCAAGCAAGTCGGCATCCAGATCGATGGTCCAGTCGTTGGCCTTGGCGATCGCATTGATCTGATCGGCGATCGTCTGCTTGCGCTTGGCCGGATCCACGATGACAAATTGGGCGGCGAGTGCATCTTCATAGGCGGTCGCCGAAGCCAGCTCAACGGCTTTGCCTAAAAAACGGTGGCCCTGCGTGGTGCGGCCGGCCTTGATGTCCAGCAGCTGCATCGGCACCACCTGGTCATCGAGCAGCGAGACCAGCCAGTGAATCGGGCGAATGTATTCGAAATCGTAATTGCCCCACTTCATCCGCGTCGGGAAGGTCAAGGACTTCACAACGTCGATCAACCCCGGCAAGATCGACGCGGCCTGTTTGCCAGCCACGGCTTTGTGCAGGTAGACATACTCGACGCCTTTGATCTCGCGGAAGGTGATGTCATCGACAGTCATCCCCTGCCCGCGGGTGAACCCGATCGCTGCCTTGGACCAATTGCCCTCGGCGTCCTGCGCAATTTTTTTCGCCGGGCCCTTCACATCTTCTTCGGTGTCGGCCTGTTTGTCAGCCAGGTCATGCACCAACAGCGCCAGGCGCCGCGGGGTCGCAAAGCTGGTGATGTCACCGAATGTCAGGTGGTTCTCTTTCAAAAAGGCCGCCGTCTTTGTTTTGAACTGCGCCAAACTCGGGGTGACCACATGGGCCGGCATGTCTTCCAGCCCGATCTCAAGTAAATAATCGTGTGTCATGATCACTTTGCCTCCTTTGATGCTTGGTCTTTTGATGTCTGGTCATGCAGCAGCGGGAAGCCCAACTTTTTGCGCTCCTCGACAAATGCCCGGGCAACTTTATGCGCCATTTTGCGAATACGGCTCATGTAGCCGGCACGCTCGGTGACTGAGACAACGCCGCGCGCATCCAGCAAGTTGAACGTGTGACTGCATTTCAAGATATAGTCATACGCCGGGTGCACCAAGCCGAGGTCCATCAAGCGCCAGGCCTCTTTTTCATAAGCATCAAACAGTGTCAGCAGGAGGCCCTGGTCGCTTTCTTCAAATGAATACTTGGAGTGCTCGTATTCGGGTTCCTTGAAAATATCGCCGTATAAAACGCCATCGCCCCATTCAAGATCGAACACAGAGTTGACGTCTTGGATGTAAGACGCGAGGCGTTCGACGCCATAGGTGATCTCGCTGGTCACAGGCGATACGTTCAGGCCGCCGACCACCTGAAAATAGGTGAACTGGCTGACTTCCATGCCGTCGAGCCAAACTTCCCAACCAACACCGGCGCAGCCCATGGACGGGTTCTCCCAGTTATCTTCAACGAAGCGAATGTCGTGGGCCAGCGGATCGATATCAAGCGCGCGCAGGGAATCCAGATAATAATCCTGAATATTTTCCGGCGATGGCTTCATGACCACCTGAAACTGGTGATGTTGATACAGGCGGTTGGGGTTTTCGCCGTAACGCCCGTCTGCCGGCCGCCGCGATGGTTCGACGTAAGCGGCGTTCCACGGCTCCGGGCCGATCGCGCGCAAGAAGGTATACGGGCTCATGGTCCCGGCCCCTTTTTCTGTGTCATAGGCTTGCATCAGCATGCAGCCCTTTTCCGCCCAAAAATTCTGCAGCGTCTGGATCATTTTCTGGACGCTCATTTTTTGTGTCATGATGGTCTCCTTTTCGATCGACAAACGCAAAAAGCGTCCCTATGCCAAAAGTAGCATAGGGACGCTTCCGCGCGGTTCCACCCTATTTCAGGTCCGAGGACCTGCTCTTCATTGCGAGGCTCGAAAACGCCAGAGTTGACTGCCCGCACGAAGCTCCCACCTTTTCTTCGCTCGCTGGCCGAGGCCGGTCATCTCTCTTTTTCTCATCGCCGATCTGTTTTGTCTATTATTATAGCATCGACCGGGGCAAAATCAAACCGGGTGCAACAAGTATATGCATCTAGAGAAACCTCGATTATGAGGCGTTGTCACTTGTTCAACTGTTTGCTCAGCATCTCCAGCAGAAGCGCTGCGTTAAAGAGACGGGTAATTCAGACTGGGTCTACGACTTCGACGTAGCGACAGGGCCGATAGTTAAGACGATTGGTTGGCCAAGCGCGTTAGCTAACTTGGTCAATGTATCAATAGAAGTGTTCTGACCTCGCTCAATACGAGAAACTGTTGTCTTTGGTACGCCAGCCTTCTCAGCGAGTTTCTGCTGAGATAGTCCGGCAGCTTCACGAGCTTCAACCAGGGCAGCAGCGCTGGAGAGCCTATTCATTTCGGCCTGGTAAGCTTGCCGATAGGAGGAGTCCTTCATCATCTCGGAAAAGAAGTCATCGAGACTCTCCGAGTTTTCCATCATGAATTCGTTCAGATCTTTGCTCATTTGTTGTCTTCCTCCTTGTAGTGCTGATAATACTCAGCGCGAAGATCGACTGCGTGGTTGATCTCGCGTTCTGGGGTCTTGTTAGTCTTCTTGCTGAACCCATGAGTGATCATATAATTCGCCCCAGTGATATGAAAGTATAGGCCTCGCTGGTAGTCTTTACCAACGCGAGATCTTAACTCGTAAAGGTTCTTGTCGAGTTTTTTAACCAGAAGCATCCTCGTTGCGACCTCAAGCCCTTTTTCTTCTGTCATATTGATTGCTGCTTGCAGCTTAGCGGCCTGCTTTGGAGGCAAAGACATCAGAAATTCCTTGAATTCATTTCGTCCATTCGGTCGGCGGTATGATCTAAATTTTGGCTTTTACATATCAACATGATAACGTATATGTTTACTGTGGTTAAATATGCCTCCGCTGCCCTATCAACGCTGACAAATAATTTTTGGACCCGAATAGCCCACTTAGTAGAAAATACAACGCATGACGGGGGGCGCCATGCATTTCTCCGATTTGCGCTGGCCCCCGCCCAACCTGCCTACTCAGTCACGCCCCACCTCGGCTGTCGACTATCCCGTCAGTTTGCCTCGTCAGTCGCCTGGCGGATGCTTTTTCGCAGGGCCTTTGAATTTGCCAGACTCGACAATAGAGACAAAGTTTCTTTGAGCGAGTCGTATTCTTGTTGGCTCATGAGCACGATATTGTCTCCGGGGTGCTTGGCTGTCACGATCAGCGGCTCGCGTCTTCGGTTACTTTTTTCATATAGGCTTTGAGGTTGTGGCGAAAGCTGTACCACGAAACGGCATTCATGTGTGTCTCCTCCTTTTGGCGCTGCAGCCCAAATGTCCCAAATTTTTTGCGCGTTGCCTACCGTCTTTTGCCAATCGAAAAAGGCGTCGAGACCACCCTCTTTCTTTTCCAAACGTTTGTTCGTATAATGATGACAAGGAGGTGCGGTAATGACCAAAGCAAAATTTACGCCAAGTGCGCGGTGGCATGGGTCCGAGGAAGATTTCATGAAGATGGTGACCAATTTCTTCCTATATGATTACGAGGATCGCGGGATGGTCAAATGGCAGGGCTACTTTCTTTCTGACCACCCGGCGGCGCTGAAGCAACAGGCCGCTCAGGAGGCGACGCATTACCCGCCGCTGCCCATGATGAGCGACGAGGATATTCGCAGCACGCTCGCGCAGGCTTACCAAAACGGCAACACGGTGTCGATTCAAGTCGACTATACCAACACCGATGGCAATTACCAGGCGCCTTATCGCGGGAAGGTCGCCGGTTATGCCGGGGCCGATACGGCGGTGCTGGATACCGGCGAGATGGTCTCGATCATGGATATGCGCCACGTGGATCTGGTGCCCCTGCCCGCAGAGCGCCTGTAAAAATAGGGCGCAGACAGCCGGACTGGCGAAACGAGTCAGCTGCCAAACAGTCTGACGAAAATTGATCGCGGCCAGCCGGACTGGCGCGGTCGACGACACGCAACACAAATAACGCCTTTTGGGCCGTCACGCACATGCGCGTGTGGCAACCTAAAAGGCGTTTTTGCGTGGCATTTTTCCGCTAGCGACTGTCAGCTCACTTGTCGGTGCCATAAGTGCGAATCGCCGGCGCCTGGTAATTGGCAATGAAGTCGCCGATCGCGTCGAGGTCCTCGCTAAAGCAGAGCTTGCCGCGATCCGTTGCGGTCAAAAAGCCGCTGGTGGTCATGCCGTCGAAGAAGCGCGCCAAGTCGTCGTAGTAATGCGCCACATTGTAAAAGGCGCAAGGGTGCGGATTGTCGCCGATGCGCGCCCAGGAAAAGGCCTGACTGATCTCCTCCAGCGTACCGGGGCCGCCTGGCAGTGCGATCAGCGCCGTGCTTTCTTGAATCATCCTAGCTTTGCGGACGCTCATGTCGGCGACCACCGCCAATTTTGACAGGCCTGGCATCACCACACCGCGGTCGGCAAGCTCTTGGGGTACGATGCCATAAACCTGTCCGCCGCGCGCCAGCACAGTCTCGGCGACAACGCCCATCAGCCCATACTGGCCCCCGCCGTACAGCAGGCCAAAGTCATGATCGACCAGCCAGTTGCCCAGCGCTTTGGTCGCCTCCGCAAACTGTGGATCCACCCCGGTTGAGGCACCGCAGAATACTGTGACCCATTTTGTTTCTGTCATCGTGTTCCCTCCATTTTTTCCCGTAACACCGCCGCCAGGACCTGGTCCGCGCCGTGCTTGACGTTGGGCGGCGCCACCTGGCCGATTGCGGCGATCAAGGCGGGATCCCCGTCCGCCATGACCACGCCGGTCCCGGCCCATTTCAGCATGGTCAAGTCGTTGCCCTGGTCGCCCAGCGCCAGCGTCGCCCCGCGCGGCACGCCCAGCCGCAACGCGAGCCGCGCCAGCGCCTGCCCCTTGTCGCTTTGCGCGCTGGTGATGGAAAACGCGTCCTGCTCGCCCACCGCCAGCTGTAATCCTGCCGGCAAAATTTGGCGCAGCTGGGCAGCTACCGGCGCGGCCGGGCCATTGGTCCAACAGGTGACTTTCATGACGTCAGTCAAAAACGGGTCAAGGCGCGGCACCACCTTGAGCTGGGTGAAAAATTTGCGCAGGCGCGCTTCGGACGCCGGACCTGGGGCCACCACGAAGATGCCATCTTCACGGCAAAGCACCGGTAGCACCGGTTGCGCGGAAAAATGGGTCGCCAAAAGCGTCAGCAGGCCCGCGACTTGCATGTCGGTCAGTGGATGTGCGGCCAGGACCGCCCCATTTTTACTGATAACTGCCCCGTTGTGGCTCGCCAGCCAGACATTTTTCAACAGCGGCTTGAACAGCGCACGCATCGAAGCGGTGTCGCGCCCACTGATGGCAGCAAACTGCACGCCATTTTCCCCAAGACGGCGAATCAGGTGGACGGTGCGGCCAGCGAGGTCCCCGGCCGGCGTTAGCAACGTGTGGTCCAGGTCGCTGGCAATCAGGCGAATGCGGGCCAGCCCTGTCATGAGGGCTGCTCGGAGGCGAGCTTGCGAATCGTGTTGAGCACGGCCTGATCCGCGTTGGTGCCGATGCGCGTGCCCTTGATGCCGGCCAGCCCAGGCGTTGCGTTGGCCATGATGAAGCCGTGGCCGACCGCTTCGATCATCGCGCCATCGTTGGCATCATCGCCGAATGCGGCCATGTCCGCCAGCGAAATGCCGAGCCGCTCGCCCAGCGTCGCCAACCCGGTGGCCTTGCTGACATGGGGCGCGGTGATGTCCAAAAAGGTCGCCATCCCCACAGTCACCGTGAAGCGGTCGCCAAAGACGCGCTGATATTCCGGCAAATGGGCCAGCGCATCGCCGGCGGGGAAGATCACCGTGTATTTCAGAATCGGCATGGTGAGATCGGCGAGTTCGGGGATGATTGCCTGGCGCGCCACAAAGCCGTCGATCACCCCGGCCGCAGCTTGGTCGGCCGCCGCCAGCCAACTGTCATCCAGCGCGCACAATAGCGGCAAGCCATCTTTCTGCCGCCGGGTGTATGCGATCAATTCGAGCCAATCCTCGCGGGCCAGCGTGCGCAAAATTGGGGCGTCTTGCCGGTGTCGGACCACGGCCCCATTTTCGCTGACGAGGCTCATTTGGTCGGCGATCGGGTGAAACATCTCATCAAGGCGCGAAATGCTGCGCCCGCTGGCTGCGACAAATTCGATGCCGCGCGCTGCCAGTTGGCGAATCAACGCAAATGTGTCCGGTGGCAAACTGCCATCCGGAAGTAACAAGGTGTGATCCAGATCTGTTGCAACTAATTTGATCAAGCTTTCGTGCCTCCCTCTCGCGCCCGGTCCAGCGCCCCAGCCAACCAGGCGACGGTTGCACTGTCCGTTGTACCGGCGTCGCCAAACAGACCGGAAATGGCAACGTCGATTGCCGCAGCCGCATAGCCGCGCGTATCAAGCGTAAGCGCACCAGTCGGTTGAAGCCACTTTTCCAATTTTGCCTGGACCTGTTTGCGCAAGACGAGGCCCTGCCCCGTATCGGCCAGCATCGCCAGCTGCGGGGCCAGATCACGCAAAAACAGCATCAAACTGGCGACCCAATCCCGCGTCGTCCGACCGCGCGCCGGCAGTGGCGTTTGGTCGAGCCGCTGGAGCACCTGATCCGCGGCTTCACGCAGGACCTGATCTTCGAGATCCTGAATATCTTTGAAGTGCAGGTAAAAAGTCCCCCGCCCAATATCGGCCTGGTCCGCGACCAAGGCGACCGTCAGCGAGACCTTTTGCCGCCGCAGTGCCACATAAGCTTCCATAATTGCGCGCCGTGTGCGCATGACCCGTCGATCCATCGCATTTGCTCCGTTCGTTAATAGACATTCGTTCAATAACAGACAGATCCAGTGTAGCAGAAAGAGGGCGGCATTGCCATGTATCTGTTCATTTATGAACACGTGTCGGTTATCTTCTCGAAAATAGCATGCAAAAACCGCGACCATTGTTTTCGGCTACAGCTGGTCGCGGTTTTTTCAATTATTGGTGTTTCGCTAGGCTAACCCGCGTCGCACCCTGAATCAAGTTGGACTTCGCACGCCGAATCAAAAAAGCCGAGACAATAGCGCCTCAGCTTTGGTCTACTTTGGGTCTTCCCCGCGCGGCTTCAGCGGCGGCAGTTGATCCTGCCAGCCATGCATCTGGTCCAAGAACCGCTTGGCTTTTGGCACCACGCCCACCATGTCGCTGTAGATTCGGTCTAGCACGCGCCGCAGCTCGTTGCGGGTGGCGGCGCTGACGTTGATCGTCTGCAACTGGGTCAGATCCAGCGTGGAAAAGCGGCGCAGGAGGTACATCGCCTTGGGCTGGATCCGGTACCGATATGGATCCTGATCCCAGTGATTCTGGCAAAGCAACCCGCCGAATTTTTCCGAAAAATCCAGTGGCAGGTCGCTGCGCTGGTCCAGCACACACCAGCGCCACTCCGGCTGCACGCCAAACGCTTCCAGCAACTGGACCTCCGCGATGTTGGCGATGATCGCCGGGTCAAACCCCTCATCGATCAGGCGTAAGCTTTCGCGGGCATGCGCAAACCAATGGGGAATCGGCTCGCCATCCGGATACGCGAGGTCGATCAGCGACAGGACATAGGTCGCATAGGCATTCAGGCTGATGTCCTGGGCGATCGCCTGATACTGGGTCGCGGTTTTGACCGTGTTCAGGTAACTGAGGCCGCCGTCAGAGATCGTCCCCACGTAGCGCCCCAAGGTGAAGGGTAAAATGCCGGCGCCCATGGCAAAGCCTGGCTTCCGCGCCCGATGCAGCAGGAACATTTTTTTGCCGAAACGATCGGTCAGGAGTTTGACCAACATGTCGGATTCGCGATAATTCTGCCGCGACAAGACCAGCGCCGAAAATTCCTGCGGCGCACTCATTTTACTTCAGATCCTTCATGTTATAGCCGAGGGTCTTCAGATAGGCGTTGTTGTCGCGCCAGTTCTTCTGCACCCGGACCCACAACTTAAGGTTGACGCCTTCGCCAAGCAGGGCCTCGATGTCGCGCCGCGCGCGAATGCCGATCTGCTTGAGCATCGCCCCACCGCGCCCGATCACGATGCCTTTTTGGCTGTCGCGCTCCACGACGATATAGGCTTCGATCTGCAGTTTGCCATTGGCGTCGCGGTCCTTCATGCGCTCGACCACCACGGCGACGCTATGTGGCACCTCATCGCGGGTCAGCTCCAGAATTTTTTCGCGAATCAACTCGCCAACGACAAAATACTCTGGGTGGTCGGTCAGCTGGTCTTCCGGATAATACTGCGGCCCTTCCGGCAATGCGGTACTCAGGTCGGTCAAAAATTCCTCGACGTTGTTGCCCATGGTGGCGCTCAACGGATAGACCCCGGTGAAATCGTAGGCGGTCTGGTACTGCGCGATCAGCGGCAGGAGATCATCTGGATGGATGAGGTCGATCTTGTTGATGAGCAGGTACACCGGCTTTTTCACCTGGTCGAGCTGATGGATGATGTACTGGTCGCCCGGCCCCATTTTCTCATCGGCGGCCACCATGAACAGCACCGCATCGACTTGGTTCAGGGTCGACAGGGCCGCGGTATCCATGTAGTCATCCAGCGCGTTTTTCGGCTTGTGGATGCCAGGCGTGTCGACGAAGACGATCTGGGCGTCATCCGTGGTGTAGATCCCGTTGATCTTGTTGCGAGTAGTCTGCGCCTTGGGTGACATGATCGCCACTTTTTCCCGCAAAATTCGATTCATAAAGGTCGACTTGCCCACGTTGGGCCGGCCGATGATCGCCGCAAATCCTGAGTGATGTTCTTTAGTCACGTGCCATATCCTCCTTGTCAAAGGCGCCGGGCAAAAGCGCGCCCACCGTCGTTTCCGTTGCGTCGCCATGCAGATTGGTCAAATAGACCGGTGCCTCTGAGGCCATGAATTCCGCCATCACCTGCCGGCACGCCCCGCATGGCGAAACAGGGCCTGGGGTGTCGGCGATGATCGCCAGCGCCTGAAAATGCGTGCTGCCCCCGGCCACGGCCGCAAACATCGCGTTGCGCTCGGCGCATAGCGTCAGGCCAAAACTCGCATTTTCGACATTGCAGCCGGCGACCACGCGGCCATCGTCGGTGATGAGAGCCGCCCCCACTGCAAAATGGGAATACGGCACATACGCATTTTGGCGCGCCGCCGTGGCCGCCGCGATCAACTCATTTTTCATAAGGCCCCTCCAAACAGTGCCACGAGATGCGGCACAAAGACATAGATACCGCAGACCACGGAAATGCCTGCGGTGACCAATACGGCGCCGGCCGCCATGTCCTTGATCTTCTTGGCGCGCGGATCAAAGCGCGGGCCGACGATCAGATCAACCACCTGCTCGACGATCGTGTTGATCAGCTCACCGAGAATCACGCCCAAGATCGCCAGCATCAAGATCAGCCATTCCTGCCAGGACACGCGAAGCACCGCGCCGCCGATCACCACCAATAAGGAGGCGATGAACTCGCGGCGCAGGTTGCCTTCGTGAATGAAGGCGCCCCACAAGCCGTCGATGGCGTGGCGCAAGGCCTGGAAGAAGGAATGGTTTTTGCGGATCCGCTTATCGCTCGAGGCCATAAGCGGACAGGATCTTTTCTTGCAGCGGGATCATGACCGCTTCGTCTTCGGGCTTGATGTGGTCGTAGCCATTCAAATGAAGGAACCCGTGGACCACAGTGTAGCCGAGCTCGCGTTCAAAGGAATGCTTGTAGTCCTCGGCCTGGCGCGCCACCTGGTCAGGATCGATGAACAGGTCGCCGATATCGCGGGGGATGTCCTCAAAGCCGTGCAGGTCCTCGTCGCCTTCCTCGATAGCAAAACTGATCACGTCTGTCACCCGGTCCGTGTTGCGATACTGCTGGTTGATGCGGTGAATCTCGTCATCGTCCACAATGGTGATGGCGATCTCCGTGTCCTCGTTCAACTTGAGCTGCTTGCCCGCAAAGGCGACCAGCTCCCGTACCAGCTTCGTGTGGGCCGCCGTCAAGCGGTGGTCGTCATCGATCAGTTCTAGATCCATCTTCATTCTCCTTATCTGTTTGCGTCTCGCCATCCGCCTCATTGAGTTTCGGATATTCGATACGATTATAAAATGTGCTGGCGAGGCCGTCGATCAGGGACTGCTCGACCGCCCGCAGCTGGGCCACGGTGATCGGCGCCTCATCGAACTGGCCATCGGTGATGCGTTCATTGGTGATGTTGTGCACGAATTGGCGAATGCCGGCCGGCGTCGGGTGCTTCATCGAACGCACCGCCGCCTCGCAGGTATCCGCAATGTTGATCACGGCCGCCTCAAGCGTCTGCGGTTTTGGCCCCGGATAGCGGTAATCGGATTCTTTGGTGTTCGGATCCGCATTTTTCGCTTCAATGTAAAAATACTTCATGAGCGTCGTCCCATGATGCTGGGCGCAAACATCCACGATAAATTGCGGCATGTTGCGTTTTTTCAACATCGCGACGCCGTCTGAGACATGGGCGAAAATGATCTTCGCGCTTTCCTCAGGCGACAGGTCCGCATGCGGGGTCTTGAAGCCGGCCGGCATGTTTTCGGTGAAGTAAAGCGGCCGGGTCAGCTTGCCGACGTCGTGGTAATAACAGGCCACACGCGTCAGCATCTGCCGCCCGCCGATGCGCGCAACGGCATTGGCCGAAAGATTGGCGACCATCATGCTGTGATGATAGGTGCCAGGTGCCTCTTCAAGCAGGCGCCGAAGCAGCGGATCGTTGGGGTTGCTCAAGCGGTTGAGCTTGAACACCGCATCATCGCGCCAAACCAGCTCCAGGTAAGGCGTTGCGCCCAGCGCCAGCAGGTAGCCCAGTAGCTGGCCGGCCAGCACGAACAAAAATGCGCGCCAGGTCGACCAGGTAGTGAAATCCGCGCCTTGCAGCAACAGGAGTGCCAAGTTCAGTGTAAGGTCCACGCCAAGCACCCAAAACGCGGTGCGCGCCGCCACGTCGTTCAGCCGTTTTTTCGGAATCATCACGCACAAGATGCCTGTGGCTAGATAAACGACCGCGGTGCCGCCGGTGAAAATCGTGCCGGTGGTTGAATAGAAGGCAAAATACGCGGTGAACGTCTGCATCAACGCCGCCAGCAGCGCCATGCGCCGGCCGACGAACGATCGCAGCAAAAGTGGCACCATCGCAACGGGCAACAAGAGCGCTAAATTGATGCCGCCGGTGGTCGCAACGAATCGGATCGCCAGCATCAATCCCGTCATGATCAGCATCAATGCCCCATACAGCGCCGCGTTTTTCGTCCGGACGTTGCGCTCGCATTGACTGAGCACCACGCTCAACGCCACAGTCTCGATGATCAGAAAAAGAATGAACGCGACCAGTGAGCCGCCCCGCTGATTCTTTTTCGTCAAGCCAAGCACGGCCAGCTGATGCATCGCAGTGGCATCGATCATGTGGCCTTCCTGCACGATGACCTGGCCCTGCATGATCGACACCGGCGTCACGGCGGCGCTGGCTTCAGCCTGGCGCGCCTTGGTCTGCGCGGCATCGAGCAGTTCGTTTGGCACCAGGGCCGCGTTGCTCAATTCATGCGCCAACTGGACCGAGTCGCCGACCAGCTCGGCGTCATCTAATGCCCGCCGCGCTGCCCTGCGACTGTCATCGACCTGAGTCGGGGCGATCTTTGCGCTCATCTGTGCGGAGACAGTGCGCGACACGGCGCTAAACAAGGCCGTTTGCGCGTCTTTATCCAGGGCAAACAACTGCCGGTAAAAACGATCGGAAAATTGGTAGAAAAATGGGTTGTCATCTTTGGGATACGCCGTCTTGAACGCCTTGAGGAGCGCGGTGGTCGTCGGCGCCGTGTAAACAGCCTGATCATTTTTCTTTTGCGCAGCCGCAAAATCCTTCTGCGCATCGCTTTCCGCCTCAGTCTGGGTAGCGCTCACCGCTTTTTGTAGCGCACTGAGCTTGTCCAGCTGCTTGCCGGAGATCGTGCTGTCATAAGTGTAGACTGGCTCGGCAGCCTTTGCCGCCGCGGTCCGCGCTTCCTTGGTCTTCTCCTGGTCCTGCACCGTTTGGGTCGCGATGATCGTCTGATCCGCAACGGTGTTGACCTTCACATTGAGCGGGCGCGGTAAGACGATCCAAAAAAGCGCCAGAAAACTCACCGCGATGAACGCGGCGACCACGACTGGGGCCACCGCCCGCTGAAGATGCTGCCGAAATGTCGCCATGCCTTTGCCTCCTTGTGCGAAGTGAGTCACCCCGCGCGACCAGTCATGCCTTTTGTCCGTATGCCTCGATGATCTTGCCGACCACCGGATGACGGACCACATCCGCCGCCGAAAATTCGGTGAAGCCAATATGATCGATGTCCCGCAGAATCGCCTGAGCCTGAATCAGCCCACTTTTGCCATTGTTCGGCAGGTCGATCTGAGTGATGTCGCCATTGACGATCATCTTGGAGCCAAATCCGAGACGGGTCAAAAACATTTTCATCTGCATCTGCGTCGTGTTTTGCGCCTCATCCAAGATCGCAAACGCGTTGTCGAGCGTCCGGCCGCGCATGTACGCAAGCGGGGCAATCTCGATCACGCCGCGATCCATCAGGCGCGTCGTGTGCTCCTGGCCGAGGACCGCATACAGCGCGTCGTACACGGGTCGCAGATACGGATCCACTTTTTCCTTCAAGTCGCCAGGCAAAAAGCCGAGGCTCTCGCCCGCTTCCACCGCCGGCCGCGTCAAAATGATGCGTTCCACTTCGCCCGCCTTCATCGCCGCCACCGCCATTACAACAGCCAGGAAAGTCTTCCCGGTACCGGCCGGGCCGATGCCAAACGTGATGTCATTGCGCTTGATCATATCGATGTACTGGCGCTGAGCAAAATTCTTGACCCGAATCGCGCCACCCTTGGCATCACGAATCAGCACCGTTGAATACATATCGGTGAAATAATCAAGGGTCCCGCGTTGCGCCATCTTGATCGCGCTTTGAATGTCCGGCGCAGACAGGCGGATGCCTTGCCCCAGCAGGACCAGCATTTGACTGAGCAGCTGGTAAGTCAGACTGACTTTTTCCGCCGGTCCGGTCAGGCGCAGGCCTTGGCCAGTCGGAGCGATCGTCACGCCCAGTCCTTCTTCGATGCGCGCAAAGTTTTGGTCATTGATTCCCGCCAGGCTGATCGCTTGATCCGCGTCAGCGAGGAGGAAAATTTTTTCACTGGATTCTTCTGCCAATAACGCTGGCCTCCTCAGTTTCATTTATCGTCATTTTACCATAACCGCGCGCATCGCGGGGCGCGGCTTGCCGCAGTGGGTCGATCTTGGCGTTTCGCTGGCGCGGGACGAAAAAAGCCGGCCGGGGCCGACTCTTTTTGAATGTGAAAAAGAAAGACATTTGGAAAGGCAATGGCACGGTCACGAGGCAACCGAGCTGTGCAATACTGCACAGCTCAGACCTGACCGCCACGCACGCTTTGGCCATTAAGCCAACTTTTCTTTCACGATGCGGTTAACAAGCCCGCCGTCTGCTTGGCCTTTGACCTTTGGCATCAGGGTCTTCATCACCTTGCCAAAATCGCTTTTACCGGTGGCCCCGACCTCTTGAATCGTCTCCTCGACCAGCGCCGTGACAGCCGCTTCGTCCAGTTGGGCTGGCAGGTAGCTTTCAACGATCTTGATCTCGTTTTCCAGCGGCTTGACCAGGTCCTCACGATTGGCGTTTTGGAATTCGACAAGGGATTCTTTGCGCTGCTTCAGCTCAGTGGAAAGCAGGGCCTTCTCGTCGTCTTCGGTGAGGTCGTGGCCGAGTTCGATCTGTTTGTTTTGCACGGCGGCCTTGAGCATCCGAACCGTGCTCAGCGTCTCCTTGTCGCGCGCCTTCATGGCCGTTTTCATCTGCTCATTCAATTGATCAACTAATGCCATAATTCCTCCTTGGGTGGGCGGTCCCACTCCTGTTTTTGTCGCAAAAAAACGCGCACCCAGAGGCCCGCGTTTTGTGGTTATTAGAACTTTTTGCGCTTGCGTGCAGCTTCAGACTTGAGCTTCCGCTTCACACTAGGCTTCTCGTAGAATTCCCGCTTCCGGTATTCGGCTAAGGTACCTGACTTGGATACGGTGCGCTTGAAGCGCCGAAGAGCATCATCGAGAGATTCGTTTTTCTTAACGACCGTCTTTGCCATATGATATCCCTCCCTCCGACACTTGTGTAACCACTGACAGATATCGTAAAGCCAACAGTTCTTGACTATTATATATGAACAGGAAAACCGCGTCAATATTGCATTGTTGTTTTTTTGTGAGCGAATGCACGATTCCAGTCGAGTTCCGCCGAGCGGGGGTAGGTCATGTAGTCGGCCTAGTCGCCCGATGGCCAAGTGCGCCATCAACCGCCCAGGCCGAACGACCTGCCTTCCCCTGAGCGCTCGGCTTCACACCCTTTTTTTACACGTGGTCAGCGCGCACAATATGGTATGATAACGGTATCTTAACACTTGGAGGCACGAGATGGCAGAAGAACTAAACCTTTACATCATCTCCGATTCAATCGGCGAGACCGGTCTGAAACTCGCCCAGGCTGTGGCAGCCCAATACGGCGATCGCACGGCGCATTACATCCGCTTCCCGTTTTGCCACGACGAGGAAAAATTGATGCAGACCATCGAGCAGGCCAAAGCCGACCGCGGCATCGTGATCGCGACCCTGGTCACCCCTGGCCTCAGCAAGCTCGCCCGCGGTTACGCCAAACAACAAGACGTGCCGTTGATCGACGTGATGACCCCAATGCTAGATGCGGTCACTGCCCTCACCGGCGAGGGACCAAGCGGCGTGGCCGGCGCCGTGCACGACCTGAATGAAAAATATTTTGATCGCATCTCGGCCATGGAATTCGCCGTGCTTTATGACGATGGCAAGGATCCGAAGGGCTTTTTGGAAGCCGACATCGTCCTGCTTGGCGTGTCGCGGACAAGCAAGACGCCCCTCTCGCTGTTTTTGGCCAACCGGAACCTGAAAGTGGCTAACTTACCGCTTGTGCCAAACGCACACATTCCAGATGAGATCTACAAAGTCGACCCACACAAGATCGTTGGGCTGACCACCGATGCGTCGGTCCTCATGGAATTTCGCCGCCACCGCATGATCGCGTATGGCCTCAATCCGGACACCGCCTATTCCGCCCGTGACCAAGTCAGCGAGGAGCTTGCCTTTGCCGACCGCCTGTATCAGAAGCTCGGCTGCATGGTGATCAACACCGCGCAGCGCTCGATCGAGGAAACGGCGACACTGATTCTGGAGCACATGGGCATCGACGAATTCGAGACCGGCGCTAAGTAACTCGTTGCACTGAAAATAAGCACAGGGAGGCCCTCATGCAAAAGGGCCTCTTTTTCTTGGCCAAAATTATTTTTCGCCGCCCGCTTTTGCCGGTTTGATGGCCCTAAAATCCAGTGAAGCCAATGTGTGACGCCATCACAAAAGTTTTCGGCTGCGCCCCATCGATTGCCATTTGTGCCGCTATTTTTGGTCATGCGGTGCTGGAATCGGCACAAAGAACGTTCCCAAAGGTGGCACAACCCAACGGCACGAGATGATTGCTCGATTCGAATATTATTTGAAAATAGTCTCAATTCTTTGGATTCAACATCTCTCGGTCAGTCCCCCATTTGCCACCTTAAAGTTGATCTGTTTCAGCGAAAAGATTGAACGAGCCGAAAAAATATTTTTTTTGCTCGAGATTGTTGTCTTGTCAATGTTTCTAGCCTGTGCCAAAAAAATTATCTCGAAATCTCGATCACATTTTCCGGCGCCCACTCGCTTACTATTATGTAAGGGGAAGGAAGGTGGCTCCTTACCGACGTCCGGATGAGCATGCCCCAAG
>NZ_RHOG01000040.1 GCF_003946405.1 Lacticaseibacillus yichunensis | reverse complement strand
GATAACAAAAAGCCCCCTCAAAAGAGGAGACCCATAAAAGCTTAAAACATAAAACCAACACCATTTGACAAATTTCCCATTTTATTCGTCTCAGCTTTCTGTTTTCCTAGTCTATCCGCGCTGCTTAATCCAGATGTTGCTCAAAATTCGCGACTGCGCCGATCAGGTTGGCTTCATCTTTGTATTTGCAGATCGCGACTTCCGGACGAACAGTCGCAATCTCGACCTGCTTCATGATCGCATCAAGGGCGGCTTCCACGCCAGGAAGCAGGCGCGGATTACGCGACACGCCACCGCCTAGCAAAAATTGCTCCGGATCATAGCTGTACTGCAGATTGAAGATCGTCACTGCCAGTGCATGGTACATGGTCTCGACTTCCTTGATTGCCTGCGGATCGCCGGCGTCGGCCAGATCAAAGACCTCTTTCCCCGATTTAGTTTCGCCGGTCGCCGCATTGTAACGATTGGCCGCATTCACGGCGGTGCCAAGCCCGCTGACGGTGTTGTCGCCCTGGACCATGAACCCGAACTCGCCACCAAGCAGATGGGCACCATGTTCGATCTTACCATCCGCGATGATCGCACCGCCGACCCCAGTGCCCAGCACCAACACCACCACGCGCTTCTTACCAGCCGCTGCACCGCTGGCAACTTCTGCCAGTGCGGCACAGTTCGCGTCATTTTCAAACGTCACTGGCAGGCCGAAATGCGCAGCCAGCTCCGGTTGAATCGGAAAATTGTGAATGTAAGGCAAGGCACTGGCGCCTTCGATGACCCCGGTCTCCTGATTGACTGCGCCTGGCGTGGACATGGCCACACCGGTGATGGCGTAGGCCTGCTGAAACTTCTTGACCTCGGTCGTCAGATCATCATAAAACCCGGTCAGCGTCTTCGGTGTGGCGATCGCGTGGGCCGCCTTCAGTTCATTGTCGTCCCAGACCGCTAACTTGATCGTCGTACCACCGACATCGATCACTGCTAATGCCATAATTGTTTCCCCCTTAGAATGATTACCTAACCAGTGTACCGCTTTCACGTGGACTTGACGAGGGTCCACAGTGCCGGCCATCGGAATCAAATGCGCTTCAGCATTGACTGCCCTGCACCAAGATGCGGTCTCAGCGAAGCCCGAGTCTGGGAAATTTGCAAAACAAAAGCGCCACCCTCCGAAGAGAGCGACGCCTTCAAGTTATGATCACTTGGCTGCAGTGTATTTTTCAACAAGCGCCTTGTTCTCATCATTTGAGATGGAGTCGTTGAGCGCCTTTTCAGCCATTTCGGCCATGTCGGCAGTCGACAACTTTTTCATCAGACTGCGGACCCGCAAAACGGAGGTCGCAGACATCGAATATTCATCAAGCCCCAGACCCAGCAGCAGTGGCACCATGATCGGGTCGCCCGCCGCTTCGCCACACATGCCGGCCCACTTACCTTCCTTATGCGCGGAATCAATGACATGCTTGATCAAGCGCAAGATGGACGGGTTGTATGGCTGGTAGAGATACGAGACGCGGTCGTTGCCACGGTCGGCAGCCATCGTGTATTGAATCAGGTCATTGGTGCCGATCGAGAAGAAGTCGACGTGCTTGGCGAACTGGTCGGCCAAGACAGCGGCGGCTGGAATCTCGATCATGATCCCGAGTTGAATGCTGTCGGAGACTTTGACTCCGGCCTTGACCAAGTTGTCCTTCTCTTCGAGGAAGACTTTCTTGGCAGCTTCAAACTCCTGAATCGTCGCGATCATGGGGAACATGATCCGCAGATTGCCGTATGCACTTGCACGAAGCAAGGCACGCAGCTGGGTGCGGAAAATATCCTGACGGTCAAGCGAGATCCGGATCGCACGGTATCCAAGGAATGGATTTTGCTCATCCGGCAGTGGCAGGTATGGCAGATGCTTATCCCCACCAATATCCATGGTCCGGACAACGACCGGCTTTGGATTCATCGTTTCGAGAACCTTTTTGTAGGCTTCGAACTGATCATCTTCGGTCGGCAGTTCTGCAGAATCCATGTACAGGAACTCGGTCCGGTAAAGGCCGATTCCCTCAGCCCCGTTGGCGAGAACGCCATCAAGGTCCTTTGGCGTCCCAATATTTGCGGCAACGTCAAAATGTTTGCCATCCGCAGTCACGGATGCCGCCGTCTTGAGTAATTGCCACTCCGCCTTTTGCTTGGCAAATGCGTCTGCATCTGCCTGGGCTTGAGCGATTTGCGCCTCGGATGGGTCGATTGTGACTTCACCGGTCAAACCGTTGACTGTCACCATCTCACCAGCCTTAACGCTGGTGGTAATAGAATCCGTCCCGACGATCGCTGGAATCTCAAGTGAGCGCGCCATGATCGCAGAATGTGCGGTCCGGCCACCGATATCCGTGACGAACGCCTTGACGAAGTTCTTGTCGAGCTGCGCAGTGTCAGAAGGCGTCAGGTCATGTGCGACCAAAATGACTTCTTCGTCGATCAGTGCAGGGTTTGGTAAAACTCGGCCCAGCAGGTGTGCCAAGATGCGTTTCGTGACATCACGAACATCAGCGGCACGCTCTTGCATGTAGGCGTTGTCGGTCATCGCTTCAAAGGTCGCGATGAACATGTCAGACACGGACTTCAAAGCGCCTTCCGCGTTGATCTTGTCATCTTTGATCTTATTTTCGATGGCGCCAGCAAATTCTGGGTCGGCCAAGATCATCATGTGGGCGTCAAAGACTTGCGCCTCTTCTTCCCCTAATGACTTAGCGGCCTTGTCGCGGATGATCTGTAATTCATCGTTGCTTTGCGAAAGCGCCTTGTGCAAACGGTCGATTTCTTTTTCCGGATCCTGGATCGAAGTCTGAGAAAATGACAAATCGGGTTGCACTAAAAGATAAGCCTTCGCGGTTGCGATGCCATCACTAGCGGCGATCCCTTTCAGTGACTTTGTCATTAGTCAGACAAGCCTTCCTTCTTCATGGTGTCTTCGATCGCGGCGATCGCGTCTGCTTCGTCTGCGCCTTCAGCGGAGATGGAAACATCAGCACCCTGGCCGACGCCAAGACTCATCACACCCATGATGGACTTCAGGTTGACGCTCTTGCCCTTGTATTCAAGGTTGATATCGGAGTTGAACTTGCTTGCCGCCTGCACCAAAAGAGTGGCCGGACGTGCATGGATCCCTGTTTCTGCAATGATGTTAAATTCACGTTTTTCCATGACTAATCTGCTCCTTCGCCTAAAAGAATTCATTTGCCGAATAGAATTTTCGATTCTATTTCTTGTAAACCTTACCATTATTTGGCCATCTGGACAAGTGGCTACGCACTATTAATCCGCATTTGACGAGCGAAAATGGTAGTTGATCTTGCCGCCACGCTGGGCGTCTCCGACGATCTCTTTGCGCGCCGGATAATTCGTCCATGCTTGCCGAAAATCGTTGAAGTGTTCCGGGTCGATCTCGAGCACTTCGAGTTTTCCTGCGCGCAGGTCGTCCATCAGCGATGTGTAATCCGGTGCCATTTGCTTGCCCCCTTCCTCTCTACAGGAATACGATAGCATTGTCCAAACAACCAGACAAGCAAACAGTCGTCTTTGGTCAAAACTCCCAGAATATCACGATGGGAGCGGTTGCAGTCTTTTTTAGCACTCGTCGGTCTCGAGTGCTTGATTTTTGCTTTCGCCGGTGTATACTAGGGTCAAGGTCAAAAAAGGTCAGACGACTTTTTGCGACCATTTACGTCTTATTAATGGAAGGTCGTGACATGATGCTGTGTGAGAATTGTCATCAAAACCCAGCCACGATTCATTTATATACAAGTGTTAACGGTCAGCGCAAAGAGATCGATCTTTGCCAGAACTGCTATCAGCAACTGAAAGCACAAGTAGGTGGAAAAATGAGCCCAACAAATGCAACAAATGATCCGTTCGGCTTCAACAGCCTGGACGACATTTTCCGCGCAATGAGCCAGGGCCAAGGTCAAGCCCCACAAGACCAGACCCCGCCGACCCAATCAGGCCGCGGAGGCGGGCCGCGCGACCCACGTGGCCCCCAAGGCAATGATCAAAGTGTCTTAGGCCAATTTGGCGTGGATCTGACCGCTAAGGCGCGGCGCGGCGAGATCGATCCTGTGATTGGCCGCGACAAGGAGATCGCCCGCGTGATCGAGATCTTAAATCGCCGGACCAAGAACAATCCTGTTTTGATTGGCGAAGCAGGTGTCGGGAAGACTGCGGTCGTCGAAGGCTTAGCCCTGAAAATCGCAAATGGCGAAGTCCCTGCCAAATTGCAGGATCGCCGCGTCGTTCAACTCGATGTTGTTTCGCTGGTGCAAGGCACCGGTATTCGTGGGCAGTTTGAGCAGCGGCTCCAGCAGCTGCTCGATGAGTTGAAACAGGATTCCACTGTGATTCTGTTCATCGATGAGATCCATGAGATCGTCGGCGCCGGTGATGCCCGTGGCGGCATGGACGCCGGCAACGTCTTCAAGCCGGCCTTGGCGCGTGGAGAGATGCAGCTGGTGGGCGCAACCACCAACAACGAGTACCGCGAGATTGAAAAAGATTCCGCCCTTGCCCGCCGGCTCCAACCCGTCACCGTGGATGAACCGTCGCAGGAAGAGACCATCGAGATTCTCAAGGGAATTCAGCCGCGCTATGAGGCGTTCCATCACGTCAAGTATTCGCCAGAAGCGATCAACGCAGCCGTTTCGCTGTCCGCACGGTACATTCAGGACCGCTTCTTGCCTGACAAGGCCATCGACTTGCTCGATGAGTCCGGCTCCCGCAAGAATTTGACCATCGATGTCGCCGACCCGCAGACGATCAAGGACAAGATCGCCGATGCCGAAAAGCAAAAACAGGCCGCGCTCAAACAGGAAGACTATGAAAAAGCCGCCTTCTACCGGGATCAAGTGACAAAGCTCGATGCCATGCAGAAAAAGCAGGCCCTTTCCAGCCAAGATGAGACCCCTACCGTCACCGACAAAGACATGGAACAGATCGTCGAAGAAAAGACGCACATTCCTGTCGGCGAATTAAAGCAACAAGAACAGCAACAGTTGCAAAACCTGGCGCCTGATCTTGAAGCCCATGTGATCGGCCAAAATGAGGCGGTCGATAAAGTCGCCCGCGCCATTCGCCGCAACCGCATCGGCTTCAACAAGACCGGCCGTCCAATCGGCTCCTTCCTCTTTGTCGGCCCAACCGGTGTCGGCAAGACCGAACTCGCCAAGCAGCTGGCCAAAGAGCTATTTGGCTCGACCGATTCGATGATTCGCTTCGACATGTCGGAGTACATGGAAAAATTCAGCGTGTCCAAACTCATCGGGTCGCCGCCAGGTTATGTCGGATATGAAGAAGCCGGCCAACTTACCGAACAGGTGCGGCGCAATCCGTACAGCCTGATCTTGTTGGATGAAATTGAAAAGGCGCATCCGGATGTGATGAACATGTTCCTTCAGATCTTGGATGACGGCCGCCTGACCGACAGCCAGGGTCGCACCGTTTCGTTCAAAGACACGATCATCATCATGACGTCAAACGCCGGCTCCACCGATGCAGAGGCCAACGTGGGCTTCGGCGCATCGCTGAACGGCACGACGAAGAGCGTGATGAATCAGCTGGGCAACTACTTCAAGCCAGAATTTCTCAACCGTTTTGATGACATTATCGAATTCAAGACGCTGACCAAGGAGAGCTTGATGCAGATCGTCGGCCTGATGATCGCCGATACCAATAACAACATCAAGAACCAGGGCCTATCGATCAAGGTCACTGAACCCGTCAAGGAAAAACTCGTCGAGCTGGGCTACGATCCCGCCATGGGGGCACGGCCATTGCGCCGGGTCATTCAGGAGCAGATCGAAGACCGCGTCGCCGACTTTTACCTGGATCACCCGACTGCCAAGTCCCTGGAGGCCCGCATCGCAAACGGCGACATTGCCATTTCCGATGCCGCACCGGCCCAGGTCAAAAGCGATCAGGCGAACAAGTGAGCAATGGTTACGAACAGGAGCAAGGCTTAACGGCTTTGCCCCTGTTTTTTTCAAACATCGTGAAGCCACTTTCCAACAGTCAACAAGAACCGTTGAAAAACTGTTTTGCGTGAGGATTTTTTAAGCATTTCGCACATGGCATTTGCGCGGCTGTGCTACAATATGAGTGGAAATAAATACTGGCTTTGTAGCGCGGGTGCTACAAACGTCAAGACTAGCCCACATAGGGGGTGAGCAGATGCGTCTGATCGATGTTACGAACAGTTATCCCAACTTGGTCGCCCAGCAGCTGGCCAATACAGATACCAAATTCATCAAGATCTATTCGCTTGGCAGCACCACCGTCATCTATACCAAAGCACCGACTCACACAGAGCTCTTGTTCACAAGTGAGACGCGCAATATCAAAGATACCGAGATCGCCTTTGCTTTAGAAAAGCTATGCAGCGTCAAATTCAAAGACGTGCAGGTGATCAGAGGCGACCGCCTCGCCGAGGTATCCCTTCCCGCCCGGGTCGAGACCCAGCAAGCGGAGTAGTAAAAAGCCGGCAGCGCCGGCTTTTTTTTCGGTTTTCTGACAAAGGAGTCACCATGAGTGTTATCAGTCGCATCAAGAATTGGCTGACCAAGCGCCGGCCGCCACGTCGTCCTCGGCCCGAACGTCCAGCCACTGTGCCAGCCGCCACCCGACCACAACCAGCCCCGACGCCGGCGTCGCAACCAACCGCCACCGTAAACGCCCCCGTTCAATATGGGCCAGCTGCGCCACTGGTCCATGTGACGCTGAACTATTTTCTCAGCCGCTCAAGCCAGGCCTTGAAAAAAACGGTCACGCTCACCGGCAATACTGGTGCGCCCTTGACCCTGCCGTGGACCGTCCTGCCGGGCTATGTCCTGGTCTCCGTCACGGGGTTCACCGCGACTTTTCCAGCGACAAACACCACGATCACCTATTATTACGAGCCGCGCTTGGCTGGCCCTGTCCTGGTCTATCACCGCACCACGGCTGGGCGCCTGCTCAGCCTACCAGAGATCTTGCGCGGCCCCGTCAACACCCAATTCACCGCCGAGGCGCTACCCGAAATGGCCGATCAGCTGATGGGGCCGGCGCGCCAAAATGGGACGTTCACCACGCATACGCAGACCCTGCATTTCACGTACAATGTGGCCCAGCTGGAAAATGGGCAAGCGCCCGACCAAGCCTACATCACCTTGAACTCTGGCAAGACAGCGTTTTTGGCACCAGAGGACACCGCGACGCATGGTGCCTATCTGCCTGCAGGAACCGCGTGGCGTGTTTACACCATGGTGCGCGAGCCGAATCAAACGGTCTGGCTCAATCTGGGCGGCGAGCTATGGATCACGTCCAGCGACACGACGCCACAGACCGACCTGCCATTTTTACCCGGCCCGATGCAGCTAGCCTTGCCAACGGTTCATTTTGACGGCACGACAATTACTATGAATCAGCAAGCTCGCATTTCCGCAGGCGCAACTGGGGTCACGACATGGGATGCCCCATACGGCCAGCCAATCGCGCGACTGGCAAGTGGCACCGCGGTCCAGATCAGCGCCAAGACCGTCTTGGCCGACCATAGTGAATGGCTGGAGACCGACCACGGCCAAGTCCTTGCCAATTACGTTGAATGGCACAATTGAGTTCAAAAAAGCGCGACCCCTTTTCCTGTCTTGGAAAAAAGGTCGCGCTATTTTGTTGCGGTTTACCCGCGTGTATATTTCGGCGTGATCTGTTCCACCACGCCGGCCAGATCATGATCCATGGCCGCGATGTTCAAGCCATTTTCAGCTTCATCGAGATGGGCATGCCCCAGGTCCGCCAGCTGCTGGAAAAATTTACCGCGAACCGTTTCGTCGATCGGCTCAAGATCCAAGACGATAAAATAATTCGCCATGTCCTGATACCGCATCATCAAAAGCCAGCCGCGCTTGACAGCAGGCTGCTGCGCCAAGGCTGGTTCGATGGCCTCCCAGAACCCTGCCGGCACATCTTGGGCCTCGCTGACTTCGATCGCCATGTCCTCGTCGGTGGCGCTGTGGCGATGGGCCGCCTGTTTCGCCAGGTCCGCCATTGCGTCGCGTTCCAGCGTGATATTGTCACTGAACGGATTGATCACGGCGCCGGCGAGATCCTCGTTTTGCTCGATCATCGTGACCATATCCTTGAATCGCACAGCCAGCCCATGCGCACGCTCAACGTTTGCACCAAGCCCCGCATTGTTCCAAGAATCATACAAATCGTTGACCGCCAGCCAGTCAGTGAAAAATGGCTGGAAGGACTTGCCATCGGTGGTGGTCATGACCGGGAATTGAATCTCGGTGTCTTCATCCACCTGAATGTGGCCCTCCGCATCCGCTTTGATTGGGGCGTCGGACAACGCAATCACGATCAGGCGACTGTTTTCGATGAGCTCTTCCAAGAATTCACTCATCGCGGTGTCGCTTTGTTCCAGCGAGTAGGTCCGCCATTTTGCCAACAGGTCATCATTGGTGATGCCTTCCACATTCGCAGAAATATCAACGCCATCGTGCGCTGCTGGGGTCTGGTGCTTCACATCGTCTTTGCCAAATTCATGCAATGCCATGAGGTGCTCCCTTCTCGACTAAAGCTTAGCCGTCAACCGAACGTCTGGATACTTATCTTGGAACCAGCGCATCGCGTACTGATTTTCAAACAAGAACAGTGGCGCGCCCGCCAAGTCCTTCACCAAAAGATTACGCGAACTGCTCATTTTTTCATCGAGCTGCGTCTCGTCGATCCAGCGCGCGATGCGGCTGCCGATCGGCGTCATCACAACTTCCGAATTATACTCGTTTTGCATCCGGAACTTAAAGACTTCGAACTGCAGCTGCCCGACCGCGCCGAGAATGTAATCATCGGTGCTGTACGTGCGATACAGCTGAATGGCGCCTTCTTGGACCAGCTGCTGCATGCCCTTGTGGAAACTCTTTTGCTTCATCACGTTTTTGGCCGTGACGCGCATGAACAGCTCAGGCGTAAACTGCGGGAGTTTCGCGTATTCCACCGGTTCCTTACCAGCGAAAATACTGTCGCCGATCTGAAAATTGCCCGTGTCATACAGCCCGACAATATCGCCGGCCACGGCACTTTCGACCGTCTCCCGCGAATTGGCCATGAACTCCGTCGAGTTGTTCAACCGCATCACTTTGCCGGTGCGCGTCAGAGTCACATCCATCCCGCGTTCAAACTCACCAGCGCCGATTCGCACAAACGCAATGCGGTCACGGTGATTGGGATTCATGTTGGCCTGAATCTTAAAGACAAAGCCGGAAAAATTTGGATCGACCGGACTGAGCTTGCGGCCATCCTCAAGCACATGCTCGCTTGGCGCTGGGGCCATAGCCACAAAATTCTTGAGGAACGTCTCAACGCCGAAGTTGGTCAGGGCTGAGCCGAAGAACACCGGCGTCTGATCGCCCTGCATCACTTTTTTCAGATCAAACTGGTTGCCGGCATCGTTCAACAGCGCGATGTCATCCAAGGTGTCGCGGTAAATGCTTTCCTGGCTAATTGGTTCGCTTGGATCCAGCTTACCGTCTGCATCCAGCGGCAAAAAGCGCTCACCGGCTTCGTTTTCCCGGTACAACTCGACCTGCTTGGCGCGCCGATCATACAGGCCCAAAAGCCCCTTGCCCATCCCCATCGGCCAGTTCATCGCGTAGCCTTCGATGCCGAGCAATTCCTCCAGCTCGGCGATCAGATCCAGCGGCTCGCGGCCATCGCGATCCAGCTTGTTCATGAAGGTGAAGATCGGAATGCCGCGCTGCTTCACGACTTTGAACAGTTTCTTGGTCTGAGCCTCGATCCCCTTGGCGGAGTCGATGACCATCACAGCAGCGTCCACCGCCATCAAGGTTCGGTAGGTATCTTCGGAAAAATCCTCATGCCCTGGCGTGTCCAAAATATTGATGCGCTTGCCTTGATAATCGAACTGCATCACCGAACTCGTCACGGAAATGCCACGCTGCTGCTCGATTGCCATCCAGTCAGATTTCGCAAAATGGCCTGACTTTTTTGCCTTCACAGTCCCGGCTTCGCGAATGACGCCCCCAAACAGCAAGAGTTGCTCCGTGATCGTCGTTTTCCCGGCATCCGGGTGAGAAATAATGGCAAAGGTGCGGCGCTTGTCTACCGCGGCTTGTAATTCTTGTTTATTCATAAAAGATCCTTTCAAAAGCGGTCGTGACGGACAGCGCTGCGACTTACATCCGAAACCCTTCTTTTCATCAAAAAAGTCCCGGACACTCCGAGACCAAGTCTTGTTCCATTATAAGGAAGAACCGACGCGACTTCAATCGATCATTAGGATTCGCTTGTCGGCTCAGCAGACGCCGGCTTACCGAGGTGCACATGCACATTGATCATCTGTGAGCCGTCCATTTTGCCCGTCGTCAATGTGCTGCCGCCTGACAACGGCAGCGATTCCTGCTGGCGGTTCGTCGGAATTTTGCCTAATTGGGTGATCACATACCCCGCCAGCGTGTCGACATCATCGGCTTCCAGCGTCATGTGAAAATACGCATTGAACTCGCTGATCGGCATCTTGCCGGCCACGAGGTAATCATCGGCGTCGAGCTTGGTGACCATCACAGTGGCCTGGTCGCTTTCATCATCGATATCGCCAACGATCTCCTCGATCAGGTCCTCGATCGTGACGACGCCGACCACGCCGCCGTATTCATCGAGCAAGATTGCCATTTGTTGCTGGCGGATGCGCATCTCAGTTAACAGATCATCCACCGTCAACGTTTCGGGGACAAACAATGGGTCGGTCATCACATCCTCGAGCCGCACCTGGTCAAACCCCACGCGGCGCGCCTCTTTGAGCAGATTTTTGATATGGACGATGCCGATGACATTATCCTTGTCGCCTTGATACACCGGGATTCGCGAGTAAATGTTGTCCAGAATCGCGTCGATCGCTGTCGCGTCAGGCGCATCCGCATCGACCATGAAGGCATCGATTCGCGGCACCATCACCTCGCGTGCCATTTTGCTGGTCAGCGAGATGACACCTTCGAACATTTCGTACTCGTCGTCCTCCAGCGCCCCACTTTGGCGGCCCTGCTCGATCATCGACACCATTTCATCGCGGGTGACCTGATCTTGTTTTTTGGAAAAATCGATCGGGGTCAGCCTCATCAATAGGTTTGTCGACGCCGACAGCAACCACACGAACGGCCGCATCAAAACAGAAAGCCAGCTGATCGGCGTAACCGCCGCCTTGGCGACTTTTTCCTTCATCTGAAGGGCGACCTGTTTGGGGTACAACTCCCCAAACACCAATGAAAGATAGGACAGGATGATCGTCACCAAGAGCACCGCGGCCTCATGCGCCCAGCTCAAGTTGCCGAACAACGGCTCCACATAACCCGCCAATGTCGTGGCCGCGCTGGCCGATGCGAAGAAGCCAGCAAACGTGATGCCAACCTGAATCGTGGCCAAAAAGTTGGTCGAGTTCGCCATGATCGCGGTGAGCTTCCCCGCCTTTTTATGGCCGGCCTTGGCCTGCGCCGCCATTTTGTCTTTCGACAACGACACCACCGCGATCTCCGCTGCCGCAAAGCAGGCGTTGATCAACGTCAACACCACGATCAAGATCAGCTGGGGCCATATCGCACCACTGGCGCCTTCTGCCATCACCATCCACACCTTTCAAAATTGGGGTTCCCCCCATTTTGTCATTACCTTTTATTGCCCGGCCATCCCGCGAGCCTACGACCCCTTTTTAGTTGGGCTTCGGCCCGCATGTCCGGGACATCTAGGTACGCCCGTCACTCGGGGCGAAGTGCGCCCCAAGCGCCAGGCTAGCCTAGCTGCTCAGACCTAAACACTCGGCTACGCACCCTTATATTTGTCCAGTATACCACGCTGCTTCACGCTTTTGGCTTTGACTTCGGTAGGGTGCCGGTCAAGGCCGCCGTGCGCTTTTGTTCCTGGTGAAAATGGTAAAGCTCAAGCGCATAGGTCACGACTGTTTTGATCACGGCATAGGCAGGCACCACTAAGATTGTTCCAAGCAAGCCCCATAAGTTGCCTGCCACCAGCAACAAGATGATGATCGTCATCGGATGGATGTCCAGCGACCGCCCGATCACGTTTGGATAGATCACGTTGCCGTCGACCTGCTGCACGATGATCACCACGACAATCGTCAACGCGACCTCCGTCCAGCTGCGGGTCACAGCCACCAACAGCGCCGGCGCAATGCCAATATACGGGCCAATATACGGAATCAACGTCACGATGCCGGCAAAAAATCCCAGCAAAAACGCGTATGGCATCCCGATGATCAGATACCCGATAAATGTGAATGTCCCAACGAACAAACACTCAATGGCCTGACCCGCGATGTAATGCGATAGCGTGGCATTCATCCGGTGAAAAACGCCGGCGATCTCATCCCCGTAGCGCGCTGGCAACAATTTTTGCACCGCGGGGACGAACCGGTCGCCATCCTTCAGCATGTAAAACAAGAGTACCGGAATCGTGATCAACGTGATCACCACACCAACAACGGAGCCGACCACACTGGGCAGGCCGCTGGAAAAATTGCCGAGCAAGCTGGTCAGGATCTTCGCCGGATCAACTTTGATGTTGGCGACCATGCTGGCGATGCCGAATTGCTGATACCATTTATAATGAGACAGCTGGGTCAACTCTTTACGAACCATTTTCACAAAATCCGGCAGGCCCGCGACCAGCTGCGTGATCTGGGTGATCAGATTGGGAATGATGGCCGCGATTGTGAAGACCGCCAGTGCCACCACCACCGCGAAAACAAGGAGGATGCCCCAGCCTCGGCGAATGTGCAGTTTTTCCAGCAAGGTGATCAACGGATTGAACAGATAGTACATGAAGCCCGCGGTCAAAAGCGGCACCATCAGCGTTGAAAAAAACGTCGCAATCGGTGCGAACAAAAACGACAGATTCGTGAGCCCAATCACCAAGAAGACCAGAATAAGGGCTTCAAGTGACCAAAAGAGCAGTTTTGATCGGCGCAATTTTTCAAACATAACGCGTCCTCCTTGGCGGGTGAGAGTCGGCTGCCTGTCCCGATCGACAGCCATTATTAGCCGTGGTCCCGCCATGTCAACTCAGTGCTATAATAACAGAAATAAGACCGAAACGTGAAAGCTGTGACCACTATGACCATTGAAGTGACAAAAGATCTAACCAGTACCACCTACCAAGACGCCCTTGCGATTCGTACCACCGTCTTTGTCGAGGAACAAAACGTCCCGGCCGACCTTGAAGTTGATAGCGAGGAAGCCCGCGCCGTCTACTTTGTGGCGTATGACCAAGGGCTCGCCTTGGGCACCGCACGCTTGCTCAAAGAAGACTATGGCTATCACGTGCAGCGCGTGGCGGTGCTCAAAGCCTATCGCCATCATGGAATCGGCGCACAATTACTTGGCGCGATCATCGACTATGCCCAGGCTCATGACGCGGCTGAATTGCGGCTCGGCGCCCAGCTGACCGCCGTCGGTTTTTACAAGGCGCTGGGGTTTCAGCTGACGGAAACACCTGAGTTCTTGGATGCTGGCATTCGGCACCGCGAAATGGCGATGAATCTGACCGATTGATCGCGGCGCCAGCACCCCAGCGTTTCCGTTTGAGCGCCTGCCTCGCTGGCCGCGAACATGCTATAATGAACGCAATACAATTAGGAGGTGCGCCATGGGCAATGGCAAGGCCACATTGATCTTCACTTTTTTCTTTGGCATTCCCTATCTGTGCGCGCAGCTGATGATCGGCATCGCCTACAATGCATTGGTGCTGCATGCCGACAGCATCTGGCGGACAGCGGTCGGCGCGATCGTCGGCGCGACCATCATCTATTTTGCCAAGATTCCGCTGGAGCGCCCGTTGCGCATCCTCGGCAAATACACGACCATTCAATTCATCCACTTGGCGGTGCGCTTTTTCATGTTGCAGGAAGCCAAGCTGTGGAAGATCATCTTGAATTACCTGCTGGATCTCACAGTGGCCTTTGCCGCTATCGACCTGGTCCGCGTCCTTTTCCCGACGCCTGAAGCACATGCCTTCATCATCGGCACCCCGTTTGGCTGGGTGCTGGCCGTGATGGTCGTTTCGCTGTGCATCGGCGCCTACATGGATCTTGATGCCATGTCACTCGTGCCGACGATGAAAAAAATGCGGAACCTCTAGGCGCTGACCTGAGCGCCCCTGTCGTGATGTAAATTTTAGAGACTTATTTGTACGGATTGGGATTACAGTGAATTCGTCTACTTTGCAGAAGATTGGTAGTCCTGATCGGCTCTGGTAAGATTGGGGTGGCCAGACTAACGGCGGTCATGATGGACTACATTCTCTTGTGACGGGGAATCAACGTCATCGCCAATCAACGAGTGGCGATTGGCAGATCTGCGCAACCAACAGTCAGCAGTTGTTTTTCGCAATGCCGACTGCCATCTCAATCGTGGTGATCTACTTTTCCCGACCAGTACTGATGATTCAAAAGCGCTGATTGACGCGAAGCTCGCCCAAAAGCGCAGGGAGGAATGAGCCGATGGAGATCAGATCAATGACTGAGGCTGATGTGCCCGAACTAGCCCGCATCTACTTAACAAGCCGTCAAGCGACGTTTACATGGATGGCGCAGGCAGACTTCAAGCGCACCGATTTCCAACACGATACCATCGACGAGGAAGTGCTAGTTGCGACAATCGACCACTGCATCCTTGGGTTCGTCAGCACTTACCAACCCGACAACTTCATTCATCTACTATTCGTTGACCCGCAATTCTTTGGTCGTGGAATCGGCACGGAACTACTAACGGCAGCACTGGCCCATACAGGACGTCCAGCCCGTCTCAAGTGTCTCAGCGCCAATTACCATGCACGCGAATTTTACCGGCGCAATGGGTGGTTGACGGAAAGTGAAAACACCACACCGCCCGCTTATTTAAATTTGGTTTACGGAGTTTGATTTAAAAATTTCTGAATCAGGCTCCAGACCACACGGTGGAAGCACCTATTTGTCCCAGTCACTTGGGCGATGAGCGACTCCGAGCGCCTAGGCATGTTATCCGTTTCACTATCCCACGGAGCTGGACACCCAGAATACAAAAATCTCGCGCTGCAAAATGCAGATCGCGAGATTTTTTGTCTAATCCCATTCATCGTAGCCCTTCAGCTGATCCATTGAAATGAAGAGCAGGTGCTTGACCGCGGTGATCTTGCCCTCTGTCAGCTGATAACTTTCAAGGTAGTACGGATTGTCCGTTTGGCCGATATGCTCAGGCAGCGGGAACCCGGCTTTTTCGAGACGCTCGAGGCCGCGGCTGAACATCGTCTCGACGGGAAAATTAGCCAGCACACTGTCCGCTTTTTCGCTGACCTCCCCAACCGTGGCGGCTGGCAGTTGCACTGCTTCAAGGCCGGCTGGGGCCGCGGTGCCTGCCGGAAGCAAGCTGCCGATCCAGTACTGAAACGCGCCATACGGGGAAAACATCAACAGCGCCGTCCGGTTCGGTTGGTCGGTCAGTGCATCCAGTGCCGCGAAGTGGCCAGCCGCTTCGAACTCTTGCCAAGCTTGGTCGAACGTGCCGAGTTGATCCATCGATTCTGTCATGTATACCTTGCCAGCAAAAACAGTTGCTGGCCGGTCGATCAAAGATGTCATATTGTGTCCTTCCTAATGAAAAAAGCTCGAGCCTGCGCCCGAGCAAGAGCTACACCCGATGGGATAACTGCAGATAACGGTTGTACCACAAGTCGATATAGGCCTGGGAAAATGGTCCCTTGCCGTGATTGATCCAATCGACTAACACCCGCACATTGGCCTTGAGAATCTGGTCTGTGGTGGCCGGATATTGCCATTTGCGGCGGTGCGCCTCATATTCATCGACATCCAGCAGGCGTTTTTCACCGTCTGGAAAGACCTTGACGTCCAGGTCGTAATCGATGTATTTCAGCGCCTCTTGGTCCATCGTGTAAGGCGTGGCGAGATTGCAGTAGTACGACACGCCCGCCTCGCGAATCATCGCGATCACGTTGAACCAGTAATGTTTATGGAAGTAAACGATCGCAGGCTCCCGAGTCAGCCAGCGCCGGCCGTCCGACTCGGTGACAAGGGTGTGATCGTTGCAACCGATCAATGCGTCTTCGCTGGTCTTAAGGACCATCGTATCCCGCCATGTGCGGTGCAGGCTCCCATCGTGCTTGTAACTTTGAATGGCGACGTAATCGCCCTCTTTGGGGATCTGCATAGGTAACCAGCTTTCTGATTGATCTGAGTTCACATCGATTATACCAGAAAGCAGGCCACTTCGGAAGATGACGGCAACGGGCGTATGCGTCATAGCTTACCATGCACGTCTCGAGCGTATACTTGATTTGAAATAGCGCCAATCAAGTGTCGTGATGCAGTAGGTCCAAAATCGTATAGTCTCCGACACAACTCAACTGCCCTTACTCCAGTTCCTCGCCGTTTTCCAGTTTGGCCAGCGCCTCGTTGATGGCGTCGCCTGTGAACCCTTTGCGAAAGAGTGCTTGTTTGACGCGTTCCGTGCGATCACGGCCGGTGTAGCGCTGTTTGAGTCGCCATTGTTTGGTCGCTTCACGGGCCAGCAGATCCGCTTCGTGGTCGTCGTCCTTGGCCAGATCCAGGGAAGCCAGTGCGGCCGCTGCCTGTTCCTGCGTGAAGCCTTTTTGTGTCAAAGCGAGTTTAATGCGTCCGGTCTGCTCGCGAAAGGCGCGGCGCTGATTTTGCCTGGCCGCTTTGGTGGCGGCGCGCATCAACGCGCCGTGCCAGTCAGCCGGCGCCACATCGGCCAAGGCATCTTCGATGACCTCCGGCGCCACCCCTTTTTCGCGCAGGGCGCGGGTGACGGAATGACTGCCCTTGTCGCCGATCAACAGGGCGTCGTGCAAAAACGCCTGGGCGTATTGGGCGTCGTCTAAGTAATTCAGATCTGTCAGGCGCACGACGACATGGCTGATGACGTCCTCGGGCATCTGCTGGTCGCGCAGGTGGGTCCGCAGCTCTTTGACGGTGCGGGCCTGGCGGTTGAGATAATCCAGCGCCATCGTGTTGGCCATCGCCTCCACCTCACCGGCCTTGATCTCACTTTCAAGAGCGGCATCGACGACCAACCCCTTGGCCAGGCGAAATTTGATCAGAGTGGTTTCGCTGACGGGGAACGCATATTTACCATCGAGAAAAATATTGTAGCGCCCTTTGCGCTTCTGGGCGCTGATCTGAGTGATCTCTGCCATTGCAGTCCCTCCATCTTTGTTCTGACTCTATCTATGATATACTGAAAGCGATAATAACGGGAGGTCAAGCCCATGTTCGAGTCCTATTTTTTTGATAAGCGGGCCATGATCAATTATCGTGTGTTCCGCGTGATGAAGGCGCTGGAAGACACCAATTTCACGGTCAATCGGCTCAGCGCAGAGACCCAGCTCAGCTATTCGCAAGCTTACAATGCTTACCAGGACATCCTCAACGGCCTTGCGCGACTGTCAGGCCAACCCGCTGACGCGACGGCCGAGTTCAGCACGCTCAGCGCCGGCGTGACGGTTGACCGCTACCGGTTTCAGCTGCTTCAGGACAGCATGGCCTTTCAGTTCTATGATTACGCTTTTCGCACGCAAACGCCGAATGTCCACGACTTCTGCAAGAATCGCGACTATAGTATCTCCACGTTGCGCCGGCGCATCGATCCCTTCAAGACTTATCTTCAGTCGCTCGGGCTGTCGCTCAATGCCAGCACCTGGGCCCTTGAAGGCGACGAGTTGCAGATCAGATTGGCGATGCTGACGTTTTTCCAGTTGGCGTACCGCGGGGCAGGCTGGCCCTTTGCCAGTCAAAATCTGCAGGTGGTCCAAGGCCTGTATCAGAGTATCAGTGAAGACGCCAGCCAGCAATGGTTCCCCGCGCCGCGGACCGCGACTAAACAGATTCTGTTGACGCTGGCGATCTGCTGGATGCGGATACAGTTTGGGCATGTGCTGCCGCCCAAGGCAAAATTGACAAAATTGTTTGCGGACAAAGACGCTCGGCCGCTGCCAATGGTTTTCACCAGCGAGCGTTTTCCTGAACTCAATGCGGTGGCCTTGACCACAGAATGTGCCGCCTATTATTTTTTGCGGTTACACTTCCTCACCATTGAAGATACGCCAGACGCGCTGGACAACTGGATGATCGACCAGTTTGATGAAAAAACGGATCCAGTCGGGGCCTTTGCGGCTGGCTTGATCAACACACTGCAAACCCATGAGCTTGCGTTTCGCCCTGATGCGCCGACGCGTGATCACACAGTGCTACGCGCCAACTTACTGCGCTGCGCGTTCACGTTTTTAGTTCTGCAAGGCGGCTTCAGCAAACGGCTCGATTTTTATCCGGAACAGATGACTGGCAACGCCCGCGGTCAATTGCGCACGCTTGTCGATCAATACTTCACGATGTTGCGGTTAGATGAACCAGCTGGTGTGTTCATTACCTATCAAGCGGACATGGTGAGTCTGCTGTGTGATATCGTTGCGGCTGATTTTCCTGGTCTGAATGCGGACCACCAGCTGACGGTCACGGTCCTGATCGAGCCTGGAACCTTTGCGACACGGGACTTGATGAGTTTCTTGGAGCGAATCCATTTTGTCACCATCAAGCTGCCTGACGCCGCACAGCCGCCCGATGTGGTGATCACGACGCTCACGTCCGATATTGTGGTGAAGCATTTTTACACCCCTGCCCGCCTGAAAAATACGCAGGTGATCGGCTGGCACAACGAGGCTGGCGACAACGACTTCTTCTCGCTCTACAGTGCCCTGTGTGACGCGCATGACCAGCGGCTCAAACTATTATCAGAATAAGGCAAAACGGCGGCAGACTGCGATGGTCTGCCGCCGTTTTGTTGGTCGTCCGCTTGCGGCCCCGTTACTGATGATGCAGTGGCACCGCGCGATAGCCGATGAAATAATTCACCGCTTCATAGCCGATCAGCGCAAAAACAATGCCCATTGCGATCTCATTGGATGGCAACTTGACCACCCACAGGCCGAGCACCAAGAGCAAAAGCGCTGTGAAGTAGATCATTTGAAGCTGACGGTTAGCACGAATCGCAAAGCTGCCGTTCACATCCTGAAACGGAATTGCCTGCCGCCGGTTCAATTTGCCAACGCGAAATGAAACCGTGTCGCCATGCTTGACTGGTAGCTCAAGCGTCTCGCCGGAGCGCAGTGAATGGACCTCATTGTTGTGCCAGATGGTCGTGGTCATGCGACTGCCACTGAGGGCATCATAAGTGATCTTCATAATCGATTGGGACTCCCTTTTTTGCGTTCAAGCCAGGCGACGGAAAATACCGCATCGCCACTGGCCAGTGCCGGGTCGCAAATGGTGTGGCCTGGCAGATCCTATTCTACTTATTATACCGGCTGGGGGCGAACAACGGTATAATAGACGCCAGTTAGTTTTGTTTTTCGAAAGGAGTCCGTTATGCCTACTTCTCCAGAACCCATTGCGCTTGGTCAGCGCTTCCCCCTGACGATCAAACGCCTCGATATCAACGGCCGCGGCATTGGTTATTTTCGCCGGAAGATCACCTTCGTCACCGGCGCACTGCCACAAGAAATTGTGATCGCCGAAGTCACCGCCGTTCATGACCGCTACCTGGAAGCCAAGGTCCACCGCATCAAGCAGCCGTCCTCGGACCGTGTGCCACCGCTGGATCCCCGCGCCGATACGGTGGGCGGCCTGGAACTCGCCCACCTCGCCTACCCCGCCCAGCTCGCGTTCAAGCGGGATGTCGTGGCGCAGTCTTTGGCAAAATACAAACCAGCCGGCTGGCAGCATTATCGCCTCGACGCAACGATTGGGATGACCGATCCATTGCATTACCGTAATAAGGCGCAATTCCCCGTTCGCATGATCGATGGGCATGTGCAAGCCGGTCTGTACAAGCCAAACTCACATGAACTGGTGCCGTTGACCGATTTTCCCACCCAACGTCCGCTCACAATGCGCGTGATCACGACACTTTGCGGCCTTCTAGAACGACTCAACGTCCCGATCTACGACGAAAAAACCAATAGCGGCATCGTCAAGACGCTTGTGGTGCGCGAATCTTTTGCGACGGGCGAGGTCCAAGTGACCTTTGTGACAAACAGTGCAAAGCTCCCTCACAAAAGCGGTCTGTTGGCGGGCATTGCTGAGCAATTGCCGATGGTCAAGACCGTGATGCAAAATATCAACCCTGGACGCACAAGTCTGATCTGGGGCGCTGAAAGCCAACTGCTGGCCGGTCAACCCTACATCACGGAGCGCCTACTCGGCAAAGAATTTCAGGTCTCACCGCAAGCTTTTTTGCAGCTGAACCCCACGCAGACGGAGATCTTGTACCAAACCGCGCTTGAGGCACTGGCACTGCAGCCCGGCGATACTTTGTGCGATGCGTATGCCGGCATCGGGACCCTAGGCATCACGCTTGCCGACCAGGCAAAATTGGTCCGCGGCATGGACATCACGCCCGAAGCCGTGGCTGATGCCAACGCCAATGCGAAGCTGAATGGCGTCACCAACGCGCATTATGAAGTGGGCAAAGCGGAAGAACTATTACCTAAATGGCTACAGAAGGGCTTTGCACCTGACGCCATGATCGTCGACCCGCCGCGGACTGGCCTGGACAAAGCCTTTTTGCAGGCCTTGCACGAGGCGCGCCCGAAACGCTTTGTCGATATCTCATGCAACCCGTCGACCTTGGCCCGCGACCTCGTCGTGTTGGCCCGTGATTGGCGCGTGGACTGGATCCGCTCCGTCGACATGTTCCCGTACACTGCTCGCTGTGAAGCCGTCACCGCTTTTTCCCGCCGCTGAAAGGAGTTTGCGCCCATGAAGATCTATTTTGCCAATGGCCTATTTTCCCAGGCCGATTTTGAATTCAACGCCCGCTTTGTCCAGGCGCTGCGCACCGCGCTACCGGAGCTGGATATCTACCTCCCACAAGAGAACGCGGCGATCAATGATAAAAATGCGTACGCGGATGCCCGCATGATCGCCCAAGCCGACACGGACCAGGTGCTGGCCGCTGACCTCATGATCGCGGTGCTTGATGGGCCGGTGATCGACGCCGGTGTGGCAAGTGAGATCGGCGTCGCATATGCCCAGCACATCCCAATTCTCGGTCTGTACACCGACTCACGGCAACAAGGCGCCGCCAATCAACAGAAGCTCGCGGCCCTGCAGACGATCGCCGAGAACCAGTTCCACTACATGAACCTCTACACCGTCGGCTTGGTCAAGCTGAACGGCGCCATCTACAACAACCAAGCCGCACTCGTCGCTGATCTGAAAAATCGGCTGGCGACTGCCTGAGCCTTCCCGCGCTGCCTGTCAGCGGGTTTTTATTTACGACTGATTTGATCTAGAATGCGCCGCAAAGGTGTGGCCGATTCGAATATTTTTCGGAATATCTTTCACCTTGATGGATATTTGTTCGTCTCCGGGAATGCATTCTCAGACCCGATTTTGACATTTTTTCGTCAAAACGTGATTGCCAACAAAAAATTTTGGCTGATTCAAGAATGTTGTCCCGTCAGCGTTTTCAAGCTGTCGAAAAAACATTTTTGAAATCTCGATCACATTTTTCGGCGCCCACTCGCTTACTATTATGTAAGGGGAAGGAAGGTGGCTCCTTACCGACGTCCGGATGAGCATGCCCCAAGTGGAGACTGTCGCATGCATATTCATTCGACTCCATGGGCGGTCGGGGGAAACAACACACCAACAGAGCACCTGAATGTACAGCAGGCGTTCAGCACCACCCGCACCACGGGAGTCCGGACTCCCACTAGTCTTTCATCCAATGTCGTGCAGCCCACCTTCGTTTGCAGGAGCTGAATGCGGCCCATCTTGAGAACGACACCCAAATCTTCGGAGGCGGGAAGGTCACCGAAATTCTAAGCCTATATGTCACCCAACTTGCACCAGCGATCGATATGGCGGCGACGTAAGATCCACCCAAGATGAAAGACGAGCGACTTGCACAAGCAGGTCGTTACCGATGCTCTGTCCCCGGCGGCAACGCCATGTCACGCTCTTTGAAAGTTGAATAAGCATCACCGGCATCCACACAAGTGTCGTGCAGCCCACCTTCGTTTACAGGAGCTGAATGCGGCCCATCTTGAGAACGACGCCTTCTTCTTCGGAAGCGGGAAGGTCACCGAAATTCTAAGCCT
>NZ_RHOG01000004.1 GCF_003946405.1 Lacticaseibacillus yichunensis | reverse complement strand
CTCGACGGCCCTCTGCTTCTCTTTTAGTGAGTACATTTAATATCATACCTGAAGTCCAACTTTTTGTCCGCACGCCCGTGAGGCCTTGCGACTGGACGCGATCGGGTTTGTCTTGCAGCAATATCACCTCTTGCCTTTTTTGACCGTTGCGGATCAATTCAAGTTGGTGGACCGCGTGCATCCCAAGGGCAATCTGAGTCGGGAAGTCTTGACAGAACTGTTGACACAACTAGGTATCGAGAATTTACTCAGCAAGTATCCAGCCGAATTATCTGGCGGCCAGCAGCAGCGTGTTGCGATCGCGCGTGCCCTCTATCCGGATCCGGCGATCATCTTGGCGGATGAGCCGACTGCGGCGCTGGACAGCCCACGCGTCAAAGAAGTGGGGGCATTGCTCGCCGACCTCGCGCATTCGCGGCAAAAAGCGGTGATCGTTGTGACTCATGATGTGCGCCTGACGCCATTTGCCGATCAGGTTTTTGAGATGACGGACGGCCGATTGACCAAACAGGAAGCTTAAGCTCGTATCCCTCGGGTTGCGCACCCTTGCAGCTGGGCTCCGCACCCGCCATTTCACTTCCTTGCCTTGTCTCGGGGGGGCGGGCTATAATGACTGTGAAGAGGCAACTGACTTTCTTTTCGTCAGCGAACGTCTTTTCGCATGTTACCTGTTACCGGTCCGTGGTCTGTGGTATAATGACCAACAATCACACCAGTTTTTGAACTGATGGGGAGGGAGCCTCCAGTGAAGAAAAAAAATATTTTCATCGGCATCGCCGCAGCGCTGGTCGTTGTGCTGGCAGGAGCCTATGCCGCGCGGAGCCTGCATTATCAGGAACGCTTTTTGCCCGAGACCAAAGTGCTTGGGGTCGACATCGCAGGTAAAAATGTCGCGCAGGCGAACAGGGCGCTGACAACGCATTTTGCCAAGACCACGTACCGCATCACGGAAAAAAACAAGACGCTGGCCAGCGCTACTGGTAGCGAGCTTGGCCTCAAGCGGGATTTCACCAGCACGCTGAACAAGCTGCTCGATCGGCAAAACCCCTGGGGGCTCACCGCGGTCGTGCTCGCTGGCTCGGATGCAGACGGGGCGGCGGCGATTCAGGCCGACGACGCGACGATCAGTGATTTTGTCAAAAACGCGACGACAAAACTCAACGCGACGCGCACCACGACCCAGGATGCCGAGATCGTTGCCAAAGACGATCAGTACGTCATCAAAAAAGAGGTTCAGGGCACCAAGCTCAATGCCGAGAAGCTGACAGCGGCCTTCAGCAAGGCGATCGCGAACGATAAAAAGTCCGTGTCCGCCACTGTTGCCTACGAAAAGCCGGCCGTGACCAGTACCTCGACCAGCTTGACCAGCGAACTGAAAAAATTGACCGATCTGACAAACATCACAGGTGCAATCAAGATTCAAAATCAAACGGTCACGATTCCCACGGCGACGATTCGCAGTTGGGTCACGTACCAAAATGGCCAGATCGATGTCTCCCAGGACAAAGTGGCCGCTTATGTCGCGACTTTAGCGACGCAATACGGCACCTATGGCAAGACTTGGACATTCAAGTCGACCAAGCGCGGCACAGTCACGTTGGCCAATGGCACTTATGGCTGGTCCATCGCCCAGAATACGCAGACCGCGAATCTGATTGCGGCGGTCAAGGCGGCCAAGGACTTTACCCTTGACGTCGCGACCCAGGGCTCTGGCTATCACGCGGATGGCAGTGCAATCGGCAACACGTATGTCGAAGTCGATCTGAAAAATCAGCACGAGTACTACTACAAGGATGGTAAGTTGGTCCTACAATCGGACATTGTCTCGGGCAAGCCAAAACAGGCGACGCCGACCGGGGTCTGGTTCGTCTGGTCCAAACAGCGTAATGCAACGTTGCGCGGGACCAATGATGATGGGACGAAATATGCCAGTCCGGTCGACTACTGGATGCCGATCGATTACACCGGCGTCGGCCTGCATGACAGTCCATGGCAGCCAAAATACGGTGGCGACTGGTACAAAGAGCACGGCTCGCACGGCTGTGTGAACAACCCGCCAAGCTTCATGAAAAAACTTTATGCGGCCGTTTCGTTAGGGACGCCCGTGATCGTCTACTAAGACGGTTTTTCCTGCCACAGGTCTTCGGATCTGTGGTATTTTTTTCATTGAAGATAATGGAGGCAAAACATGAGCGAATATGAAGAAGTGGTGGCGGCGATCCATGCGTTTCCCCGGCTGGCGAAAACAGGGGGGCACGAGCGAATCTTGGCGTTGTTGCATGCGCTCGGCGATCCGCAGCAACGCGGCCGGTATATTCACATCACAGGCACGAATGGCAAGGGCTCAGTCGCGACCATGGCCGCCCAGATTCTGGAGGAAAGCGGGCTGACGGTGGGGCTGTACACCTCGCCGTTCATCATGCGGTTCAACGAACGCTTCATGATCGACCATGACCCGATCGCAGACGCCGAGTTGGTGGCGGCCTATCACACGGTGGCGGGCGCGTTGCATCAGCTGCAGAACGCCCAGCCGGATTTTGGCGTGACCGAATTTGAGTTCATCACCGCCTTGGCCTTTTGGTGGTTCGACAGCCGTGGGGTGGATGCGGCCGTGATCGAGGTCGGCATCGGCGGGGACACCGACTCGACCAACGTGATCACGCCGACCGTGTCGGTGATCACCAGCGTTGGCCTTGACCATCAGAAATTGCTGGGGAACACGTTGACTTCGGTGGCCACCCACAAAGCGGGCATCATCAAGTCTGGCGTGCCAGTCGTGACCGGGGCCTTGCCGCCTGAAGCAGAGGCGGTGATCGCGGCAAAAACGCAGGCTACAGGCAGTGATTGGGCGCGTTTTGACCATGAATTTTCCACCACGCATGCCACGCTCAGCGGTTGGGGGCAACGGTTCACTTATCTTGATCCGGACGGGCGACTGGACGGCTTGACATTGCCGCTGCTGGGCACGTATCAACTGAGCAACGCCGCGGTGGCGATTCGCTCGGCAAAATGGTTCGCCGACCGCATCCAGTGGCCGCTGACCGCCGCCGACATTCGCCAGGGACTGGCCAAGGTCCACTGGCCGGGCCGAATGGAAAAAATTTCAGATGACCCGCTGATCGTGCTCGATGGGGCGCATAATCCCCAAGGCATTCATGGGCTGGTTGAGACCCTTGATCGGGTGTTCGGCCACCAGCCGATGACGCTGATTGCCGGTATTTTGAAAGACAAAGCTGTGGCGACGATTGTGGCGGATCTTGCGGGCACGCATCACCGGCTTTGGTTAGTGCCCGTGCCCGACAATCCACGCGCTGCGACGCTCGCTGATTACCCACCGCTTGAGGGGACGCGCGAGTTTGCCAGCTGGCAGGAGGCGCTGGCCGCGCATCTCAGCGAGTATGGGGATGAACCGGTCGTGATCACGGGCTCCCTTTATTTGGTCTCAGCGGTGCGTCAGGAATTGCTTGGCGGCCTTGGCAGTGGGGAACAGGCATGATCAGCCAGGTGATGTTCGACATGGATGGGACCTTGATCGACTCAGAACGCCTGTTTTTAAAGGCCAACGCACAAGCCGCAACAGAGCTGGGCGTGCCCCGTGCACCCAGGGATTTTCTTCCACTGGTCGGAACCGCCGGCGCGGATGGCCTTGCGAAAATGACGGCGTTGGTGGGGGCTGCGAAGGTGCCAGCCTTTGCCGAACGGTCCGTGGCGCTGGTCATGCAGTGGGTGCAAGCCGGTGTACCGATCGCCCGTCCTGGGGCCGCCGCGTTGCTTCAGCGACTTCAGACGCACGGGCTGCGGCTGGTGCTGGTGACCAGCTCGGATGCTGCGTATACTCAGACGATGCTGACCGCGGCGGGGTTGCGCGATTATTTCGCCGCGATCCACACGCGAGATGGCGCGCCGGAAAAACCAGACCCCGCGCTTTATCTGCGGGCGGTGGCTGCGCCCGGTGCTGCGCCAGCCGCGGCCACCGTCGCCGTTGAGGATACTGTGATCGGCGTGCAGGCCGCCCGAGCGGCTGGGTTGCGCGCGCTTCAGGTGGTTGATCTGGATGCGCCGGCGCCCGGTGCCACAGCACGCGTCAAAAATTTAGCCGAGGCGGGGGATTGGCTGTGTGATCTTGCGTAATTTCTTTTATCCATTGTTGATAGGAGGAATGACCATGCCACAACTTGAGATCGTCTCCACCCAGCCGCTTCGCCCGCGGGAAAAATTACTTGCCCACGGCCCAGGGGTGCTCAGCGACGAGGAACTGCTGGCGGTGCTCCTTGGTGCCGGTAGCAAGGCCGTGCCGTTGAGCGAAACCATCGCCGACCTGCTCGCACGCTTTCCGAATTTCGCCGGGTTCGATCAGGTCGGGGCCACAGAACTGGTGCGCGTGCCGGGCATCGGCCTGTCCAAGGCGACGCTGCTCGCGGCTGCCAGCGAGTTCGGGACCCGGGTCCAGCGCCGGCAGTATTTTCGCTTCGGCCAGATCATGTCTAGTCAGACCCTGGGCGAGACGATGATTCGGCGTTTTCGCGGCGTCGGCCAGGAAGTGATCTTGATTTTGCTGCTGGATGTGAAGAACAAGGTCATCCAGGAACTGGAGATCGCGCGGGGCGGGCTGGATGCCGCCTTTGCCGATCCGCGGGTGATCTTTCGCGCCGCGCTGGTGGCCAAGGCCAGCAAATTGATTCTGGTCCACAACCATCCCAGTGGCGATTCACAACCCAGCGAGAATGACCGCGACGTGACAGACCGCTTCACTACGGCGGGGGCGATGATCGGAATCGACTTGCTGGATCACGTGATCGTCGGGGCGGATGATTTCTATTCTTTTGCGCAACAGTCGCGGCGTTCTTAAGATTTTTCAAATAATCCCCTGAAAGCATCGAGAATGGCGGTCAGCGGTGCGGCCTTGCGTTCAAATATGCTATAATGCAAAAGACCGTTAAAACGAAGCTTTTTGAAGGAGAGAACGTCTTGTTTGGATTAGGATCGAAAAATATCGGGATCGACCTCGGTACGGCGAACACACTCGTCTACGTCGACGGAAAAGGCATCGTCTTGAATGAGCCTTCTGTCGTTGCTAAAAATACCCAGACGGAAGAGATCATTGCGGTGGGCGAAGAGGCCCGCGCCATGATCGGCCGCACCCCGGCGAACATCACCGCGATCCGGCCCATGAAAGACGGGGTCATCGCGGATTATGACACTACCGCCGCGATGCTCAAATACTTCATGTCCAAGGCCCTTGGCAACAAGAATGCCCACCCGCAAGTGATGGTATGCGTGCCAAGTGGTGTGACTGAAGTGGAAAAACGTGCCGTGATCGATGCCGCCAAAGTGGCTGGCGCCAAGGATGCGTTTGTCATTGAGGAACCATACTCCGCCGCGATCGGCGCAGGGCTTCCAGTCATGGACCCGACCGGCTCGATGGTCGTTGATATCGGCGGTGGCACCACCGATGTTGCCACGATCTCGCTGGGCGGGATTGTTTCTAGCCGTTCGATTCGGATGGCCGGCGACAAGATCGACGAGGCGATCATCACTTATATTCGCCAGAACTTCAACCTGTTGATCGGCGAACGCACCGCTGAGGACATCAAGATGCAGATCGGCTCCGCTTCGCTTGAAAAGGCAAAGGAGATCGATGGCATGTCGATTCGCGGTCGTGACCTGTTGTCTGGGTTGCCAAAGACGATCGACATTTCCGCCATCGACATCGCGACGGCCATGCAGGAGATCGTCGCGGCGATCATCGATGCCGTCAAGGAGACGCTGGAAGAAACGTCCCCTGAGATCGCGGCCGACGTGATCGATCACGGCATCGTGTTGACTGGCGGTGGGGCGCTCCTCAAGCACCTGGCCGAGGTCATCTCTGATGCGACTAAGGTGCCAGTTTTCATCGCCCAAGATCCACTGGATTGCGTGGCGATCGGAACGGGCGAGTCATTAAAAAATATCGATGTTTTGAAGAAACACTGATCAACAAAATTGTGGGCCGGCGACAAAACCTGACGTTTTGGCCGGCCTTCTTTTGTCTGTGATCGCGCACGTGGCAGGAGGCTCGCATGCAGAAGTTTTTCTCAAATAAAAAATTGATCGTGCTGATGGTCGCGCTGCTGGTGAGCCTGGGGCTGATCTTCACCTCGGTCGGGGTGCGCAATAACAAAAGCACGCCGCCGTTCATTCAACAGATTGGCAACGATGCAGTGGGCATTGGCGCGCGCATTATTGAGGCGCCGGCGAATTGGATCAAAAACGGCCTCGATGATGTCGATGATCTGATGTCGACTTATCAGGAGAACCGCAAGCTCAAGGGTCAACTGGAAGACCTGGCCCAGACCAAAGTCCGCAACCAGACCTTGACTCGTGAAAACAAGGCGCTCAAGGCACAGCTGAAGCTGACCGGGACCTTGACGGATTACACGGAGATCACCGCCAGTGTCATGCTGCGGTCGCCGGATGACTGGCGCAATATCGTCGTGATCAACAAGGGCAGTGGCGCGGGCATCGAAAAGAACATGCCGGTGATGTCAGGCTCCGGGGTGGTCGGCCAAGTGATCGAGGTCAACAAGACCAACGCTAAGGTCGAAATGCTGTCCACGGATAACAAATCGGCCAACCGTTTTGCGGCGCAGATCTCGACCGGCAGCGACTTGGTCAATGGCATCATCACCGGCTACGATGAGCAGTCGGGGATGTTGATCATGGGCCAAATCAACACGGATAAGGACATCAAAAAAGGTCAGCAGGTGATCACCAGCGGCCTGGGTGGGGCCACGCCGAAGGGTCTTTTGATCGGCACCGTCGCCTCAGTCAAAAAGGATGATTACGGCCTCGCCAATTCCGTCTATTTGAAACCGGCGGCCGACTTGAACGACCTGTCCGTGGTGACGGTGATCGATCGCACCATTGAGGGGGAGTGACATGCAGCAGGATAAAGTGTTTACCGGCCATGGCAGGGTCGCGCTGCTCCTGTTTGTGGTGCTGCTTCTTGACGGGGTGCTCAGTCAGACGTTCGGCCAGTGGTTCATGCGGCCCGGATTCACCGCGGTGCCACAACTCACTTTGATCACCCTGATCGAGTTGGCGTTGTTGCTGCCGGTCGAAAAATACACCGTGCCGATCGCGGCCGTCACCGGGCTGATCTATGATAGTTTTTATACTGGCTTACTCGGGGTCAACGCGCTGCTTTGGCCGCTGTTGATCTATTGCGTGGTGCAGGCGCGCCCGGCGATTCCACGCAAATTTCTGATGATCTTTTTCATCACGGTGATCACGTTGACGGTGTACTCATTGGCCAATTATGTGATCAATTTATTTTTAGGCTACGGCACCAGCAACATGGTCTACCTGCTTGCGCGGCATCTTGGTCCCAGTCTGCTGATGAACGCGGGACTGTTTTTCATCAGCTATTTGCCTTTGCGCCGAATATTGCTAAACTTAAAAGAGAGTATGCATTAACAATAATGGGGGTGGCACCTTGGATGCGGTGACATTAAAGGGACGCAAGGCGGGATTTGAACTGCAGCTGGCTGACGGCGCGGGCATTGCGGAGATCTGTGTGGCGCTGACGACGCTGTTGACAAAACTTGCGGCGGATACGCCAGAGGGCAACGTCGATTTCATGCTTGAGACCGGCGACCGCCAGCTCAATGAGGCGCAGCAAAGTGAGATTCAGCAGGTCTTCGCCCAATTTCCGCGGTTTGCGGTGCGTTCGGTGCATGCCAATGTGGCGGCCATTGCCCCGTTGAAATCGCAATTGTTGGCCCACACCATTCACTTGGTCGGCGGCATTCTACGCTCCGGCCAGGTCATCGAGATGCAGGGGGATGTGCTGTTCGTCGGTAGCCTGCACACCGGAGCGACACTTAAGGCGTCCGGCAGTATTTTCGTCATGGGCGACGTGGCAGGGCTCTTGATCGCCGGTTCAAATGGCGACCAGGATGCGGTGATCACGGGCAACATCAAGTCCGCCGGTCAGATTCGCATCGCCGACACCGTCGAGATCATTGAGAAAAATGATTACGACGTGAACACCCTCAGCTACATTAATGACCTACATATCCTCTCGCATGGCAAGCTTGCCGACCTTGAGAAGTTGCGGCCAAAATTATTCCGGAAACTGGAGGACTTTTAATGGCACAGGCATTTGTAGTGACATCAGGGAAGGGCGGCGTCGGCAAAACGACGACCAGCGCGAACATCGGCACGGCCCTGGCCTTAGCGGGGAAAAAAGTCTGCTTGATGGATCTGGACATCGGCTTGCGTAATTTGGATGTGGTCCTTGGCTTATCCAATCGCATCATTTACGACATTGTGGATGTGACGACCGGCCGCGCAAAACTACATCAGGCGCTGATCAAAGACAAGCGCTTTGATGACCGTCTGTACATGTTGCCGGCCGCCCAAAACGCGGAAAAGGATGCGCTGGAGCCGGAGCAAGTGAAGGCGATCGTCGATCAGTTGCGCGACGAGTTCGACTACATCATTTTGGATTCGCCAGCCGGCATCGAGCAAGGCTTCCGCAATGCGGTCGAAGGGGCAGATGGCGCAATCGTCGTCACAACCCCGGGAATCTCGGCTGTTTCGGATGCCGATCGCGTTGTGGGCTTGCTCGAACAGCGCGATATGGTCACGGCACCGCGCCTGGTGATCAACCGCATTCGCCAACACATGATGGCAGATGGGCGGTCGATGGATGTGGATGAAATCACGAAACATCTGGGGATCGATCTTCTTGGCATCATTGTGGACGACGATTCCGTCATCGCGACCTCGAACAAGGGAGAGACGGTCGTAATGGATCCGGATGACCTCGCAAGTCAGGGGTATCGCAATATTGCACGCCGCTTGATGGGCGAAAGTGTCCCGCTGCTGAGCCTTGAACAGAAGAAACCAGGATTTTGGTCGCGTTTATTTCACAGACAGGGTTGACAAGTCTCATTTGAGCGACTAGTATTCTAATCAATCTTTAAAAACGTTGAGTGGAAATGTTATGTGGCGACGATGCAAGCGAATCCGGAATGGTGCGAGCCGGATGATCTCGCGCATAACTCACATCCACGAGTGCTCGGCTGAAATTTAGTAGGCCTTGCCGGTTGGGCTCGTTATCGCCGTGGTTGAAAAACGACACGAGGCGTTGGTGGTGACATCTGCGCAAGTGAGAGGTGGAACCGCGGCATTCAAGTCGCCCTCTTGTAGCAGTAGCTGCAGGAGGGCGACTTTTTTTGTTCCAGGGTGCGAAGCAGGGCCCTCAAGACTGAGCTTCTCCTCGCCGCTCGTTTTTCAACCACATGAGGCGCAGTCGGTGACGGCTACGCGAAGTGAGGTGGTACCACGCAGACGCGTCCTCTCGGTGAAAACTGAGGGGGCGCGTTTTGCGTCCTCGCAAGATGATGAAAAAACTATTGGAGGCAGCGTTATGACATATGTATTGCAGATCTTACCGGCATTATTATCTGGGGTCCAAATGACCTTGAGTGTCTTCTTTCTCACGCTGATCGGTGCAATTCCGCTCGGCATGCTCGTTTCGGTGGGCTTGATGCATAAGGCCAAAACGATCTTTGGCACGCTGGGTCATGCGTTGCTTGAAGGCTACGTTTGGCTGTTTCGCGGCACGCCACTGCTGCTGCAGCTGATCTTCGTCTTTTACGGCCTGCCGCTGATCGGCATCGTCTTTCCGCGGTTCAACGCCGCCTTGTTCGCCTTCATTTTGAACTATGCGGCGTATTTCGCCGAGATCTATCGCGGCGGCTTTGGGGCTGTTGAGGAGGGGCAATTCGAAGCGGCGACCGTGCTGAACATGACCCGCTGGCAGAGCCTGCGTTACGTGGTCATTCCCCAAGTACTGAAGATCGTGTTGCCGTCAATGGGCAACGAAGTGATCAACTTGGTCAAGGATTCAAGTTTGGTCTATGTGATCGGGCTGGGCGATCTTCTGCGCGCCGGGGAAGTCGCGACCGCGCGCGATGTGACACTGGTGCCGCTGGCCTTGGTCGGGGTCGTGTACCTCGTGATGACCTTGGTCTTGACCTTCCTGCAGCGTCGCGTTGAAAAATCATTTTCCTATTACAAATAAGTTGGGGGCAAAAATATGTTAGAGATCAAAAATATCAGCAAAAGCTTTAATGGCAAAAAAGTCCTCGACAACATCAGCTTGACCATTGATGACCAAAAGACATTGGCAATCGTCGGCCCCAGTGGTGCTGGCAAAACCACCTTGCTTCGCATCATCGCCGGCCTGACCGAAGCCGACAGCGGTGAGTTCATCTGGAACGGTCAGCCGACCACCCCAGCGCAGTTACGCAAAGACGGCGTGATCGGGGTTGTTTTCCAAGGCTTCGAATTGTTCCCGAACCTGACCGTCCTGAAAAATATCACGCTTGCGCCAGTCTTGCAGGGCCAGAGCCAGGCCGAAGCGGATAAAGCCGCGATGCAACTACTCGATGAATTGGCCTTGCCGGAACAAGCCAACGCCTATCCATTTTCCCTGTCCGGCGGCCAAAAACAGCGCGTGGCGATCGCTCGTGCACTGGCGCTCAATCCTCAGATCTTGCTTTACGATGAGCCGACCTCTGCGCTTGATCCAAACCTCCGCCAATCCGTGGCCAATCTGGTCAAGTCGGTGCAGCAAAACGGCATGACCCAGGTCGTTGTCACGCATGATATGGACTTCGCCGAAAGCGTTGCGGACACGACCTTCAAGGTGCAACAGATCGGCGGCGATGACGAATGAAGAAAAAAATTCTTGCATTGATTTTTCTTTTCACCGCCTTTTTGACCGTGACCGGCTGTGCCCGGCTACAAAGCAGTGACTCCTGGCCGCGCATCGAAAAGGAGAAAACGGTGGTCGTTGGCCTTGATGACAGTTTTGTGCCGATGGGGTTCCGTGAAAAAAGTGGGGCGCTGGCCGGTTTTGACATCGATCTGGCTCGTGCGGTCTTCAAACTTTACGGCGTGAAGGTGAGCTTTCAGCCGATCGATTGGTCGATGAAGGAAACGGAACTGCGCAACCAGACCATCGATCTCATCTGGAATGGCTATTCAGTCACACCAGAGCGTAAAAAACAGGTCGCATTCACCGCGCCATACCTGGAAAATCACCAGGTGCTGGTGACCATGACCAAGTACAACGTCAACGGCTTCAAGGGCATGACCGGCAAGACGCTCGGCGTTCAAACAGGCTCAAGCGGCGCGTCTGCGCTTGATCAAAACCCGAAACTTTTAAAGCAGTACATTGATAAACAGACCCCTGTTTTGTATGATACTTTTAATGAGGCATTCTTGGACCTGAGTGCCGGCCGGATTCAGGGCATCTTTATGGATGAAGTGTATGCGCGTTATTACATCGCCCACCAAAAGGACCCCAAGGCCTATCAGGTCTATGAGGACAAAGGCTTTGGCTATGAGAATTTTGCCGTCGGGCTCCGGAAGTCGGATGTGACCTTGAAGAACAAGATCAATGCCGGGTTCAAGACACTGGAGAAAAATGGTACCATGGCGAAGCTCAAGGCTAAGTGGTTCGGCAACGACGCAAAATAGCGCTGGCTGGCCGCCGCATTGAAAGGGGACGTCAAGATGGTCGTTGGCACGGTGATCACCATTATCATTGTTTTGAACGCGGCGATCGCCATCGTCACGGTCTTTCGTCAGCCGCGTGATATTGCGGCGATCTGGGCCTGGCTATTGGTGTTATTACTGTTGCCGGTGCTCGGCTTCGTGCTGTATTACCTGTTTGGCCGTAAGCTTTCGACCAATAAGTTGAATGCGCTGGCTACCCAGCAGCGACTCGGCATCGATCAAATGGTCGCCGCCCAGCAGGATGCGATCGACGAGACGGACGCGCCACTGGGCCAAGACTTGGGTAGCGGGGCGGAGCTGGTCCGCACGTTATTGAAAACAGATGGCGCCCTCATCACAACGATGAATGACGTCCAGCTCGTCACCGAGCGCGAAGACTTCGACCGCCTGTTGTTTGCGGATATCGCCAGCGCTACCGATCACATTCATCTTGAAGCGTATACCATTCAACCCGATCAAGTCGGCCTCGCGCTGCGGGACCTGCTGGTGACCAAGGCCAAGGCCGGGGTGCGCGTGCGGCTGGTCTACGATACCTTTGGCTCACACCGCTTGCGGCCGAAGTTCTGGCAGCCGCTTCGTGATGCCGGTGGGTTGGTCGAACCCTTCATTGCGACGAAGTTTGGTCGCGTCAATCCGCGTATCAATTTTCGCAATCACCGCAAGCTGACGATCATCGATGGCCGTGTTGGGTACATGGGCGGCTTTGATATCGGGGCCTCCAAGCGCCACCTCGCAATCAAGCGCGACAGTCAGCTCCGCATCACAGGGCAGGCTGTGGCGACCCTGCAGGCGCGGTTCTTCATGGACTGGAACACGACGGCCAAAGTCAAAAAGGTCCATTTTCAAAAGAGCTATTTTCCAGATGCACCCGACACTGGGCGCACCACGATGCAGATCGTTTCTGGCGGGCCGGATCAAAATGTGGAAGCCATCAAATTGGGCTATCTACGTTTGATTGCGCTAGCCAAGAAGCGAATCTGGATCGAGACGCCGTATTTTGTGCCCGATGATAGTTTGCTGGATGCCTTGGCGGTTGCGGCCGGCAGTGGGGTGGATGTGCGGGTGATGGTGCCCGCTTCCAGCAACATCCCGCTGATGACCAAAGCGACGAAGTTTTATCTGGCGCGTATGGCTAAAAATGGGGCGAAGACGTTTCTTTATCAAGAGGGGTTTTTGCACAGCAAGACGATCGTGGTTGATGACCGGTTCTTGTCCACAGGCACCGCGAACCTCGACAGTCGCAGCTTCAAGTTGAACTTTGAGATCGCTGCTTTTATTTATGACCCAGCGCTGGTCAAGGAAGCAGCCGCGCTGTTTGAAGAAGATATGAACCACGCGATTCGTTACACCCGTCAAATGGCTGAAAGCAAGTCCCGCCTCGCCACACTGGACGAGGAATTGTCCAGGCTGTTGGCACCAATCATGTAGTGCCTTTATAATGGAAGAAAAAATTCGCCAGCGCGGGTCCATGGAGGCTGTTCTCCAGGACTGGCGCCGGTTTTGACGTTTTTTGGCGTGGTGAAATGCGCGCTGTGGTTGCATGACACGAAATGCTGAGCTACCTCACCATCTCGCGGGCATACGCACCTTAGTTGGGCTACGCGGGGCAGGGGCGGGACATCTAAGCCATCAGCCATACGAGGCAAAGAACGCCTCATACGTCTGATGGACTTAGCTGCCCGCCCCTAGACGCCCCGCTTCGCACCCTTTTTCAGTTGGGCTACGCGGGGCAGGTCTGAGGCATCTCTGAGGCAGCTAACTGGGTCCGGCACTCGGGGCTAAATGCGGCCCCAGGCACCAGCCCCTATTAGCTGCTCAGACCTAAACGCCTCGCGCCGCTCCCTTTCCCTCGAGTGGTCGCGCTTGCATTTTGGCTTGTTCGTGCTAAACTATATCGTGTCCAACAAGAAAATTAAATATGATACCCGTCACAAAGGGGGAGCCATTGGCTGAGAGTGAGGGAAACCTCAGACCCTTCGAACCTGTTCGTTAATACGAGCGTAGGAATTTGTGATCGTCGAGTGATCGACCTTCTTTGTGCCCCGGGTTCATTGACACAAAGGAGGTTTTTTGCATGGACAAACGTAAGGAAGATCTTGTGATTTTGGTTGAAGTCGCGGTGATTGCCGCGCTGGCAATGGCGCTGGAGTATATTCCACATCAATTGGGCGTCTCATCGATTCAGATCAGTTACGGCGTCGTGCCACTGGTGGTCTTGGCTTTGCGGCGCGGCGTCTGGCCAGGGCTTTCAGCTGGGCTTGTGTGGGGGCTTTTGGATCTGTTTCTGAAGGGCCTCGCAGATGGTGAGGTGCTTAATCTGACTCAGGGCTTGCTGGAATATCCAGTTGCCTTTACCGTGGTCGGTTTTGCCGGCTTGATGATGCCTGCGTTTCAAAAAGCACTTCGCGATGGCCGGCAGACTGTCGCGACTGTCTACGCACTGGCGGCCATTGCTATTGGGGCAGGGCTGAAGTACTTCGCCCACTTTGTTGCGGGGGTGATCTTCTGGGGCTCTTACGCACCAAAAGGCATTGGGGCTTGGATGTGGTCGTTGATCGTCAATGGTGGCTCGTTCGTCGTCAGCACGGCGCTGGCGATCGTTGTGATCGGCGCGCTGATCGTGATGGCCAAGCAGCTCTTCTTGCCGAAGACGACCCAGTCGCTGGGCAGTGTTCATAATTAAGTTGACCAGGATCTCGGCTTCGCCGCGCAGCGGCGGAGCCGGGTTTTTTTGTGCAAAAATTGGCTCCATTGACGCAAAAAAAGCGCGTCCCCTCAACGGAGACGCGCCCTGTACTTAGCTGTTGTATTGCATAATTAGAATCACGCCGTAGATCACCGCGCTGAGCACGGTCACGATCAGCATGGCCCAAGCGGCGATATGTGTGACATACCAGAACTTGGAGCGTGGCTCTTTTTTCTTGGTTTTCTCTGCCACTCCAGTCACCACCTTTAATTTGTTTACTGACACATGATACCTTTTTCACGCGCCGCCTTCAAGGTGAGAGTGGTTTTATTCGAGTTGGTGCGGTATCTTGTTCTTGGAGGTCTCAATATGCTGGTTGTTGCTTACGCGGTCCCACTGGTGATGTTGGTGGTGCTGGGCGGCCTGGTGCTACGGTCGCACTATTCACATAATTTCTTCTATTTTCTTGCCATTTTGCTGGACCTGATCGCGATTGGCGTGATCACCGCTGGCAAGGCGCCGAACTATCTCTTCGTGGTCCTGTTTTGCGCCGTCCTGGTGGCGCTCTTGGTGGTATGCCTCCTGCTGGTGCGCGATGGAGATCTACTTTTCACCACCTATTGGGCGTGGTTGGCTCGGCTCCTCGCCGCGGCCGCCACGATCTGGTGGGTCTGTGCGATTCTCCTCACAATCTAGGGACAGCTCCCCACCTTGGCACCACTTGACAACGACCCCTGAATCCCGCGTGGATTCAGGGGTCTTTTTGTTACGGTTGGGATCCTAATGGCGAGTTCAGAAAAGTCAACCCATTTTTTTGAGATGTGGTGGTGGAGAGTGGGGGATTGTGGTAGACTGAACTTATCATCGAAAAGGGGGTGAAGTCCATGCTCATGGGTGAGTTCCATCATAGTCTCGACGCGAAAGGCCGCCTGATCATTCCGGCAAAATTTCGCGATGAGCTTAATCCAACATTCGTGTTGACCCGGGGCATGGACGGCTGCTTGTTCGGCTACCCCCTCAGCGAGTGGGAAAAGCTTCAAGAAAAGCTGGCCGCGTTGCCGTTGACGAAAAAAGACGCGCGGACGTTCACCCGTTTTCTTTATTCCGCCGCCACTGAATGCGAACTGGATCGCCAAGGCCGTGTCAATATTCCCAAAAGCTTGATCGGCCATGCCGGTATCGAGAAGGAATGTGTGCTGGTCGGGGTCTCCAATCGAATCGAAGTATGGAGCGCCGAGCGTTGGCAGGATTTTGCCGACAAAGCGGAAGAGAACTTTGATGATATCTCCGAAAATCTAATGGACTTTGGGTTATAACAATGGCTGAATTCACACACGAAACGGTGATGCTAAAGGAAGCCACCGAAATGCTCAATGTCTCAGCAAGTGGGACATACATAGATGCAACACTTGGACGCGGGGGCCACACCCGCCGCATCCTCAATCAGTTGACCACCGGCCAGCTGTACGCGTTTGACCAAGACCAGGCCGCCATCGATGCGGTCATGGCCGACATGAAACCATTTCCTGCTAACTTGCATTTGTTGCACCGCAATTTTCGGGAGCTGCAAAGTGGGCTGGCAGAAGAAGGGGTCACCAAGGTCGATGGGGTGCTTTATGACCTCGGCGTTTCGTCACCGCAATTTGATGACAGCACCCGCGGTTTTTCCTACCGCCTCGACGCGCCCTTGGACATGCGGATGGATCAGCGCCAAGCACTGACCGCCCGCGTGGTGATCAACGACTGGCCGTTCAACGACCTGGTGCGAATTTTCAATCGCTATGGCGAAGAAAAGTTTGCCAAATCGATTGCCCGCCAGATCGAACGTGCACGCGCGGAAAAGCCGATCGAGACCACCTTCGAATTGGTGGAACTGATCAAGGCTGGTATTCCGGCCAAGGCGCGCCGCACGGGTGGCCATCCCGCCAAACGTGTATTCCAGGCGGTCCGCATCGCCGTTAACGACGAGCTCGGGGCGCTGGAGGACTCGTTGACCCAGGCCCTTGACCTTCTTGATCAAGGCGGCCGCATCAGCGTGATCACCTTCCAGTCACTGGAAGATCGGCTGGTCAAGACGATGTTCAAAGAAAAAACGACCGTGCAGGATATTCCCCACGGCCTACCTGTCATCCCAGATGACGCCAAACCGGCATTTCGCTTGGTGACGCGCAAGCCAATTGAGCCTAGCGCTGCAGAGCTTGCCCGCAACCACCGCGCGCACAGCGCAAAACTGCGAGTGATCGAAAAATTGTAAGAAAAGGGTTGAACGTGATGCTCGATAACACAGCAAGACAATTAGATGCAGCAGAGCCGCTGCGCACAGCGCCAGTTGTGGCGCCAACGCCCACTGCGGCGCCGGCCCCGGCGGCTGCCCCTGCGCCAAAACATATCGCGTTCGCCCCGCTTGAACGGCTTTTGACTGTGCTCTGCGGCCTCGCTGTTGTCGCGTTTTGCCTGATGTATCTCGGAACGCAGAATTCGTTAGCGGCCACCAATCGCACCTATCAGGATCTGCAGTCTCAGATCAGCAGTCAAAACCAGCAGATCGATGATTATAAACAGACGGTCGGGGAGCTTTCCAACTCGGATCGGCTCGCCAACTTCGCCAAAGCGCACGGCTTGACCGTGATCAATGGCAACATCAAGCGAGTGACTGACAAATGACAAAAAACAAGACGAAGCGACTGACACGCACCCGCCATCCTGAGCGCAACCGCAGAAGATTTGGCATTCTGCTGTTGGGCATCACGCTTTTGGCACTTGGGGTGTTTGTCATTCGTTTTTTTTATATCTCAACAGGCGGCAAGGTGGATTCCGCGAACTTAGCCAAGGAACGCGCCAAGCAATACACGACCTCGCAAACGCTCAAGGCGAAGCGTGGGACCATTTACGCCAGCGACGGCACCATCATCGCCGAGGATGCCAGTACTTATAAGATCTACGCGGCCCTCAATCACACTTACGTCGATGGCGATAAGAAAAATTATGTCGTCGACAAGGACAAGACCGCGACGGTGCTGGCCAAATATTTGGCGATGAGTAAGGCTGCGATTCTAAAAGTGCTCGATCAACCGGGCCTCGATCAAGTCGAATTTGGGACCGCTGGGGCGAATCTGTCCTTGGCCCTCAAGCAACAGATCGAAAAGGAAAAATTGCCGGGAATCGGCTTCTATGATTCGCCGTCCCGGCTTTATCCGAATGGTGTTTTCGCCAGTCACGTGGTGGGCCTTGGCCAAGCCACGAGCAGTGATACGAATAAACAGCTCACCGGGGTGATGGGGCTGGAGAAGTCCTTCAACAACATCCTGAAGGGCACCAATGGTTGGCGGCGCACGCAAACGGACACCTATGGTTATGAATTGCCGCAAGCCAAGGTCAAAGCTAAGGCGGCAGTCGATGGGGGAAGCGTCACCACGACCCTCGATGCCGGCATGCAGAGTTATCTTGAGACCTTGATGACCAGTGTTCAAAACAAATATCAGCCCAAAACCATGACGGCCGTTCTCATGAATGCGAAGACTGGGGCCATTTTGGCTGCCTCGCAGCGACCAACGTTTGACCCAAGCACGGGGTCTGGGCTGTCGAGCATGTGGCGCGATATTCTCGTTGAAGACGGCTACGAACCCGGCTCAGTCATGAAGATCTTTACTATGGCTGCCGCAATCGAAAGTGGCACCTATCACCCAAACGAGCTCTATAAGTCCGGTTCGGTGACGGTCCAGGGCAGCAAGATCTCCGACTGGCAACTTGGCGGCTGGGGCAACATTCCGCTGAGTCAGGCCTTTCCGCGGTCCAGTAACGTCGGGATGGTCAAAATTGAGCAGGAAATGGGCGCCACCACCTGGAATACTTATTTGCAAAAATTTGGCTTTGCCCAAAAGACGGGCATTCCGTTGCCAGGCGAAACAGCTGGCAATTACGCGGTGAAGACGCCGCTGGAACAGGCGATCACCTCGTTTGGCCAAGGCATCGATGTCAATGCGCTGCAGATGATGCAGGGTGTTACGGCAATCGCCAATAAAGGCACGATGATCCAGCCGCGCATCGTGTCGAAAACCGTCAGTCCACAGGGCAAGACCACGACGTATGATCGCACCGTTTTGGGGCAACCCATTAGCAGCGAGACCGCCAGCGAAGTGATCGACCTGATGCGCCAAGTTGTCACCGCCGATTATGGGACTGGCGGCGCATACAAGATGCCTGGCGTCGACCTTGCCATCAAAACAGGGACCGCGCAGATCGCGTCGCCTAAGGGTGGGTATCTGACTGGGACCAACAATTATATTTTTAGCGTGATGGGCCTAGCGCCTGCCAGCGATCCGAAGTATGAACTCTACATCACCATGAAGCAGCCGCAGAAAATGACGGCGGCCGCCGAAACTATTTTGGCCAGCATATTCAAGCCGATGATGACTCGGGCCTTGGCGCTGGATGATAACAGCACCACGACTACCAGTGGGAAAACAGTGTCCGTCAAGGCGGTCACGAACGATAGCCTGACCGCGGCGCAAAAGGTGCTTGCGGATCAACAACTGAAGGTCGCACTGGTCGGGACTGGCAACCGGGTCGTGCAACAATTGCCCGCAGCTGGCTCACAGGCCTTGGCTGGGGCGCGCGTGATTCTGCTGACGAACGGCGCCATGACCATGCCGGATGTTTCTGGTTGGTCCAAGAGTGATGTGTTAAAATTGGCTCAATTGACTGGCAAAAAATTCAACTTGAGCGGCGACGGGTACGCGGCGCACCAAAGCCTGGCCAAAGGTAGTTTACTGACCGACGATGCCGTCACCGTGACGTTCAAGAACCAATAGTCTGGGGAGAAAAAAGAGATGCAGCTTGCACAAATGTTGATTCCGATGGTGGCGGCGTTCGCCCTGACCGTGATCGTTTTGCCACTGTTCATCGGCTATATGCGGATGAAAAAAGAAGGCCAGACCATTCGTGAAGAGGGCCCGAGCTGGCATGAAAAAAAGACCGGCACCCCAACGATGGGCGGCCTAGTCTTTATCGGCGCCATTATCATCGCCGCGATCGGCTGTGGCATCTGGCAACACGCCTTGACCCTGTCCATGTGGGTCAGCCTGTTCATTCTGGTGCTGTATGGCGCGCTGGGCTTCGCGGATGATTTTATCAGCGTCTCCCTGAAGCGCAATCTCGGGCTGCGCGCCTGGCAAAAATTGTTGGGCCAAGTGATTGGGGCCGTGGTCTTCGTGATCGCCTATCTCCACGACGGCTTTGCGCATAGTCTCTACATTCCGTTTCTGGGTAACCTCAATGTGACCTGGCTGTTTGTCGTCTTTGCGATCGTGTGGCTGGTCGGCTTTTCCAATGCGGTCAATCTGACCGATGGACTCGACGGCTTGGTAGCCGGGCTGGCGATGATCAGTTTCGGCGCCTATGCCGTGATCGCCGCGCATGATCAGCGCACCGATGTCTTGGTCCTGTGCTTGACCGTGGTTGGCGCGATGATCGGTTTCATGCTTTACAATCACAAGCCTGCCCAGATCTTCATGGGCGATGTCGGCTCGCTTGCGTTGGGCGGCATGCTCGCGGCGATCGCGATCTTGCTAGACCGCTCCTGGTCGCTGCTTTTGATCGGCTTTGTCTACGCCGCCGAAACGGCCAGCGTCATGCTCCAAGTGGCAAGCTTCAAATTGTTCCATCGGCGCATTTTCAAGATGGCGCCGATTCATCACCATTTTGAAATGCTCGGCTGGTCCGAATGGCAAGTCGACCTCGTGTTCTGGCTGGTCGGCTTGCTCGCAGCCGGTCTGTATCTCCTATTGTTTTTGTAAAATAAAAAGAAGGAAGCATCGCCATGTTAGACATCACGTCGTATCAGAATAAAAAAGTCCTTGTGCTCGGTCTGGCCAAAAGTGGGGTCAACGCCGCCCGTTTGCTCTACAAACTGGGGGCGCTGGTCACCGTCAATGACAAGAAGGAATTCGATAACAACAAGGACGCTCAGGAACTCTTGGCAGACGGCATCAAAGTGATCACCGGCAGCCATCCAGTGGCCCTGCTCGATGAGAACTTTGAGCTGATGGTCAAAAATCCTGGCATTCCTTATTCCAATCCGATGGTGAAACGCGCACAGGAGCTCAACATTCCAATCATCACGGAACCGGAGCTTGCGTATCAAGTCTCAAACAGTGAATGGATCGGCATTACTGGCTCAAATGGGAAAACGACGACCACCACACTGATCGGCCTGATGCTCAACGAAGATAAAGATCGTCGCGGCACCGCCTATGATGCAGGGAATATCGGCATCCCGGCAACCGCGGTGGCGCAAAAAGCTGGCGCGGACGATACGATCGTGGCGGAGCTGTCCAGTTTTCAATTGTGCGGGATCCAGACCCTGCACCCACATATCGCGGTACTGACCAACATCTATGAGGCTCATCTGGACTGGCATGGCAATCGTGAAAATTACGTCAACGCGAAGATGCGTCTGACGATGAATCAAACGGCGGACGACTATTTTGTCATGAACTGGGACCTGCCCGAAATGCACGAGTTGGCCAAACGTAGCAAGGCGACCATCGTCCCATTTTCCCGCCAAGGCGCGGCCGGGGCGCAGGCGGTCCTGACTGAGGATGGCTATTTGAGCTATGCCGGCGACAAGATCATGAAGGCCGACGCCATGCAGATCCCGGGCGTGCACAACATCGAAAATGCGCTGGCCGCGATCGCGGTGGCGAAGCTCGAAGGCGTCAGCGATGAGGCGATCGTCGCAGTCCTTCAGCGCTTCACAGGCGTTAAGCACCGCATCCAATACGTGCAGACGGTCAATGGCCGCAAGTTTTACAACGACAGCAAGGCCACGAATGTCGAAGCGGCCAGCGTCGCCATTCAAGCCTTCCACGACCCGATCGTGCTGCTTTGCGGCGGCCTCGATCGCCATTTGCCGATGACCGACTTGGTGCCTTTGGTGAAAAAACATGTCCGCGCGCTGGTCACATTCGGTGAGACCGCGGCACAGATGAATGAAGTCGCGAAGGCGGCGGGCGTGCCATTCACGCAGACCACTGACCTGAAAACGGCGGTGCCGCTGGCCTATCAAGCCAGCCAGCCAGGGGACATTGTGCTGCTTTCCCCGGCCAACGCGAGCTGGGATCAGTTCCCAACCTTTGAGGTGCGCGGCGACGTCTTCATCGACGCGGTCCAGCAATTGGCAGAAAGCGAGGCATGACCATGCGACTTGTTGTTTCCGGCGGCGGCACCGGCGGCCATATTTACCCGGCGCTTGCGCTGATCGATCAGCTGAAAAAAGAAGGCAAGCTCGACGCGGTTTTGTACGTTGGCACGCATCGCGGCCTTGAAAGTCGCATCGTGCCAGACGCGGGCATTCCGTTTCAGGCGATCGAGCTGCAGGGTTTTAAGCGGAGCCTGTCGTTATCAAACTTCAAAACGATTCAGATGTTTTTAAGCAGCGTCGGCAAGGCCAAAAAGGTGCTGGCGGATTTCAGGCCTGATGTCGTGGTCGGTACCGGCGGCTATGTCGCAGGCGGGGTGTTGTTTGCGGCGACGCAGATGCATATTCCCACGGTCGTTCATGAATCCAATTCGGTGGCCGGCCTCACCAACAAATTTTTGAGTCACTTTGTGGACAAGGTCGGCATCGCATTTCCTGAAGTGGCCGCCGCCTTTCCTGCAAAAAAAGTGGTGATGGTCGGCAATCCGCGTGCCCAGCAGGTGGCGGGTCTGCAGCCAAATGATCGGCTGGCCGAATTTGAGCTGGATCCGAAGCGCCGGACACTGCTGATCTTTGGTGGCTCCCGCGGGGCACCGGCAATCAACCGGGCGGCCTTGGCGAGTGTTGAGGCGTTTGGCGACAGTGATTTTCAGACGCTGTTTGTCACCGGACGCGCCCATTACGATGCCGTGATGGCAGAAGTCGGCACGCTGCCGGCCAATTTTAAGATTGCGCCCTACATCGATGACATGCCGGCGATCTTACCGGATGTCGCCTTGGTTGTGTCGCGCAGCGGGGCCACCAGTTTGGCGGAGCTGACCGCGCTGGGCATTCCCTCGGTGCTGATTCCCAGCCCCAATGTCACGCATGACCATCAAACGGTCAACGCCCAAAGCATGGCGGACGCCGGGGCGGCGGTGCTCTTGACAGAACCGGAATTGCCGGCGAAGTTCACCCAAACGATCACCGCCTTGCTGGCCGATGACGGCCGACTCAACGCAATGGCTAAGGCAGCCGCCAAACTCGGTGTGCCAGATGCCACGGACCGTCTGATCGCCGTTCTCGAAGATGTGATCAAATAGCAATAGTCTAACTAGGCACCCGCTGGCAAAGGAGGCGAATCCGATGGGGTTGTTCAAGCAAAAAAAAGAAGAAGCACCGCAGGATCCGCTGACGCCTTGGGAGGCCTATCAGGCACGGCAGGCAAAGGCCAAAGCCAAGCCAAAGCAGGCCCCGCGTCTTGACCTGCCACAAGTCACTGAGATTCGAAAGCATCACCGGGCACGAAACTTGATTTTGTTGTTGACCCCGCTGGTGCTTTTGCTGGCCTTGTTTGGCTATCTGATGTCGCCGCTGGCAAAAGTCGGTCAGCTTTCCGTTCAAGGAGAGATCACCGTGCCGGCCCAAACGATCATCGACGACTCACACCTAAGCGCCGATGACCTGATCGTGGCGCTCATGGCAGGGCGCACCGATGCAACGAGTCGGCTCAAACAGAGATTGCCGCAGATCAAAACGGTCCGGCTGTCAGTGGCCAATTTCAACCAAGTGACGATTCATGTGAAAGAGTATCAGCCAGTTGGTTATCTTTTGACCAAAGGCAAGTACCATGTCTTGCTGGAAAGTGGCAAAGTTGTTGCGGCTGGGACGGACACGCCGACCAATAATTACCCAGTGTTCACGGACTTCAAGGCCAGCGAGTTGAAATCGATTGCGGCCAAGATCGCCGCGTTTCCGGCGGCGGTGCGCCATGCCGTGTCCGAAGTGAAGGCCACGCGCGGGGCGGCGAACCCGTACCAGATCACGCTGACCATGACGGATGGCAACACGGTGGTCGCCGATTCGCGCACGGTTGCGAAGCGAATCAAGTACTATCCCAGCATCATTGCGCAGGTCAAAACCACCGGTACGGTTGACCTAGAAGTAGGCGCTTTCTTCACCCCATATAAAAACGCGAAACAAAATAGTAAATAAAGTGGGAAAGCCGCCGCGCCGGGTACGCACTGTGAAACAACTGTGGTAAAATCAAACTAGCCTTTCATATTAAAAATGAAGTAATACATCTGAGACAAGGAGGTTCCGTTTCCATGGGGAATCAGGACATATACGTTGGACTTGATATCGGGACCACCTCAATAAAAGTCATTGTTGCCGAGTACGTTCAAGGTCAAATGAATATTATTGGTGTGGGGAGTCAGCGCTCAGAAGGATTGTCGCGCGGCGTGATCGTCGATATCGACAAAGCGACGGTCGCGATCAAAGCGGCGATCGCCCAGGCGGAAGAAAAAGCCAGCGTCAAGATCGAGCGTGTGATCGCCGGCATTCCTGCCAACATGCTGAAGATCGAACCGGTTTCCGGGATGATCGCAGTGGGTGATGCCAGCAAAGAGATCACGGATCAAGATGTGAAAAGTGTCGCCGCCGCGGCCTTGGTGCGGAACCTGCCACCAGAGCGCGAGAGCTTATCGCTGAGCCCGACCGAATTTATCGTCGATGGCTTTGATGATATCAAGGATCCGCGCGGCATGATCGGGGTGCGCCTCGAGATGCGCGGCATTCTTTTCACCGTGCCAAAAACTGTGCTACATAATACTAAAAAAGCAATCGAAAAAGCTGGTCTCACGGTGACCTGCGTCGTCGCCAGTCCGCTGGCCACCGCGCAAGTCGCCTTGAGCGATGGGGAGCAGGACTTCGGTACTGTGTTGATTGATGTTGGCGGCGGCCAGACCACGGCGGCTGTCATTCACGATCACAAGCTGAAGTTCACCGACGTCGATCAAGAAGGTGGCGAGTTTGTCACCAAGGATATTTCCGTGGTGCTCAATACCGGCTTCAAGGACGCGGAAAAGCTCAAACGGGATTACGGCAACGCAGACAGCTTGGCCACCACGGAGGATGAGACTTTCCCAGTGGCTGTGGTCGGCAAGACCGAACCGGTGATGATCTCCGAAAAATATTTGAGCGAGATCATCGAAGCGCGGTTGGCCCAGATCTTCAAGCGCCTGCATCAAGCCCTGCAACAGGCCAATGCGCTGGATCTGCCAGGTGGCATTGTGATCACCGGCGGCACGACCGCCATTCCGGGTATCGTTGAGCTGGCTCAGGACATTTTCGGCCGGGCCGTGAAGCGCTACATTCCAAAAGAAATGGGGCTGCGCCATCCGGCCTTTACCCAGGCGCTTGGCTTGATCAATTATGCGGCGCAGTTAACCGACATCGATATTCTTGTGTCCAGCGTGCTGCCAACGCCGAGTCTCAGCCGCCCGGAAACAAAGCAGCCGACCGCTGAAACACCGCGTCGCGCCGCCGCCAAGCCGGTCTCTAAACAGCCAACGCCGGAAACGGCAGAACCAAAGGCCGAGCCAAAAGAGAAGAAGCAATCCTGGCTGAAGGGCTTCTTCGGTAATTTCTTCGAATAAAAGTCTAGGAGGAACGACAATGGAATTCTCACTTGATTCACAAAACGACACCGGTGCGGTGATCAAAGTCATCGGGGTCGGCGGTGCTGGCGGTAACGCTGTGAACCGCATGATCTCAGAAGACGTCAAAGGCGTCGAATTCATCGCGGCCAACACCGACGTTCAGGCACTGTCCAGCTCCAAGGCGGAAACGAAGATTCAGCTCGGCCCGAAACTGACACGTGGGCTTGGCGCCGGCTCAACCCCGGAGATCGGGCAAAAGGCTGCCGAGGAAAGCGAAGAAGCGATTCAGGATGCCCTGCAAGGCGCTGACATGATCTTTGTCACCTGTGGCATGGGCGGCGGCACCGGCACTGGCGCTGCGCCAGTTGTCGCAAAGATCGCCAAAGACATGGGCGCGTTGACCGTTGGCGTTGTGACCCGGCCGTTCACATTTGAAGGCCCGAAACGTGCAAAAAATGCGCTTGAAGGGATCTCCCAGCTCAAGGAGCATGTGGACACCTTGGTCATCATCGCGAACAATCGCCTGCTTGAGATCGTCGACAAGAAGACCCCAATGCTCGAAGCCTTCCATGCGGCCGACAACGTGCTCCGTCAAGGGGTGCAGGGGATCTCTGATCTGATCACCAGCCCTGGCTATGTCAACTTGGATTTCGCGGATGTGAAGACCGTCATGGCCAATCAGGGTTCCGCGTTGATGGGCATCGGTTCTGCCACCGGCGAAAACCGGACGGAAGAGGCGACCAAGAAGGCAATCTCCAGCCCATTGCTGGAAGTTTCCATCGATGGCGCCAAGAACGTCCTGCTCAACATTACCGGCGGCCCAGACCTGTCCTTATATGAAGCACAAGCGGCCAGTGATATCGTGGCCCAAGCGGCAACCAACGATGTTAACATCATCTTTGGGACTTCGATCAACGAAGAGCTCGGTGATGAAGTTGTCGTCACCGTCATCGCGACCGGCATCGATGCCGATGCGTTGGCCGATGCAGACCGCAATCCACGCAAGCGCGCGGCGGCCCCGACCGATAACCATCAGGAAAGCAGCAAGCCAGCTGCCGGCAACGATGATCCGTTTGGCAACTGGGACATGCGCCGTGAGCCAAAACAAGGCGACGCCCCACAGCGCCAAACGACCCAAAACTTTGATAATGTGAAGAAGCAAGACTTCGATATCTTCGAAAGCCAACCAGAAAGTGGCGACGATGACAAAGGCGACGACCAGCCGCCATTCTTCAAACACCGCCGGCAGTGATCTACCCGCGCGTCTTCCCTAGCGGCCGCCGCCGGGGAAGACGCGATTTTTTCAAGGCTGTGAAGCCGTGCGGGAGGTTCGGACAGCTAGCCTAGGCATGGCGCTTGGCCCCGTTTTTGGGGGCCGAGCGACGTGGCGTAGCTAGCTGTGCCGAACCTGCACGGCGGAGCGCAACTAAGAAGGCTGCGTAGCGGGGCGTTCAGACTGGGATCGGTAGCCTAGGTCAAGCACTTGAGGCGTTCTTAGCCTCGAGTGCTAGACCGTAGCTAGCGACGCCCAGTCCGCCCCGCGGAGCGCAACTAAGGCTGTGAAGCCGTGCGGGATGAGCGGGTATCATACCCATCAAGGAGGTGCCCTTATGGCATTAGGTAAGATCAGCAACGCATTTTCCAAATTCTTCGCAATGGATCCCGACGAGGACGAGCCCGAAGACGAACAACCGGTTGCCCAGCAGCCCGTTGCAACTGAACAGACCGCACCACAACCTGCGGCGAAGAACTATCGTGGAAACAAGGTGGTCGCGATGAAGGAACCAACTGAAAAAACAGCCAAGATCGTCGTTTATGAGCCGCGCATCTATTCCGATGCAAAAGAGATCGGCAACCACCTGCTCAATAACAAAGCGGTCGTCGTTAATTTTGATCGCATCAAGACGGAAGAGGCGACCCGCATCGTCGATTTTCTGACGGGGACTGTTTTTGCCATCAATGGCGAGATCAAACGCGTCGGCGAAATGATCTTCCTGGTGACGCCGGCGAACTTCCAGATCGATGGGAGCTTGGCGGCCACGCTCGGCGTTGATGCCGACACCGATATGGATCTGTGATCCGCGTTTTGCGCTGAACGTGGCGTTGAAGAAAGGAGCCTGCTATGTTTCAGGTTGCGCACTGGCTATACTTAGGCCTCACCGGCGTTTTATATATTTATATGCTGATGATCGCAGTGGAAGCATTGCTGTCATGGTTCCCCGGCGCACAGGACAGTTTTGTTGGGCGATGGGTCGGTAAACTCGTGGATCCGTATGTGGATCTGTTTCGCCGCTTCATTCCACCGATCTTCGGCCTGGATCTGGCCCCTGTCGTCGGGTTCTTCCTGCTGGTGTTGGTTCGCGAACTGATCGATGTGCTTTACATGAATCTTGCGATCCACCTGGTCTGAGGCGAAAAGATGGATAACATTTATCAGCATTTTCGCAAAGAAGAAGCCCCGCTTATCGATCATTTGGCGGAACAGATCGCCATTGCCGCAACGGAATATCGGCCTGTGTTGACCGATTTTCTGGATCCACGCCAGCGGTATATTGCGCGAACCTTGATCGGCGGGCAAAGCGATGTGGAGGGCCATGAATTTGGCGGGTATCCCGATGCGGAGCGCGCACGGTTGCTGCTGGCGCCGAGCTACTTTGAGCCCTTGCCAGCCGATTTCAACATTGCGCTTTTGACGATCAAGTATCCGGAAAAATTCGCCGAGATGCATCATTCACAGGTGCTCGGTACGCTGGTCAATGCCGGTGTGGCGCGCGAAGTCTTCGGCGACATCATCACAGATGGTCAGACCTGGCAGGTGTTTGCGACGCAGACCATGCAAGATTGGCTGGTGGATAATGTCACGAAGATCGGCCGCATCGGCGTTCGATTGGTGCCAACCGACCTTGACGCGCGCATCATTCCGCGTAATGATTGGGAGGAAGCGCCGCAGCTGTTGGCCTCATTGCGGCTCGACAACGTGGTCGCACATGTGTTCAATATCTCGCGCAACCGCGCAAAAACGCTGATCGAAGGGGACAAGGTGCGGCTCAATTTTGCCGAAACGGATCGCCCAGATCTGGTGATCGGGTCACATGACCTCGTGTCGGTGCGTGGGTTTGGCCGCCTGCGGATCCGCGAGCTGACCGGCACGACGCAAAAAGGCAAGCTGCGTGTGATGCTTGACGTGATTCATAAATAACTGGGGTGCACCTGAGCGGGTGCGAGGAGGAAAATGATGGCACTGACACCATTAGACATTCACAACAAAGAATTCAATGTCCGTTTTCACGGCTATGATCAAGACCAGGTCAATGATTTTCTCAGCCAGATCATCAAAGACTACACGGCGGTGATCAAGGACAAGGAAGACCTGCAAAAGCAGCTGGCCGATTCCCAGGAAAAGGTCAAGTACTTCACCGATCTGAAAGACGCCTTGAACCAAAGTATCCTGGTTGCCCAGGAAGCGGCGGACAAGGTCAAGAAAAATGCGGACGAAGAGGCCAATCTGATTCAGCAAAAGGCCGAGAAGAATGCAGGCGACTTGCTGACTGAAGCGACGGACAAGTCCAATAAGATCTTGGGCGACGCCGCCGATAAGCGCAAGGTCATTTCCGTGCAGACGGAAGACCTCAAGCGCCAAACGCGCGTGTTCCGTCAGCGGCTTCAGGTGATGCTCGAATCCCAGCTTGAAGTGGTCAAGAGCCCGGAATGGAAAGAGCTCCTGTCATCCTCAAGTGAAGCCATCGACGATCTGGATCCGGCCCAACCTGCCGCAGCGGTTGACAATGCCCCTGTAGAATCGGTAAACTCAGAAGCGGCTGGTGAAGTCTTCGATAGCTACAACCAAGTGATCTTTCCAGAAGATGAACCGGCCCCGGCACCGGATGACACCCCAGTCGACGATCAGCCGATCGAGGAGCTGACGCCAAGCGAAGCCGCGCCTGTCAGTGATGACACCGCGGCCGACGCGTCTGCCGAAGCCAGCGATTCAGAGACCGAGTCAACTAACGAAACCAACGAATGACGGACACGCGCTTGCTGTTTCACCTGCGAGAAAGCGAGCTGGGAGCTGATGAAAGCCCAGCCGCAGCGACAGTAAGTATCAGTCCCGACACTGTTTTGCACCGGCCGACCCCGTTATCCGTCCATAAGGCAGACAGTTTGTCTGCAAAATTAGGTGGTACCACGACCAGCTCGTCCTATGTCAGGGGCGGGCTTTTTTTATTGGCGGGGAGCCACCTGGCGGCATTTTCGCCACACCGCCATTTGAAAGCGTCGTGCGCCGAGTCTCAGCGACCGCCATTCGTTTTGTCCACGTTATCAAAATTCCTAGGAGGAGCATATGAAAGTCAAAGACACATTGAACCTTGGCCAGACCGATTTTAAAATGCGCGCCGGCCTGCCGACCAAGGAGCCAGTCATGCAACAAGGCTGGGAGGAAAACGGCCTGTACCAGCAGCGCCAAAAGCTCAACGAAGGCAAGCCGACGTTTATTCTTCATGACGGGCCGCCATTTGCGAACGGCAATATCCATATGGGCCACGCGTTGAACAAGATCTCTAAGGATATCATCGTGCGCTACAAGAGCATGAACGGATTCCGCGCGCCATATGTACCTGGCTGGGATACCCACGGCCTGCCGATCGAACAGCAACTGGCCAAGCAGGGTGTTCACCGCAAGGAAATGGCGCTGGACGAGTACCGCGAGCTTTGCCGTCAGTTTGCCATGAAGGAGATCAATAAGCAACGCACCGATTTCAAGCGGCTCGGCGTGCTCGGCGACTGGGACCATCCGTACATCACTTTGCAGCCGGAATTTGAGGCGCAGGAGATTCGCACGTTCGGTAAAATGGCGGAACAGGGGTATATCTATCATGGCCTGAAACCCGTTTACTGGTCCTGGAGCTCCGAGTCCACGCTGGCCGAAGCCGAGATCGAATACCACGATGTGAAGTCGCCCTCGATCTATGTGGCCTTTAAGGTCAAGGACGGCAAGGGCATCGTCGACACCGATACCAGCTTCATCATCTGGACCACCACCCCGTGGACCATTCCCGCCAACCAGGGCATCGCAGTCAACCCGCGTTTTGAATACGCCCAGGTCCTCGCAGACGGCAAGAAATACGTCGTCGCAAGCGAGCGTCTCGATGTTGTGAAAAAAGAGCTCGGCTGGCAAGAAGTCGAGGTGCTCAAGACATTTTCCGGTAAGGACATGGATCGCATGGTCGGCGAGCACCCGCTTTACGGCCGCGACAGTCTCGTGATCTTGGGTGATCATGTCACGCTGGATTCGGGGACTGGCCTGGTCCACACCGCACCGGGGCATGGTGAAGATGACTACAAGGCTGGCTTAGCTTACAAGTTGCCAGTTGTGTCTGTCGTGGACGAAAAAGGCTTCATGACCGAGGATGCGCCTGGCTTCACCGGTGTTTTCTACGACAAAGCTAATCCGATGGTCACCAAAGCCTTGGAAGAAAAGGGCGCATTGCTCAAGCTTTCCTTCTTCACCCATAGCTACCCGCATGACTGGCGGACGAAAAAGCCAGTGATCTTCCGCGCTACGACGCAATGGTTTGCTTCAGTCGATGCCTTCCGCAAACAGATTCTTGACGCGATCGACACCGTGTCCTTCACGCCGGAATGGGGCAAAACGCGTCTGTACAACATGATTCGCGACCGCGGCGACTGGGTCATTTCGCGCCAGCGTGCCTGGGGCCTGCCGCTGCCGATCTTCTATGCCGAAGACGGCACCGCAATCTTGGAAAAAGCCACCATCGATCATGTTGCGGAGCTGTTTGCCGAATACGGCTCGATCGTGTGGTCCCAGCGCGAGGCCAAGGATCTTCTCCCGGACGGGTACACCAACGAACATTCCCCGCACGGTCAGTTCACCAAGGAAACGGATATCATGGATGTCTGGTTTGACTCTGGCTCCAGCTGGGCCGGTGTGCTTGAAGCGCGGCCGGAGTTGAGTTATCCCGCCGACCTCTACCTGGAAGGCTCCGATCAGTACCGCGGCTGGTTCAACTCCAGTCTCATCACCAGCGTGGCCAACCACGGCGTTGCCCCGTATAAGCAGATCCTGTCCCAGGGCTTCACGCTGGATGGCGACGGCCGCAAGATGAGTAAGTCGCTGGGCAACACCATCGTGCCGGATACTGTTGAAAAACAATTTGGCGCTGAGATCATCCGGCTGTGGGTCTCGACCGTGGACTCAAGCTCCGATGTGCGCGTGTCACTGGATAGTTTTTCCCAGACCAGTGAGGCTTATCGGAAAATTCGTAACACGCTGCGGTTCATGATCGCCAACACCGATGACTTTGATCCGGCGACCAACAGTGTGGCCTATGACCAGCTCGGCCGCGTCGATCAATACCTGACCGTGCGCTTGAACCAGGTGATCAAGCAGGCGAAGGCCGCGTATGACAAGTACGACTTCGCGACCGTCGAAAAAACGATCTCCAGCTTCCTGGTCAACGACCTCTCTGCCTTTTATCTGGATTTCGCCAAGGACGTTGTCTACATTGAAGGCAAAAATGATCTGAAGCGGCGCCGGATGCAGACGGTGATGTACCAGGCACTGCTCAGTCTCGTGCAGCTTCTGACACCGATCTTGCCGCACACCGCCGAGGAAATCTGGCCTTACCTGAAGCGCTCTGAAGCCTATGCAACGCTGTCCGAAATGCCAACTGCCCAGGACTTTCCTGGTCAAGCCGAACTGCTCACCCAGTGGGACGGCTTCATGAAGTTTCGCGCCAACGTGCAAAAGACGCTGGAAATGGCCCGCGATGCCAAAGTGATCGGCAAATCACTTGAAGCTGCCATCACGGTCTACCCAACGGCTGGTCTCACACAATTGCTTGAAGGCCTTGATGCAAACATCATGCAGCTTTTGATCACCAGCGGGTTTGAGATTGCCGGCGAGAAGGCCGAGGCGCCAGCCGATGCTACCGTCTTCGATGATGTCGCGATCGTGGTGGCCCACGCAACAGGCGAGGTCTGCCCGCGTTGCCGGATGACGCGCGAAGATGTTGGCACCGACAGCCGCTTTCCGCAGTTGTGCGCGCGCTGTGCCGCTATTGTTGCGGCGAACTACCCAGACGCACTCAGCGAGGGGCTTGAATAAGATGCGGGGCCACGTGAAGAACTTCAACACGGATCATGGCTACGGCTTCATCGAGGCGGAAGGCCAACCCGACATTTTTGTTCATTTCTCGGCGATCAATGAACGGGGCTTTAAGTCTCTGACACCGGGCCAGCTCGTCGATTTTGTGATCGTCGAAGGCCCGCGGGGACCGCAAGCCGCGAACGTCACCGTCGTCCGCGACGAAAACGACTAACGCAGTCAACCTATCGTATTCAAAAGGGGTCGCACAGGCATGTTAATTGCCTGCGCGACCCTTTTGCGTGGTCTAATATGTCAGAATCGAATAATCGTTGATCACTGCACCTGGACGAATCGGAAAAATACGGATGCTACTGAGGATAGTCGGCATATACGTCAGGTAGATCTTCGTCTGGAAGGCCCCGTCGTCGACAACGTGCACATAACTGTTCAACCCGGATGCTCGGTTTTCCGGGTCCGCTGGGTGAAGCACCTGCACGTGGTCCCGCTGAAAAGCCGTATCCGGCAGGTGGTCGAGCAGGGTGGTGAGCGCCTGCTGAAGGGCGGCATGCACCGCCACCAGTTGATCCGCTGAAAGCACAGGGGCCTTGGCCTTGACGTACAACGTCACATTTTCGGCCATCGCGTTGGCACCCAGAATCAGTGCCGCCATATCGTCTTCGGTCAGCTGGACCTGCGTGTAAGGAATGTCCGTCAAGGCGAGCGGTTCGCCAAAACCGGGATCCATGATGCGGAAACGCTCAACGCGAATAGTCAGATTGAGGTTCGCAATCAGCGTATAGTCGTAGGGCGTCATTTCCAAGCTTTTCCGTCGTAGGTCCGAGCGCTAGAAGCTGGCCCCAGGGCATCGGTCAAAATCGAGATCACCTCTGTCTCGCTGGCCTCGTCGCCGTCTGACAGGGTGAGATGTGTCCCGTCTGTGCCATGCCGAGCTTCAAGCGTCACGCCATTCAACGTCCCAATGATGTACTTATATTGATCGGTTGCGGGGTCGTCTGGGTCGCGCCGCTCGAATTCATCGACGCGGCCCTGCCAATCCAAAATCACATCATAGATGTCTGCGATATCCCACTGCGTCGCGATTGTTTGTGTCAATGCGCATCTCTCCCTTATCCGTTTTGTCAGTCTCAGTATAGCAGATGTGTGCGTGGCGGGCGGTCCAGGGAAAACGCGAGGTGACACTATTTTCGGGTGCAGTTGAAACCGGTTTGCGATGGTAGAAATGAAGGGGCCAAAGCGCGCAAATGGGCCTGCCCTTTTTTGAACAAAAAAAGCGATGCCGCAATTGGCACCGCTGATGTGGGCATTATTTAACGTCTTCGATCTTGCCGTCATGGGTCCGGGCGACTTTCATCGCGGTCATGGCCACATAGCCCATTTTCTTGACGAGGCTGTTTTGGACCGCGGCGGACTGGATGTAGTTGATGAATTTAGCAACGCCGGCAGTCGGGGCGCCCTTGGTGTACATGTGCTCGTATGCCCAGACTTGCCACTTGTTCGTCGTCACGTTGTCGTCGGTCGGCTCAACGCCATCGATACTGAGCTTGTCGACGCCGGACTGAATGGCGGAAAAGGCGAGGTAGCTGATGGCGCCAGGGGTGCTGGCGACCATCTTCATGACGGTGCCGCTGGAATCCTGTTCTTGGGCGGTCATGACCTTGTCCGTTTTCAGGGCCAATTTTTCAAAAGTGGCGCGGGTGCCAGAGCCTTGCGCGCGGTTGATCACGACGATCGGTTGGTCCTTGCCGCCAAGTGCCTTCCAGTTCTTCACTTTGCCGGTGAAAATGTCGACCAGCTGCTTGCTCGTCACGTTTTTCACGCCAACGCCAGGATGAACGACCGGGGCGATACCGACCACGCCGACCTGATGATCGACCAATTTGTTCGCGTCGATGCCGTCTTTTTCCTGGGCAAAAATGTCGGAGTTGCCGATCGTGACCGCGCCGCTGGCTACCTGGCTGAGGCCAGCACCGGAGCCGCCGCCTTGAACGGTGATGTCGGCACCAGGGGTCTTCGCCTGATAATCTTGCGCCGCCTGTTCGACCAGCGGCTGAAGCGCGGTGGAGCCGACTGCAACGATCTTGGTCTGCTCGGTCTGCACACTGCCGGATAGTTCCTTAGCGCCTTTTGTGCTTTGCGAGCCGCAGCCGGCCAAGGTGAGCAGGATGGTGAAGCCGAGGATCAATGTACTTTTCTTCATGTCATTCGCCTCCGTGTTTGAATACACTAAGCATAGGCGAGTCTTGTAAAATTCCATGACTTGGCGCGTATCAAAAACGTTGTGGCGGTAAAAAGATGGCCTCGATCTTGTATCGGTGCCGTAAAAACGAATTTTGTTTTTCAGAAAATGATGGCGTATAATACCACAAGAACCGAAGGAGGGTACCCACATGCAAAATTATGTCGATGATCCAGTGGTGCAAAAACATCGCTGGTGGATCATTACCGCGGTCGGAATGTTCACCATCATGTCCACACTTGATGCCTCGATCGTGAATATCGCACTGCCGGTAATGAGCCGCGACTTGCACATTCCCATGAACCAGGCGGAGTGGGTGGTCTCGATCTACCTGATCGTGATCTGCGCCTTGTTGCTATTGATGGGAAAACTGGGCGATACGATCGGTAAAATTCGGGTCTTCCGCATCGGCACCGTGCTCTTCACGATTGGTTCGCTGTTCGCGGGTTTCAACCACAGCTTTATGTTGCTGCTGGCGGCGCGCTTCGTTCAGGCGCTTGGGGCCTCGATGACGATGGCGACCAACAACGGCATCATCACTGAAGTCTTTCCATTTAAGGAACGCGGCAAGGCCCTCGGGCTGATTGGCTCCTTCGTGGCGGTCGGCTCGATCGCCGGCCCAGGGCTTGGGGGCCTGATTCTCGGCGCATTGCCTTGGGGTTATATCTTCTGGATCAACGTGCCGATCGGAGTGGCGACCATCATCATCGGCCAGGTCGTTTTGCCAAAAGACATCCGCCAGACCCATGCCCGCATCGACTGGCTCGGCTTTGGCAGCTTCTTTGTCACCATCGTCGCGTTGTTTGTCGGCATCTTCATCGGCCAGGTGACCGGCTTCGCGGCGCCCCTGGTGCTTGCCTTGTTTGCCGTTGCGGTTGTGGCGCTGGGTCTGTTTTTGGTCACGGAGCGGGGCGTCGCTGAGCCCTTGGTCTCACTGAGCCTGTTTAAAAATTTTGAGTTCTCGATCAGTTTGTTGGCGGGCTTCATGATCTTCATCACCAACTTCTTCTTCAACGTGATCGCGCCGTTTTATCTGGAAAATGCGCGGGGATTGGGTGCGACCAAGGCAGGGTATCTCCTGATGGTTTTCCCGATCGTCCAAGTGGTGGTGGCACCACTTGCCGGCAGTTTGTCGGATAAAATTGGGCCGTACAAGATCACGCTGGTCGGCTTGATTTTGATTCTGTTTAACCAGCTCGGTTATGCAGTGCTCGGCCTGAGCACCCCGTGGGCAGTGGTGGCGCTGCTGATCGGGCTGGTCGGCCTTGGCAACGGGGTGTTCCAGTCGCCGAACAACACAATCGTCATGTCCTCTGTGGCGCCGTCTGAGCTGGGCATCGCTGGCGGATTGAACGCGCTGGCGCGGAACCTCGGCATGGTCGTGGGCATCTCAACGGCGACCACCGTGCTCTTCAGCGCGATGAGCGCGCATGCAGGGAAAAAGGTGACGACCTATGTGGCTGGCCGTCCCGACCTGTTCATCGGCGGGATGCATGTGGTCTTTCTGGTCGCGGCCGGCTTCTGTGTGGTATCGATCTTATTGACAGCCACCCGGATGATCGCGATGCGCAAGGCACATTGAGCCACCTTTTAAAAATACTGGGACGGTCCATCGCAGGGCCGTCCCAGTTTGTCAATGTGCCCAAAAATTGGCACGTTTTTTTGTGCATGTTTAGATTTTTTGTCGATTCTCACTTTTTTGAAAAAAGGTCAGAATCGAAAATGAATATTTTGGGGCTATGTACGACAAACACACCGGTCGACGTGTCCTTTCAGGCATGGCCAGTGTGTTTGCGTGATTTTAGATTAGGATACTGCGGGCGCCTTGCCTGTGGGGCTTGGCACGATCAGATTTCAACTGCGACAGCGTGATCAAAGGTCGATACTTACTGCCGGACAACGAGGCGACTGAAGAACCGTCGCGCTGGTAAAACTGGTAATACGGGTAGAACGATGGAACTGTGGAACTGACCCACTCCCCTAATTTATGACACCACTGACTCGGATGCCCTTCATAGCAGCCACTCTAGGTTTGCGTACGGTATCCCCCGCACTGGGTCCGCCTGCCTCGGGGGAGATCGTTCCGTGTGGCCACACCAGAAGCCCCTTCTGCTGTCGATTAATATAGCATTTTGAAAACGGTTTTGTCAACTTTATTTGACGGTCAATGAAACGCCCAAAACCGCATAGAAGGGGCGTTTTGAACAATGTCTTGTCAGTCTGCGATATATTTATTTAAAATAACTTTCTCTGAGCCAAGGATTCGCGAAAAAAAGAGGCACCACAGCTTTCGCCATCGCGTCTCTCAGAGAACTTGCTGAACTGGTTGCCGCCCGCGTTATTGCGGGGTCGTGCCGCCCATTTTGCCCGAAGTATAGTCCAGCAGGTGATTCTTGAGATCGTTTTCCATCTTGGTGAGTTCTTGTTCGGCGGCTTGGCGCTTGACCCGGCCATCTTGTTGAATCTGGAGGGTCTGCTTCAAGGTGTCGACCAAGTCGTTCTGCGTCTGCGTCAAGGTCTCGATGTCGACGACGCCACGTTCGTTTTCCTTTGCCGTTTCGACTGCCGAGATCTTCAGCATCGCGCTGTTTTTCTTCAGCAGGTCGTTGGTGGTCTCAGAAACTTCGCGCTGGGCCGTGACCGCGTCCTTTTGCCGAAGTAGGGTAAGGGCGATGGCGACCTGATTTTTCCAAAGCGGAATCGCGGTGTTGATGCTGGCCTGGATCTTTTCCGCCAGCGCCTGGTTGGTGTTTTGAATCAGGCGAATCTGCGGCGCTTGCTGCAAGGTGATCTGGCGGGCGAGCTCAAGGTCATAGGTCCGTTTTTCAAGGCGTGACTGGAATTCCTTGAGGTCGTTGACTTCCTGGACCTTCATTTGGTCGCCGGAGTCCTGCGCCTCTTTCATTGCGGCCGGAATGGTGGTCGTTTCCAGTTCGTCGAGCTTCATCTTCGCGGCGCCGATGTAGATGTTCAGGGCGTCAAAATACGCCTTGTTCTGGGCGTATAATTCGTCCAGCATCTTATTGTCCGTCAGCAGGCCTTTTTGCTCCTTGTCGAGGCGATTGGCGATGCCGTCGATCTGCGCGCCGATCTTTTGATACTTCGCGGTGATCTCAAAGATCGACCGGCGGACCTTGCCGAAGATCTTTTTGAAAATATTGTTGTCTTCGGCCCGCAATTCGTCAGGATTCGCTTCGTTGAGGCGCGCCATCAAGGAGGTGAGGGCGTCGCCGACCGCACCGGTGTCTTGACTTTGCACCTGATCCAGCATGGTCTGGGAAAATTGACCCAGTTGCTTTTGCGCGCTTGCGCCGTAGTTCAGGACCGAGTCGGTGTTTCGTACGTCGATCTGGCTGGCGAGGTCCTTGGCCTGCGCTTCCTGTTCAGGCGTCAGGCGCGGGCGGCCGTCTTGCTGGGCGGGCTCCTGGGCGGCGGCGGTGGTCAGGGGCTGGGTGTTGGCAAACGGCTGGCGCAACAAGTCATTGACCAGTTGGGATTGCTCGACGGTCTGGGCCTGGCTCGAGGCGTTTTGCTCAGCAGCTGGCTGCAGTGGTTCAACAGGTTGATTATTTTCTTCAGTCATGTGGATGCTCCATTTCTTCTTTGATCGGATCGGTGAGATTGACACGACGATTGAGCGGCTGGGTGCTTTCCGGAATTTCGGCGGCTTGCTTTTTGGCGAGATCGATGTCGGCTTCAAGGTCATCCAGGTCGGTCTCCACAAAATTCGCATAGTCGGCGCGAATTTTCCCGGCTAGATCACTGATGGTGTTGCCCGCAGTGGTCAGGACGGCAAACGTGTCATCCGTTTTGACCTCGTGATGGCTGATTGTCTCGTATTTCTGCGCGATGCTCAGCAAGTTCGGCAACATTTCGTAAATAAAATGGCCGGCCGCGCTCAGTTTCTTAGGATTGGCCACGATTGCCTTGAAGTATGCATGCAAAATGGTGCTCAGATCGGCATTGGTCGCGATCGCCCGCAACTTCGGTACGCGCTGGGTGACCGCCTCGAAGGCCTGAATCTGATCGCTGGTGGTGTCCATTGTGTCCCGAAAGACTTTGACGTCGTTGCCGGCCAGCCCTGATTGCTCGTAATGCTTGGCCATTTGCTCTGACAAGGGCGGGGTCTCGGGCTCGGTCGGCTGCGGTTTGGGTCGCGACAATTCGCCGATCAACCTGGCCCCGCCGAACACGAGCAGGGTGAAAATTGCCAGCCACAGGCGGCCGGAGAGGGCCCCAAGCGCGAGGCCGGCCAGCGCCCACACGCCCACACGCCACCACCGGATCTGTTTTTGTCCGCTTTTCATTCCGTTCACTTCCTAGGTTATTGTGACTCAATTTTAGCATATAAAATGGGGGTCTGGCTCCGCCTCTAGATTGAGTTTCGTTAAGAATTTATTAGCGCATTTGCCAAAACGCCGCGCATTGGTATGATAGGAAGGAAAGGAACGTGGCAGCATGGCAAAAGAAGTCATTCGTTCGGAAAAAACGTTGTACCGGGGCCAGATTCTCACGTTGAGTCAGGCCACCGTTTTGCTCCAAGACGGCACGACGGCGACCCGCGAAATTGTGCGAACCACTGGCGCGGCGGCAATCTTGGCGCTAAACGGTGACAAGGCCCTATTTGTGCGGCAATGGCGCACCCCGCTGAACCGCGAAACGCTGGAGCTTGTGGCGGGTAAGATCGAGCCAAAGGAAACGCCGCTGGCCGCTGCGAAACGCGAGCTGAATGAAGAGGCAGGGCTTGAGGCTGGCACTTGGCGGCCGCTTACCAGTTTTTTTCAAAGCGCGGGTTTCTCCGATGCCAAGACCACGTTGTTTCTCGCAACTGGCCTGACGCCTGCCTTGCACAAGCGCGCCATGGATCCCGGCGAGTTCGTTCAGGTGCAATGGTTGACGTTGGCGCAGGCGCAAGCGGCCCACCAAGACGGGCGGCTGTGTGACGCCAAATCGACCCTGGGGCTTGCCCTGTGGGAATTGGAACAGAAAGCAGGGAACGCACATGGCTGAATTGACGCGCAAAGAGTACCGCCAGCAGCAAAAAAACGCGCAACGCCAAGCTGCCGCGCGCGATGAAAAACGGCAAGAAGTCGAACGCGACTACGCCAAACAACAGCGCGAGGCTGAACGCGAAACGGTGCTTGCGGGTGCCGGCGACCAGCGGCTTGATCCGAGTTTTCAAAAGGTCAACGCGCTCAAGAAAAAACTGAACTGGGCAATCGGCATTGTGGTGGTCCTGATCATCATCACGTATGCCGTCATGCTCATCTTATAATAGAAGGAAGTCAACTGAATGAAACTCGGTATTATCTGCGCCATGGAAGAAGAGATCCGCACGCTGGTCAACCAGCTGACTGACCGACAAGAAACGCTGGTCGCCGGTCAACGCTTTTATTCTGGCCAGCTAGCCGGACACGAGGTCGCCTTGGTCGAATCGGGCATCGGCAAAGTGCAAGCGGCGCTCACTGCGGCCGTGTTGTTGGAAGTGTTCAAGCCAGATCTCCTGATCAACACAGGGAGCGCCGGTGGCATCGGCGAAGGTCTTGCAATCGGCGATGTCGTGATCTCCGATGCAGTCGCGTATCACGACGTCGACGCCACGGCTTTTGGCTACCTGCCAGGCCAGCTGCCCCAGCAGCCGCAAAAATTTGAGGCGGACGCTACAGCTGTTGCGGCAATCGCCGAGGCCGCGCGAGACGTTGCGCTAACGACCCATGTTGGCCTGATCGTTTCCGGTGATCAGTTCATTGCCAGCAAGCCCGCCATTGGCAAAATTTTGGCGATCTACCCAGACGCGTTGGCCAGTGAAATGGAAGGCGCGGCGATCGGCCAAGTGGCACATCAATTCGGTGTACCGTTTGTCATCATCCGCGCGATGAGTGATGTCGGCGACGAAAGCGCCTCGGTCAATTTTGACGATTTTATCATCGATGCCGGCAAGCAAAGCGCCCAAATGCTGCTGGCATATCTCAAGAACAACTCATAAGGGTGCGGCGCGCGGCGTTTAGGTCTGAGCAGCTAGTTTGGGCCAGACACTTGGGGGCGGTCTTAGCCCCGAGTGACTGGGTCAGTTAGATGTCCACCCATGCGCACCGAGCCCCAACTCAACTAAGGAAGTGGCTTTTTTGGAACACATTTATCTCGACAACGCCGCCACCACTCCGATGGCCAAGCCTGTCATTGACGCCATGACCACGCAGATGGCCGAAGATTTTGGCAATGCGAGCTCGACCCACTGGTTTGGTCGGCAAGCGCACACGGTCTTGGACGACGCCCACCAAGTGATGGCAAACAGTATTCATGCCAAGCCAGGCGAAATTGTTTTCACCTCAGGGGCGACGGAGGCCAACAATACCGCGATCACCCAGACGGCGCATGCGCGGGCGGCGCTTGGCAAACACATTATCACCACCGCCATCGAGCATCCCAGTGTGCTCAAACCGCTGGCGGCACTTGAACAAGAGGGCTTCACCGTCACCTATCTGCCAGTCGATGAAAATGGCGTGATCAGCCTCGCCGATTTTGATGCGGCGCTGGACGACCAAACGATTCTTGTCACGATCATGATGGGCAACAATGAAGTTGGCTCTGTCATGCCGATCGCGGCGATCGCTGAGCGTTTGGCCGAGCATCAAGCCTGGCTCCATGTCGACGCGACCCAGGCGTATGGCCTGCTCGAATTCGACGTCCACGCGCTTGGCATCGACCTGTTGTCCGTTTCGGCCCATAAGCTGAATGGGCCAAAAGGAATCGGCTTTTTATACCGCCGAGAGGGCCTAAACTTCTCACCGTTTCTCAAAGGCGGGGAGCAGGAAATGAAGCGGCGCGCGGGCACGGAAAATATTCCGGCGATCGCCGGGTTCGCGGCGGCTGTCAAGTTGATCACCCCGCAGGAAAAAGCGGATCGGCAGGCCAAATACTACGGCCTCAAACAGCAGTTGATGCAGGATCTCACCATCAGTGGGGTCGCGTTCAAAGTCAATGGCCAAGTCGAACTGGACAACTTAAATCACGTCTTCAACATTTGGCTGCCAGGCTGCTCCACGTATGCCATGCAGACAAACCTCGACCTCGCCGGCTTTGCCGTTTCCGGCGGGTCCGCTTGCACCGCTGGCAGCCTCGAGCCGTCGCACGTCTTGACCGCGATGTTCGGCAAGGATAGCCCGCGTATTGGCGAATCGCTGCGCATTTCATTTGGCAAGGACACCACCGCCTTGGATATTTCTAAGCTGGCCACCGCGATCGCAAAAATCTCGACCCGCTTGCTCGCCAAACATGCCGGCTGACCAGTCGTCATGGTACAATGAAAAGGTAAACAATTGCGGCAGCGCCGCAGGTAAGGGGTGTCTCATATGGCATTAAGCACAACAGGGGCCGCGTTGGGTGATCAGAACACCTATCAGATCAGCCCGCAGATCAAACGTTACACCTTGATGGACGTTGGCTTCATCAAGACGAACAACGGCAACTTCCAGCTCGAGCGTTCGCTGGACCCGAATTCGCCTTACACCGCCGCCAACAAGCTCAAGATCACCGTCAGCAAGGATCTCGACAAGTTCCAGATCTCTGCGACCACAGGCAATGGCATGAAGGCCGTCGATATTTTTAAACACGACGCGACGAAAGACAACGTCGAGCAATACGAGTACCTCATGGATAACCTGATTGACCGCGGTGTCTTTGAGCTGAAAAAATAGATCAGAATGATGCCTCGTTGTGGCGCCGAATGCGGCCGCGGCGGGGCATTTTTCGTGGGCTGGGCGCGCAGACGGGCGGGGCGGCGCGGCGACCCGAGCGTATTACCGACTTCGTGGCGTCGGGGTTCCGGCCACCCGCGGGAAAAACGACCAGAATAAGCAGCGCTGCTATCATCTTTTTGGCGAAAACGGTATCATGAAGAGGACTTAACGAAAGGAGCGAATTTGATGACTATTTTGACAGAGACTTACACCTTGAATAATGGCGTTGAGATTCCAAAGGTCGGCTTTGGGACCTGGCAGATTCCAAACGGCCAAAAAGCGTATGACGCCGTGGCGGATGCGCTGCGTGCCGGCTACCGGCACATTGACACCGCGTTTGCGTACGGCAATGAGGAAAGTGTCGGCGCGGCGATCAAGGACAGCGGCCTGGCGCGCAAGGATGTGTTCATCACCTCCAAGCTGCCGGCCGAGGTCAAGGACGCCAAGAAGGTCGAAGGCTATTTTAACCAGACCATCCAAAACCTAGGTGTCGATTATCTTGATTTGTGGCTGATTCACGCGCCGTGGCCATGGAACCGCATCGGCGATAACCATGATAAGGACAACATCGCCGTGTGGGCGGAAATGGTCAAGCTGTACAAGGCTGGCAAGATTCGCGCGATCGGCATTTCCAACTTCAACGATCACGACATCGCCAACCTGATCGCCAATACCGACGTTGTGCCGGCCGTCGATCAGATTCGTTACTTCGCCGGCTTCACCCAGCCGAAGAACACCGCCGCCGCAGAAAAAGCGGGGATGCTGGTCGAGGCCTACTCACCGTTGGCTACAGGCGGCCTGCTCGATGACCCGACCATCACCCGCATCGCGGATAAAAACAACGTCTCCGTCGCCCAACTGGCCCTGCGCTTCTGCCTGCAAAACGGCACCCTGCCACTGCCAAAAGCCTCAAGCACCGCGCACATCGAAGCCAACACTAACCTGGACTTCGAGATCAGCGACGCAGACATGGCGACCCTGAACGCGCTCCCGCAACAACCAGGCAACAAGACCCAACACTGATCAACAAGCAAGCGACTCACCTCTGCGGCAAATGGAGGCGGGTCGCTTTTTTGATTTTGAGAGGTGGGGAGAAAGGGCAGACTGAGAGAGTGCTGAGGAAACGGACTAGCAACACCGAAAAAAGGACTGCACAAGTCGAATTCGTTTGGCAGAGCTGGGAAGAAATGATGCAACGATAAATTTGGTAGGACTCACCCAGCAAAGGGGCTATATATCTGCCAGGCATGGCTCATTTCAAGTGTTGGGAAATCTCAATGGCACTGAAAAGGCAATAGACTCTTCTACCGCTTACTTTTGCCAAGCATTGTGATTTTGCCCTGCACTGGTATAATGAGTCGTACTGGAATTTCGACCTTCAAATCGAATATTTTCAGATTCTACACGAAATGATGGTGATAGTTTTGGACAATTCCAACACCCGCATTGTCGTGGGCATGTCGGGCGGCGTCGATTCCTCGGTGACCGCGCTTCTGCTCAAGCAGCAAGGGTACGATGTTGTCGGTGTTTTCATGAAGAACTGGGATGACACCGATGAAAACGGCGTCTGTACGGCGACTACCGATTACGAGGACGTGGCGAAAGTTGCAGCCGAGATCGGCATTCCGTATTACGCGATCAATTTTGAAAAGGAGTACTGGGACCGCGTTTTCCAGTATTTCTTGGCTGAGTACAAGGCTGGGCGCACGCCGAACCCCGATGTGATGTGCAACAAGGAGATCAAGTTCAAGGCGTTTTTGGATTATGCCGAGGAACTCGATGCCGACTATATCGCGATGGGGCACTATGCGCAGCTGACCACCGACGAAAATGGGGTGCGCCACATGTTGCGCGGCGCCGATGCCAACAAGGATCAGACCTATTTTCTCAGTCAGCTGTCCCAGGCCCAGCTCGCCAAGTCGATGTTCCCGATCGGCGGCATGCAAAAGCCTGCCGTTCGCGCCTTGGCCGAGCAGTATGGGCTGGCCACCGCGCATAAGAAGGACAGCACGGGCATCTGCTTTATCGGCGAGCGCAACTTCAAGCAGTTCCTGTCGACGTATCTGCCGGCTCAGCCTGGCAAGATGATGACGGTGGACGGCGAGGAAAAGGGCACGCATGATGGCCTGATGTATTACACCATCGGCCAGCGTTCCGGCCTCGGCATTGGCGGTAATTCGGAAAATTCTGAGCCGTGGTTTGTCATCGGCAAGGATCTCGAGGCCAATGTGCTGTATGTCGGCCAGGGTTACAATAACCCAGCGCTGATGGCGACCAGCCTTGATGCGTCTGGTATGAACTTCTTCACCGGCGCGGCGCCGGCACAAGAGTTTCACTGCACGGCCAAGTTCCGCTATCGGCAGAAAGACACCGGCGTCACCGTTCATCTGGACGGCGATAAGGCCATTATCGCGTTCGATGAGCCGGTGCGCGCAATCACGCCGGGTCAGGCCGTTGTCTTGTATGACGGCGAGGAGTGCCTCGGTGGGGGCACCATTGACGTGGCTTACAACGACGCACGCGTCTTGCAGTACGTATAATTCATTCTGAGGTGCGAGCAAATAAAAAGGGGTCAGACGAAAAATTGTCTGACCTCTTTTTTGCAAGGGACTCGACCATAACCGCGCACCTTCACACTCTCAGTTGGGTTACGGTGCGCATGGTTGAGACAGCTAGGTACACCTGGCACTCGGGGCTAAGGACGGCCCCAAGCGCCAGGCTAGCCTACCTGCTCAACCATAACCGCGCACCTTCACACCCTATTTTTTACGCCGTTGCCACAGTACCCTTACGCCCAGCCAGACAAAAAACAAAACGCCAGCCAAGCCACTGATGGCCAGCGCCCCTGGCATCATTTTCACATCGAGCCCGGCGATCGAGGCGTTGATCAGCGTGCAAAAAGCCAGGTAGCCTGTCAGCGCCCCGAGCCATTGGCTGTCGCGGATGACGGCCAGCCATCCCGCGCCCGCGGTCAAGACGCCGCCGCCAAGCGCGATCAACAAGAATAGTCCCATGTCATCACTCCCCGGCAATATCGTAGCACGTCGCGCCAACCAATGGCCTTTGTCAACAAGAAAGGAACCGACCCAAGTCCCCAGGCGCGCAAAAACCAACATTGGTAGCCATTTCGTTGACGACCGATCGCCGGCCTGCCTTGAAATCCCGGCGTTGTTTCACCATAATAGGAAGATATACAGCCGCAGTGCGGCCGCGGGAGGACATGCTTTGACTCGGTTATATTTTGTGCGCCACGGAAAGACCCAATGGAACCTGGAGGGCCGCTATCAGGGGGCAAACGGGGACAGTCCGCTGTTGCCTGAGAGCTTTGATCAGATTCATCAGCTCGCCCAGTATTTGAAAAAGGTGCCGTTTGCGCATGCCTATGTCAGTCCCTTGCCGCGGGCGAAAACGACAGCCAATGTGCTGCTTAAAGACCTGGCGCAGGCCATTCCCGTGACCGTCACGGTGGGGATGCGGGAGTTTGATCTGGGCAAAATGGAAGGCCTCAAATTCACCGAGGTCGCCGAAAAATATCCAGATGCGTTGCACGCGTTTCGCCATGCTCCGGGCGAGTATCACGCCGAAGAGGTGGCAGGCGAATCCTTTGAGGCCTTGATCAAGCGGATGCAGCCGGTGGTCTTGGATGCGGTCCGGGCAGATACGACCGGCACTGCGAATCTTTTATTTGTCAGCCATGGCGCCGCGCTTGTGGCCCTGATTCAAAGTCTGCTTGGCACGCCGATCAAGGATATGCGCAAGGACGGCGGGCTGACCAACAGCAGTGTCACCATTTTAGAGGCACATGGCCCGAATTTGCCATTCACGCTATTGAAATGGAACGACACCGAATTTTTGACCAAGCCGCTTGAGGCGACAGACACGATCTAGGAGGCGCGAGATGACCAACGATCTCGTCAAACAATTTCAACGCGGGGACCACGATGAGGCGATTCATCGCGCGGTCCAGGCAATTGATGACCACCCACATGACCCGAAAAATTATGCGACGCTGGCGATGATGTTGATCAGCATCTCCGCCGATGATGAGGCGCGGGAATTGCTGGTCCAGGCGCTGGGCCTTTTTCCAAACGACCCGGAGCTCCTGTACGATTTTGGCGTGCTCGCGTATACGCAGGGCAATGATCAGCTGGCACTTTCCTATTTTCAACAAGTCACCGGCGCGAAGGGGACGCTTGGTGAAGACGCGCAATACATGACCGCCCTGGCCTATCAGCGCGCGGGGCAGCCGGCCAAGGCACTGGCGTTTGCGCTCACCGCCCATGAGGCCGCGCCGCACAAGGTCGATGCCGCGCTGTTGTGCGCGCAGCTGATGCTGGCAGTCGGTGCGTTTACCCAGGCGGATGAAGTGCTGGCGCCGCTTTTGGCCCGGAAAAATGCGCGCATCCTGTTCACCTATGCGATGAGTCAGGCGGCGCAAGGTAAGGATGGCAGTCAGTGGCTCGATGAGGCGAAACAACTCGATCCGGCTGGTTATGATCAAGAGGCCGGCCATGTCCGCGACATCGCGGGCTTTTTGAAGGCGCAGGGAGACAGCGATGAGTGATGACGAGGCGACGCTGTCCGGCCGGGTGAAAAGCATTTATTTTGAAAATGCGGCGAACTTCTTCAAGATCATGGAAGTCGCAGTCGGTACCGCGAGTTTCACCTGGGCGGAACCGACGATCGTGGTCACCGGCTCATTTGGCGACATCAAAGAAGACGAGGCGTACACGTTCACGGGCAAGCTCGTCAATCATCCGAAATACGGACCGCAATTTGCCGCGGACAATTATCACGCCGACCGCCCGACCAGCAAACAGGGGCTGGTCAATTATTTGAGTTCAGATAAATTTCCGGGCATCGGCACCAAAACAGCCGAGCGCATTGTTGAGGCGCTGGGTGTCACCGCGATCGATCAAATCATGAAGGACCCAGCTGTCTTGGTGCCGCTGGTGCCCAAGGCGGACCGGCGCAAAACGCTGATCGATACGCTTCAGGCCAATCTGGGGATGGAGCAGGTGATCATTGGCCTGAATGATTTTGGCTTCACGTCAAACATGGCCGCGAAGATCTATCAGACCTATGACACCGACGCGCTGGAAGTGATCAAGGAAAATCCGTACCAGCTGATCGCCGACATCGACGGCATCGGGTTCAAGCGTGCGGATGCCATTGCGGCGCGGCTGGATATTGCGCCCGATGACCCGACCCGGCTGCAAGGCGCTGTTTTCGACACGCTGTCCAGCTTGACCGATGGCGAAGGGGATACCTATGTCGCGCTCAAGCCGCTGCTGGACCAAAGCATCGGGCTACTTGAAAGTGCGCGCAACGTTGAGATCGCGCCCACAGCCGTGGCGGATGCGGTGCTGGCCCTGGCCAATGCCAACAAGGTCGTAGCAGATGGCGATAAGGTCTATCCCAAGCGCTTGTTCGACGCGGAATGGGAGATCGCGACACGGCTGCGCCAGATGACGGAAGGCGACACTAAGAAAGTCAAGGCGGCCCGCATGAAAAAAGCGTTGCGCGCCGCTGCCAAAGCCAGCGGGGTCACTTACGATGAGTCGCAGGAAACGGCAATCAAAAGCGCGATGGCTGCGCCTGTTTTTCTGCTCACCGGCGGACCAGGGACAGGAAAGACCACAGTCATCAATGGGATTGTCCACACCTATGCCGCGCTCAATGACTTGAGCCTTGATGTGAACAGCTACCAAGACGAGACGTTTCCAATCATGTTGGCGGCACCGACTGGTCGAGCTGCTAAGCGCATCGCCGAGACCACGAATTTGCCCGCCGGCACTATTCACCGCCTGCTGGGATTGGCAGTGGACAGCACCCAGTACGAACCCAAGGACCTGCCGGATGGGCTGCTGATCATCGATGAAATGTCGATGGTCGATACCTATCTCTTCCGCACGCTTTTGGCCGCGATTCATCCCGGCATCAAATTGATTTTGGTGGGGGATAAGGATCAGCTGCCAAGCGTCGGGCCCGGCCAGGTCTTTGCGGATCTGCTTCGCGCCGGCGTGTTGCCCGCCATGGAGCTGACGCACATTCACCGCCAGGACGCGTCGAGCTCGATTATTCCGTTCGCCCATGCGATCAACGAAGGCAAACTCCCGGCGGATTGGCAGCGCCCAGCCGCGGATCGCAGCTTTATTTTGTGCCCGCCGAACCAACTGCCCAAAGCAGTCGGCCAAGTTGTCGCCAAGGCCGGGGGAAAATTCGACCATACCGGCATTCAGGTGCTGGCCCCGATGTACCGCGGCGTGGCCGGCATCGACGAGCTGAACCCGATGATTCAAGATATTTTGAATCCGCTGCGTGATGCCCGGGCCAAGGAAGTTGTTTTTGGCAACGTCCGCTACCGCATCGGCGACAAGGTGCTCCAATTGGTCAATGATCCGGAAAATAATGTGTTTAATGGCGAGATCGGAATCATTCAAGGCATCATGGAGGGCAAATATACCGACAGCAAGACCGATGAGCTGACCATCGATTTTGACGGCAACGAATTACAATATAAACGCAATGACTGGACGAAGATCACCCTGGCTTATGCGACCTCGATTCATAAAGCCCAAGGGAGCGAATTTGACGTGGTCGTCTTGCCGCTGACCCTGCAGAGTCGGCGGATGTTGCGGCGAAACTTACTGTATACCGCGGTGACGCGCGCCCGCAACTTTTTGATCCTGATGGGTGACCCGCGTGCGTTTGAATTGGCGGTGCAGGAAGTGGCCGATAACCGCCATACCAGTCTCGTTGCCCGGCTTCAGGAGACCATGCCTGGACGGGTCGCGGTTGACAAGGCCAAACCAGCTCCGGATAATAAAGAAGAAACGCATGACGCACCGGTGGCAAAATCGGGAGTGGTTCCAACCACAGATTCAGCGCGTCCTCATGATGAAGCGAGGACTGGGGGTGCCGATGCGGCAGGCCCTGCGCAAGCTACAGAACCCGTGCCAGTCGGAGATTCAGAGCCTGCACCTGTCGGGGATGCTGCGATGCCGAACGATTGGCGCTTGACGCCGGATCTGGTACTCGCGCAATCGATCGACCCGATGATCGGCATGCAGGGCATTCGCCCAGAAAAGGAAAGTGAGTCATAACATGTCCAATATCCGCGATGACCTTGAGATCAGACGGGTGACGACGGATGATCTTGAGCAGTTCAACGACCTGCTCGCCTATGTTTTTCAAGTGACCGCCAAAGAAGTTGAGGAAAGCGGCTACGAAGACGGGGAACTGGAACGCGCCAAGCGCCCAGTCCTTGAAAAATCTGATGTGATCGGCTGGTTTCATGGCGATGAATTGATCTCGCAACTGGCGATCTACCCGTGTCGTGTGAATATTCACGGCACCGTTTTTGATATGGCCGGGCTGACCGGCGTCGGCACGTATCCCGAATACGCCGGCAATGGCCTGATGCACGACCTCGTCAAGCTGGGACTGGATCACATGCGGGAACATCATCAGTGGATCTCGTATCTTTATCCATACAGCATTCCGTTTTACCGGAAAAAAGGTTGGGAGATCATGTCCGATCATCTGACCTTTGACGTCAAAGACACGCAGCTGCCCAAGGCCATCGAGGTGCCTGGCCATGTCGAACGCCTCGATTCCGATGATGCGGATGTGATCGAGATCTATGACCGCTTTGCCGTGCACACCCACGGCGCAATGATCCGCAACCAGCTCAACTGGGATGAATACTGGCGCTGGGAAAATGAAGAGGAGCGCACCGCGGGCGTTTATTATGACGCAAACGATGTGCCCCAAGGCTTCGTGCTGTACTGGATCGCCGACGAGGTCTTTCACGTCAAGGAAATGGTCTACATCACGCAGGAAGCCCGGCTGGGATTGTGGAATTTTATTGCGGCCCATTTTTCCATGGTCGAGCATGTCAAAGGCAATATTTATAAAAATGAGCCGCTTCATTTTCTGCTTGAGGATGGCGATATTTACCAGACGATTCACCCGTATTATATGGCGCGCATCGTGGATGTCGCCGAGTTCCTGAAACGCTACCCATTTGCGGAGCCAGGCGAGCCTGTGCACTTCATCGTGTCCGATCCGCTGGCGGAATGGAACAACGGCATCTTTGGCCTTTACTGGAATCCCGATGGCAGTCCGCATGTCACCCGGCGGCCGGTGGGCGAGGCGGTCGAGCTGGACATTCAGACGCTGACAACCATGTTGATGAGTTACCGGCGGCCGTCGTATTTAGCCACGATCGAGCGCTTGACCGCGTCGAAGAAGGCATTGAAGATTCTTGAGAACGTCATTCCAATGGATGAGCCTTACTTCTCGGATTACTTCTGAGTGACATCTATTCAATAGAAAACACGTTTTGAGAAATTGAAATAGCCGGCCCCTGCGAGGATGGAAATCGCGGGGACCGGCTGTTTATTTGAGCTTTTGGTGTTGGGTGGGGACATCTAACTGTCTCGGGCACTCGGTGGCTAAGTGCGCCACCAAGCACCCGAGCCAAGTTAGCTGCCCCACCATAAGCGCGCACCTCTGCACCCTTACAGTTGGGCTCCGGTGCGCATGGTCGAGACAGCTAGGTACGCCCAGCACTCGATGGCTAAGAGCGCCATCAAGCGCTGGGCTAGCCTACCTGCTCGACCATAATCGCGCACCTCCGCACCCTTTATTTGTCCATTTCTCTTTTGATCCAGAAATTTTGCTGGGTGACGGTGAAGTCGAGTTCAAATGGGCGGCTGCCCATTTCCTCACCGTCCATTTGGCCAAACTCGAGGCTTGTGGTCTCGAGGTGGATGTGCGGGCTGGCGAAGTGATGCACGGCTTTGTACTTGAGATGCTTGTTGCGCAACATTTGCACCAGCAAAAAGAAAAAGTAGGGGATGTTTAGTTGCTCCACGACGATCAAGTCGAGCTTGCCGTCATCCGGCGTGGCGATGGGCAAGATCTTGATGCCGCCGCCAAAATAAGGATGGTTCGTCGTCGTGACGAGAAACGCGCGTTGAATCAGCGTCCGCTGGCCATCGACCGTCACTGCGACCGGAAATGGCTTGCGGGAGAAAAAGACGCGGATCACGCCGGCCACATAAGAGAGCGAGCCGAGGTGCACCCGGTTCAACACGCGTTTATAGCGACTGCGGTTCGTGGCTGCGATCACGGAGCCATCAAAGCCAACGCCGATGTTGTTGACGAAAATGCCGCTTTCGTCGCGGGTCGCTTCTGTGTATTGGCCAATGTCCAGCCGCAATGGTTTGTCTGCCGCAAGCACCTGGTCCAGTGCCTTCATCGGATCCTGCGCCATTTTGATGCCTCGGGCAAAATCATTCCCAGACCCCGCCGGAATGTAGGCCACCGGCATGTCTTTTTGCCTTGTTTTCCGCAGTCCGCAGATCGCCTGATTAAGCGTCCCGTCGCCGCCGATGACCATCAGTACAGCATTTTCCTGTTTGCCAAAGCTGCCGATCTGCCGCGCCAGTTGAACCGCGTGGCCTGCGTACCGCGAAACTTTGATCTCGTATGGAATGTGTTCATTGTCCAGGCGCGCGCGCACCTTTTTGAAAATGTTGACGGACATCCCTGAGCTTGCTGCCGGATTGAAAATTATATAGAAAAACGCCGCGCCCATCTCGATGCCCCTTTCAGAATCACTAGCCTTGATTATACCGGCTGAACCTGGCAAACACAATAACGGAGCAGGGTGTGAAGCAATTTTTTTCGCATGCAAAAAGCCGCTGAGCAAGTGGTGGTCCACTCACTTCGCGGCTTAATGTTATAACAGAATCAGCATTGGCAAGATCACGGGGTGGCGCTCAGTCTTATCAAACAGGAATTCCTGCAGTTTGGACGTAATTGCATCCTTTAACATGCCTTCTGTGACTTTTTCGTTTTGCTGGAACGTATTTTTGATCGTCCGGTAAACGCGGCGCTGAGCTTGGTTGATCAGCTCGCCGCTTTCACGCATGTAGATGAAGCCGCGGGAAAGCAGATCTGGGCCAGCCAGCACTGCTTGTTTTTGCATGTTGATCGTGGCAACGACCACGACCAGGCCTTCCTCAGACAACATGCGGCGATCGCGGATGACCGCGTTGCCGATGTCGCCGATGCCGGAGCCGTCGATGTAGACATCGCCGGAAGGAAAATGGCCGGCGCGGCGGGCGTGGTCCTTAGTCAGGGCCAAGACATCGCCGTTGTCCATGATGAAGCAATTTTCAGCAGGGACGTGGCACTCCTGAGCAAGCTCAGTGTGAATTTTCAACATCCGGTACTCACCGTGAATCGGCATGAAGAACTTCGGCTTCATCAGGCGGAGCATCAACTTCTGTTCCTCCTGGCCACCATGACCAGAAGTATGCACGTTGTTGACCTTACCGTGAATGACTTCGGCACCAGCTTCTTCGAGTTCGTTGATCACGTGGTTGACCGAAACGGTGTTGCCAGGAATCGGGTTCGACGAGAAAATGACAGTATCGCCGGGCTGAATGGAGATCTGTCGGTGCGTGCCGTTTGCGATACGTGACAAGGCCGCCATCGGTTCACCTTGCGAGCCGGTACACAAGATCATGACCTCGTTGGCCGGCAGGTGGTTGAGCTCATGCGGGTCGATCAGCTCGTCGTCAGTGACGTCGAGGTAACCGAGCTCGCGGCCGTTGATCATCGCTGTTTCCATGGACCGCCCAAACACCGCGATCTTGCGGCCGTGTTCACGCGCGGCGGAGATCGCCTGCGCCATCCGTGAAATGTTGGAGGCGAATGTCGCGAAAATAATGCGGCCTTCGATCCCATCGAAAATGTGGCGGATGCTGTGGCCAACAAAGCGCTCGGACTTCGTGAAGTTTGGCACCTCGGCGTTGGTCGAGTCGCTCATCAAAAGTAGGACGCCTTCTTCGCCAAGCTTGGCCATTTTCTGCAAGTTTGGCGCCGGCTGATCGCCAACTGGGGTCAAGTCGAACTTGTAATCCCCAGTTTCAACGATGACGCCTTGAGGGGTGTGCACCGCAACCCCCAGCGTATCTGGAATGCTGTGGGTCGTGCGGAAAAAGTCGACCGTGATCGGCCCAAATTTCAGCACGCTATCTTCTTTGAGCTCAAACATCTTGGTGGTGCGGGTCAGGCCGTGTTCCTCCAGCTTCCCGCGAATCAGCGCGGCAGCCAGCGGCGGGGCATAGACAGGCACATTTGGGACCTGCTTCAAAAAGTAGGGAATCCCGCCGATGTGGTCTTCATGTCCGTGTGTGATGACAAGGGCCTTGATCTTGTCTTGGTTTTGAACGAGATACGAATAGTCGGAAATCACGTAATCGATACCCAGCAGATCATCTTCCGGAAACTTGATCCCGGCATCGATAACGATGATCTCGTCGTGGTATTGAACCCCGTACATGTTTTTCCCGATCTCGCCGAGGCCGCCGATCGCAAAAACGGCCGTCTCGTTAGATTTGATGTTCAATTTCATTTGGCGGGGAACTCCGTCAATTTAAAAGTTGGCTCCTGCTTCTCGTAATCCAAGAAGTTGCCAGATAGTTCCTGCACGAGCTCGATGTTGTAGGGGGTATTGGCTTCAACTTTCGCGCGTGCTTCGACGGCGCTGGCCGCCTCGATATAGAGCGTTTCGGTGGTTTCGCGGCGAGGGTCGCGGACCTTATCCGATTGGTAAAGAACTTTATAGATCATACGTAAAACACCTTTCATTTAGTTTTGCGCCGCACAAAACAACCGCATCCGCGGATCCTTTGCACATTAGCCGGTCAAATGTTGACTACATCAACAGTTATCAATAGTGTAGCATAACTGCAAGGCAAGCGCCACGGGAAGCGGAAGCGCGGGCGGCCCGCCTGGATCAGCGGACGGCAGGTCATTTTTTGAAAATAGCGTCAGGAGGGTGCCGGCAATGTGCAAAATCGGCAGTTCGACTGATTGCCTTTCACTTCTAGGGGTGCGTATACTGAAGACAAAGGAGGTGGCCAGATGGTTTGGCTGGTGGTTTTGATCATCGTTGTTCTGGCAGTCGGCGGGTTTGTTTGGTGGCGAGTCGCAAACCGCAAACGCGCGATGCGAATTTTCCTGCTGCGCAGCCGTCAACTTTCTGACCACATCGTGCAACGGATGCTGGTCGCCTTGAAATGGGAGACGCCTGAGCCCTTAGCTGGCACGCCGGTCGCGGATGTCTGGGGCCATGGCATCATGGCGTTTGAGTATGCGGCCCCCACGCCCGATTTTGGCGTTAGCCGGAAGTTGCTCGATCACGAGCTCGCCCAATTGGCCGCCGATGAAAATATCGTGTCCTCGGATCCGCGGTTCCCGGCCTTCGTCGTCAGTGATTTTTGGATTCGCTCAGGCGAGGTCCACTTTGATGTCGCCTTTGTGACCAACGCGGCCACGATCGAATACGTCGAAGATGTCGAACGCGTGAACCAGGAATAGCAGGTGAATGTTAGCGCTTGCATTTTGGCAAAAAGTGTGGCAAAATGACCCCATCTCAAAGTAAAGGGGGTGGTCACCACGTGCAATTTACCAAGTCATGATTTGAGTCTTGCGCTGCGCCGGTCGCCACTCGCCGCTTTGACTCGGGTGGCCCGCTAAACGGGCGTTCAAGCCAAACGTCGAGTGTCGTCACGATTGGTGCACGCAATGGTTGACCGGGCTGGAGATCGCGACTCCTGTCCGATTAGTCAAATAGATTCAGTCAGAGCGGTCGTCGCAGAAATGTGGCGGCCGTTTTATTGTGGGCCCAGGGGCGTCCGCCAAAAAATAATGTGACCGCCTCACACCCTTGAAATGCGACCAAAAAGGCTGACCGGGACAAAATCTTGTCTCGGCCAGCCTATTTTATGCAGACAGATTCTCAAACAGTCACTAGATCCGACAATGATCGCCCCAGCAGCGCCTGGGATTGGATGTCACCGGACGCCAACATCAGGCGACGCGCATCGAGGATGTCAAAGCCCTGGCTGCGCCAAAATGCCAGCCGCTCTTCTGTCGGCGCAAGGACGGTCGCTTGGAGTTCCGCATACCCATTTTCAGAATAATGCGAGGCCAGTTGGCGGACGATGGCACTGCCGATTCCTTGCCGCCGATAGCGCTGTTTGATCAACAACAGGGCCAACGTGACGGCGTGGGGCACGGGATAGTCGCGGACGACTTTCACCACGCCGACCGGTTTGTTGTCCAGCATGATCAGTTGGTATCGCATGCGGCTTGGCAGGATTCCGTCCGGCGCGGTGGTGCGATCTGACTGCACAGTGCTCCGATCAGGAAAGGGCAAGTTCGCCGCCTGATAGTAGTCCAGTGATTGCCGGTAAACATCAAGACACGCCTGACGATCAGGCATCGAGGTCACAGATTTCAAACTCAGCATATAGATCCTCCTTCAATCGTTGGTTCGCAGCCTTGTTTAGGTACACCTAAATTATAACGGAGAAGGGCGAAAAGTCCAGCGGCGCGGCGCAAAAAAGTGGACAAAAAAGACTCGAGCCGCCACGCAAGCTTCCCGAGTCAAAATAGTCAGTTATTCGATCACCACGGCGTTTGGGTCGAGGGTGAACGGTTTTTCCTTGTTAATGTGGTCGTAAAACAGGATGCCATGGAGGTGATCGATCTCATGTTGGCAAACAATTGCCGGGTAATTCTTAAGGCGCACCTTTTTCTTTTCGCCATCGACATTTTGGTAGGTGAGGGTGATGCGGTCGTGGCGCGGCACATAGCCTTGCACGTCCTTGTCGACACTCAGGCAACCTTCGCCTTCAGAAAGCGCGGCATCTTGCACACTGTGAGAAACGATGCGCGGGTTGATGAGGACTTCCTTGAACAGAATCTCGTCATTCGGGCCCGGCACCAGCACGGCGGCCATCATTTCCGACACGCCGACTTGCGGTGCAGCCAGGCCGACACCCGGACGCAACTTGTATTTCTCGTTTTCCGCCTCGTCCTGGCTGATGATCAGATATTCCATCAAATCGTGGGCGAGTTGCTTGTCTTCTTCGGACAGCGGGAACGTGACCGTTTTGGCTTCCTGGCGAAGCACCGGATCGCCGTCGCGGGTGATATCTTTCATTAAATACACAACTGTGACCTCCATTTGGACAAATTACATTCACATCTATATTACACTAACACGTCCGCGCGCGCCGGGCAATTTGGCCATGTTGTCATGAAAAATAGCGTCAGGTCGCAGGCAGCTGCCAGACTCGATCAGGTGCAGGGCGCAGGCGACTGCTAGGAAAAATTGCGCGCAGGGGGGGGCCTCATGCTTCGCCGTAGACAACATGGTAGTGGTCGACCAGCGACTGCGGGCCAATCGCAAATGGTAGGAGCGACCCGTCCGCTTTTTTCAACAAGGGCGCGACTTCGGCCACGCGCGCACTGTCAATGAACAGCGCGCCGCCGATCTCCGTTGCGCCCAGCATTCGCAGCTTCGCTTCATTGGCACCGTCGAGCACGCCGGTGGCCACGCGCAGAAACTGGGGCCGGGCGTCCTTAGGCAATACAGTCAGCGCAAACCGGCCATCTTGCATGAATAGCACTTGGTCGGCGTAGGCCTCCAAATTCGGCAACAGATGCGACACCATCAGCAGTAGCTTGCCCTGGCCCTTGAGCCGCAGGAGGACTTTGGAGACCAGCTCGACATTCACGGGATCCAGGCCGTTCATCAATTCGTCCAGCAACATGATTGGCGCATCCGACGCGACGACCATGGCAAAACACAGTCGCTGGCGCATCCCAAGTGAATAGGTGTGCACCGGGTTTTTCACATAGTTGATCATCTGGAGCTCTTCGATCAACGCAGGCAACTTGGCTCGGTCGGCGCCCCAAGAATCGCAGTAGTAGCGCAGATGGGCGAGGCCGGAGAGGTCATTGAACAGGTCATCTTGCACCGGAAACGAGCAGAGCTTTCGGTGAATGCGGCGCGCGTTGGCCTGGCTGGTGTATTGCAGCCCGTCGATCGTGACGCTGCCTTCTTTTGGCTGCAACTCATTCAAAATCACGCGCAGCAGCGTTGTTTTCCCGGTGCCGTTGGGGGCGACCAGGCCGACGATCTGGCCGCCGTCAAGCGCCAGCGACAGATGATCGATCACCTGTTTTTTTGTTGGAAAATCCAGCGAGATATCATTTAATGTCAGCATATTCTTCTACGCCTCCTCAGCGGACCAGTTGGTAATTCTTGCGGTGGGTCAGGCTAAACAGCAGGACTTCAACGACGAGCCAGCATGTTACCAGCATCAAAAATGCAGTGCCAAAGGTGAAGTTCTCGGTGCCGTAACGGAAATTCTGGTACCCAGATAAGATCGCGCCGAAGTCGAAAAATCCGGTCGGCAGCCAGGCCAGCCAGGGGTGCACGGCGCCAATGTCTTGTTGACAATACGCCTGCTCGACGACCAGTAAGCCCAAGCCCCCGGCTAGTGCCACATACTCGCTGCGGCTGAACGCGCCGAGTAATTCGATCAGCCGAATGAACAGCCACGCGGCCACGACCAACAAGACGATTGCCTCCAGCGTGAACTGCCATCCCGGCATCGTGGTGAAGCGGTTGCTGGTGCGCATGCTGACGGTGTGCGTGCCGGTGAAAATGGCGAGTGGCGTTTGCCAACCGGTACCATCGCGCGCGGCGATGATGCCAAAACAGATCAGTCCGCACGACAAAACAATCACCAGATAACTTGCCAAAAGCACCAACGCCTTGGCCAACAAGGCTTGGCCGGCCGTCAGCGGAATCGCGGCCAGCACGGTATGATGCCGATGGTCGCGGCTGATCACGTCATTGCCCAGCAGGACCAGAAACGCCAGCAACAACAGTGCCAGGCCACTAGTCAAGCCGCGCTGCAGTGTTTGCGTGGCGGTGCGCGTTTCGACCTCTGCCTTGGTGACATGCTTGCGCGTTGCCAGCGCCTTGAAGCGGGCCTGTGTTTCGTTGTTCCAGTAATGCCCAGGAATTTTTGGAAAATCGACGCCATCCGCATAATACACAGGCGGATAAGAGTAAGAGCGGTCATCGCCGATCACCCAGATCTGCTGGTCGAGCAGCGCGAGCCATTTTTGCTGCGCCCCGGCGTATTTGGCGAAGTCGCCAGCCTTGATTGCCTGCAGCGATGCATTTTCCTGTTTGACAAACGCCTCATAGGTCTTCGCCGGCCCGCTCATCAGCGCCGCATACATCGGCTTGGTGGTCACGTTTTCCTTATAATGATCAATGTAGAGCATATGTTTTTGCTTACTGGTCTGAATGGCCGCCGAATCCACCGCCTGGGTCGGCACGAACTGCGGCGCCACATGAATGGCGAAGAATAGCGAGGCGAGAAGCGCAATGACGGTCAGCGCGATCGTTTTTGGCGCATGCCACAACCGTTGCCACTGCAGGGAAAAATAGGCACGAAATGTCATTGATCACTGTCCTCCCTTCCAACGATGAGGGCCATCACCAGGCTCCAACCAAGCAGGATCAGCAAGCTGCCCCACCACGGCACGCCGGCTGTTGCGGTGGGCTGCGCCAAGAGTTTGGTTAGATCAAGCGCCGAAAATGGCAACCACGCGCCCAATTTTCCAGGCGACCAGAACTGGCCGATCGCACCGATCACCGCGCCGATGAACAGCGTCAGATAAACGCTTTTTGTCAGGCGGTTGAGCAGCATCGCTAGTAGCGCGGTGAAGATCGTTAGCACCGCGGCCGCCAGCAAAAAGAGCGTCAGGTAGCCGATCAGCGGCAGGGTGGTGAGGTGGCCAACGTTGAAGGTCAGCGGATAGGTGAGATCGCCGAAGCCATAAACGAGGCCGATCCACAACGTCGCCAGTCCCAACCCGGCCGCCAGCGGAACAAGCACGACCAGCAGCATGCCGAGCAATTTTCCCAGCAGGCGGTTCAGCGGGGGCACGGGCAGATCGCGCAACAAACTCGGATGGCGCCAGCGGTCCATGCCCAGCGTCATCGCAAACAATAATATAAGGAAGAAAAGAATCGAGCCGCCATATTTCATCGCGGTCTTGAGCAGGCTCGACGCGTCCTGGACGCTGGTCTGAAGGTGTTTATGCTGTTTCAGGACGGTGCGCGTGACCAGCAACGTATCCGCAAGCTGAATCTTGCTCGGCAGCACCAGATCCTCGGTGCCGCTTCGATTCAGCGAATAGGCCTTTTGCTGCAACTTGGCCAGCTCCAACGTGCTTTCAGTCAAAATATCGGCGGCCCCGAATTGAATGCCGGTGGGGATGCCAGTTGCGGCGTTCCACTGGGCAATCAAGTTGTTGTACATCGCCTTGTTTTCAGGGAGCTTCATTGTCTGATCGTTGTACCGACTGAGGTTGGCGTTGATCGACACTTCCGCATGCGAGGCAGCTGTCCGCGCGTTGTCGACGTTTTGATAGCGGGCCCAGAACCAAAACAGGCTCGGGAGCACCACCAACAGCAGGGCCAGGACGCGGGTGGTTTTCGAATGGATCAGCCGAGAGATCTCAAAGCTGAGTTGATGGCGCATAAGCAGCCTCCTTGTGAGAATACTAAGACAAATGATGCGCGCAACGATGAGGCTTGTCAAACCAGTTTCCCATGCGGTTTTAACGAAAACAGACTCGTAAATTGGCGTAACCCCCCGGGTGGGCTCCAGCCGAAAAGTGGCTGGAACGCTCCCAAGCAACTTTGAGCCCGCAAAGTGCGCGGTCTCAAAGCTTGCTTTCGGTGTAGACGGCAGAGCCGTCAACACCGACGAGGGGGCTGAGCCATTTTCGGCCGGAGCCCACCCTCTGATCCAGTTCTCAAGCCACATACGTTACAGGCGGGCATGTGGCTTGATACCTCCTTGTTGCTGGCATTGGACAGAGCATTTTCACAAGTTGTACATTTGCTGGCCATAACCGCTACGGGAAATTATGGGAGGCTGGGCCTGAACGCTGGTATTCGTGATAACTATGGTGCTTTCCAGATGAGCCAAACTTGCAACCTTTTTCGACTTGAGCAAGGCGATTAGAGTCTGCGGTCGCATCTGATAGACGGATGCTGAGTTTGCAAAACTAATTTTGATTCAATTACCTCAATGTCAGATTGAGACGGCCTTATGACAAAGGTACAGCGATGGTCCTTCCGCCAGATCAATTGAGTGTTGGATTTAAGGGGGTGCTCCGGGTAGAAATGGCTCAGCCCCCTCGTCGGTGTTAGCGGCTCTGCCGCTTACACCGAAAGTGAGCTTTAAGACCGTGGCCTGTGCGGGCTTAAAGTCACTTGGGAGCGTTCCAGCCAATTTCTACCCGGATCACCCCCGTGTGCGTAGACGCTTCGCTTTTCCTTCCGTTTTTCTGAAAGAAGAAGAAAGGGCTCATCCTTGACATTGCGTGCATTCACTGATAATATGTTAGTTGAAATTAAATCCAGTGCTTTCCGTTAGGTGAGGCTCCTATACGAACAATGCGACTGCTCAGAAACATCCAGAGATGCCAATGAGTCAGCAGCGCTTGCCCATAAAGGCTTGTGCTAATGCCGCTGAAGTTCTCCTTCTAGGCGTATAGTGCTAAAACTAAACGATTGGGATGCAAGTATCGCGTGCATACTCAATTGGTGTGCGCGTTTTTTGTTGGAAGCTAGCGCCAGCAACGAAAACGTGCCTCCGGAAAGTGAATGAAAGGTGGTGGGTAGAATGACAAATGCGATCGATGGTAATAGTAGCGACAATGGCGATCCCCGAAGGTTTGTTATTGTGCCGCCACTTCAAGTGAACTTCACTTCAAATAAGTAATAGGCGCATCGCAAACCTCTCTGGGGAAGAGAGGAGATCACGATGTTGATGCAAGTACAAAGTGGCCTGACGCGTTATCAGGTTCAAAAAGCAAAGTACGACTTGCGCCAAGCCAACACAGCGATCACCCTGCAGCAGCAGCGCCGCTCCATCCTGATGATGGGACTGGGTGCTGGGCTGGTTTGCATGGGGCTTTTCGACCAGCCATTGGTCGCGTTGGCGTTGGTGATGATGATTTTGATTGGCATGGGCGCGGCTCATGTGGCATTTACCCGTTGGTTCGAAGGACTCAAGCAAGAGGACCGCACTGTTTTGGTTGTGCGGGATGGCTTGCTTCGGGCGATCACGGTTCAGGAACTGGTTGTCGGCGATGTCCTGCAGATCACGGCAGGCGATGTTTTGCCGGTCGATGGTCTTGGCGACATGGCGGTTCGGCGGAATGTTTGGCTGAAGTTGCTGACGATGGTCGATGGCAACGCCACTGTTTTGCCGGCAGGCGCAATCGCCCTGGCAGATGGGCAGCTGCAAGTGTCCGCCACTGGGTGCGATGTTTTCGCCGCCCAAATGGCAGACGCTTTGCTGGGCACCACAGACAACCGCCGCGTTTTTGGCAAAGCGCTGGGGCACCTGATCTTGGTGTTCGCAGGGCGGACGCTGAACGCGGGTGTGCAGGCTGTATCAATCGGCCTCAAGCGCATCCAGCTGCAAGTGACAAGGAACACAAATGTAAAGGGTGCAATGACTGCCCTCGCTGCCTTCATGGCAAACATGACCCTGGTTGGTCACACGCGGCATCAGTTGAAAGAAGCCGCATTCCGTTACAACCAGGACCCAGTCTCGTGGGCCTTGGGCTGATTCAAAAACCAATAAGCACTGTCCTTGTGAAGGACAGTGCTATTTTTTTGTACCATTTTTGATTTTGTGCTGTATCAGGTTTTCCGTGAAAAGGTTCACGGTTGATACGGCGGCTTTTATTTTACGATAACCGCAATGTAAAGCGCTTGCAATGGTTTCGCCATGATGGTAGAGTCTTACTGTAGGGGTTCGAACTGATACAGTTCAAACCGATTTTAAACACAGCCCAACAAAAGGAGTCCTGAAGATGGCATTACATCCAGCAATTGATTTTGATCAGTTGGTATCGGGTCAAACAGCGGATTTTCCAATGATTCAGATCCTCGATGAGGTCGGGCAGGTCGTCAATGGCGATATCATGCCGACCCTGACAGATGACGAACTGGTTGCCCTGATGTCCCAGATGGTTTGGTCGCGTGTGCTCGATCAGCGCTCGACCGCCCTTAATCGGCAGGGGCGCCTTGGCTTTTACGCCCCGACAGCCGGGGAAGAGGCGTCGCAGCTCGCCACCACCTTTGCGATGAAGAAAACAGACTGGCTCTTGCCCGGGTATCGTGATGTACCTGAGCTGATTCAGCATGGCCTGCCGCTTTACAAGGCGTTTCTGTGGTCCCGTGGGCATGTCGTGGGCAATGAATATCCTGAGGACCTGCACGCACTGCCGCCGCAGATCATCATCGGCGCGCAATATGTGCAGACCGCCGGCATCGCGCTTGGCCTGAAGAAAAATGGCAGCGATGAGGTGGCGTGGACTTACACCGGTGATGGTGGGACGTCTCAGGGTGATTTTTACGAAGGCGTCAACTTTGCAGGGGCGTTCAAGGCGCCTGCAATCTTCGTGGTGCAAAATAACGGCTTTGCGATCTCCGTGCCGCGTGACAAACAGACAGCGGCCAAGACCCTGGCGCAAAAAGCTGTCGCGGCAGGCATTCCAGGCATTCAAGTCGATGGGATGGACGCGCTGGCAGTGTATGAAGTCATGAAAGAGGCGCGCGCCTATGCCGCCGCGGGCAACGGCCCTGTTTTGATCGAGACGTTGACCTATCGTTACGGCCCGCACACGTTGTCGGGCGATGATCCGACCCGCTACCGGAGCAAGGAGACCGATGACCTTTGGCAAAAACGTGATCCGCTGGTCCGGATGCGCAACTTTTTGACCGACAAGGGGCTTTGGTCCCAGGACCAGGAAGACGCGTTGATCGAGAAGACCAAAGATGAGATCAAGGCCGCGATCACCCAGGCGGATCAGGTCGGCAAACAGACGGTCTCGCGGTTCCTGAAAGACACTTATGAAGTTCAGCCGCAAAACGTGGCCGAACAGCTCGCACAATATCAAGCGAAGGAGGCGAAGTAGGATGGCTCAAAAGACAATGATTCAGGCGATCACCAACGCCCTTGATCTGGAACTTGCGGCCGACCCGAAGACGCTGGTATTTGGCGAGGACGTCGGGAAAAACGGCGGGGTGTTCCGCGCCACCGATGGCTTACAGGCAAAACATGGGGAAGACCGCGTGTTCGATACGCCACTGGCAGAATCCGGCATCGGGGGCCTCTCGATCGGCCTTGCGCTGACCGGCTGGCGGCCGATTCCTGAGATTCAGTTCTACGGCTTCATTTTTGAGGTGATGGACAGCATCGGCGGGCAGATGTCGCGCATGCGCTACCGCATGGGCAACACGCGCAACATGCCGATCACCATTCGCGCGCCGTTTGGTGGTGGCGTCCACACGCCGGAAATGCATTCGGATAATTTTGAAGGCCTCGTCGCCCAGTTTCCTGGGATGCGCGTGGTCGTGCCGAGCAATCCCTATGATGCAAAAGGCTTGTTGATCGCCTCGATTCGCAGCAATGACCCGGTCCTGTTTTTGGAACACATGAAACTGTACCGGTCGTTCCGCGGTGAGGTGCCGGATGAAAGTTACGAGGTGCCGTTGGACAAGGCCGCGGTGAGTCGTGAAGGCAGCGATGTCTCCATCATCACGTATGGCGCGATGGTTCGCGAGGCGCTCAAGGCCGCCGATGACTTGGCCAAGGAAAATATTTCCGCTGAAGTCATCGATCTGCGCACGATCGCGCCGCTGGATGTGGAGACAATCATCGCCTCCGTTGAAAAAACGCATCGCGCCGTCGTTGTTCAGGAGGCGCAGCGCATGGGCGGTGTCGCCAGCAGCGTGATCAGTGAGATCTCCGAGCGCGCCATTTTGTCGCTTGAGGCCCCGATTGGTCGCGTGGCGGCGCCGGACACCCCATTCCCATTTGGCGAGGCCGAAAGCATCTGGCTGCCAAATGCGAAGGACATCGAGGAAAAAGTCAAAGCGACGCTCGATTTTTAACCTGCGAATCGATCAATAGAAAGGATGCCAAAGTATGGCTTACGAATTCAAACTACCAGACATTGGTGAAGGCATCGCGGAAGGTGAGATCGTCAAGTGGCATGTGCAGCCAGGCGACGAGATCAAGGAAGACGATACTTTACTGGAAGTGCAAAACGATAAGTCGGTCGAAGAGATTCCATCGCCTGTCAGTGGGAAGGTCACGAAGATCTTAGTTCAGGAAGGCGAAACGGCCACGGTCGGCCAAAGCCTCGTTGAGATCGATGACGGCAGTGGCCCTGTGCAAAATACGGCGGCGGTCGAACCAATCAAACCGGCCAGCCCGACACCGACCGCGACGCCTGCCTCTGCGCCAAGTCCTGCTGCAGGCGGTGTTTATCAGTTCAAACTGCCGGATATCGGCGAAGGCATCGCGGAAGGCGAGATCGTCAAGTGGCACGTCAAGGAAGGCGACGCCATCAAAGAAGACGACACCTTGCTGGAAGTGCAAAACGACAAATCCGTTGAAGAGATTCCATCGCCGGTCGATGGCACGGTCTTGCATATTTTGGTGCAAGAAGGCGAGACCGCGACTGTGGGCCAAGTTCTGATCGAGATGGACGCGCCTGGTCATAATAGTGCGGCCAGCGCGGCCCCGGCCGCCGCACCGACACCCGCGGCCGCCGGGAACTCCGCGTCGGCCCAAGCCCCAGCCGGTGCTCAGCCGACAACGGCGATTCCGGCTGTCGCCGATCCAAACCGTGAGATTTTGGCCATGCCATCTGTGCGTCAATATGCGCGCGAACAAGGCGTGGACATCTCGCAAGTCAGCGGCAGTGGCAAACGCGGCCGCATCACGCGCCAAGATGTGGACGCGGCCAAGGCAGGCGGCGTCCAGCCACAAGCGGCCGCCGCAACCGCCGCCTCGAGCGCTTCGACCCCGGTTGCCGCGACCCAAACCCCGGCCGCCTCTGCCGCGGCTGCGCCAAAAGCCACGTCGGTCAAGCCGTATGTGCCGGATGCCAGCATCGCCGCGCTTGAGACACGCGAAAAGATGAGCCCGACGCGCAAGGCGATTGCCAAGGCCATGCTCAACAGCAAGGCCACCAGTCCGCATGTCACCAGCTTTGACGATGTGGAAGTGTCCAAGCTGATGGCGCACCGCAAGCGTTACAAGGAAGTGGCCGCAGCCAAGGGCATCAAGTTGACCTTCTTGCCGTATGTGGTGAAGGCGCTGGTCACTGTTTTGCGCGACTTCCCAGAACTGAACGCCTCGATCGATAACAGTACGGACGAGATCGTTTATAAGCATTACTTCAACATCGGCATCGCCACCGATACCCCGCACGGCCTGTACGTGCCTGTGATCAAGGATGCCAATGCCAAGTCGATGTTCGAGATCGCCAAGGAGATCTCGGACAACGCGCAAAAGGCCCAGGATAGCAAACTTTCGGCCAAGGAAATGACAGGCGGGTCGATGACGATCTCCAATGTCGGCTCGATCGGTGGCGGCTGGTTCACGCCGGTCATCAACCAACCGGAAGTGGCGATTCTAGGCGTCGGCAAGATCGCCAAGGAGCCTTACGTCAACGAAGACGGCGAGATCGTGGTTGGCAACATGCTCAAGCTCTCGATGAGCTATGACCACCGCCTGATCGACGGGGCCCTGGCACAGCGAGCGCTGAATGAACTGAAGACACTACTGGCAGATCCTGATCTGCTGCTGATGGAAGGGTGAGAATATGGTAGTAGGTGATTTTGCAATCGATCTGGACACAGTTGTGATCGGCTCCGGCCCCGGCGGATACGTCGCGGCAATCAGGGCGGCGCAAATGGGCCAGAAGGTGACGGTCATTGAAAATACTTTCATCGGCGGCGTTTGCTTGAATGTCGGCTGCATTCCGTCCAAGGCGCTGATCAATGCCGGCCACGCGCTGCAGGAGGCAAAAGGCGGCAGTGTCTTTGGCGTCCAAAGCAAAGGCGCGACGCTGGATTGGGCGACCACCCAGGACTGGAAACAGCACAAGGTCGTCGAACGCTTGACCGGCGGCGTGTCGATGCTGTTTAAGAAGCACAAGATCGACACAGTCTGGGGCACTGCCTTTTTGAAGGACGATCACAGCCTACGCGTGATGCAAAAAGACTCCGCGCAAACGTATACCTTCAAGCATCTGATCATCGCCACAGGGAGCCATCCGATCGAGATCCCTGGCTTCAAGTTTGGCAAACGCATCGTGGATTCCACAGGCGGCCTCAGCCTGCCGGAAGTGCCGAAAGAATTTGTCGTCATCGGCGGCGGTTATGTCGGCTCTGAGCTGGCCAGCGCATATGCGAATCTCGGCGCCCATGTCACGATTCTGGAAGGCACCGATTCCATTCTGCCGAATTTTGAAAAAGACATGGTGCAATTGGTCCTCAAGTCGTTTTCAGACCGCGGCGTGACCGTCATCACCAAGGCGATGGCAAAAAATGCTGAGGAGACCGAAAATGGCGTGAAGGTGACCTACACCGCAGACGGCAAGGACCAAACAATCGACGCCGACTATGTCATGGTCACTGTTGGCCGGCGCCCCAACACGGCAGACATGGGTCTGGACATCGTCGGCGTGAAGACCACCGACCGCGGCTTGATCGAAGTGGATCAACAGGGCCGCACCAACATCCCGACAATCTTCGCGATTGGGGATGTGGTCGCCGGCGCGGCACTTGCCCACAAGGCGAGTTACGAAGGCAAGATCGCGGCCGAGGCCATTAGTGGCAAGGCTAGCGCGGTCGATTACAAGGCGATGCCCGCCGTGTGCTTCACCGATCCTGAGTTGGCCACGACCGGTCTGACGCTGAAAGAGGCCAAGGACAAAGGCATCGATGCCAAGGCTGCGAAGTTCCCATTCGCCGCAAATGGCCGCGCCATCAGTTTGGCGCAAACAGACGGATTCGTGCGTCTCGTGACCAACGCGGATGGCACCGTGATCGGCGCGCAGGTCGCGGGCCCGGGTGCCTCCGACCTGATCTCCGAGTTGACCGTCGCCGTCGAAAGTGGCCTGTCCGCAGAAGACCTCGCTCTGACCATTCACCCGCATCCAACGCTGGGTGAAGCAATCATGGACGACGCGGAACTCGCGCTCAGCATGCCAGTGAATATTTGACCGCAGTATTACAGTTGTGCGACATTTCACGCGAAATGTCGCATTTTTTTGTCTTCCTACAATTAAATAGGTAAAATTATGTTAAGAGTTTGGGGGAGGTATGTGCCATGCAACAGATCGTGATCAGTGGGGCACCAGAAAACGTCACCGCACTTGCGCAGTCCCTGCTGACAAGTCGCGTGTCTTTGGCAATCGCCGTGTCGCATCCGGATGAGGCGCTGGTCGCCGCGGCTGCCGTGACGACCAATACCGTTGTGCCTTTATCCGCGAAGGCCTGGCCGCAAGTGGCGGTTCTCATCATCACGCCGTATCCGGTCGCCGAAGACGCGGATCGGCTGGCCGCACAGCTGGCCGGCATGCGCCAAGTGATCAACGAGGCGATGGACAAGGGCTTTACGGGAAAAATTCTCATCGCTGCGCCGCAGGATGAGATCCTGACCTATTTTGCCCAGCGTTTTTCGGGCCTGGCGAAAAAAGCGGTGGTGGGGCTCGGTACGTTTGGGCTGACCCGGACATTTGAGAACACAGTCGCCACTTCGCTTGCCGTGCCGCGCACCAGCGTGACCGCCTATGCAGTCGGCACCGCCACGGATTTTGTCCTCATGTGGAGCCGCGCCTATGTCGGAGCGACGCCGGTCTTGAGCTTGCTGCGAAATGCGGACGGCACCCAAAGCCCGTTGATGGCAGAGGTCCAAACCGCCTGCGATGCCTTTGCCAAAGCCGACCAAGCCGCGGTGCGGCCTCTGTTGGTCGAGCGCGTGTTGGCTGCTTTTGCCGGCGAGTCGCTCTTGACCTCGCTGATGGCCGTGCCGGAAAATAGTGACGAGCCGGTGGCCGCGGCTCGGCCCTTAGTCTGCGATGCCGATGGGGTGCGCCGGCTCAGTGACCTGCTGGGTTCGGAAGCCGAGGAAGCGGCGCTGTCAGAGGTGCTGGCCGCGGTGTCCGAGCAGCTCACCGCGATCGAAAAAGGAGATTCAAATGAAGCCTAATTATCAATACCCATTGGACATCGACTGGACCACAGACGAAATGGTCAAAGTCACCACCTTTTATTCCCTTGTTGAGGATGCCTACGAAAAAGGCGTTGACCGCAACAATTTGCTTGCGGCGTATCGCGGCTTCAAGACCGTGGTGCCGGACAAGAGCACGGAAAAGCAGCTCGACAAACAATTCGAGGCGGCATCCGGTTACTCGCTTTACGCGGTCGTCCAGCTGGCGAAAAATGGGTCGGAGAAACATATCAAAGTAAAAGTGGGGTGACATGATGCTTGATCTGAAACGACTGGAAAATGAATTGATGGCTTGGCTGGGCGAGTCGCGGGTCCGCATTTTGGACGCCATGAACACCCCGCTGCATGTGGACGTGAAATCTGGTCGCAACGATCTGGTCACCAATGTCGATAAGGCCAACCAGCGATTTTTGACGAACAAGATCTTGGCCGCTTATCCCGATGCGCGCATTGAAGGCGAAGAGGGCACCGCTGAAAAAGTCCATGATCTGGCTGGCACCGTCTTTTTCCTCGATCCGATCGATGGCACGATGAATTTCGTCAAGCAACATGCGAATTTTGCCGTGATGATCGGGGTCTATGAAAATGGGGCGCCGCGGTTCGGCGCCATTCTCGATGTCATGCGCAATGAGGTCCTGACGGGTGGGCCGACCGTGGCGCCGAAACGCAATGGCCGCCGCCTGCCGCTGCCCAAGGATCATGAACTGAAAGACGGGCTGATGGGCGCCAGCGGCCCGCTGCTGATTCACAACAAGCTAAACGTGCAGGTGATCAACGAGGCGAGCTCCGGCACGCGCATCACGGGCAGCGCCGGTATAGAGTTCAAGGCGATCATCGAAGGCCAGCAGATCGGCTACATCTCCTACCTCCAGCCATGGGACGTGGCGGCGGGGATGGCGATCGGCGCGCATTTCGGCCTTCAGGTCACGCGTCCGGATGGCAAGGCAATCAACATGCTCGAGCCCGGCTTCGTGGTTGCGGCACTGCCGAGTGCCTACCGCGACATTCGCAAGTTGATCGTGGTCGATTAAGGAAAAATCCGGCGTGGTGCGCAGTGATTCTCGCACCAAGGAGGAAAAATAATGTGATGCCATCACACACTAGGTGGCCGTTTGCGTCGGGGTCAGACCGTTGTTTTGGGGCTGGCTTTTTTGTTTCGTACAGGCCGAAAGATGGTTAGCGGAAGGTTGCTAGATCGGCATTATGCCTAGGAAGTTTGGGCGCGACTGGGTCGAGGTGGGAGACAAAACGGTTGAAGTCGCGTCAGATAGGTGTTTCGGGTGCTGGTCAACATGTCTCAGAGACGCGCTAGAAGGTCGGCTTCGACCAGTTATCTTGCTTTTGAATCCAAACCGAGCGTTAAATGCGCCTGGGCGGATCTGGGTCATCTGGCAAACGGCGGTATCTTCGTGTGACGTGGGGACATTTGTTGGGTGGCGTGATACCTTGTGTGATGCCATCACATTATTTCCGACAGGGCGCAAAAAGCCTCGTCAGCGACGACCCGACACTGGCAGAGCACGGTTCTTCTTGCGCACTGGTCTCACGATGAAAGGGCATTCTTTTCGCCACCTGCGCACTTTTCAGAAAAACGAGACAGAAGCTTGCTGGTGTGCTATAATTTCAATTCGGATACTGTGTCGCAGGACACGCTTTTTTAATGAAGACAATTCACGATTTCTTTCAGGAAGCGCGGAATTGTCCGTAACCGCCATTGCGGTTACAAGCCGTTTGTTGGCGATGAGCCGTCAAACCACGGAACCACAATGGCGCGGGACGCGCCTTGGTCAACAGCCGTTGTTGCAGTGCAAACGCATCGTGCGAATGCATTGCCATCGGTGTTCCCAGAAGCAGAGCCATTTTTGGCCAGGCGGTCACCAGTTTACGCATCCAAGTGCACGTTTGAAAGGGAGTAGAATACTTGACAACTCGCGACGATATTCGCAACATTGCGATCATTGCCCATGTTGACCACGGTAAGACCACGCTGGTCAACGAAATGCTGAAGCAATCCGATACTTTGGCGGAACACATGCAGATCGGGGACCGTGCCCTCGACTCCAACGCGATCGAAAAGGAACGCGGGATCACTATCTTGTCGAAGAACACGGCGGTCAAATACGGCGACACGACGATCAACATCGTGGACACCCCAGGGCATGCCGATTTCGGCGGCGAAGTAGAACGAATCATGAAGATGGTCGATGGCGTTTTACTGGTCGTTGATGCGTTCGAAGGCACCATGCCGCAGACGCGCTTTGTTTTGAAAAAAGCGCTCGAGCAGCATCTGACCCCGGTCGTTGTGATCAACAAGATCGACCGCCCAGGCGCACGTCCGGAAGAAGTTGTCGACGAAGTGCTCTCCCTTTTCATCGAATTGGGTGCGGATGACGATCAGCTTGAATTTCCGATCGTGTACACGAGTGCCGTTAATGGGACTTCCAGCTATGACTCGGATCCCGCAAAGCAGGAACATACGATGGTGCCGCTGTTTGATACGATCGTGAAGACGATTCCGGCGCCGATCGACAACTCCGACGAGCCGCTTCAGTTCCAAGTCGCGATGCTCGATTACAACGACTATGTTGGCCGTATCGGGATCGGCCGTGTGTTCCGTGGCACGATCTCTGTCGGCGACCAAGTTTCTGTTTTGAAGCTTGACGGCTCGAAGAAAAACTTCCGCGTCACCAAGATCTTCGGCTTCTTTGGTTTGAAGCGGGTGGAAGTTCAGACGGCCAAGGCTGGCGATCTGATCGCCGTTTCCGGGATGGACGACATTTACGTCGGCGAGACCGTGGCGGCTGCGGACACCCCTGAAGCATTGCCGATCTTGCGGATCGATCCGCCGACATTGCAGATGATGTTCATGCAAAACGACAGCCCATTTGCCGGTCGCGAAGGCGACAAGGTCACAGCGCGCAAGTTGGAAGACCGACTCAAGGCGCAGCTCCAGACCGATGTTTCCCTGCGCGTTGAAGACACTGACCAGGCAGGGGCCTGGATGGTTTCTGGTCGTGGCGAATTGCATCTGTCGATCTTGATTGAAGAGATGCGTCGCGAAGGCTTTGAACTGCAACTCGGTCGTCCGGAAGTTATTTACCGCGAGATCGACGGTCAGCTCTGCGAACCGTTTGAAGAGGTCCAGATCGACACGCCGGAGCAATACACCGGCTCGATCATCGACGCGATGTCTCAGCGCAAAGCGGAAATGAAGGACATGCAAAACGAGGGCAACGGTCAGACTCGTCTGATTTTCCTTGCCCCGTCTCGCGGCTTGATCGGCTATTCGACCGAGTTCCTTTCCTCCACTGGCGGCTACGGCATCATGAACCACACCTTCGAAAAATACTTGCCAGTTATCCGCAACTGGCAGCCAGGCCGTAACACCGGCGCGTTGGTCTCCATCAACACCGGCGCGGCGACCCTGTACTCCTTGCAAAGCATCGAGGACCGCGGCACGCTGTTCATCAATGCCGGCGTTGAAGTTTACGAAGGCATGATCGTCGGCGAAAACAATCGTGAAAACGATATTGCCGTCAACGCGACCAAGGGGAAGAACCTGACCAACACCCGTGCGTCTGGTAAGGACCACGCGGCGGCTATCAAGACCCCACGTGACCTGACCCTTGAAGAGTCCCTTGAGTTCTTGAACGAAGACGAGCTTTGCGAAGTGACACCAAAGAGCGTCCGTCTGCGCAAGAAGATCTTGAACACCAACGAGCGTGGCAAGTTCGACAAACGCAAGAAGATGTCCACGAACGACTAATTGAAAGACAACGAAGGCCACCGCAGGAAAAATTCTGTGGTGGCCTTTTTTTGAATCCAGCTCGGGTAGTTGCCTCTGGAAAATAGCGCGATTCTTTAGTTCGACAGGGGGCGGGAACCACGGCGCGTTGCCTCATTGTGGCAGAGGGGTCAGTTCCCACTTTCAGCGAAGCAAAAAAGCCATCCACCTTCGCAGATGAATGACTTCGTCGGGGCTGACTCAACCGGTAGCTAGATTGCGATTAGTGCAGGCTGTCCCAGCTCGGCAACTCGATCGGCGTGGTGGCCGCGGCGGCCAAGATCTTCTCGGAGAGATATTCCTTATTGATGGCCGCTTCATAAACATAATCATCGAACCAGTTGGCATCGGCGATATAATACCCGTCGTTGCCGTTTTCTTTGCCCCAGGAATTCTCGACTTTCCAGCGGCGCGGCTGGCCATCGACCAAGTCGACACCGGTGAGGGTCATCGCATGGGAGACTTCCGCTTCGCCAGTGGCAAAACGCGTCGCCTTGTCCATCGTCAGATCCAGGTCGAACAGCTGGCCGAAATCGTACAGGCCGCCTTTGAGGGCACCTGACTTGCGCTCCATGTCCTGCAAGACATCATTGCCGAACCAGACCGCTTCGCCGCCTTGGAGTTGCGCAATGGCCGCTTCCTTGAGGTCCGCTTCCGGCACGTTGACAAAGATGATCGGCCGGCCGCCGACCACGGTGTTTTGTGATGGAATCGTATAAGCCTGATAATACTCTTTTCCAGCCTCTGGTGTGGAAACAAGGGTGACGAACTCGGCGAGGTCCCAGCCGACATATTTTTCATAAAAAGACTTCGGGGTCAGATCGCGATCGATGTGATATTCCTTCTTGTCATCGCGATATTCGAAATCAAATGTTGCTGGGACGGTGCCATACGCATAGGCCAAGATGCGGTAGATGTCGCTGAGCATCGCTTGCTTCGTCGCGGCCAATGTGTCGGCCGAGGCGCCAGTCCCAAAAGCGGTGCGCAGATCGCTGGCGTCTTTGCGTAATTTGAGATTGAGCACCGAGTTGAGCTCGGTGGTGTTTTCGCTGTTGTACGTTTCCGGCATCACGGACTTTGGCACGATGCCGTATTTGGCGATCAGCGCCGGCGCGTTGTCGAATTGGCCGCCGTCGCCGTTTGGCTGGCTCAACAGATCACTCAGCGCGCGGTCGTCCAGCGGCTTGTCCGCGCTGGTCAAGATGGCCTCAAGGAACAGGTTGGATTTTTCAAGGCGATCATAGAACGCAAGGAAGGCCTGGGAAAATTCAAGGTCCTTGACCCCGATCTTCTTCGCCACGGCATGCCGCATGGTGTTCAGCCCGGAAAATAGCCAGCAGCGACCGCTATGTTTCTGGTTCGCAACGGCGCCCGTGTCGAGCTCAACGGAAAAGACGGGTGTGACGGCTTCGTCGTGCAGCGCGGATTGAATCGTGGCTTTGGGGCCGACGTTTTGAACGGCCTTGGCGACAACATCGCTGGCTGGTTTGGCGGCTAGTTCTTTGCGAAACGCATCGATCTGGTCAAACGAAATTGCATTAGACATTAAGAGACCTCCTTGAAGTTGGCGCGTGGCGCCAGAAATGCTACAACCGCTAGTCTACGCCTTTATCAATGGAAGCAACAGCCACTGCATTAAAATAATCTGGGAAAATGAGGGGCCTCACAGGAAAAGGTGGCGAGCCGGTCATATGACTGCGTGCCCGCTGACTTTTCCCGTCAGCGGCATTCACCGTCCGCCCTAAGCGCCACGCTACGCACCGCCGCCATCTATGCTATAATTCTCAGTATTGTGAGACGTACGGGAGAGGGCGACGGTTGTGCTGAAGAAGTTTCGTTATCTGGATTATTATCTGCTCGTACCATACTTGGTGCTCTGCGCGATCGGCATTGTGATGGACTATTCCGCCAGCGCCTCTTGGATTCAAAATCAATATGGGCAAGCGTCCAACTCGGTGATGCTCAAGCAGCTTCTGTTTGTGGTCATCGGCCTAGTCGTGGCACTCTTTTTCTTCTATTTTAAACTGAGTAATTTTCGCAATCATAAACTGATCGGGTTCGTTTGGCTTGTGTTATTGGGATTGCTCGTCTATCTGTTTCTGATCGGCCGACTTGATCCGAGTTCAGTCGTCAACGGTGCCAGTGCCTGGATTCCAATTGGCCCGTTCAATCTTCAGCCAACTGAGTTTGCCAAACTCGTCGTGATCATTTATCTGGCGCATATTTTTACCCAGCGCCAAGACGCGATGCGGCAACCCGATTTCCACGTGCGCGACTTATATGCACCAATCCTCTTAGTCGGTATCTGCCTGATCTTGGTCTTTTTCCAACCTGACACTGGGGGCTTTTTGATCATCGCGGCGATCATGGTCGTCATGTTGGCGGCAAGCGGCATCTCGTTGCGGTATGGCTTCAGCTGGATGGCGCTGGTGGGTGCCCTGGTCGCAGCGGTGTACTGGGTCTTGGATAACGTGAACCTGCCAAAGAGCATCATCACCAACTACCGGGTTCGCCGGATCGTCTCCTCACTTCATCCGTTTCAGACGCGGGCGAATGACGGCAACCAGGTGTTCAATTCCCTAGTCGCGATCGACCATGGTGGCCTCTTTGGGGTCGGACTGGGCATGAGCTCACAGAAATTGGGGTATCTGTCCCAGCCGTATACCGATTTCATCCTGGCGGTCATCGCTGAGGAGCTTGGGGCGATCGGCGCCATCCTTGTTATCGCGCTGATCTTTTTCCTCATCCTGCGCTGCTATCTGATTGGGGTGCGCTCGCGTAACCCGTATCATTCCCTGCTTGCTTACGGGATCGCGACGATGATGTTGATTCAAACGTTCTTCAACGTCGGGGCGGTGCTGGGGCTTATTCCAGTCACCGGGGTCACGTTGCCGTTCATCTCGTATGGCGGGTCGTCGATGATCGTGCTCGCCATTTCGATGGGCATCATGCTCAACATCTCCGCTTCAGAAAAACGTGTGAGCGAAAAGAAAGCTGCCGCCCAGCCAGCGAAGTAAGTCATCGCCAATCAACTGTAAAGTCACTAGTCATTGAGGGGGTCCGTGACGTGAAAAAAGTGTTGGTCGCCAATCGCGGCGAGATCGCGATTCGCATTTTCCGTGCTGCTGAAGAACTTGGATTGCAAACGGTCGGGATTTTCGCCAAAGAGGATGAATTATCGATTCACCGATTCAAGGCGCAGGAAAGTTATCAGGTCGGGGCCGGCAAAGCGCCGATCGCGGCGTACCTGGACATGGACGATATCATTCGCATCGCCAAATTAAGCGGCGCGGACGCCATTCACCCGGGCTACGGCTTGTTGTCGGAAAATGCGACGTTTGCGCGCAAGGTTGCGGCCGCGGGATTGACGTTTGTCGGGCCGCGCCCAGAGCTGCTTGAGATTTTCGGTGACAAGGTGGCGGCCAAGGAGGCGGCAGTCAAGGCGGGGCTTCAGGTCATTCCTGGGACGCCTGAGCCGACCCGCGATTTTAACGAGATCCTTGCGTTTACCCAGACGCACGGCTTTCCGGTGATGCTCAAGGCGGCGTCCGGTGGCGGCGGCAAGGGGATGCGCGTGGTCCACTCCGAACAAGAGCTGCGCGACGTGTACCCGAATGCGGTGAACGAGGCGATGGCGAGCTTCGGCGACGACCGCATGTATGTTGAAAAGGATATCCAAAGCGCCAAACATATTGAGGTCCAAGTGCTCGGCGATCAGCACGGGCATCTACTACATCTATTTGAGCGTGATTGCTCAGTCCAGCGGCGCAATCAAAAAGTGATCGAGATCGCCCCGGCTGTCGGGTTGCCCCAAGCCCTGCGAAACAAGATCTGCGACGCCGCCGTACAGCTGATGGCCAGCCTGCATTATGAAAATGCGGGGACGGTCGAATTTTTGGTCGAAGGCGACCAGTTCTATTTCATTGAAGTCAATCCGCGCGTGCAAGTTGAGCACACGATCACGGAATTGATCACCAACGTCGATATCGTTCAAAGTCAGCTGCGCGTGGCGGCCGGCGCGGATCTGTTTGACGACCTCCATCTGCCACACCAGGAAGACCTGACCATGCGCGGGGCGGCGATTCAGTGCCGCATTACCACCGAGGACCCGGCGAATAATTTCATGCCGGACACCGGCACCATTCAGACGTACCGGAGCCCGGGCGGCTTTGGCGTGCGGCTGGATGTCGGCAATGCATATGCCGGCGCCGTTGTCAGCCCATATTTTGACTCACTGTTGGTGAAGACCTCTGTTTATGCCGCAAGCTTCATGGCGGCCGTGCGGAAAATGCAGCGCGCGTTGCGTGAATTCCGCATCACCGGCGTTAAAACAAATCTGCCATTTTTGCTGAATGTATTGGCCGCCCCGACGTTCCAGGCGGGCCAGGCGGAAACCACCTTCCTGGATACCACCCCGAGCCTTTTTTCCTTCAAGCCACTGCTGTCAAAAACCACGCAGCTGATGACGTATGTCGGCGAGATCACGGTCAACGGCTTCCCGGGGCTGGACCGGCATGAGCAAAAGGCTTTCCCGGATCTGAATTATCGCAGTCAGTTGCCGACCGCTTTGCCGAAAACAGATCTGGTGGCGCTGCTTCACAACGAGGGGCCGGATGCGGTGGCCAAGTGGCTAAGCGCCCAGGAAAAAGTGCTGCTGACGGACACCACGTTGCGCGATGCCCATCAGAGCTTGTTTGCGACCCGCATGCGGACGCGGGACATGACGGCGATCGCGCCGGACATGGCCAATGCGATGCCAAACCTGTTTTCCATGGAAATGTGGGGCGGCGCGACGTTTGATGTGGCGTATCGTTTCCTGAATGAAGATCCGTGGCAGCGCTTGGCGGCGCTGCGCGAGGCGATGCCGCACACGCTGCTTCAGATGCTGTTTCGCGGCAGCAATGCGGTCGGCTATCAGAACTACCCGGACAATGTGCTCAAGCAGTTCATCAACGTGGCCGCCCGCGATGGCATCGACATCTTTCGAATTTTTGACTCGCTGAACTGGGTGCCGCAGCTCACGCACTCCATCGACGCGGTGCGCAATGTCGGCAAGATCGCCGAAGGAACCATGTGCTATACGGGCGACATCTTGGGGACGGGCCATCCGAAATATGATTTGGCTTATTACGTGGATTTGGCTAAAGAGTTGGTCAATGCTGGCGCCAACGTGCTGGCGATCAAGGATATGGCGGGCCTGTTGAAACCACAGGCGGCCTATGAACTGATCAGCACGCTGAAAGACGCGGTGGCTGTGCCGCTGCATTTGCACACCCATGACACTACCGGCAATGGTGTGGCCACCTATGTGCAGGCGGTGCGTGCCGGCGTCGATGTCGTCGATGTGGCGCAATCCAGTTTTTCCGGCACCACGAGCCAGCCGAGCATGGCGAGTTTGTATTACGCGCTGGAAGGCGACAAGCGCCAGCCAGATCTTGAGATCGATAAGGTGGAGCTGGTCGATCGCTATTTTCAGACGATCAGGCCGTATTACGCCGACTTTGCCAACAAGGTCAGTGGCCCACTGACGGACATCTACACGGTCCAGATGCCGGGCGGCCAGTACAGCAATCTTCAGCAACAGGCGCAAAGCATGGGCATCACCGATTTCGAGGCGGTCAAGCGCATGTACGCGCAGGTCAACACGCTGTTTGGCGATATCGTAAAGGTGACGCCGTCCTCCAAGGTGGTGGGCGATATGGCACTCTTTTTGCTGCAAAATCATCTGACGCCTGAGGATGTGCTGGATCACGGCGAGACCATCGATTTTCCGGCCAGCGTCGTCGACTTTTTTGCCGGCGATCTCGGCCAGCCAGTTGGCGGGTTTCCGCCTGTGCTGCAGGAAAAGATTCTCAAGGGTCGCAAGCCTTTGACTACGCGGCCGGGGGCGTTGGCCAAGCCTGTGGACCTGGCGGCGGTCAAGCAGGCCTTGATCGAAGCCGGCGTGCATGAACCGACGGACGAAATGGTGCTGGCGGAGATTTTATATCCGGATGTCCTGCGTCAGTATCGCGCCAACCAATTGGTCTATGGACCGGTGACAACGCTTGATTCACCGACCTATTTTGAAGGCATGCGCCTCGGCGAACGCATCCACATTCGGGTGCGCCCGGGGATCATGTACCTGATGCAGCTCGACGCGATCGGCGAACCCGACGCGACTGGGCGGCGTACCTTGTATTTCACCGTCAATGGGCAAAAGCGTGAGGCGCAGATCCAAGACGCGAAAAGCGCCCACACCGCCAGCACGATCAAGATGGCGGAGCCGACGGATAAAAATCAGATCGGTGCGCCGATGGGTGGCCGCATCGTCAGTCTTGAAGTGGCGGCCGGCGACACGGTGGCGGAAGGCGATCCGCTGTTCACCACCGAAGCGATGAAAATGGAAACGACCGTGCATGCGCCGTTTGCCGGTACCATCATGCATCTGTATGTGGCGGCGGGCGATCTGGTGCAAACGCGGGAGCTGCTTGCGACCATCAAGCCAAGCGCAACGGCGCAATAAAGCGAGAAGTGAGGCAAATGTCGTTATTGGGTCCGACAGGTAAGTGTTCCAAGCGCCAGGTCCGATTTTTGGACTAGGTGATTGGAGCCTTAGTTGCTCGGACCCGGACATTTGCCTCACGACACTGCCGTAACAGCAATACACGATACTGCGAGGCGGTACCCACCACCTAAGTTTGAACGGTCACGCATCAACGGAAACATTCAGGAGGCATTATGGAGATCACGCAACGTCAAGGCCTGGTCGTTTGGGTCTATTCGCTCAAACAGATCAAGGCATTACGCCATTATGGCACGGTCATGTACGTGTCGCGGCGCATGAAATATGTCTATTTATACCTGGATGCAAAAGATGTCGAGGCGACGATGGGCAAGTTGGCTAAACTGCGCTTCGTCAAAAGCGTGGAAGTCTCGCACCGGCCGGAGCTTGCGACCTCATTTGGGCAAGCCAGCGGGGCGGCGCTCGACGATGAAGAAGACGATGACGCCATCAAAGCACGCGTCGAAGAAGTCCAGGCGCGCAAGGGCGAGTTGGCGCATGCGAAAGGCAAGGCTGAGGTTCAGACTGCGGTGGCCAAGGCGGCCGCGACCTCTCAGGCCACAGAGCCGGCTTCGCTGCTTCAGACTGCACAGGCGCCTGAACCAACAGTCGCGCCGGCTGCGGGTGAAACTCCTGGCGCGCCATCCTCGCGCCGCGCCGCCCGCCCGAGTCGCAATCGGCGGCCAAGTCGACAGGAGGGCAAGGCCCATGCGCATCATTAGTGGTGATTTCGGTGGGCGCAAGTTGGTCGCCGTTTCTGGCAACAATACGCGTCCCACAGCCGATAAAGTCAAAGGCTCGATGTTCAACATGCTGGGCCAGTTTTTCGCTGGGGGCTCGGCCCTGGACCTTTACGCTGGGACCGGGGCGCTTGGCATCGAGGCGGTATCCCGCGGGATGGCCCACGCGACGCTGGTCGACAAGGCGTACCCGGCGATTCAGGCAATCAAGCAAAATGTTGCGACGACAAAGGCTGAGGACCGGTTCACTGTTTTGAAAATGCCAGTGGATAAGGCCATCAAGACACTGGCCGAAGCGGGGCAGCAATTCGACCTCATTTTGGCTGACCCGCCGTATGCCAAGCAGGAAGTGATGGACCAGCTGGCCGCTTTTTTGGCTGAGGACCTACTGGCACCAGCCGGCCGGGTGTTGCTCGAGACCGGCCTTGATGTCGATTATCCCGAGGTGATCCCCGGCTACACCAAGCTGCGCCACCAGACGTATGGGGTCGCACAGGTGTTGATCTTAAAAAGAGGCGAAGACGCATGACAAAGATCGCGATTTTTCCCGGCAGCTTTGATCCGTTCACCAATGGCCATTTGGATACGGTGACCAAAGCTAGCCAGCTGTTCGACAAAGTGGTGGTGGCCGTCATGACCAACACCAATAAAAACGCCGTGTTCAGCGGGGCGGAAAAAGTGGCCATGATCGAGGCGGCTACGGCGGGGCTTGCCAACGTCGAGGTCTATGAACAGCCGCACATGCTGACGGTGGCGTTTGCCAAGCAAAGCGGGGCGCAGTACATGGTCCGCGGCGTGCGCAACACCGCCGACCTCAATTACGAAAATGATATCGCGGCCATGAACCAAACGCTGGCTAGCGACATTCAGACGGTGCTTTTGCCGGCGGATCCAAAGTGGCGCTTTTTGTCCTCGAGCCTCATTCGGGAAGTCGCGAGTTTTGGCGGGGATGTGGCGACGCTGGTTCCGGCGAATGTGAATGCCGCGCTGAAGGCCCATTTTGGAGGTGACCGCCATGATCCAACCTAAGCCGCTAAAAAAGCACAACGCACTGTGCCCCTTTCCCTGGCTGATCGCCTTGCTGGTGGGACTGATCGTGATTGGCCTGCTGTTTTTCGTGCGCACAAATCGGTACATTGAAGTGCCGGGCGGGGCCAATTCGCTGAAACCATTTGTCAAAGTCGAGGGCATTAAGGACGACAAAAAAGGGACGTACATGCTGACGACGGTGGGCATCATCGGCCCGGCCAGCCCAGCGGAACTCTTGTGGGGCAAGTTTCAGCCATACTCTGAGACCTACACGCAAGAAGAGCTGATGGGTGATGATGACAGCGACGAATACAACTTGCTGCAGGAATGGTACATCACCAGCGCCGCCAATAATGCGGTGGTCGCGGCGTTCAAGGCGGCCAAGCAGCCGGTGACCCTGAAGCTCAAGGGCATTTACGTGATGTCGATCATGGACACCTCTGCCTTCAAGGACAAGCTGAAGCTAGGCGATACCATCACCGCGGTCAACGGCAAGTCCTACACAAGCTCGGACGCTTACATCAAGGCGATCGGCGCGCACAAGGTCGGCGACACGGTCACACTCAGCATATTGCGTGATGGCAAGAAACTGACGGAGACCGGCAAGCTGACCAAGTTGCCAGGTGAAAAACATCCCGGCATCGGCATCAGCCTGACGGAAAATACCACCGTCACCAGCACGCCAAAAGTGACGATTGACGCCGGTGACATCGGCGGGCCAAGCGCTGGCCTGATGTTTGCAGTCCAGACGTACACGATGATCACGCATCAGGATTGGCGCAATGGCCAAAAGATTGCCGGCACCGGCACCATCGACGCGAAGGGCAATGTCGGCCAGATCGGCGGCATCGATAAAAAGGTCTACATCTGTTCAAAAAGCGGCGCCAAAGTCTTTTTCGCACCGGATGAACCCGCGACAAAGGCCCTGCTGAAGCTCGATCCGACCTATGAAAATAATTACGACGTAGCCGTCAGAACAGCCAAGCAGCTCAAGTCCAAGATGAAGATCGTCCCGGTCAAGACGCTGCAAGATGCACTGGATTATTTGAAGGCACACGCGAAATAGAGGAAGGTGATCCGCGATGAGATGTCGCGGGTCGCTTTTTTTGGCGTGCCCACTTTCCCAGTCGGGCTTCGGCTCGCATGGCGGGGCATCTAATTGGCCCGGACCTGATGGCAAAGCGCGCCATCCGCCCCAAGCCAAGTTAGCTGGCCCACCATTCCGCGAGCCTCCGCACCCTTTTTGCGTAATTTCTTTTATCCACCAATAATTGGGTAAGGGAGTGGCGAGATGGAGACGGTGAAGGAATGGATTCGGCAATTTTGGTTCGTGCCGCTGGCGGTTGTCGTGCTGGTCGGCTATTTCTGGTGGCAACAACAAAATAGCGGCCCGCCACCTGTGCCGATAGCGGAATTTTCAAGTAGCGCCGAAAGTGGCAGTTCTTCGACCAGCGCGAGTGCGGCGGCCAGCTCAAGCGCCGCCACCGCGCCCGGGTTTGTCGAGCTCAAAGGCGCGGTGGCGCATCCGGGGCTCTACCCAATCGATGGCACCACGCGCTGGGCGGCTGTGGTCAAAGCTGCGGGTGGCCTGTTGAAAAATGCGGATGCGAGTGCCGTCAATCTGGCGAAGGTCGCGGTCGATCAGGAAAGCCTCTATATTCCAAAGGCCGGCGAAACGCCGCCACCTGGGTCAACTGCGGGTACCGGAAGCGCAATCGGGAACTCGGCGTCTGGCGCTGGGCCGGCCACTGGCGCGGTGGTGGATCTCAATCATGCGACGGCGGAAGAACTACAGACACTCAGCGGTATCGGGGCCAAAAAAGCGGCCGACATCATCGCGTATCGCGAACAAAACGGGGGCTTTCAAACGACCGAGGACCTGAAGAAAGTCTCGGGCATCGGCGACAAAACGTTTGAAAAGCTCGCCGGCAGCATCACGGTGTCCCCATGACGCGCCGCTGGGTATTTGCGGCTGCCTTTTTCGCCGGCGGGTTGTACCTGTGGCTGGAGCCGTGGTGGATCGGGGCCGTACTGGTCGGCTGGGCGTTGGTGAAAAATCGTTGGGCGAAGTGGCCGCTGATGCTGGGTCTATTTGTGGTGGGCATGAGCGTTGGCTGGCGCGGGGCGGCGGCCACCCGAGATCCGCCCAAACCAAGCGGGTCGGTGATTGTGCTCCCGACGAACTGGGGTGGTACAGACACACTGCTGCGCTATACCGGCATCGCGGCGAATGGCGTCCCAGTGAGCGGGAGTGCCGTGGTCACCAAAGAAGAGGCCGACCGCCTGCGCGCAACGACCCAGCCGCAAGTGGTGCAGTGGCATGGTGACCTCACAAGATTACAGCCGGCGCGCAATCAATATGAATTTGATTATGCGCAGTATGTTTGGTTTCACGACGGACTGGCCTATGAGAGTCCGCGTCAGGCGCTGGTGGTCACCGCATTTGCCCCGCGCACCTTGACCGAGCATCTCACAGGGCTTCGGGCAAAATTGTTGGCGCGGGTCCAGCAGCTGCCGGAAACGATTCGACGCTATGCAAAAGGCTTGCTGCTGGGGCAGGTCGACGAAGAACTGGACGACATGCGCGAGGACCTCGTGCAGTTGGGCATTTTCCATCTCTTTTCCGTGTCCGGGCTGCATTTATTTGCACTGCTTGCGGGGCTGATCTGGCTGACGGACCGCCTGCGCATTCCCAAAGAGGCGGCGGAGTGGACGCTGATCGCGCTGTTGCCACTGTTGCCACTTCTGCTCGGCGGCGGGGCCGGCATCGTGCGGGCGGTGTGGCTCAGTGAGGTCAGATTGTTGACGGCGCGCATGCGGTTGCCCCTGTCACGCCTGGATGGCTTTTCGCTGGTCTTGATGGGGAACCTCGCACTTCAGCCGTATATTCTGCACACGTTTGGCGGCCAGTTGACCTATTTGCTCGCGGGGGCCTTGTATCTCCTGCCAGCCGGTCCGCGGCTGAAGCGCAATTTTCACCTGGGGCTGATTGGGCTGCCCGTGATCTTGGCGCACACGTTTCGGTTTCATTTACTTCAGGTCTTTTTCAATTGGCTCCTGGTGCCGGTATTTGAATTGGCCGTGATGCCGCTGGTGCTGGTGACCCTGATTTTTCCTGGCGGCCCATGGACCGAGGCGCTGGAACCGGGCTTACAGCTAGGCGAGAAGGGGTTGCACGCGCTGACGGCACTGCCGGGGGACGTGATCTTCGGGGCGGTCCCGGCGGCGCTTGCGGTGCTGGGCGTCGGGGTCGTACTGGTCAGTTTGGCGCGCCGGCAGAAAAGATGGCTCATCGCCTGGCTGGTGGCGGCGTGGCTCGTGGCCAATGTCCATCCGCAGTGGCGCGTCACGTTGTTTGATGTGGGGCAAGGGGATGCCATTTTGATTGAGGCACCCTTCAAGCAGGCGGCGGTGTTGGTGGACACCGGCGGACGGGGCTTTGGCACAGTGCGTGAGCCGCCAGCCAAACGGGCGATCGTCAATTATTTGCATGCCCGCGGGCTGAACCACCTCGATATACTGGTGTTGACGCATGCGGATGCGGATCACGTGGGCGATGCGGGCCTGTTGGCGCAACTGATGCCAGTTCGCCGGCTGGTCACCACCACGCTGGCCGCGCGCCACCGCTATATTTTGGCCGCCAAAGCCGGTCAGGTCGCCAGCCACACGCCACTGCTTGCGCCGGCCATCCTGACCGTGGGACCACTCAAACTCAAAGTTGTCGCGCCAGAGTCCGCAGACGCCAAGGAGAAAAACGCCGACTCGCTGGTGCTCTATGGTAAGATAGATAAGTATTTTTGGCTGTTGACCGGCGATGCGGACCGGGCGGTGGAGGCCAAGATCGCGCCTTTGATCGGCCGAGTCGACATGCTCAAAGTCGGCCACCACGGCTCACGCACCTCCAGCGACCCGGCGTTTATCGCCCAGATCGACCCCAAATTGGCGCTGATCTCGGCCGGCGTCAATAACCGGTACGGCCACCCCCATGAAGAGACGCTTGAAACGTTTGCGGCGCAGGGGGTGCCAGTTTTGAATACCGCCGACCGCGGAATGATCTGGGTTAGCGGCCAGCAAGTTTTCACCCAATTGACCGGCGCAGCAGCCGGCAAGTGATCTTTCTGAAGGAGGCCATCATGCGCGTTGCGGACTTGGCAAAACAATTGAAGACAGGCAAGGTACCACCGCTCGTCCTATTGCTGGGCGAAGAAACGGCCCTTCAACAAGAGGCTCTGGCCGCGTTGGCTGCGCTTATTCCGGACGACCAGCAGACGATGAACATGGCTAGTTATGACATGCGCCAAACCCCGGTCGGCGTGGCGCTGGATGATGCCACCTCGCAGCCGTTTTTTGGCGACCTCCGCGAAGTCGTGATCACGCAGCCCTATTTTTTGACTGGTGAAACAAACGCTGGCAAGATCGAGCATGACCTCGCCGGCCTTGAGCGCTACTTCAAGGATCCGGCGCCGTCAACGGTGATGGTCATTGTCGCGCCTTACGCGAAACTCGATCGGCGCAAGAAGCTCACGACCGCGCTGGTGAAAAATAGCGTGACGGTCGATGCCCAATTGATGAAAAGCGGGGAGGCCACCGCGGCCATCAATCGCGAGCTGAAAAAGCAGGGACTTGCGCTCACGCGAGACGGCATGGCGGCCTTCACCCAGCGCACCAACGCCAATTATTCCGTCATGATGCATGAGCTGCCAAAATTGGAACTGTACGCGCAAAATGGCGGCGCGCTGGATGAACAGGCGGTGAGCGCGCTGGTGCCCAAGCAACTGACGGACCGGGTCTTTGACATGGTCAACGCGGTGGTTCGGCGGCGGGCCGATGTGGCACTGGCCATTTATCGCGACCTCCTTTTGCAAAAAGAGGAACCGATCAAGCTCAACAGCCTGCTTCTCAGCCAATTTCGGCTGTTGCTTCAGGTGCAGATTCTGATGCGAAAAGGCTACGACCAGGGCGGCATTGCGGCGGCGCTGAAAGCCGCCCCGTTCCGCATCGAAATGGCGATGCGTGAAAGCCGTGGTGTAGAAGGCTCTGCGCTGCGGGCCGCGTATCTGGGGCTCGTCGACACCGAGGCGGCTATGAAGACTGGGCGCATCGACAAGGAATTGGCGTTTGAATTATTTGTCTTGAAATATTGCGGGCAACATCGGTAACGGGTCAGAGGCGTCGGGGAAAAATCGGCGGCGTTCGGACGGCACTGAGGCGGTCTGCTCGCAGGCAGGGGGTGCGCACAATGGCCGATATGATGGTGATCACGATCAAAATGGGCGGTGCCACGCGCGACGAGTTGCGTGCGCAATTGGCCGCCGCGCATATTCAGCTCAACAAGCATGCTGCCCAATTGCTTGAGATGATGCCACTGTATCCACAAGAGCCGCCATATCAGGTGCGCGTCGGCCTGGTGCCGATCGCGGCGCTGGGGCTGACCGGCGGCGCCACCTTACCTCAGATCTACCGGGCGGCGATCGGGGCGGGGCTCAAATTGGCGCCGCTTGCGCTGGCTGTTTTTCTCCGCCTCCAGTGGCGTGATCAGCCGGCCAGCCAGGACCTTGAGATGCACCGTCAAGCAGTGCCTGATCTTGCTGTCACCGTGGCCACCGCCACCCCCGGCGACCTCGACGCACCGCGGGGCTTTTACCTGCGCAACGTCGCGGGCCAGCTGCATCTGCGCGGGTATGTTTGCGATGACCAGTATTGGTGGCCGGGGGATGCGGTGTTTGCGTTTGTGTTGAACTAGGCAAATAGCGCGAGCGTCGGCTGATGGCGGCCGGCCGCACCGAATTTTCCACAAAAAAATAGCGACCCGCAAAAGCAGGTCGCTTATTTTTAAGGTTACTGATTATTTGTTGATCAAAGCGGACAGGCGGCTCTTGTCGCGGCCAGCCTTGTTCTTCGTGATCAGGCCCTTGGTCTCAGCCATATCGATCGAACGGGTCGCAGCCTTGAATAAGTCCTGGGCGTTGTCCGCGCCAGATTCTTGCGCAGCCTTGAACTTCTTGACCGCGGTACGCATCGCGCTGGTCTGCGCAACGTTTGCCTCGCGGGCAGCCGTCGCGGTCTTAACGCGCTTGATCGCAGATTTGATTTGTGGCATGTGCATTTCACCTCCGCAAAGTGGATTTTTCGATGAACTGATTTCGTTTCAACAGGAACGATTATACCGGAGCGCCTCTATCAATGCAATAAAAACTTGTAAAGGGAAATGGCTTGATAGGCGGGAAAAGCTTGCTTTTGCTCGGGCCTTCCGGTAAAGTAGTCAAGTACTACGAACCTGTCGCTTGGTCTGGCGGTTCACCGCGCCTCGCTCAGTCTCAGGCAATTTATAAGAAGGGTGGAAATTACCATGGCAATTTCACAAGAACAAAAGAACGAGATCATCCAGAAGTATGCACGTCACGAAGGGGACACTGGTTCACCAGAGGTCCAGATCGCGGTTTTGACTGCGGACATCCTGAACCTTCAGGATCACATGGCGGCTAACAAGAAGGACCATCATAGCTATGTCGGCCAGATGAAGAAGATCGGCCATCGTCGTAACCTGCTCGCCTATCTGCGTAAGACAGACGTTCAGCGTTACCGCGACCTGATCAAGAGCCTCGGCCTGCGTCGTTAATTTGAAAAATCATGGGAAGCATCCGTCAGCGGGTGCTTCTTTTTTTAGGGTGCGCACCGGAGCCCAACTTTAGGGTGCGCAGCCGAGCGCATAGGGGTGGGCAGGTAGTTCGCCCTGGGCGGTTGATGGCGCACTTGGCCATCAGGCGACTAGGGCGACTACATGTCTCACCCCTGCTCGGCGAAGCTCAACTCGAATTAGGCTGCGTCACCAAACTCTGATTGGTGTGCCCGTGGCCGCTTAACCAAAACGCAAGCAAAACACCACAAGACCTTCATCTTCTGCGCAAAATACGCGCACAACTCCCAGTTACGATGAACTCATCAAAACAAAGGAGCTGACCTATATGAAAGTCTTATTGATCACTGTCCCAGCCGCTGCCGCCGTCCTAGCCACCACCGCCGCCGTGGTCTGGCACCAAAAGAGCCGGCGCCTCATCCCAATTCCAGTTAAGCACTAACCTACATAATGGGCACCGACAATAACAGTCGGTGCCTGTTTTGATTCTGGGGAATAATAGAACTGGTAATGATTGGACTTCTCAATTCGCCGAGATCGATAGGAGAGGTGGACATATCTAGCAAGCACAACACAATTCGGGACACACGACGTCCCGGCTCCGACCCGCGAAATGACAGCGTACCGATCCAGCGAAATGACGGCCAAAAGTGCCATATCTATAATGCTTGATGTAGGGTGGGCTCCGGCCGAAAACGGCTCAGCCCCCTCGTCGGCGTTGGCGGCTGTGCCGCTTACGCCGAAAGCAAGCTTTAAGACCGCGCTTTCCGCGGGCTCAAAGTTGCTTGGGAGCGTTCCAGCCGATTTTCGGCCGGAGCCCACCCGGGCGTTTACTCGTTTTTTTACACAATATGCCACTTTTCGCAACGCATTTCGGAGTGTGGTACACTAATAACAGAAGTTTATCGTTGAGTCCGCGTCCATGGCGGTGGCAGGCGAAGCCCCACGTTGAAGCCGGTCGCGAGTCTCGAGAAAAATTCAATAAAATTTTCTGAGGTGTATTTCACATGAGCAAAATCAAAGTGATCGCACTCGGTGGCGTCCGCGAAAACGGAAAAAACATGTACGCCATCGACGTGGACGGTCAAATTTTTGTCGGGGACTTCGGCCTGAAGTACCCGGACAACGAACTGCTGGGCATCGACATCGTGATTCCGGATCTTACCTATTTGGAAGAAAATGCAGACAAGATCGCTGGCATTTTCCTCACGCACGGCCATGCGGATGCCGTGGGTGCCTTGCCATATTTTGTCGGCGAGCATCCGGTTCCGGTGTTTGGCTCCGAGCTGACCATCGCGCTTGCGAAGCTGGCCGCGGCTGGCAATCCGCAGGCGAAAAAATTCAACGACTATCATGTCATTGATGAGCATTCCGTAATCGATTTTGGCAAGAACAAAGTCTCGTTTTTCCGCACGACCCACAGTATTCCTGGGTCGCTAGGCATCGATATCGAGACCCCGAGTGGCCAGATCGTTTACACCGGCGACTTCAAGTTCGATCAAAGCGCAAGCCCGATGTATCAAACGGACCTGTCGCGCCTCGCGAAGATTGGGGACGGCAAGGTGCTCGCGCTGTTATCCGACTCCGCCAACGCTGAGTCGCCTTATCAAAACGCGAGTGAGCACGAGATTGCGACCAAGATCGAGGAGACCATTAAGTATCAGCCGGGCCGCGTGATCGTGGCCAGCGTTGCGAGCAACATCGAACGCATCCAGCAGGTGTTGGACGCAGCCGCCGCCACCAATCGCCGCGTTGTTTTGACCGGCCGGGAAGTGGAAAAGATCGTCCGCACCGCCATTCGGTTGAAGGACATCACCTTGCCAAAACCGGACATCTTGGCGTCGACGAAAGAACTCAAGACCCTCAAGGATGAAGAAGTTGTCATTCTTGAAACGGGCCGGATGGGCGAGCCACTCAAGTCCCTTCAGCGGATGGCGACCTCGCGTCATCGCTTGGTCCACATTCACGAAGGGGACCTCGTCTTCATTACCACCTCGATCTCCCATGCGATGGAGACAATGGCGGCCAAGACTCGCGACATGATCTACCGCGCAGGCGGCGAGGTCAAGGCGATCTCGGACGACATCCACGCCTCCGGTCATGCCAACAAGGCGGACCTGCAGTTGATGCTCAACTTGCTCAAGCCGGAGTACCTCATTCCGGTGCAAGGCGAATACCGCTTGCTTGCGGCGCATCAGGAGATTGCGGAAGAAGTTGGCATTCCGGCACAGAATATTTTTATCCTGAACCCTGGCGACATTGTTTCTTATGAAAAAGGGAAGATGCACAACGCGGGTCATGTCGATGCCGGCAACACCATGATCGACGGCATCGGGGTCGGCGACATCGGCAACATCGTCTTGCGCGACCGCAAGATGTTGGCCGAGGACGGTATTTTCATCGCGGTGGTCACCATCGATCGCAAGAAAAAACGCATCGTGTCCACCCCGAAGATCTCAAGTCGCGGCTTCGTTTACATCAAGACCTCCAAGGATCTGTTGGCCGAAGCGGGCGATCTCGTCACCAAGACCGTTCAAAAGCAGCTCGACAACAAGGAATTCGACTGGAGCACGCTCAAACAATCCGTGCGCGAGGACCTCAGCCATTTCCTGTTTGACCAGACCAAGCGCCGGCCAGTGATCTTGCCGGTGATCATGGAAGTCAATCAAAACAGCACCAAACGTCAGTAAAACGCGAACGTCAGCGAGTCCTTGCTGGCGTTTTTGCTTTCAACGAATAAGGACCGTGTGTGGCCGTCCAAGCCAAAACGGACAGCGGCCAGGCCTGTGATCTAAGCTAAAACGGACAGCGGCTCAGAATACAGGCTAAGTCCAAAATAGAGGGAGGACCTGCGATGCTATTTGAGACAGAACGCCTGATCATGCGGATGGGGCGCGAAACAGACTTTGCGGATTACTTGGCGCTCGTCTCCGATCCCGCCAGCATGGCTTGGGGTGCGATGGGCAGCCAGCGCCCCCAAACGGAAAAGCGGGCGCGCGAGACGTTTGCCCAACTGTATTTGGTGCTGCCGGCTGTCGCGGTGACCCGCAAAAGCGATGGCCGGATGATCGGCGTGCTGAACATGGACCAGGATCCCTGGCTCAAAACATGGGAGATCGGCTATACTTTTACCTCGGCATACTGGCATCAGGGTTACGCAACCGAGGCCGCATGGGGCGAGCTCCAGTATCTTTTTGACCAGAACCAGGCGCCCTATGTGTACGCCAATGTGACCGCGGGCAACCGGCCTTCCGAAAACGTGCTCGCGCGCCTGGGCTTCACACGCGAAGGGGAGAGTCGCTTCGGCTTTTTGCTGCACGGGCGCTATCGGGTCCAGCAGCGCTTTGGCCTGACGCGCGCGGAATATGAGGCGAAGCGCTCAGCGGATCCGCGGTAGGGCTTGCCTTTGCCCGCGTGTTGGCGGAAACTGAACGGTGAATACGACAAAGGAGCTATTATCATGGGAAAAATCGTCCCGCTGCCGGATAATGTGGACCGGCATCTCAGCCTCGGGGAAAGCGCGCTTCGCAACAGCAATTTTGCGGCCGCGGTTCCGCATCTGGAAAAAGCCTATCAGCGCACGCCTGTTTTTGAAGTGGGGCGCGAGCTCGTGCAGGCGTATAACGGCCTTGAGCAAAGTGCCTCGGCGCTGCCGATCGTGTCCGAGTACATGGAAGACTTTTTGGCCTCGGCCAAGGACACCGAGCTGCTTTATGACACACTGCTCGCGCTACCAGATTACCGCTTCGCATGGGCGATGCTGGCACATGTCGCCGTGATTCAGCGGCCGCCATTGCAGCAGCGCATCGAAGACGCCGAGGCGGCGGATCTGGCGGCTAACGAACCGGCGTTGGAAAAATTGGCCAAGGAACTCAAACATCTCGGCGGCTTTGATGCCCACAAACAGGAACAGGTGATCAAGGAGCTCGGTCGTCTGCCACGCCAGCTAATGATCGAGGCGGCCAGGCCAAATCTGACAGACGAGGACGTCCATCCGGCGGTGCGCATTTCGCTGCTCGACGCGTTGACGGCGGTGGGTGATCGCGAACCCGTGACCGTGTTGGGCTATCAGACATCCGGTGAGGTGGTGCCGGATGAGCTGCCAGGGGTGCTGAATGATCCGACGCTTTTGGCTGTGCTCGACCAGGTCCAGCGGCAAGTGGGCTTGGGCGATCCCGAATTGATGCGCGCGACGGTGCAGGTCTTGCGCTTTGAATTAGGTTATTTATACCCGTTCATTGACCAGACCATTACCGATCCCAAGCAATTTGCTTATGATTACCTACATAAGGACAGCGCGCCATTGTCACCGGCGATGCAAACGCTGCTGGCCTGGCTGGGCGAACAGACAGCGAAACTGGCCGATATGGCGTAAGTTCGGCTTTTAGGTGTAAACAGAAAATTCTTGACGCCGCCTGTTTACAAAGCCGCCGGTTCTCGGTATAATCGTTTTCGGAATTCATTTCCCGCGGGAATATTTGTTTTGGTATTCGCGCGCAAATGTAGTACACTAGTACGTAAAGGATTGCGGGGTTTGCCCGTATCTTTACGATAAAATACAGGAGGTTCGTTTTTCATGGCTGAAAAAGCACATTATGAACGCACTAAGCCCCACGTCAACATCGGTACCATCGGGCACGTTGACCACGGTAAGACTACTCTGACCGCGGCGATCACCAAGGTCCTCTCTGAAAAGGGATTGGCCGAAGCTCAGGACTACGCATCAATCGATGCCGCACCTGAGGAAAAGGAACGTGGCATCACCATCAACACCGCCCACGTTGAATACGAAACGGAAAAGCGCCACTACGCACATATCGATGCGCCAGGGCATGCTGACTACGTTAAGAACATGATCACCGGTGCCGCTCAGATGGATGGTGCGATCTTGGTCGTTGCCGCTACTGATGGCCCGATGCCTCAGACTCGCGAACACATCCTGCTTGCGCGTCAGGTCGGCGTTGACTACATCGTTGTCTTCCTGAACAAGACTGATCTTGTTGACGATGACGAATTGGTTGACTTGGTCGAGATGGAAGTTCGTGAACTTCTGTCCGAATACGATTTCCCTGGTGACGATATTCCTGTTATCCGTGGTTCTGCGCTGAAGGCTCTTCAGGGCGACCCAGAACAGGAAGCCGTTGTTCAGGAACTCATGGACACCGTTGACGAATATATCCCAACGCCAGTCCGTGACACCGACAAGCCTTTCTTGATGCCTGTTGAAGACGTCTTCACCATCACCGGCCGTGGCACTGTTGCTTCTGGTCGTATCGATCGTGGGACTGTCAAGATTGGTGATGAAGTCGAGATCATCGGCTTGAAGCCACAGGTTATCAAGTCCACTGTTACCGGTCTTGAAATGTTCCGTAAGACCCTTGACCTTGGCGAAGCCGGCGATAACGTTGGTGTCTTGCTTCGTGGTGTGAACCGCGATCAGGTTGAGCGTGGCCAAGTTTTGGCAAAGCCAGGTTCGATCAAGACCCACAACAAGTTTAAGGGTGAAGTTTATGTCCTTAGCAAGGAAGAAGGCGGCCGTCATACACCGTTCTTCTCCAACTATCGTCCGCAGTTCTACTTCCATACAACCGACGTTACGGGTGTCATCGAACTCCCAGACGGCGTTGAAATGGTTATGCCTGGCGATAACGTTACCTTCGAAGTAGACCTGATTGCTCCGGTTGCCCTTGAAAAGGGTACGAAGTTCACGGTCCGCGAAGGTGGCCGTACGGTTGGCGCGGGTGTCGTTTCCGAGATCCTCGACTAATCAATAGCCTTCAATTGCGTCTCACTCCGGTGGGGCGCTTTTTTTGCACTCTTTTTGCGGTTGGTGTGGTGCCGGGTGCCGTCTGTTGTTGCGGTGCGTTGGGGGCGACGGCGAGTGGCGGGCACAGGGGCTTGCTGGCTTGGCGAAAATCGGGCTGGAACGCCCTGGGCACGACTTGGAGCCGCCCGCGGAAAGGTGCCGCGTCCGTCTCCAAGCTCGGCCTTATCGTTAGCGGCCGAGCCGCTAACGATAATTTCAGGGCTGAGCCCAATTTTCGCCTGCGCCAGCCGCCCCGGCGCCACGCCACTAGCCGGTCGCCCCGGCGACAGAGCGGCCCGGACCGCACCGCTGCATGAGTTCGCGAATTCGCGCTTCGCCCATCAAAAAGAGAAATCGCCGATCTCAGAACTCTCCAGCTGTCACAGTCCTCAGAGGCCCGTCAACGTCGCAATCCCCGGTGGACCCCCAGGTATGCGATGTCTCCCTTCAGTCAGCGAACTTTCAACTATCATGCTTTACAAAGTACCTCCGTGGGGCTATACTTTGCTTTGCAAGATAGCAACCCGCGGGAGGTGAGGACATTGGCGAAGATTCCAAGCCAGCTGCTGAAAGGTACGCTGGAAGGGGCGCTGCTCATGATCATTGGACGCGGCGAGACATACGGGTACGCGCTTCAGGAAACGCTGGCCGAGCTTGGCTTCGGGCAGGTGCCTGAGGGGACGATCTATCCGCTGCTGCTGAAGATGCAGCGCAACAAGCAGATCGAAGCGGTTCGGCATCCTTCTGCCAGTGGCCCGGATCGCAAGTATTATCATTTGACCGCAACAGGTGAGGCCAGCATCGCAGAATTTTTACCCAGCTGGCGGCAATTGGTGGGCGCGATGGCGCAATTGGAGGGGGACAAGGGCAATGAGTAGGGAACTGACGAAGCCGATGCAGGCAAAATTGGCGGGAATTCATGGCGTCGATCACGTGTACGCCGAAACGCTGGTAAGGTATCTCCTGAGCTTTTCCAGCAAGGATCCACGCGAAGTCGCCACCACGATCGAGGCCATTTTGGATGACATGATCGATGCGCAACAAGCCGGCCAGCGCCTGCCCGATAATTTTGGCGAGGATCCGCAAGCCGCCGCAGACGAGATCATCGCTGAGTTGCCCAATCGCAGTCGCGCGCAATGGCTCGACTATTTGTGGCCGCTGATCAATTTATCGCTGGTGGGGGCGACGTTGGATGCTTTTTGGCGCCGGCCGCCCGCTTGGCACTTGGCGGATCTGACCACGTTTGCGCTGTTTCTGCTCATCTGGGTGGTCGGCGCTGTCGTGCGTGGGGGAGGCTTCAATCAGCTGAAGCGGAAAACAACGCTGCGACTGGGCGTCTGGCTGCTCCTGTATTTCGGCGGGTTCGTGGGACTTGCGGCGGTGGTGACGCGGCTGGACCACCAGGTGATCGGCGCCAGCGTGCTGCTTATTTTCTGGGGCGCGATGACGGTCGTTTCGCTCGTCGCGTATCTGTGGCGCCGGTCGCTTCGGTTCTACTGGCCTGTGCTCTGGGGCCTGATGACCATCACCGCCGCGGTCGGCCCATCGCTTCCAACAGGCTCGTGGCTCGCGCTTTTGGCCGTGAACGCCGGCTGGTTGGTGTGGACGGCCATTCAGGCAACGGATAATTAGAGGGGACAAATGGCATACGAATTATTCACAGCATTGTGGATCGCGCTGTTGGCCGTGAACGTTGCCTGGTGGGTCAGGTCTGCCGCCACGGCAACGGATAATTAGGAGGAAAAAATGGCATACGAATTATTGACGCAATACGCATCCCGCTTCCCGGCGCCGGCCGCTTCGGCTGAGGAAATATCGGCAGACGATGATCTGCACAACGCATTGAACCAAAAGCCAGATGACGGTGGCGATATCCTCAAGGCGCTGGGTCAAACGCAAGACGATGATGGGGACATTCTCAAAGCCCTGGGACAGACCCAAGACGATGATGGCGACATCATGAAAGCGCTGGGCCAAACTCCAGAAGAGGCGGAACCCGAGATCGAGATCAACGGCCGCGTGAGATGGACGCTGGACAGTTTTATGCATGACTTTGACACCTTTGCGCTCACGCATACGGAGATCGCGGATTATTCGACCACATTGACGGATGCGGGGCTTGGCTTCTCTCGGTCCGCGCTGGCCAAGGCGGATGTGGCGGAGGCCCCAGCCGCTGTGATTCTGGCGATGCTGGTCGCAATCAGCCGCCTCGATCGATTTTCGGATGGCCTGCTGGCGGAATTCGCACAGGATGGACATCTGCACACATGGCTGACACGACTGGCGGAAGTGGACCACTAGGCAGATGACGCCCGCAGCCCGGTAACTTTGACAGCGCGTGACCCCGGCGGCTTGGCTACGCGAGACTACATAAATAGCCCGCCTTCACAACCAAGTGGAGGCGGGCTATTCCTATTTTTCAGTGGCCGGTCATTCCGTTCCGAGCAATTGCTCCGACACGGCCAACATGCTGGCGGCAATCGCGCCATTGTATTGGGTGTACGGCTTGATGGTCAGGCGCTGCGGCGTGACTGGGGTCAGCTGGAACATATTTTCATTCAAGGTCTGTGAGAGCTTGGTCTGCAGGGCCGCCGGGTCGAAAATTCGGCCGTGGATGATGATGCGGCGCGCGTCGACTTCAAGGGCGAGGTTGTTGACGGTGATCGCGATGTATTTGATCGCGGTGTCCAGCAGGTCGATCACGCCATCGTCGCCGAGCTCATACGCCTTCAGGACCGTTTCAAAGTCCAGCTGCGAGACATCCGGGGACAGCTGGCGCAAAAACGTGTGATCCGCGTTGCGATAAAGAAGCCGCGCCTTTTTCACGATCCACTCCTGACTGGCGTAGGTCTGCAGACAGCCGTGGCGCCCGCAATCGCACAGCTCGCCGTTCGGGTTGACGATCGTGTGGCCGATCTCGCCGACCAACGCGTTTTCCGGGCTGTACAGGTGGCCGCGGTACATCACCGACGCGAACAGGCCGCGCGCCGCGTGCAGGAAGATGAAATTGTCATCCGTCTGATCCGGCCCCAGCAGGCGTTCCGTCAAGGCCATGCAATGCACGTTGTTTTCAAAATACAGCGGCAAGTCGATGGCATCGATCGTGGGCTGCAGCTTGAACTCGGACCAAGTCGGGTTGATCGTCGCGATTTTCGCCGTTTCGGGGACAAAATGCCCTGGCAGCGCGATGCCGACCGCGACCGGCCGATAGCTCGCGTTATCCGCAATAAAGTCGCGCAAACTCGCCGCAAACACATCGCCGCGAATAACTTCCGGGTCGTATGAGGCGTTGGCCGTCACCGTTTTTTCAACATAGGCCTTGCCCGCGTCGTCCGTGATACAGAAGGTGTAGCTGCGCGCCGTCAGCTCCGCGCCCACATAATACGCGTGGCCATTGGCGATCGCGAGCATAATCTTCTTGCGCCCGGAGCGCCCAGTGTCGACCTGACTCTGGCCGATTTCCTGAATGAACCCTTCCTGAATCAAATGGCCGGTCACATCGCTAGTCGTGGCGGGGGTAATGCCCGTATTATGGGCGATATCGATACGGGAGATCGGGCCGCGCGCGTAGATCTGATCGAGAATGCGCTGGCGCAGCTCCGTTTGCTTTTTCGTCAACTTCAAACTGGACACCTTCTTTGCGCTTATTATAGCGAATTATGTCTAATATATAAACAACAAGCGGTTACATTTTTACGCAAAATTGCATTTTAATAATTAATCGGTCGAGAACCGCAAGCCCCGGCGCCATTGCGGGGTCTGGGAAAAAAGGCGGGCGGTGGTCTACACGCGGCGCTTCGCCCGCCATCTTGACTGTGTGGGCCACTTTGGTAAGGTAGAGGCAACAAGGGGGCGGCGTGCCGGTGCAGGCGAATTGGCAGCGCGTGGCGCTTGCGCCTTCGTCATCAAGCGAGAGAGCCCCACTCAGAAAAGGAGAACTCACATGGTCAAATGATTGATCTCAACCACAAGTAGCGAGGTGCTGGCAATGACAGGCGCCGAACTCAAACAAAGCATCAAAGCAAGCGAAGGGCGCGTCGTCCTCAGCGAAAATGTCGTCGTGGAGCCCGGCATCGAAGGCCTCACCACATCCGAAGTTGCGGCCGCATTCGGCGCGGACCTGATTTTGCTCAACGACCTCGACGTCCTCAACCCCGTCATCATGGGCCTGTACGACGAAAACGAGACCGAGCCCCGGCATGACGGCGAAAGCATCCACCGCCTCCAGCACCTCGTCGGCCGGCCGATCGGCGTGAACCTTGAACCCGTCGATCCAAACGCCGACATGGACTCCGAGCGTCGCGTGATCTCCGCCGGCCACCAAGCCTCCGAAACAACGCTGAAAGAAGTCGAGCGCCTCGGCTTCAATTTTGTCTGCTTGACCGGCAACCCCGGCACCGGCGTCACTAATGCGGCGATCGCAGCGAACATCGCCATTGCCAAGCGTGTTTTCCACGGCCTGATCATCGCTGGCAAAATGCACGCAGCCGGCGTTAACGAACCCGTTGTCTCAGAAGAAGCGACCCAGGCCTTCTTGGACGCCGGTGCCGACGTGATCCTCGTTCCGGCGGTCGGCACCGTGCCAGGCCTGGATGACGATGAAATCAAGGCTATCGTCAAGCTCGCTCATAGCCAAGGCGCACTGGTGATGAGCACCATCGGCACCAGCCAGGAAGGCTCCGGCGCCCGCTACATCGAAAGCATCGCTATTCGCAACAAGATTGACGGCGTAGACATCCAGCACGTCGGGGACGCCGCCTGGCACATCCAATCCCCATTTGAAAATATTTATGCGCTCAGCCGCGCCATTCGCGGGGAAAGCCACGCGATCGCCCGCATGGCCAGCTCCATCAACCGCTGAGCCCTCGGTGAGTTGACATCACAACAATTATTTAACAGCGTGTTGCATAACAGCGCTGTTTTTTTTTGCATTCCGTGCTACGATAGCAAGTGAAATCATCAACAAGCAAGGAGCGACACAGATGGATGAGACTGCAATGACCACCGCGACAGCGCAAATGATGAAGACCGCCACCGATGTGATTCCCGTCGGCTGGCATGACGTGGTGCTCGGCGCCAATATTTCCGCTGATGAGCAGGTCGTCCTGTTCTTCTTTTACACCGCGGCCAACGATCCGACCCGCTACCTGCGCGGCATCAGCCTGCCATGGGATTACGGCGGGGACAAGAAGCTCTTCGACGCCGCCATGGCCAAGCTCCGCGAGCAGGCCTTGGCGTTGCAAAAACAGGTGGTAGCCGCCGGTGATCCGGCGTTTCATGAACTCGTGCTGCACGCCGTTTATCAGGCAGACATGAAAACCACCCTCGGTTACGTGGATTGGGCGGCAGCGAATTTTTCGCCCGATGATCAGATGATGTATTTTCAGGCAACCTACCTCGGCACGGCATTCAGCGGCTGGGGCGCCAATCACAAGTTGAAGAAAATGGCGAAACTTGCCAGCAAGGGAGCAGGTGAACAATGACGCGTGCATATTCATCCAAATACGGACGGCCGTTCAAACCGATTCGGCCAATTATTGAACAGCCGGTGACACAGTTGCGGCTGGAAACAGATCTGGTCTGGCGTGGCGCTAAGCCAGCAGAAGGGGCGGAGGTCGCCCAGACGCTGGTCGTTCGCCGTGATGGCACAGCCAGCCTGACCCGCCTGTTATACGACAACGGTGAGTATCGCATCGGCAAAGTCGACGAAGAGACAATCGATCTTGCGGCTGCGGCTCAGATTCTGGACGACCTCCAGTGGATCTTCAACGAAGAGGCCGGCCTCGAGGAATTTGTCACGGACTCTGGTAGCTGGAAAGTCGAGTTCACCATCGAAAATGGCGATCCAATCCAGCTGAACGGCTACCTCCCCCCAATGGCCGGCAACAAATACGTCCGCACCTGGGAGCGCGAAGTCCGCGCCGCCCTCCATACGCGCCGTGTGTTCCTGTTTGGCAACGGCCATTATCAGTACAAGACCATTACTTCGAAAGCCAAGGCTAACACAAAGCCAGGCCCAGCAAAGGATTGGGGCCGGAAGAAGAAGTAGGTTGTTGGCGGGCGGATTGTTGCCTATTTAATAGAAGAAAAGATTCAAAAGCTACACGGGAAAACGGCTGGACGCCTTGGGAGAGAAGGGGTTCAGCCTTTTTTACGTGCAGTTTTTGATTTTGGGGATGCGGGAATTCTGTTGAATTTTTGCGAAATCTCTTAGGGTCAGCGCAATGGGGACAACGGTCTCGTAAATGCCATGTCATTGAGGAGTGATGACTAATAGGCGGGGCACTGCAAATATTTGTTCCGTTTTGGTACCGTTTTCAAACGGTGAAGACTATGATTGTTACGATATACCGCATTCGGAAAATTTTGGATATGCAAACATTTGGGGGGGATTGATGTGTGGAAGTATTCTGGCAAGTCCATCTATTTTAAGAAAACGCAAGTCGATATTGATACAACGTCCCGGATTCAGGCACTTGGGGGAACAATCGTTAAGCTTGCCGATCGAGGCGCGGCCATTGACATCATTGTTTTTGCGACGGAAGAAGAGAGAGCTCTTCATAACAAGACGCTTGACCGAGTTGTTACCAGGCAAGAGGCAAAGGGACGAGTTGTTCGTTTTCTTCCGTTGACGGAACTGGAGGAAAGTATGGGGCTGGACATGACACTTCCCTTTGCGTTATGGAGTCAGTTGCCGAATTTCGATCCGTGGTCAGGAAAAGAGATTCATCCGACCCGTTATAATGACACCAAAGTGGAGGAGAGTTAATAATGTTTGTTCAACCTACAACGAAAACTGAATTTGATGAAACGATTGCCAGCTATGCGCCATATCCAACTGACCGAATTGACGAAAATAATTTATTGGTTGGGGATGTGGTCGCTCTCTGGTGGTTTACACAACACCCAAAATTTCCAGACGTCTATGCGCCGAAATATTTCCGTCGAATTTACGCCGTGGATCTGCCCAAAGAATTAGGTAAATTCATCCAAGATGGATACCTTGTCAGGCAGGGTGAACGGTTGATTGGGACCAATCGTGCGTCCGCCTTGATCAGCGAATTTGAATGGATCATCAAGGCTCATCGAGAAGGCAGCCAGGATCTTTTCTATGAGAAGAGAAGGGCTTTGGCTAGCAGGGATATTTCGCGGAATCTAGGGAATGCCTCGATTTACCAGTTACCGAGCCACCCGGATCTAGCTTCGGATTTTATCTCGCTTGATATTGAAACAACGGGAACGAATTATGCCTATGACGATGTGATTCAGGTCTCGGCCACGCACGTAATGAATGGCTTGGAAACCGAAAATTTCACAAGTTTTGTTGATCCCGGTCGGTCGGTACCAGCGCATATCACTACCCTTACTGGAATTCGACAAGAGGACGTCGATAACGCCCCTAAGCTAAATGAATTGGCTGATGAGCTGATGAGCTTTATTGGAGACCGCCTTGTTATCGGCTGGAATTTAAAGAGTTTCGATCTACCGTTCCTCAACGCAAAAGGTATTGATCTGACAGCTAATACGATCTTGGATGTCATGATGCTCGCTCGCCGGCGTAAGCATCAAGGGGTCAATTCGCAACTTACGACGGTGAAGCATATGCTTGGCGTCGAAGCACTCTCGCATAACGCATTAACGGACGCGAGAGCGACGGCGGTTCTGTATGCTTTATTATTATCATTACCCTCTGTTGCAGCAGCGGCAACAGGCGGCAAGATGGCTTCTACCAGCCCCGCAGTATTCAACTATACTGATACTACGCCGCTGTTTGAAAATTTACATTTTGTCTTTACAGGTTCTTTCAATGATGGACAGTACACCCGAAAGCAAATGGAATATATTGTTGAGTCTCACGGGGGAACCCACGGCAAAAACTTAACAGCTAAGACTGATTATTATGTTGAAGGAATCCAAACAGCGCACAATCTGACCGATGGAAAAACTAGCGCTTCGCAAAGAAAATTTCAGGCACTAAAGCAAGCTGGCGTCAATATCTATAAGCTGAATGGCCAGGATTTCGATAAACTGTTGAGGACTTCCAAAGAACAATTTGAATAGAGAGTTGTAACTACTCTAGTCAGTACTGAACTAGGCTGCTGACTTTGACCGTTCAGTGATGACTTTATAGTTAATTTGATATGTTTTGCCGGCT
>NZ_RHOG01000039.1 GCF_003946405.1 Lacticaseibacillus yichunensis | reverse complement strand
GCTTAAAGCATAGCACCGGGGAAGACCAGGTGCCTTTTTTGTTATTCAAAAAAGGTCCAAAACTTCCGGCGTTGTCACAATCAACACCAAAAATTTTAGACCCATAACAAAGAGGGACCTGGCACGCGCGGTTGCGCCTGTCCAAGTCCCTCTTTGTTTGCGACTCAACCGCGCCGCCGCACCGAAAAGCCGAGATGCGGCATGTCGAGGCCATAATAATGCTTCACGATGCGGCCGCGGACTAGCATCCCGTTTCGAATCGCAACATTCATCGAGGCAAAATTGGTGTCGCGAATGATCGACCAACATTCGGTGGCGCCGAGCCCCCAGGCGTAGGCCTTCGCACCGCGCGCTGCCTCGATCGCATAGCCCTGATGCCAGGCATCACGCTCAAAAAGGTAGCCGATCTCCAGCACCCGCTGGCCGCCAAAATCCTGATGTGTCAGGCCGCACTGCCCGATCAATCGATCATCACCTTTTCGGCAGACTGCCAGCAAGCCTATCCCCGGTTCGCGGTACCGTGCCTGCTGATTGGCAAGCCAAGCCGCCACCTCCGCATCTGAAAAGGCGTGGGCATAGGCCGTCATCGCCAGCGGGTCTTGCAAGGTCCGCGCAAGCGCCGTCAGATCAACGTCGACCAGCCTTCGCGTATACAGCCGCGGCGTCTTATAAATGATATTTTGTGCGTCTTTAGTCATCAGTTGACACCATCTTTTTTCGAAAATCGGTGACGATCTGTTGGTGGGTGCCTGCCAGGGGTTCCGGCACCGCATCGAGGGCGAACCAGCGAAACTGCAACGTCTCGTCATCGCTGATCACGGGCCGGCCTGCCTCGAGCCTCGCCACAAACGCGGTGATCACGGGATAAAACTGATCTCCGTTTGACGCCGTTGCGAGCCGGTCCCCACCATAGACGCCAAAGAGCTGCAGCTGGTCCTCGGCCAATTCAAGGCCGCTTTCTTCCCGCACTTCACGGACGACCACTTGACCCGGCCGCTCCCCGGCTTCCATCAATCCACCGAGCAGGCCCCAACGCTTTGCCGGCTCATTGCGCTGTTGCAAGAGCAACCGGCCTTGTGCATCCAGAAGCAAGACACAACTACCTGGTAGGATCAGGGGTCGATGCCCGACCTCTGCCCGCAATTTTTCCACATAGCCCATTTCTTGCCGCTCCTTTCGCACACCGTTTCACGTGAAACTAATCCACCCGAGTCAGCGCGTCGAGTGTCCGACTCTGCGCGTCAACCAACTCCAGCCAGCCATTCGTGTCGCCGAAGTAGAGAAACAGGCCTACTTCATTGACGCTGCGCAAGCTGACATCCTTGGTCAACGTGAAATGATCGATCGCGCCGGCGTTATCATCCCGCAGTTTAGCGCCGTACTTGGTGCCATAGCGCGGCGAGCCATCCTTATTCATGAGCGGTTCTTGCGTCAGGACCGCGCCAGCCTTAACGATCATTTCCTTAGCCGCGACCCAATAGACTGTCGCCCGACTGCCATTTCGCTCAATGTAAAATGGCGTGGTGGCTAATTTTTTATCGAAGCGGTGACGCGCCTTGGCTGGCTGCGGCTTTGATGCAGCCGGCGCTGGGACTGGGGCCATGTGAATGCCGAGCCGACCGAGCACCTGGGTCAGCAGGTCAAAATACGGCCCCAGAGCCTTTTGTTGCGCGGCCGGTATCACCGCCACCGAACTTTCCCCCTGCTGAGTCGCAAACCAGCGCGTCACAAATTCCGGCTCAACAGTCCATGGCAAGCGAAGAACGCCCTGCTCATCGGCCTTTTCCCGGTCCGTCAAATGTCTGTCCTTGAGGTAAAAAACAACAGCGTGCGCGTCAGCAGGCACATCAGTCAGCGGTGAGAAGATCAGCTGTCCTTGCTCTTTGGCCAAAGTCACCGTGGTCGTGGCCCCATCGAGTTGGACGTTCATTTCGATCATCGTAAGTCCTCCTTTTGGCCTTAGTATAACCTACTGCATGGCGCCGGTCACCTCATGGCAGGCAGCGGCGCCCGGAAGGAGGCGGCTGCCCAACGCAGCACACGTTGCGCGATCGCCCCTTGCCGCTGATTTTTTGCAGATGTGTTTCTTCTATTATATAGGCGCACGTTTTTGCCTAATAAAAAACCGCCCATCACTGGACGGCTTCGCACATATTAGTCTTCTGCAACGAAAGGCAAGAGCCCCATGATACGGGACCGCTTGATTGCAACAGTCAACTTGCGCTGGTTCTTGGCGCTGGTGCCAGTCACGCGACGCGGCAAGATCTTGCCACGTTCGGAGACGAAACGCTCCAGCAGGTTGGTGTCTTTATAATCGATGTATTCGATGTGGTTTGCGGCGATGAAGTCGACTTTGCGCCGACGACGGCCACCACGACGTTGTTGAGCCATGGAATTCACTCCTTCACTGATAGGATTTTTAGAAAAAACGTATTGGAACGCCATTCAAGCCGAGGCTTAAAATGGCAGATCGTCGTCCGAGATATCGATCGGCTGGCCATTATTAGCAAACGGATCGTTATTGCCCGCACCATCACCTGACTGCGGCGCATTGCCTTGGCCAGCGTTCGAGTGCGCAGACGATGACGAAGATGGGGCAGCGGCGCCGCCAAAGTTCGGGGTCGATTGACCACCGAAGCCTTGATTGCCGCCAAAGTTTTGACCGCCAGCATTTGGCTCAGACGGCCGTGCCTGCGTGGTTGCTTTGGATTCAAGCAAGGCAAAATTGTCGACGACGACTTCAGTCACATAGACGCGCTGACCCTGGGCGTTGTCGTAAGTCCGCGTTTGCATGCGGCCCTCGACACCGACCAATGAGCCTTTGCGAGTAAAGTTGCTGAAGTTTTCTGCGCTTTTGCGCCAGATCACACAATTGATGAAATCGGCTTCCCGCTGCCCTTGGGCGTTGGTGAAGTTACGATCCACCGCCAGTGTGAACGATGCAACGGCGGCGCCAGCTTGCGTGTAACGCAATTCTGCATCACGCGTGAGGCGGCCGGTCAATGCAACACTGTTGATCATCCCTTTAGCTCCCCTTTCGTTTTAGTTGCCTGTAGCCAGTCCGTCAGAACTAGTCTTCGCGCTTAACGATCATTTGACGCAGAATGTCGCCACTGATCTTCGCAAGACGATCGAATTCATCGATCGCAGCTGCATCGGAAGCCGTTGCATTTACGATATGGTAGATGCCTTCGGTGTAGTTCTTGATCTCATAGGCAAACTTACGCTTTTGCCAATCCTTGGAATCAATGATGGTTGCACCATTTTCCTTCAGAATATTGTCAAAACGCTCTACCAATTGGTTTTTCGCTTCTTCATCCAGATCAGGCCGGATGATATAAGTGATCTCATACTTGGTCTCAGCCATTGACGTTTCACCTCCTTATGGACTTTGGCCCCTTTTTCCTAGGGGCAAGGAGTAAGCGCAACCCAAATAAGGTTGCACACTCACAAGATAGTAGTGTACCATACCACCTTTGAAACCTCAACTGAAAACTCCGGCAAGGCCCCTGACGGACAAGGGTGCACGCCGAATTTTTCGCTGATAAAAGAGATTACGCAAGTCGGCGAAAAAGGACCGTGGACTGGGAAAAAAGTGAGGGACCCGTTCGGCCTAGACGCCCGGCATATCTGCAGAAGCTACCCGGCCATCCCGCGGACCTCCGCACCCTGAATCAAAAAAACGAGCCACAGCCCGTTTTTGCTGCTTCCAGGGCATCAGATGCTGATGGTCTGGATTCGCATAATATTTTTGTTCAACGAGATGTCTTCGATGACATCCGCGTAACTGATATTTTTCGGCAATTCAATCTCATAGATATTCGTATAGACCTGCAGATCATCGTTTTGCGTCACCTTGAAGTTCACATCGTTGACGGTGATATGATGCGCCTCAAAATAATCCTGAATGAACTGCTTGGTCTCCAGCTTGTGATGATACTGAATCTCTAGCCGCTTCATCGGATTGACGTGAATCACCCGCTGCAGCAATGTCAGCACACCGATCACCACGATGGCGGCGGCCAACGCGATTGCATAGTTGCCCATGCCGATCGCGATGCCCAGCCCGGCGACGGCCCATAAACTAGCGGCCGTGGTCAGCCCGCGAATGGTACGATGCTCGACCATGATCGTCCCGGCGCCGAGAAAGCCAATGCCGGACACGACCTGCGCGATCAGCCGCGCATCATCGGCCCGCAGCACCCCTGACAAATTGGGGTGACTGATCGCCATGTTCAGCGCATTATAGCCGATCTCTTTTTGCACCAGCGCAAGGATACAGGCACCCACACAGACCAGCATGTGAGTCTTGATGCCAGCCGGCCGGTTCTTGTGTTCCCGGTCATAACCGATAATGCCTGACACGACGATTGCCAGAAGCAAGCGGCCGACGATATCGATCAGCGATAAATGATACATGTGCCGTCTCCTTTCTATGAAAAAAGCGGGTCATCACACCCGCTTTTTTTCGTGCTGGTGATCAAATGTCGTCGTCATCATCGGCGTCAGTCGAATCCGTTGCGTCAGCATCGTCATCGTCCGCTTCGTCGTCCGTCTCCGCGCGATTCAGCAGGTCTTGCACCTGTTGATCGGCGTCCCCGGCATACTCAGCCGCGTCGACGTTTTCATCCGCCGTTGCGCCATTGTCTGCGTCGGCGAATGGCCCTTCAGTGGCGACTGGCCCCTCAGAGGTTGGCCCATTGCTTGGCTGATCGCCTGCCTCTGGGCCATCCGGTTCGTCTGGTTCCGGTTCGACCTTGGTCATCGCAACGACCTTGGCACCATCATCGACCCGCATCAGGCGAACGCCCAATGTGGACCGGCCCGTTTGCGAGACACTTTGGATATTGAAGCGAATCGTGACCCCAGAGTCCGTCATCACCATGATATCCTCGCTGCCATCGACCGCGACCATGCCTGCCAGCGGCCCGTTCTTTTCCGTGACGTTGGCAGTCTTGATGCCTTTGCCCCCGCGACCCTTGGTTGGGTACTCGCTGGCCGCGGTCCGTTTGCCGTAGCCATTTTCAGAAATGACGAAGACTTCCTCGTCATCACGGAGCACATCGGAGCCGATCACATAGTCGCTGTCGCGCAGGCGAATGCCCCGCACCCCAGTGGCAATGCGGCTCATGCTGCGAATGTCGCTTTCCTTGAAGTGGACCGAGTAGCCCAGGCGCGTCGCCACGATCAGGCTGTCGGTGCCGTCTGTTGGAATGACATTGCTCAGCTCGTCGCCGTCCTTCATGTGCAAGGCGATCAAGCCGTTCTTGCGAATGTTGAAGAATTCCTTGACCGGTGTGCGCTTGACGATGCCGTTTTTGGTGATGAAGAACAGATAATGCTCGCCATCCCCGCCCGGCGTCACGTTGATCACCGTCTGGACCTTTTCCTGATTGGAAATACCCAGCAGATTGATGATCGGGATGCCCTTGGCGCTGCGCCCGTATTCAGGAATCTCGTAACCCTTGCTGCGATAGACTTTCCCGGTGTTGGTGAAAAACAGGAGGAAGTCATGCGTCGATGTGGAGACTAGGTGCTCCACAAAGTCATCGTCATGCACCCCAGTGGCCTGAATGCCGCGGCCGCCGCGATTTTGGGCCTTGAAGTCCTCGGCTGGCAGGCGTTTGACATAGCCATTATGGGTCAGGGTGATGACCACGTTTTGCTCCTCGATCAGGTCTTCATCTTCGATCGTCAGATCATCGCCGACCAGCAGCTCGGTGCGCCGCTTGTCGCCAAACCGCTTTTGAATATCGAGCAGTTCTTCGTAGATGATCTGGTGCACGCGTTCCGGCTTGGCAAGGATGTCTTTGAAATCGGCGATGGCCGCAATGACATCGTTGTACTCGTTTTCGACCTTCTCGCGTTCCAGACCGGTCAGCCGAACCAGGCGCATATCCAAAATGGCCTGGCTTTGCTTATCCGAGAGCTTGAATTTGTCCATCAAGATCACTTTGGCGGCATCCCCAGTCTGGGAACCGCGGATGATCGAGATGATCTCATCGATATGATCCAGCGCGATCTTCAAGCCTTCCAGGATATGGGCGCGCGCTTCGGCCTTTTTCAAGTCGAATTCGGTCCGCCTGCGAATGACGCTTTCCTGGTGCTTGAGGTAATATTGCAGAATCTCCTTGAGACTCAGCGTGCGGGGCTCGCCGTTGACGATGGCGACCATGTTGTAAGAAAAACCGGTCTGCATCGGCGTCAGCTTGAAGAGGTTGTTCAACACGACCGAGGCGCTCATATCGCGGCGCACATCGATCGTGATGCGCATGCCATCGCGGTCGGATTCATCGTTCAGGTCGGTGATGCCATCGATCTTCTTTTCACGGGCGAGTTCTGCGATGCGCTCAACCAGGCGGGCCTTGTTGACCATGTACGGAATCTCCGTGACGATGATGGTCTCCTTGCCTGTTTTGCTGGTCTCGATCTCGGTCTTCGCGCGGACCGTGATCGTGCCGCGCCCTGTTTCATAGGCGCGCCGAATGCCGGCCTTGCCCAGCACCAAGCCCCCTGTTGGAAAATCGGGACCAGGCAGCGCGGTCATCAGATCGGCGGTGGTGACATCCGGGTCATCCATCAACAGATGCAGGGCCGAGATCGTTTCGGCGAGGTTATGCGGCGGAATGTTGGTGGTCATCCCAACCGCGATACCGGTCGCGCCGTTGACCAAGAGATTCGGGAAGCGTGCCGGCAGGACGACTGGCTCTTTTTCCGTGCCATCATAATTATCGGTGTAATCGATGGTGTCCTTATTGATATCGCGCAGCATCTCCAAGGTAATGCGGCTCATCCGGGCTTCGGTGTACCGCATCGCGGCGGCGCCATCGCCATCGACGGAGCCAAAGTTCCCGTGCCCGTCGACCAGCATGTACCGGTATGAAAAGTCCTGGGCCATTCGCACCAGGCCTTCATAGATCGATGAATCCCCATGCGGATGGTACTTCCCCATGACATCCCCGACGATACGAGCGGATTTCTTATACGGTTTATCCGGGGTGACCCCCAGTTCGTTCATCCCGTACAGAATCCGGCGCTGCACCGGCTTCAGGCCATCACGCACATCTGGTAAAGCACGCGCAACGATGACACTCATCGCGTAATCGAGAAATGAGGTCTTCATCGTTTGCGCCAAGTTGACGTTGGTGATGCGGCTTTCTTGACGATCATCCATTGACGTTACTATCTCCCTTCATAGCAAAAATGGTGCTGGGCCGCTTCTAACGATCGCGCCCCGATTTTTTGGGTGCCAAGCCCCCGCATTAAAGCGAGGCGACTTGAGTTAAGCATCGATATTTTCAGTGTCGACGAACTTCGCATTTTCCTCGATGAACTTGCGGCGTGGATCGACCTTATCACCCATCAGCATGTCAAAAATACCATCCGCACTTTCGGCATCTTCCGGCGAGACCCGCAGCATCCGGCGCGTGTCCGGATTCATCGTGGTCTCCCAGAGCTGGCTGGCATCCATTTCACCTAACCCTTTATACCGCTGAATCTCGGGCTTTGGCGAAGGCGGCAGCTGACCCAAGACATCCTGCAGCTCCTCATCCGTATCGATGTAGCGCATCATTTTGCCCTGACGCACGCGATACAACGGTGGCTGGGCGATATAGACATAGCCGGCATCCAAGAGCGGCCGCATGTAGCGATAGATCAACGTCAACAGCAACGTCCGGATATGCGCCCCATCGACATCGGCATCGGTCATGATGATCAATTTATGATAACGGGCCTTGGCGACATTGAAGTCATCGCCGAAGCCGGTGCCCATCGCGGTGAACAGGGTCCGAATCTCTTCGTTGGCCAAAATACGTTCCATGCTGGCTTTCTCAACGTTCAGGATCTTCCCGCGAATCGGCAAGATGGCCTGAGTCAGGCGCGAACGCCCGGACTTGGCCGAGCCCCCCGCGGAATCCCCTTCGACGATAAACAACTCAGAGATCTCGGGATCCTTACTGGCGTTATCGGCGAGCTTGCCGGGCAGATTGGAGATTTCCAGCCCACTCTTTTTACGGGTCGCTTCACGGGCACGCTTGGCAGCGGCACGCGCTTTTGACGCCACCATCGCCTTATCGACGATCTGATGCGCCTCATCTGGATGTTCCAGTAAGAACTTGTTAAAGGCTTCCGAGAAGGTGCGATCGGTGACCGTCCGTGCGTCGGCATTGCCGAGCTTGGTCTTGGTCTGGCCTTCAAATTGCGGGTCCGGATGCTTGACGGAAACAACCGCCGTCATCCCTTCACGCACATCGTCGCCGGAAAGGCTCTCATCATTTTCCTTCAGTGAGCCAAACTTGCGGGCGTAGTCGTTGACCACCCGTGTCAGCGCCGCCTTGAACCCGGTCTCATGCGTCCCGCCTTCATAGGTGTGGATGTTGTTGGCAAACGTCATCAAGTTGGTGTGGTAGTCATTCGTATATTGAATGGCGACTTCCACTGTGATGCCATTGCTTTGCCCTTCGACATAGATCGGCTCTTCCAGCAGGTGTTCCTTATTGCGGTCGAGGAACTCAACATATTCCTTGATCCCGCCTTCAGCATGGAAGACTTTCTTTTCCGCGGTCTCGGCCCGCTTGTCGGTAAAGGTCAGCTTGAGGCCTTTATTCAAGAACGCGAGCTCGCGGATGCGCTGGGTCAGAATTTTATCATCATAGATCGTGGTCTCGGTGAAGATATCCGGATCGGGCACAAAATGGACCTTGGTGCCATGTTCGTGTTCCGGCGCGTCGCCGATGACCTTCATCGGCGTATTGACCTTCCCCCGCTTGAAATCGATGTAATAGCGCTTGCCGCCACGGGTGACGACCACGTCAAGCGAGGTCGATAGCGCATTGACGACCGAGGCGCCGACCCCGTGCAGGCCACCGGAGACCTTGTAGCCGCCACCGCCGAATTTACCGCCAGCATGGAGAATGGTGAAGACCGTTTCCAGCGCTGGCCGGCCAGTCTTTTTTTGCAAGTCGACTGGAATGCCGCGCCCGTCATCGACGACCGTGATCGAGTTGTCCGGTTCAACTTCGATGTTGATCTCGCTGGCAAAACCAGCAAGTGCCTCATCGATCCCGTTATCGATAATTTCCCAGACCAGGTGATGGAGCCCTTGACTGCTAGTGCTGCCGATGTACATCCCCGGCCGTTTCCGGACCGCTTCGAGGCCTTCGAGCACTTGAATCTGGCTGGCATCGTACTCCGCTGCCAGTTCGTCTCTCTTTTCGGCTTCTGCTTCGATCTCTTCAGGTGTTTCGTTTGTGTTTTCTGCCACGAGATTGATTCCTCCGTCTTTTGATTATTGCGTGCTAAGCGTGCCGTGGTCGACATGGAAAACAGTCGGCGCGTCGATCAACTCACGCGCGATGCCATCGAGGCTAGTCGTGGTGAGAAAGGTCTGCACTTTATTTTGAATTGCCTTGAGCAAATGAGTCTGGCGCGCATCATCGAGCTCCGACAACACGTCATCCAGCAGCAACACTGGGTATTCGCCGGTCTGTGCCTTCATTAGGTCGATCTCGGCAAGTTTGACGGCCAAAGCCGTAGTCCGTTGCTGGCCCTGGCTGCCATAATTAGCGACATTTTTATCATTGACGATAAACGCCACATCATCGCGATGGGGGCCGACCAGCGTGGTGCCCTGCTCGACCTCCCGCGCGGTGTGCTGCTTGAAAAGCGTTTGTAAGGCCGCCTGCGCTGTTTCCACCGACTGCCTTGCCGCTTCCGGAACTTGGCTTTGGTAACTGAAGGTCAGCTGTTCCCTGCCCTTGGTAATGCCGCCATGTATTGTCGCTGCAAAAGTGGCCATTTGCTGGAGTAAGCTGGTCCGGGCCACGACGATCTCGGCGCCAAACCCTGCTAACTGATCGCCGAGCACCTCCAGATACACCTGGTCCTTGGCTTGATGAAATTTAAGCTGCTTGAGATAGGCATTGCGCTGTTTGAGCATCGTCCGGTAATTCGAGAGGGCAAAGAGATATTTGGCACTCATTTGCCCGAACTCCATATCGATGAACCGCCGCCGCGTTGCCGGGGAGCCTTTCACCAAGGCCAGGTCCTCTGGCGCAAAAAGCACCACGTTGAATCGGCCCAGGTACTGCGACAATTTTGGCTGCTCGATGCGATCGATACGAGCGCGCTTGCCCTGAGTGCTGATGATCAGCTCCAGGTCGTTGCTCGTAGTTTCACGTGAAACATGGCCCGCGATGCGCGCAAACTGTTCGCCGAATTGAATCAGCTCCCGGTCGTTATTGGTCCGGTGACTGCGCGCCAATGCCAGCACGTACATCGCCTCAAGCAGGTTCGTTTTGCCTTGCGCATTGGCGCCCATCAGCACGTTGATCTGCGGCGAAAAATCGACATCCACCGCCGAATAATTGCGGTACTGCTTCAGCGTTAGATGATCCAGTCTCATTGCGCAGAAGCGACGGTGATCGCAGCCCCGTCAGGCAAGGCCAGCTTGTCGCCCGGCACCAGTTTCCGGCCGCGCCGCGAATCTGGTGCCCCGTTGATGCGCACCGTATTGACAGCAAGATAGGCCTTTGCCGCCCCGCCGCTATCGATCACGCCAGCTTCTTTCAGTAACTGACCCAACGTGATATACGGCGTGTTGATCGTCACGATCGCCATTATTTGCCACTCCCTCGGTTTGAGTTTTTGAGAATAATCCTACCTATATATTATACCGTTTGTTTGTACCTAAAACAATTCGATTTGGCGATATCAGGCGGTTTCACTCGATTTTAGTGAGAGATAGCCCCTATGTCTAAAACATCCTAAAAACGGTTAAAACGCAAAATTGGGCCAAATTTGACGATCTGGCCCTATTTTGTGTCATTTCTCAAGCACTTCCGGGGTCGGCTCCTGCCGCAGTTCAAATATCAGACTCGTCTGATACTGACCCCGCCAAACAACAGGTTGCGCGAATAGTTGCAGATACGGGTCCTCAAACGGCAGGATAGCAGGACCGCTGCCACTTGCGACCCAATTTTCTGAAAGCGATGGTAGGCGGCCATTGGCAAAGGCTGAACCCAAATGCCATTCTGCGGCCAAATTGTGTTGCCCATCGCTCACCGGCTTGGCGGTCGCCCAAAGTTGCCAAGGCCCGGCTACGTCGATCGTGAGCTCAGTCCATGGCAGCGCTAATTGAACGTCTTGGTGCAGCAATTGGCGGACGCCAACAGTCAAAAGCGTGCTCTCATCACCGCTGCTGGCAAGCGGCAATTGAAAGGCCTCCGCCAGCGCGACGGCCGCGGTCGTGGTGCTGGCCGTGTACTGAGTGACGACCTGGTAACGCGTGTGCGCACTGCCAGCGGGAAGATAAAAACGTGAGCGTGTGTCCGCCTGTACCAATTCGCGTTGACTCCCTGTTTCGCGATACCACAGGAAGCGGCGTTGATGCGTCGGTTGCGGTGGGTAACTCACTGGCGCATCCAGGTAGTCCCCCACCTCATCGCGCCCTTCCTGCAGTCCCCCTTGCGTGAAATGGCCGCTGAACACGTGGCCACCAACTGTGATTTGAAGATGGACCTGAAACGGTTTATCAGGCGGGCCATCTAGTGGCGGGACCAGCAGTGTTTTCGCTAAGGTCTGTTGCGCAGTCAAGGTCATCAATTGCTGCGTGCTGGCCAGATAATAATAAAGCGGGCGCGGGCGATCATAGGTCACGGTGCTGGCTGGGGCAAAAAGGCGGCCTTGATCGTCTTGCCAATACAGTGGCAACAGCACATTCCAGGCGATCGTCTGCCCATCGACAAGCGCCGTCAGATGGGCAGGCGCGCTGGGCAACACATGCACTGTGACGGATCTTGCAGCGACGGCATCCCCAGTAAACAGCGTCGGATAAACGGACAAGGAAAACGTGCCGGTTTCCTTAAAAACGAGTTGGCGGTGCGCATAACCAGCCGCCCCGACGACATCAAAAAAGCTGACCGCCGCCAGCGTTTTTGCAGGGCGATAGACAGTTGTTGCGAGCATGTCGCTTGAAAGGCCGCGAATGTATGGAACGGTGGTGGTCGCCGGCTGATCGCGGGCCAGGCCATACACCGCTGCTAAGAGCACTGGTTCATTGACGAACGTATAAAGATCGGCTGGCGGCGAGACGACTTGCCCCTCTGCCGAAAGCGGATCATAGGTGACCCCTTCAAACAGGTCACGCGTTGCCGCACGCGCCACCTGCCCCGGATTCACAACGACTGCGATCAAAGCAAATAAGGCGGCGCAAAAAAGAAGCCATCGTCTATTCATGTTGCATCACTCCACTCCTTCATTGTCATATCAACAAATTACGCAGAATGAGCCACGAGTGACAATGTTTTTTGATGCATGAGTTAAGATACTACGGTTAGATATTTTTTTGCTTGGATATGGGACGCCATGTCAATAAAACGGCGGCATCTCGAACCCCCAAATCATACTGACTGAATCTGCGGTGAGGACCGGCCCTTTTACAGACAGCAAAAAAGCCATCTACGCAACACGCGCAAACAGCTTTCAGCAAGTCTAGTGCTTTGTATTTTTACGAGAAAGTCCGAACCGGAGTGATCAACTGAATGAATTGGTCGCGGTCTTCTGTCGGCACCATGGTGAATGGCCGAAGCGGTGCCGTGAAGGCCAACTCGATGGTCGCTGGGCCGACGCCTTGCAGGGCATCTTTCATGTAGTCCGGGTTAAAGGAGATGTCTAGCGCTTCCCCTGCCAAACTCGTGAAGGTCAGCTGCTCTTCCACATTCCCGACATCAGGCGAGTTGCCGAACAGGGTCGCCGTTTGACTGGCTGGATCCAGCGCCAGGCGAACCACGTTGTTGGAGCTTTCATGCGACATCAAGCTCGCACGCTGAATGGATGCCAGCAACACTGGTGCGGTGAACTGGGCCGTCGTGGAACTGGTGGTCGGAATCAGACGCGAGGTGTCTGGATAGTTACCCTCCAGCAAGCGGGAGTAAAACGCGTTGCGCCCGGCGATGAACAGGACCTGATTTTCGGCAAAGCGAATCTCGACATTTTGAATGTCATCGGTCAGCGTTCTGCTCAACTCGGTCAAGCTCTTGCCTGGAATGATCACATCGTAATGCGCATCCCCTGCTTCTGGCAGCGCCAATGTCCGCTGGGCCAGACGATGGGAATCGGTGGCCACAGCGATCAGCTTCCCACTATCGATCACCAAATGGACCCCGGTCAAGATCGGCCGGCTCTCTTGGTTGGACACCGCGATGACCGTTTGGTTGATCAGCTGCTGCAAGACAGATGCTGGAACGGTCAAGGCATCCTCGGCGTCGATCTCTGGCAAGTGCGGATAGTTGTTCGCATCCAAGCCGTTGATGTTGAACTCAGAGGCGCCACTGGTGATCACGGTCTGGAAGCCATCCTTGACCTCTAGCGTCATCGTCTTTTCCGGCAGATTGCGGACAATGTCGCCAAAGAATTTTGCCTGCAATACAATGCTGCCGGTTGATTCGATCTGTAGGTCGTTTTGCTCGGAGTTAACGTCCAAGGTGGCTTCAATGGAGATATCGGCATTGCTGCCAGTCAGCACGAGTCCTTGTTCCGTCAGATCGAGCTTAAGGCCGGTCAAAATGGGAATGGTCGTCTTTGTCGAGATCGCGCGTGAGACATCGTTCAACGCTTTGCTAAAAATGCTGCGAGTGATCGTGAATTTCATATCTTGTCCCTCCTGAATGGATGCGGTGCATCTATATCTATAGTTTAAATCTTTTTAAGTCGTAGTAGTAGGCACTGAGGAAACTGGGGAAAAGACCGCGGAACTCCCAAGGCAGCGAGTGATGCACTGTGGATAACTTGTGGACAAAAACGGGGACGATCCGAGAATTATCCACAGCCCCTTAGCCGCGATTTTTCAGCTTGTTTTTCAGTTCCAGGACCTGCGCCCGTAATTGCTCATCGCCGGCGATCGCCTCGGTGATCTTTTCGTGCGCATGGATGACCGTGGTATGATCCTTGCCGCCAAACTCTTGGCCGATCTTTGGTAAACTGCTATCGGTCATTTCCCGGGCGAGGTACATGGCGATCTGGCGGGGCATGACGATCTGCTTGACGCGCTTTTTCCCCTTCAGCTCTGTCACGGTCACCTGGTAATACTTGGCAACGGCGTCCTGGATGCGATTGATCGAGAGGCCCGCATCCTTGTTGTTGGTCGCCAGCCCCTTCAAGGCATCGGCGGCGAGGCTGGTCGTGATGTCGCGGCCCTGCATGGTGGCATACGCCTGGACTCGGACCAGCGCTCCTTCTAGCTCGCGAACGTTTGAATCGATCTGGCCGGCGATGTAAGACAGCGTGTCGTCCGGAATCTGGAGCTGTTCGGCATCGGCCTTATTGCGCAAGATCGCGATTCGCGTCTCGAGGTCTGGCGGTGTGATGTCGACCGATAAGCCCCATTTGAAACGAGATACCAGGCGCTCTTGCAACTTTGGAATCTCGTTGGGCAGGCGGTCAGACGTCAGCACGATCTGTTTCTTGTTTTCATATAAAGCGTTGAACGTATGGAAAAATTCTTCCTGCGTTGCCTCTTTATCGCCGAAAAACTGGATGTCATCCACCAGCAGCAGATCGACATTGCGGTACTCCTGCCGGAATTGCTCCTGCTTTTTGGTCTGAATGGAATTGATGAAGTCGTTCGCAAAAGCCTCAGAGGTCACATATTTGACATTCGCATGCGGCTCTTTTTTCAACAATTCATGGCCGATCGCCTGCATCAAATGGGTCTTGCCCAAGCCCACGCCACCGTAGAGGAAAAGCGGGTTGTAGAGCTGACCAGGTTCTTCCGACACGACCAGCGCGGCGGCATGGGCCATTTGGTTGCCTTTGCCTGTCACGAAGGTGTCAAACGTGTACTTACTATTGAGCTGGGTCGTGGTGCGGAAGGTGGGAATCGGGTCTTCCTCGTGGTGATTGGCGATCGTGATCTCCTCGGCGTCATCGCTTGGCGTCTCCTGCATGACTTGAATCAGCGGGTTGATCTCCAGATTCGCAAATTCATACGCCCACGCGACGATCTTCGTCACCAGCGTTTTTTCCCAGTAATCCTTATGTAACTCCGATGGGACGCCGATCGTCAGCGTGGTATCGGTCAGCCGCAGCGGCCGGACGGAATCGACCCAGGTGTTATAGCCAACAGCCGTCATGCTGGCGCGGAACTTTTCTTGAATAAACGTCCATAGATCATCGATATTTGCCACAGTGGTTCCTCCTCAATTCGCCGCACGTAGCCGGACAAGGCCAAATGCGGTGCAACTGCTGCATGGGTCATCAGTTGCCGCAAGAATAAGTTTAGCATTGCGCCTAGGAGTTTTCCACAGGCAAAGCAGTTTTCCACATGATCAACAGGGCTGTGGAAAGTTTTTTGACAGCGATGTCGACAAGTTATCAACAGATTTGTGGAAAAACCGATACCGCCGCATATCACACACGTTATCCACAGGACCTCTGTGAAACCGAAGCCTTGATGCAATGCATGTTTCACAAGTTTTCCCCACTTTTCCTCAGGCTTGTGGATAACGTGTTACACAGGCTGTGATTTTGCGAATAAGCGGCGGATGAACTGTGGATAATCGGGAAAACCGGCGCAGCGTGTTTCACGGGTTGTCCACAAAGAAGGCGACTTTTGGACAAGCTTTGTGGATAAGTTCTCGGTGAAAAATTTTCGCTTCGCCTTGACGCCAAGGGATCCCGTCCGTATAATGGGAAGATGTTTGAAATAATGAGTCGCATATAAGTGATCGAAACAGGAGGTGGCAGCATATGAGCACCAAGCGGACTTACCAACCTAAGAAGCGTCATCGCGAACGCGTTCATGGTTTCATGAAGCGTATGAGCACGAAGAACGGCCGTAAAGTTTTAGCTCGTCGTCGCGCCAAGGGACGTAAAGTTTTATCTGCCTAACAACCCACTGACCGCGTCAGTGGTTTTTTTTATTTTTCAGGAAGTTGCGGGATGCGGCCTCCTGACTCAATGGCGTCAGGTCAATGGATGACCGCTGGACCGGCGCAATTGTTATCAGTTCTATCCTATATAGAGCTGATTGCTTGTCGCACACCTGGCGCTAACTGCGGCAATGTCGCGATACATAGTGCACCAGTGCGTCATGTCTTGTATACTTAAACTCAGATTGTGAGGGAGCGTCGTGCGCAAATCCTACCGTATCAAACGAGAAGATGAATTCCAGCACGTGTTTGAGCATGGGCAGTCGGTCGCGAACCGAAATTTCGTGATCTACCATCTGCACCGTGATCAGCCGCATTTTCGCGTTGGCATCTCTGTCGGCAAAAAGGTGGGGCATACCGCCGTCATGCGTAACCAGATCAAGCGCTACATCCGGCAAAGTCTGCTTGAGTTGAAACCGCAACTCGATCCGCAGGCTGACTTTCTGGTGATCGCGCGGAAACCGGCGAAAACGCTTGATATGGCCGGGACCAAACAGAACCTGATCCATGCGCTCACTTTAGCCGGTGTCTTGTCGCAGACAACGACACCTATCGCCGACCAGAATACGTCGATCAAAGAGAGGGATACACGTGAATAAACGGACAACCAAACGCCTGCTTGTCGGGCTAGGACTCGCGATGGTCACGGTGGTGCTGGCAGCCTGCAGCAACACCACGGTCACGGAAAACAGTACTGGCTTTTGGGATCGCGGCATCATTTATAATGTCGCGCAGTTCATCCTGTGGCTGAGCAAAGTCTTTGGCGGCGGCAATGCTGGGGTCGGCATTATCGTCTTCACCTTGCTGATTCGCATCTTGATCTTCCCGCTCAGTTACATCTCGATCAAGAGCATGTCCAAGCAGCAGGAGATCGCCCCGCAGCTGAAGGAACTGCAGAAAAAATACAGTTCCAAGGACACGGAGACCCAGACCAAGCTGCGTGAAGAGACGCAAAAGCTCTACTCCAAGGAAGGCATCAACCCAGTGATGGGCTGTTTGCCGATGCTGATTCAGATGCCATTCATGTTGGCCTTGTATCAGGCAATCTACCGGACCCAAGAGCTGCAAGCCGGGCGCTTTTTGTGGATGAACCTCGCCAAGCCCGATCCGACCTGGATCATGCCGATCTTGGCGGCGCTGTTTACCTTGCTGACCAGTCTGACCTCCACGATGGCTCAGCCAACGCGGACGACGATGAACTGGGTGATGGTCGGCATCTCGCCACTGATGATTCTGTTCATGGGGGCCAGCTTCCCAAGCGCCCTTGCCCTGTACTGGGTGGTCACCAACGCCTTTTCGCTGGCGCAGACCTTCCTGCTTCAAAACCCATTCAAGGCGCAGCGTCAGCGTGAGGAAAAAGAGCGCCAGGAACGCGAGCGTCAACGAGCGCTTCGCAAAGCCTACAAGCGTGCACTACGTAAGTAACCTGGAGGAGAGTTATGCCAACGTTCCAAGGAGCCACGATTCAACAAGCGATCGAGACTGGTCTTGCCTCGCTGAAGGTGACGCGCCAGCAGGTCAATGTTGACGTTATTCAAGAGGGGAAAAAAGGGCTGTTTGGCCTCGGCAAAAAAGAGGCGATCGTCAATCTCAAATTGATCGAGACCGCCCCTGTTGAGGATGACAGCAAGCCAGCCCATTCGCCGCTGGGCAAGTTGCGCGAAAAGGCCAGTGAACACCTGACCGAACGGCGCATCGAAAAACAGCAAGATAAAGCCCCGCGGCGCGACGACCAAACGGCGATCGCGCTGGTCCAAAGCTACCTGGAGGACATTATCCGGGCGCTCGACATCGATGCCAGCATCACCAGCAATCGTCAACGTGATCAGGTCTGGTACCAGATCAAAACGCCAAAAGAGGCGCTGCTCATCGGCAAGCATGGCAAGATCATCAATGCGATTCAGTACTTGGCCCAAACCGAGTTCAATCATTATGGGAAAAGCAAATGGACGGTGATGCTCAACGTCGGCGATTATCGCGAGCGCCGCGATACCGCAGTGCGCCGGTTAGCTGAAAAGAGTGCGCGGGAAGTCATCGCCAGTGGCACCGCCGTTTATCTCGACCCGATGCCATCTTTTGAACGCAAGGCGATTCACGCCACGCTTGCGGACAACACTTATGTCGAGACGCATTCCGAAGGCACCGATCCTCGGCGGTATGTCGTGGTGACGCGAAAAAATGCCCGGCCATTTTGACATTTTCAGGCCGGACAGTTAGGATAGACCTAAATCAACACGTGATGAAGTAGTCAAAGTGCTTTGTCCGCCACGATCTCTTTTACTGGAGGTCGTGGCGGATGGTGCGCTTTTTTTATTGCAAGGAGGATGCTCATGGATTCAACGATCACGGAATATGACACGATCGCGGCGATCTCAACGCCACCTGGTGAAGGGGCGATCTCGATCGTGCGGCTCAGCGGCGAATCGGCGCTTGAGACCGCGCAAAAGGTGTTCAAGGGCAAGGACCTCAGTCAGGTGCCGAGCCACACCATCAATTATGGTCACATCATCGATCCTGACTCCCAGCAAGTGGTCGATGAAGTGATGGTCTCCGTGATGCGCAAGCCAAAGACCTACACCCGCGAAGACCTAGTGGAGATCAATTGCCACGGCGGCATCGTGGCGACGAACCGCGTCCTCCAACTCGTGCTTGGCGCTGGGGCCCGGATGGCGGAGCCTGGTGAATTTACCAAGCGGGCCTTTCTCAATGGCCGCATCGACTTAACGCAAGCCGAGTCGGTGATGGACCTGATTCGCGCCAAAACAGACCGGGCGATGCAAGTCGCAGTCGACCAACTCGATGGCGATCTGCATCATTTGATCACGGCGCTACGGCAGGAGATTCTGGAAGTCCTCGCCCAGGTCGAGGTCAACATCGACTATCCGGAATATGACACGGATGAAATGACCACCCGCCTGCTCAAGGAAAAAGCCGCACTTGTGTTAGGTCGCATCGATGAGCTGCTCGCCACGGCGCGCTCAGGCAAGGTCCTGCGGGATGGCTTGGCCACGGCGATCGTTGGCCGGCCCAATGTCGGCAAATCCTCATTGCTCAATCACATGTTGCGAGAGGAAAAGGCAATCGTCACCGATGTGCCTGGGACCACCCGCGATGTGCTTGAGGAATACGTCAATGTCCAAGGTGTGCCGTTGAAACTAGTCGACACGGCTGGGATTCGCGACACCGAAGACAAGGTGGAAAAGATCGGCGTTCAGCGCTCACGCGAGGCGATCACCAAGGCGGATCTGGTCTTGTTGGTGCTGGATACCAGCACCCCTCTCACGGCCGAGGACCTTGGCTTGATTCAAGCGACCGCCGCCAAAAAGCGCATCGTGATCCTCAACAAGCAGGATCTGCCGGATGCGCTGACGGCGACCGCGTTGCCGGATGTGCCGGCCGAAGAAGTGATCGCCACCAGCATGCGTACCCAACAGGGGATGGATGCTTTAGCCGATAAAATCGTGCATCTGTTCATGCAGGGCATCGACAACAGTCAAAGCCAGGTGATGGTGACAAATGCTCGGCAGATCGGTCTTTTGCAACAGGCCAAGACCAGTCTACAGAGCGTGCTGGCTGGTATCGAGGCGGGGATGCCGATCGACCTGGTGCAGATCGATATGACGGCCGCTTGGGACAAGCTTGGCGAGATCACCGGCGATGCGGCCCCAGATGAATTGATCACCCAGCTATTTTCCCAGTTCTGTCTGGGCAAGTAGGCGTCATTATTTCCCGGGAAAACAAAGGAGCAATCATGCCAGAAATACATGAGTACGAAGCAACGCAATATGATGTGATCGTGGTCGGCGCCGGCCATGCAGGCTGTGAGGCGGCGCTGGCTGCGGCGCGCATGGGTGAAAAAACGTTGCTGATCACCATCAGCCTTGAGATGTTGGCCTTCATGCCCTGCAATCCGTCAGTCGGTGGGCCGGCAAAAGGCGTCGTGGTGCGCGAGATCGATGCCTTGGGCGGGCAAATGGGCAAAAACATTGATGCGACCTATATTCAGATGCGCATGCTCAATACCGGCAAAGGCCCCGCTGTGCGCGCGCTGCGGGCCCAGGCGGATAAGGCGGCTTACCACCGCACAATGAAGCAGACCATCGAACAGACACCGGGCCTTGATCTGCGCCAGGGGCTGGTTGAACGCCTCCTAGTCGAGGATGGCGTGTGTGTTGGCGTGGTGGCGGCGACAGGGGCCCGTTATCGGGCCAAGAGCGTCGTTTTGACGGCGGGGACGTCTTCTCGCGGCAAGATCATCATCGGCGAGCTGATGTACTCTAGCGGCCCTAATAATAGCCTTCCGAGCATCCGGTTGTCTGAGGACCTTGAGGCGCAAGGGTTTGCGCTGCGCCGCTTCAAGACCGGGACACCGCCGCGTGTGGAAGGCGGCACGATCGATTTTTCCAAAACGGAAGAACAGCCTGGCGATAAGGCGCCGCATGCCTTCAGCTTCACCACGCCCGACAGCGTCTATCTCAAAGACCAGCTGTCCTGCTGGATGACATACACTAATGAGACCACGCACAAGATCATTCGCGCCAACTTGGATCGCGCGCCGATGTTTTCCGGCGTGATCAAAGGGGTCGGGCCGCGCTATTGCCCATCGATTGAAGACAAGGTCGTGCGTTTCGCCGATAAGCCGCGGCATCAGCTGTTTTTGGAGCCCGAGGGCCGGGATACGAGCGAGTATTATGTCGGTGATTTTTCCACCTCGATGCCAGAAGAGATTCAGCTCAAGATGCTGCATTCCGTGGCGGGGCTCGAACACGCCGAGTTGATGCGGCCGGGTTACGCCATCGAGTACGATGTGATCGAGCCGTGGCAGCTAACGCATACGCTTGAGACCAAGGTGGTCAAAAACCTGTTCACTGCGGGCCAAATGAACGGCACCAGCGGCTATGAAGAGGCGGCGGGCCAGGGCCTGATCGCCGGCATCAATGCGGCGCTGCGGGCCCAGGGAAAGGCTGGCTTTACGTTGCAGCGCTCGGACGCGTATATCGGGGTGATGATCGATGACCTGGTCACAAAGGGCACCAATGAACCATACCGGCTGTTGACCAGTCGCGCGGAATATCGCCTGATCTTGCGCCACGACAACGCGGATCTGCGCCTAACGGAAAAAGGGCGGGCGCTTGGATTGATCGATGATGATCGGTTTGCGGCCTTTGAAGCCAAAAAACACGCGATCAGCGCGGAGTTGGCCCGGCTTGAGACGGTCCGGCTGCGCCCGCGCGACGTCAATGACTGGCTCGCCGAAAAAGGGGCGGCGCCGCTCAAGGATGGCGTCCTGGCCAGCGATTTTCTCAAGCGCCCAGAGGTCAGTTACGCGGATCTGATGCAATTCACCCCGGCCCCGACCCCGCTGGATCATCTGATCGCGGAGCAAGTCGAGATCGAGCTCAAATACGCGGGCTACATTGCCAAGGAACGTCAGAGCATCGAGCGGCTTCAGCGTATGGAAGGTAAGCAGATTCCTGCGCGCATCGATTATTCGGCAATCAACGGGTTGGCCACGGAAGCGCGCCAGAAGCTGACGAAGATTCAGCCTGAGACCTTGGCCCAAGCCAGTCGCATCAGTGGCGTTAATCCGGCCGATGTCGCGATCTTGTCGGTGTATGTGACACAAGGGAAGATCGCCAAGGTGAAACCGGCGTGACCAAAAAACCACCCGTATTTTTCGCAGTGAAACGATCGCTGCTAGAATGCGGGTGGTTTTTTGCGTGCTATTTTGTTTCAGAAGCTAATTGCTCAACAAGCTGCATCGCGGCCTCAACCTTGGCTGGGGTGATCGCCGGGTCGATCAGGCTGAAGGACTCTTCCGGCTTGGCGGCCCAGGCTGCCACTGTCTGAGTCTTTGCGGCGACGTCTTCGGTCACGTTGACCGCCGCCAGGTTATTCGGCAAGCCGATCGTTTCGTAAAACGGCTGCAGTTGCTGAATCTCGCCGACGTCTCCAGTGTAGGCAAGTTGGACCAGGATCCCATAAGCCACCTTGCTGCCATGCAGGACATCGTGAGTCTCTGGGAGATAAGACAGCCCATTATGAATCGCATGGGCCCCGGCTTGCCGGCCGTCTGCACCGCCGAACCCGCCGACGTCACCGGCGAGGCCGATGATCGTATCCACGGTATCTGTGAACGCGGGGGTCGCGTCGCCAGTTGCAAGGGCGTCCAACGCGTCTTTTGCCTCGCTTTGGAGAGTGTCGAGAATCACCTTGGCTGTGGCGCGACTCAGACGGGTGAACGCAGGCAGCTGATTTTCGCGGCCTCGGGTCAGGCCTTCCATCTCATACCATTTTGCAAGCGTATCGCCGATGCCGGCGACAAAATAGGCCTGCGGGGTCGTCAACATGATGTCCCAATCGACGACTGTCGCAAATGGCGCGTGCGTGAAGTACGCCACGCGTTTGAAGGTGTGATCTGGGTGATAGATCGCTCCAATCGGCGTGAAAGGTGCGCAGTTTGATGCCAGCGTGGGCACACTGATAAAAGCAGCGCCGAGTAACTCGGCCACCACTTTGGCTGTATCGAGGACGCGCCCACCCCCAATGCCGACCACGGCATCGGCGGTTGGGGCCTGGGCTGCGATCGCCGCCCCGTTTTCATCGCTGGCACTGCCATCGTAGTGAAAAATCGGCCAGGTGATCGTGTCGGCGTAGTGGGCTGTAAAGGCGGCAAAGGACTTGGTGCCGGTGACGACGATTGGTTGCTTGAATGGGGCGAGAATGGCCGGCAAGTTCTGGGCCGCCCCCGCTTCGCTAATATATCGGTTTGCGCCTGGGCGCAGTTCTTGCATCAGATCCATTCGATCCCATCCTCTCATTTTATTTTAATATTTCTCTACTCTACCAGAGAACCCAGGGAAGTCAACGCTTTTATTTCCCGGGAACAATGACACATCTCGTGCTTGCCCCGCGGTATCAACGTTTCTAGCACCACCGATTTTACGGCGG
>NZ_RHOG01000038.1 GCF_003946405.1 Lacticaseibacillus yichunensis | reverse complement strand
CGATAAACCATGGATAAAACCTCCGAGTGAATTTCGTAAATGCACGGGAAATGTCTGAAAACCGGAATTTCGTATGCATTTATTATATGACAGTAATGACCTAAAATCACTAGTATCAAATGCTACACGTTTTTGAACAGCCACTAACTAGTCAGAAACATTTAGCTGATGAGCTGCCGAGTATTGAGATTGAAGTCTTTTTTAATTTCGAAACTAATCCTAAGTTTGCACCTTTCTTTGGTGAACAATTTTCTGAGTTCAATAGCAAAAAACCTACATCTTTTTTCGGAATCAAGTTTAATTTTGAATTTGACAAGGATTTTCTGGATGAATTCGAAAAGATTGATTTTTCCGATAAATCCCAAAGGGTAATCCCACTGGAATATTATCATTCTAGTTGGCGAACTTTTAGGGGTGATCCATATGTAAGCCGAATGAACCCGTTACGTTCGTTACTCATCGATAACTCAAGGTATATGTATGACCTCTATGGATCATATGCAAAACGGATTTTTAATTTGCAGGTAGAAAAGAATCAGCAGCGGCAGGCTTCGTATGCTTTTAAGCAGTCTATGATTAGTGCGCTTAATGATAACGAGGACAAGATTTCATTAAGTCGGGCACATCAACGATTTACCATTAATCAACGGAAGGCTCAGCTCGCGGAGTTGATTGATATTTCAGAGGACGACATTCCTCTCCAGAACATGGGTAAAGGTAAAGAAAGCTTGGTAAAGACTGAGCTGTCCCTTGATTCGAAGGCGTCACTAGTGATGATTGAAGAACCCGAGAATCATTTAAGTTATTCAAATACGAGGAAAATGATTGCTCAGATCAATAGTCAGTCCGACAATGCGCAACAAGTTATTGTGACCACTCACGAGTCAATGGTACTGAACAGATTAAACCTAGACCATGCAATTTGGATACATGATTCCAAAGGAGAGAGTTTGGAGTCTCTGAGTGATGCCGATGCCGAGTTCTTCAAGCGTAATGATGACTTTGACATTCTGAAGTTTATCTTGGCGGACAAGGTTATTTTGGTTGAAGGTGCTAGCGAGTACATCACTGTTCCAGCGATAACCAAGAAAGTGTTGGGAAAGGATTTGGACGAACTTGGTATAAGTGTGTTATCACTTCACGGAATCCACTATAAACATTTCTTTGACTTGGCTGAACGTTTGAACAAGCGTGTTCTAATTTTAACTGATAATGATGGCTCCAAGAACGAGCACATTGACGAACAGAATGCAGAAACGGCAGACAATATCTATATTCAGACGCCTAGTGATCCAGACATATTTACATTTGAAGTTGCGTTGGATCAGGTAAACCATAAACTTACTGAAAAATACCGAGCGGCTTATCATCCAAAATCGAAATCGACCAGTTACAAGAAAGTGTATACGAACTTGGATAAGTCTCTGGCATGCGCCCTTGCGAACAAGACAGAATTTGCAATCTATATTGCAGAGCAGTTTGAGAAAAACGATAGTGGCGTCCTTTCCCCAGCCTATATCGAGGAAGGGTTAAAATGGTTGCAGAGATTAAATTAGCTGTTGCTGGTTCCGGAAAAACGCGCTGGCTCGGCGATAACGTATTGCTAGAAAAACGAAATTTACTCATCACATTCACGAATCAAAATGTGAAGAATATCAAACACAGTATTCAACGACACCATGGAGAAATACCTGAGAATACATACGTCATGACATATACTCGATTTGTGTATTATTGGCTCCTCCGACCGTTTGAACCATCCATTAAAGTAGGGGACCATGTAGGCTCATTTCGAAGTAGTGGTATCGACATCACCACGCCTCCTGTGCATGATCGTGAGAATCCTGGCAATGGATATTACACTAAGGACAAGGTATTTCATTACCTGTCCCGTTGGTCCAACGGATTATTCTCTAATCGCCTCTCAGACTTATACTGTTGCCAGCCTGCTGTATACAAGAAGAAAGCTCGTGAGAGACTTGACAAATTCTTCGATGCAATTTATGTTGATGAGTTTCAGGATTTCACGGATGCAGATTATAAGCTATTGGTAGATCTTGCAAAAATTTCTGATACAGAAGTTCATTACGTCGGTGATTTTTATCAGAGCTTGGTTTCAAATTCCAACAAGCGAAGAGGAACACCGTATTCAAAAATTACTGAATTATCGGAAATTATTGATGAATTTAGAGAAAAAAAGTTTGAGGTGGATACACAAACATTGAGGCGAAGCTGGCGTTGCTCGGCTGAAGTATGCACTTTTGTAAATAGTAGGCTCGGGATTCCAATTGAATCTGCGGACGAACATGACGGAAGTATTGTATTGTTGTCGAATCAGCTCGAGATCATGCGAACACTCAATAACACCGAGATCACAAAATTAATGTGGAGTTCGGCGGTACCTGGTTATGATTTATTTCCATCAACTAACAAATGGGGGTATTCGAAAGGAGATACCTATCGGGATATCTGTGTAGTATTAACTGACTCGACTGATCACTTACTTGAAGATACCGAACTCAAATTGAAGCCGCAAACCCTTCATCGATTGTATGTCGCGTTGACAAGAGCTAAGCGCAATGTTTTTTTGGTAAAGCGTTCTGATTATCTTAAAGCTCTCAAGAATCAAGCTGTGAGTTGATGGGTGTGCCTGTTCAGAGTTTCTATATTATAACCAACTTATTCATTTCCAATCTCGGCTTCTCACTTGGGGATGCCGTTCTTTCGTAGAATCAAAGGGACACAAACGTGGCAATCGAATGGTTGAACCAAGGCTGATTGGCAATGCGACTCATGGTGGGTAGGGAACCTCTGACAAATCTGAATGTAAATTAGCAGAAAAGCCCGTTAATTCGGGCTTTTTGACGACAGTCTAGAAGATTTGTCAGAAGTCCATGAGCTGGAGACAGCCTGGTAGATTCTGTCGCTATTGAGCAATACTTGGCAAAGAAACGCGATTTTTGCCCACGAATTTGCCCACGTTTTCTCCGAAAATTGATTGGATAGGGAGTCGGTACATTCAGATAGTCACCCGGGCATATGCACAGGGTCTTGCTGAACAATATGTTTAGCAGGTCCAGCCGTTACGCCGCTAGTATGTCGAGAGCTGACGATTTCAGAGTGCTATAATTGTAGAGAAAATATCGCGGCGGATAGCTAAAGGAGACTCCCCATATGATGGCACCTAAGTTGAATCCGGCCGGCTCCAAGGAAGACTATGAGCCGACTGACGTTTCGGAGAACATGATCCGCGAACAGATGCCAGAGATTCTAGATATCTTGTTGCTTGATCGCACGATGTCCACACCCAAGCACCCGAAGAATATTATCTGGGCTAACGATAGCTACTTACAATATGGGGTGCGACCCTATGCCGCTAAGGCTCAGATTTTGCCTGGTCTAGTGACTGGGACAATGAGCCAAATCATCAAGCCTCGTGCCCTCAAGTCGCAAGAACTGAAAAAGGAACGGACGAAATCGAAAGCAGAAGTCTTTACCCCCACATGGGTGGTCAAGAAACAAAACGATGCCGTTGACCAAAATTTTACCAACGACGATCTGGAAACGTACACGCAGCGAACGTGGCTTGAAATCACTTGTGGTGAAGCACCCTACATGGCAACACGTTACGACATGGAAACTGGTAGTAGTGTCGCGATTGCAAACCGCGTGGGCTTTGTTGATCGAAAACTGCGGCGAATCAGTGCTGGGGTCGACGATGCAGCTGAATGGCAGCGACTTGTCGAACTAGCTTATCAATCTAGCTATGGTTTCGAATGGAGCGGGGACTCGTTGCTGCTCGCCCGGGAGAACCTTCTGTACACGTATCGCGATTATTTTGTCGCCAAGTGGCATAAGGAACCCAGCCAAGGGTTGTTCAAGCAGATTGCCGAGATCATCAGTTACAACATCTTCCAGATGGATGGCTTGAAATACATCATTCCACTAAGCGAAACAAAAGAAAAAGTCGTTCATGAGGAAATCTCTTTGTTCGACGAAGACGACGATGCAGAGGCCATCACCTGGATCACCAAACCCGGTAAACGGGTCAAGGTGATGAACTGGTCCAAGAATAAGATGGAATTTTTTGATAAGGAGCTTGCGTAGGTATGGTAGAAACGGCGAAAATCAAAACCACCAAAGTGATCTATCCTCAGATTTATGCGTACACATTGCCAAAGGTCGAAGACGACCAGGGTTGGATCAAGATTGGCTACACCGAGCGTCAGGATGTCGACGTCCGTATCAAAGAGCAAACCAAGACGGCCGCCATTAACCTGGAATTTGATAAGCTGTGGTCCGCACCAGCGAAGTTTAGCCGAGGCGACGAGTGGTTTACTGATACCCAGCTTCATGCCTACTTGCGTAAGTATAAGAATAAGGAGCAACGCAAGGGGACTGAATGGTTCTATTTTGATGGTCATCCAGAGGAAGCCTACGTTGACTACGAGGCCTTCCGTGATGGCGACCGTCAGCAATCTAACGAGGCGCTTTCGTATACACTCCGGCCAGAGCAAGAAGCTGCGGTCAGTCAAACGTTGGATTATGCCAAGGGTCATCCAAATGGTGAGTTTCTTTGGAATGCCAAACCTCGTTTTGGTAAAACGCTGGCAACTTACGATCTTGCTCGGCGGCTCGATGCAGAGAAAGTGCTTGTTGTTACCAACCGACCAGCCATTGCCAACTCTTGGTTCGAAGATTACCAGAAGTTCATCGCTTGGCAAACGGATTTTGCTTTCGTTTCAACCACCGACTCGCTCAGTGATAAGCCCTCCATGTCGCGGGATGAGTTTCAGGCTCAACTCGACGGCGGCAAAGACCGCATGATTGCTTTCATCTCGCTCCAGGATCTAAAAGGGGCAATTCCTTTCGGTGGCGCAATCAACAAATTAAAATGGGTCAAAGACCTGGATTGGGATTTGCTGGTCATAGACGAGGCCCATGAAGGCGCAGATACATTTAAGGCTGATGTGGCATTTGACAAAATTAAACGGGCATTCACTTTGAACCTGTCTGGTACCCCGTTTAAGGCGATGGCATCCGGCAAGTTCTCTGATGACCAGATTTATAACTGGACCTACGCTGATGAACAAGAGGCGAAAGCAAACTGGCCCGTTAGCAGTGAAGAAAACAACCCTTATGAGAAGTTGCCCAAGCTGAACCTGTTCTCGTATCAGATGGGCTCAATGATTACTGATGAGGTCAAGACGGGGGCGAAGATTGATGAGGACTCGGTCGACTACGCTTTTGACCTGAACGAGTTCTTCCTCACAAATGATTCGGGTAAATTCGTTCATGAAGCGGATGTTCTGAAATGGCTATCAACCCTCACTCATAACGAGAAGTATCCATTCTCAACCCCAGAATTACGGGCTGAACTAAAGCACACTTTCTGGTTACTGAATCGCGTCGATAGCGCGAAAGCCCTCAAACGCCTGTTGGATCATGATCCGGTGTTTGAAAACTATCACGTTGAACTTGCTGCGGGTGATGGTAAGACGGACGACGATCAGATTATCAATGAAAAGGCACTTGACCGGGTGCGACAGGCCATTAAGGACAACGATAAGACAATCACGCTCTCTGTCGGCCAGTTGACGACCGGTGTGACGATTCCCGAATGGACGGGTGTGTTGATGCTGTCCAACATGAAGTCACCAAGTCTCTACATGCAGGCCGCGTTCCGATCTCAGAACCCGTGGACGTATTCGGAAAATGGTGAACCTAAGCAAAAAGAGAACGCGTACGTGTTCGATTTCGCACCGGAACGGACGTTGACGCTCTATGACGACTTTGCCAATAATTTATCCAGTCAGACGACTAACGGGGGTGGGACGACTGAAAATCGCAAGGACCATATCAAGCGGCTCCTGAACTTTTTCCCAGTGATTGCTGAGGATAGCGAAGGCAAGATGGTCGAACTGGATGCCGGGCAAGTGCTGACGATTCCAAAGACCATCAAGGCACAGGAGGTCGTGAAGCGCGGGTTCATGTCCAATTTGTTGTTCCAAAATATTGGCGGCATCTTTGCGTCAACTGAAGCCCGCGAAATTCTCAATCAGCTGAACCCAGTCGACGAAGGCAAGTCTACCCCGCGGCAGACAAGTGATCCAATTGATACGAACGACGTTAAAGTCGATCAGAATGGTTCAGCCGTTGTCCCCGAGGAGACGGTTTCCATTGTCACTAACGCGCACTTCGGCGAAAAGATTTATGAAGACATTCAAAATACTGCCGATGACGTCGTGCAAAGTTCAGATTCATCCCTTTCTGAGGCGATTGCTAAGAGTTTTACTGACAACACGCTCGATGCGGTCAAGGACATCGCAAAGGAGAATGGTGTTACTGCCAAGACCGCTGAAAAGGTTGTAAAGCACAGCGCAGACGTGATTGCGCGTACAGTCGAAGTGCTGACGACTAACTCCGGTATCGAGGCCAACGAAGCAAAAGCGGACTACGACAAAGGCATCGCAGAAGCCGAGCATGATTCAGCCAAAGAGGCCGAGATTAAGGCTGCATTTGATGCGCGACAGAAGGAAATCCAGGATAATCTGCAACAGCAGATTTCCGAACAAGTCACGGCAGCTGTCCATGAGCAGACTCAGAAAGCTGCGGAAAACGTATTGCAGCAGGCGGAAGAGAAAAAGAAGAATACTGTCGAAGATGATGTTCGGGCAAGACTTCGCGGCTTTGCTCGGACAATTCCGTCCTTCTTGATGGCTTATGGGACCACTGAGACGACGCTCGCCGATTTTGATACAACAATCAGCGATTCAGTGTTCAGAGAAGTCACCGGCATCACCCTTGACCAGTTCCGTACATTACGGGATCAGTATCATTTCTTTGATCAAGTTGTCTTCGATGAGTCTTGCCAGGAGTTCTTGAGGAAGCGAGCCGACTTGGCTGATTACTTTGATGAAAGTCATGACGAAGATATATTCGACTATATTCCGCCGCAGAAGACCAATCAGATTTTCACTCCCAAGAAAGTCGTCAAGATGATGATTGATAAGCTGGAAGAGGAGAACCCAGAAATCTTTAGTAATCCGGATAAGACCTTTGCGGACTTGTATGTTAAGTCTGGATTGTACTTGACTGAAATCGTCAAGCGACTGTATGTCGGACTTGCTGATCAGATTCCGGATGAACATGAAAGGTTAAAGCATATTCTTGAACACCAGGTATATGGCTTCGCGCCCAGTGAGATCATTTACCACATTGCCCGCAACTTTGTTTTTGGCTTCGATGATGGTGTTAAGGACATTGACGACTCGCATATCGTATTTCTTGATACAACGCCATATGCGCGCGGTGAGGGCGACTTTGAAGTCAAATGTGATGAATTGTTCGGAAAGGGGGATTTGAAATGAAATTTGATGTAGTGGTGGGGAACCCGCCATATCAAGAGAGCCGACAGGACACACTGGACTACGCAATCTACAACTATTTCTATGATCTTGCTGAAAAGGTAGGTTCAAAATACTGTCTCATCACACCTGCTCGTTTTCTGTTCAATGCGGGTAGCACGAATAAAAAGTGGAATCGGAAGATGCTCAATGACCAGCATATCAAGGTAGAGTACTTTGAACAGGATTCGGCTAAAGTTTTTGCGAACACCGATATCAAAGGTGGGGTAGCTGTGGTGTATAGAGACGATGATAGTGAATTTGGACCAATTGGAATTTTCACTAGCCATCGGGAACTTAACTCAATTGTTAACAAAGTTGATTCCTTGACCCAAGTAAGTCTGAGTACAATTATTACTGGCCAGGGACTATACCTTTTTACAGATAAAATGCATGAAGACCATCCTGAAGTTGCCTCCATTCTACCAAAATCTCACCAATTCGATATTAGTACCGGAGTTTTCGGAACGCTGGATAAAATTGTGTTTTTTGCAGATAAGCCAGCAGATGGTGAAGAGTATATCGTTATGCTGGGTCGTTTCCACAACACCCGTGTTTATCGGTGGATTCGGAAGGATTACGTGAATCAACCAAAGGGGTTTGACAAATGGAGGGTGTTGTTGCCGAACGCGAACGGCTCTGGACAACTGGGCGAAGTAATTTCTAATCCGATTGTTGAAAAACCCTTCGTTGGCTTCACCCAGACATTCTTGTCTGTCGGTCATTTTGATGAAGAAGCCGAAGCTAAGAATGCTCTCAGGTATATTAAGACCAAATTTGCCCGTATACTTTTAGGAGTGCTGAAAATTACACAGCACAACCCTGCACCAAAATGGAAGTATGTCCCATTGCAGGACTTTACCTCCGATTCTGACATTGATTGGGCCCTACCCATCCCTGAAATTGACCAGCAACTTTACGAGAAATACGGACTTGACAAGAGTGAGATTGACTTTATTGAGTCAAAGGCGAAACGAATGGAATAGCTCATTTTACACAAATAGTACCTTCATTAAAAAAATCTTGAGGGTATTCTTCATGTTCTCCTCCTGCTGGGTGGGCTTTTCGTGATGGTATTTCGTCTTGATGGGGTCGTGATTGAGAGCTAAAGTTCTCCGGTGAAGAAAATTGATATTGGTTCCCCTTTTCGATGATATTCTATAGCGGGGAAAGTGGAATCGTCTCAGGAATGGAGAAGTAGAGAGATGAGTTTTTCAGATTTAGATGATTTCAGAATTCGCGCCGATGTCTTTAGGGTGGGTGCAGTCGAAGAAAAGTTTCGCGATATGACCGTAAAGTTTAATCGCAAGGAATATGGGGAGGCTGTGGCGATGGCAAAGACTCTCATCGAGTCTACATGTGCCTATGTGTATCACGCTGTCACGTCGACAGAAATTGCTGAAGAAAAGGGGAGGCAGGACCGGAATACTGGCATCTATACAATCGGAATGTTTCAAGAGGTTCAGGAAACACTAAATCTATTTGAGCCCCAACTTCCAAATCTGCCGCAAACCACAGAGGTTGCAAAAAATATTTGCGAGTTGGTTCAAAGTATTGCAAACTTGAGAAATTCCTCAGCTGCCGCCCATGGTGCGCGTCTTAGAAGTGTTCCACCATCAAATGCGGAAGCCCTATTGGCTATGGAAGTTGCTGAAGATTTGTCCGGTGTGCTTTTGACGCTCTTGCATAGCTTTCGGTATCCTGATGATTCAAATGTCATTGGATCGTTTATCAGTGTGGAGTCAGATATGGTTCCGTTCCCAGACAAAGATGAACCTGATCGATATGTGCAAGATGACCAACAGGTTCGTGTCACATATGAAGTTATTCAGTCTGTGATTCAATCAATAGACATCGAGTTTAAGACTATTCCTCTGAATCCGAACGTCGATAATGAGTTCGTGTTCGACACGATTAAAGACTACCTACCTCGAGACGCCAAGTTTACAGAGAAAGAGGCGGCGCTTATCTTTAAATTTTATTCTAATGTTCACGATAAAAATTATCGTGCTTTGCTTTCACAACTCGGGAAAGGTTCTGAAATTATCATTAGTGCGTTGGAGCAGCAGGAACCGATCTAGGAAGAATATTACTTGTTGCGGAAATTCTCAATTGTTTGAATTTTTTCGTATAGCTGTTTTATGTCCTCCACTGGCAAGTCACGGTAACGAGATTGCCTAATGACTCGACGTCCGTTTTTATCCGTCTCCGGATTTCCATCTTCATCAACAGGCGTGTACGGCTGGAAGAAGGCGAAGATTTCCTTTAACTGGTCGGCTAGTTGGTCTATCTGCCTAGGGGAGAAGTCTAGCATTTGCCTTCTTAGACGGATGAGGCGTTCGATTTTCTCTTGATATTCATCTATACGATCCAGAATTGCTGCCGTTTCATGAAGTTGTTTTTCCTCAGGTGAACCTAGTAGGTCGACCGGTGCAACATTGAAGAACCGGGCAATTCGATCCAAGGTTTCAAAACTAGTGCCACGTTTTCCATTCTCAATCTTTGAGATGGAGTCGACCGTTACTTCGATGGCGTCTGCCAAGTCAACCTGACTAAGGTGATGTTCTTTTCGCAATTGCTTCACGTTTGGCCCGATGTTTTCAATCATTCAATTCACCTCCAAGCCCATCATATGATGGACTTTTTTTGTAGGCAAGTTTTCAGTCCAGGTTCGGCGGGAAAAGTCTGACAAAATCAATGGCTATCCGCCTATAGCGGCTGCTGTTATGCTGTTTACACAGGGCAAGAGTCGATTTCACAAGTGGTGTAAGGGTGCTCGAACCTGCGCCGCCACGCGCGGCATGCAGCGCGAAAGCCGCAAGCGTGAGCGGCGGCGGTCGGCGTAGCCGGCCGCCTAGACCCCCATGTACTAACAGGGGGGTCGTAAATGACACCTATCTACCTGATTTCCCGGTAGAAACGTTGATACAGCACAGAAATTGCCAACTGGACAATTCAAGCTGATGTCCGGTGGCAACAAGATTAGGAGGTAGACAATTTGGGTTACTGGAGTGATTCAGTACGGAGGCGCCGTAAGGAATTGAACCTGACACAGGTACAGCTGTGTCACCGGCTCGGCATTACACAACGGCACCTAAGCCGTATCGAAAACGGCGAGGCGTGCAGCAGCGGCCTACAGATGTACATTGATAAAACGCTCAATAATTGGACCGATGAGCCGGAACTACAACTGCTGATTGACTATGTACGGATTCGGTTTCCAACACAGGACATCGACAAAATAGTCGGTGATCTCTTACGTTTGCAAACAGATTGCATTCTGTCAGAAGATCGCGCGGCGTTCGGTTATCAATTCACCCGTTCGCTGGGTCAGATTAAGGTCTACGGCTCTGATCCGGGCCACCAGGAGTTAGGCACGCTACTAGAACTACGCGGGCAAGGCTGCCGCCAAATGGAAAGTATTCTGCTAGGGCGCGGCGAAACTTGGTATGACTTTCTTGACCGGTGTCTGGACATGAAAGGCGTGATGAAACGACTGGATTTAGCCGTCAACGATATGGTCGATATGCTGGATATTCCAAACCTGATTCAAAAGATTCAGGCCAACGAGTGCATCACCGTCATGCGTGAGTACCAAGGCACGGTATCCGGCCACATCTATCATGAAGACGATGAGGAATTTGATGATGAGACTGGCACGACATTATATATTGGTTCAACCAAAAGCGAGCTTTACTTTTGCCTCTACGAGAAAGGCGCCGAACAGCATAAGAAAGGCTTAACCACCAACATCTATAACCGCTTTGAAATTCGCTTGAAGAACACCCGGGCGGAAAAGGCTGTTGATGATTTGCTTTGTTACCGCAATGAAGAACGCACGATATTTGGCATTATCAAACGGTACCTGCGCTTTGTCGATGCTCAAAAAGGTAAGCCGCGGTTGGATTGGCCGCTCAACAAGAATTGGCAACGATTCATCGGTCATGATCGCCAGCCGCTGCGCTTGACCACTGCCCCAGAACCGCTCGATCTCAACCGAACGCGTGCATGGATCGATAAGCAAGTTGCGCCAATGGAGAGGGTACTCCACGAGATTGACGCGTACTGGGGTAATCAGAAAACGATGCAGTCGATTCGGGAGGCAGTCTTAACAGACAAGCACCGCCAAATGATTGAACAGTATACAGTCGAGGCAGATCGACTTGAGAACGGATTGTTTGAAGAAATGACACCTGAAAGTGAGCAATCAAAAAAGGATGACCACGCCGACCAAAGCAAGTAGTCACCCTTCACAGATAAGATATGGGTCCTATCTGATTTGATTATCTCACACAAACTCTATTCGTAGAAGGAGTGAGATTGAAATGAAATATCCAAACGCTATGCAACTCCCGTATTTGCTGAACAGACAACAGGCCGCTGACTTTCTCGGTGTTGATCCAGTGACGTTTGACAAAGTCTTTCGGCGGCACCGCGACTTCCGGTGTTTCATGATCGGTAAGCAGGCTCGCTTTACCATCGAAGAATTGACCAGTTTCGTGCGTGAGCACCTGGTTGATTAAGTTGTAGTTGTCGTTCAGGCAAATTGGATGCTAAGCTGGACCTAAGTATTTACGGGGCCAGCTTAGTTTATTTAGGAGGTAAACGAGCATGGCTTCATTTATGAAACGTGGTAAAAGTATTTTGACGCAAGTCGCATTTACGAAGAAAGGAAAGACCTATCGACTGTCAAAGTCGTTTTCGAATAAGCAAGACGCGCAGATTTGGGCGCATACGCTGGAGATGAAGAAGGCTGGCGGCGTGGACTTAGTTGATCGCCAAACGCCGATGATGGATTACTACGACTACTGGCTTGAATTTGCCAAGAAAGGGGAGTTGAAAGAAACGTCTTACCTATCTTATCACCGGATTGGTAAGACGTTCCGCAAGCTATTTGAGGAGGTAAGGTTGTGCGATGTGACCGATACTTACTTGCAGACAATGCTCGATGAGTACGGGAAGACCCACGCGCAGAAGACGGTGGGTGATATGATTCGACCGCTACGTTCCATGCTCAAATATGCGTTTGCGCACGGGTTGTTGGTCAACGACATTTCCAGTCTGATCAAGGCACACGGGAAGGTGTCGGAGAAACGGAACGTGCCGCTATCAATCACCGACATGAAGACCTTGAAGAAATACTGCTTTGAACATGCAGCCGAGGACGAGTTCTGCGTCATGGTGTTGGTGGCGTTGCTGACCGGACTACGCCGGGGCGAGTGCCTGGGGTTACGGCCGGAAGCATTATATGACGAGCAAGGTGACTGTGGCATTCACGTTAACCAGCAGCGAAGTCCTTGGGTGAAGAACGATACTACCCTGAAGACCAAGAAGGCGTATCGAACGGTATCATTGCCTCGTAAGCTATACGACCTCCTCAAGCAGGTCAAACCAAAGGCCGATGGCTACATCTTTGAGACATACGGATTCCGGGTTGCGCTGCGATTGGAGCCGTTATTGAAAGAGGCAAAAGTCAGTCATACGACCTTCCATGGTTTGCGCGACACGTTCGCTTCATTTTTATTCAGCCAAGATATTGATCTGGCCTATGTTTCGGAGCATCTAGGGCACGCGAGCTTGAGTATCACACAAGACTATTACATCTCGTTAATGCCCGAAAAAAAACACGCCCAAAATGGGCGTGCAATGGACTTACTATCCGAGTTGTAAATTCTGCAACAATCTGCAACAGTAGAAGTCCAGTAAACGTTGCGGTAACAACGTTTGTAGTCTTGAATATTACAGCTTCTGGTTGTAGTATTCAACGACCAGCGCTTCGTCGATGTCTGGTTCGAGTTCGTCGCGTTGCGGCAGACGAACGAGGGAGCCTTCCTTCTTGTTGTCATCAAAGGTGACGTAAGCAGGACGGGAAACCGTACCTTCAAGAGAAGCATTGACGATGTCCAGGTTCTGGCTGCGTTCGCGCAGACCGATCACCTGACCAACGGCAACTTCGTAGGAAGGAATGTCAACGCGCTTGCCATCGACCGTGATGTGGCCGTGGGAAACCAGCTGACGCGCCTGCGGACGGGTGGAAGCCAAGCCGAGACGGTAAACGAGGTTGTCCAGGCGAGTCTCAAGCAGGACCATGAAGTTTTCACCATGGGTGCCTTCCTTGATCTTGCCGGCGCGGATGAACAAGTTCTGGAACTGACGCTCGTTCAAACCGTACATCCAACGAAGCTTTTGCTTTTCCTTCAGCTGCGTGCCGTATTCAGAGATCTTACGACGGCTGTTAGGACCGTGATCGCCAGGGGCGTACGGACGACGAGCAAGTTCTTTACCAGTGCCGGAAAGGGACAGCCCCAAACGACGGGACTGCTTCCAGCGAGGACCAGTGTAACGAGACATAAGGTATTTCCTCCAAAAATTTTATTGGAGTAAAATAATGAATTTGTGAACTCAACACACGGACAGTTGCGCTAAGCACTTCGCCATTGCAGCCGCGGTTACTGCGCTCTCCTCAACGGGTCGCACAACTGGAGCCGACCATGCCGTTCACTGCTGCATTATTTTACACGCGAACTAGTATACCGCGGCGAGCAGTGCGGCGTCAAGGTGCGCACTTAACACCGTTGCGGCTTCCTGCAAAATAGCCAGGTCATCCTCATCAAATCGGGCGAGTAGCGGGGAGTCGATGTCCAAAACGCCGACCGTTTCGCCGTCCACGGTCAAAGGCACGACGACTTCCGAGTTCGAAGCGGCATCGCAGGCGATGTGGCCGGCAAATTCATGGACATTGGCGACGACAAAGGCGCGCTTGTCCGCAAAGCTGGTGCCGACCACGCCACTGCCCGGGCGAATGTGGGTGCACGCGACGAGTCCTTGGAAGGGGCCGAGGTCCAGCGAGTCTGTCTTCCTATTATAAAGGTAAAAACCTGCCCAGTTGAGATCCGACATGGCCGCATTGATCACGGCACTGGCATTCGCCAAAATGGTGATCGGGTTGCTCTCATCGGCAGACAGGGCATCTACTTGGGCTGGCAATAAGCTATCGATGGTTGACATGGTTGCGCCTCCAAATATCGGACCGCGCGCCGTCTTTTCTTATAAAATAGCAGAAATAGGTTTTAAGTTAAGCCCTTTTTTGCGATACTATGAGATAAGGACTACGCGCGGTGCAAGTGAGTTCATTAGCTGAATTTTAAAGGACTTGCACTGAAAATGCAATGAAGCGGCGCGGGGGTCAGCGGAAGGTGTAATAAGTATGTTTTGGATGATCATAATTATTTTGCTGGTTGTCATCCTGGCGGGGGTCGGGATCTGGGCGTGGCAGACCCATCTGACGCATGAGATCAAGGAGCTGGACGCAACGGTGGCCGCGCTGGATACCGGCGAGTTGACCGGCATGATTCGCAGCATTGAGCAGTTGCGGCTGTCCGGTGAAAGTTTGAAGAGCTTCACCAAGTGGCAGCGCACGTATCAGCAGCTCACCGAAAAAAATCTGACGGACCTGCAGACACAGTTGCTTGATGTCGAACAGGCCAACCGGCAGTTTCGTTTTTCTGTCGTCAATAGCGGCATGAAGGCGATCGACCAGCTCACCCTCGACACCCGCAAGGCACTGGGTGAGGTGCGGACCGCGCTGAACCAGCTCAAAGCCAGCGAAGCCGAGAACCGGACGCGCATGCTCAAGTTGCGGGATGATTATCAAGAGGCCCGCAAGACCATCCTGGCGAAGAGTTTTTCCTTTGGCGAGGCCCTGAACACCTTGGAGCAGTCGCTTGAGACGATCGGCGAAGCGCTCAAGGAAGTCAGCGTGACCAACGATTCCGGTGATCACGAGGCCGCTAAGTCGCAGCTGGACGATGTGAGCAAGCAGGTCCACACCTTGCAGGATCAGGTCAAAACGCTGCCGCCACTGGTCAACGCCGTGGTCAATGAATTTCCGGCCCAGCTGACTGAGATCGAGACCGGCCACGAAACGCTCACCCAGCGGCACTTCGTTTTCACAGAAGACGTGCCTGGTGGGGTTCAGGTCATTCAAGCCAAATTGGCCAAGGCCCAAACACAGATCGCAGGATTGCAGCTGGATGCCCTGAAGGCCAATACCGATGATGTCGCCACTAGCATCGACGCGCTGTATGCGGTGATGGAAAAAGAATTGGTCGCACAAAAAGCGGTCATGAGCCAGCATAATTCGCTCGCCAAGTTTATCGCCCATGCGACGAAGCAAAATAACACGCTCATGCGCGAACTTAATCACCTGAATGAAAGCTACACGCTGAATCACAACGAGCTCCAGGACGCGGCGAGTCTGCAGAACCAGATCAACCGCCTGAACGAGGACTTCACCCGTGCCCAAGATGCGATCCAGCAAAACACTGCTGTTTACTCCGTGATCTTGGATCAGTTCACCGAGACCAAAAATGCCTTGCATGACATCGAAGCCAAGCAAGTCGCGATCAATACCAGTGTCGTCGGGCTTCGTGCCAGCGAACAAAAGGCCGACGACTCCGCGACCCAATTTGAAATGGATCTACGCGACATCAAATACGAGGTCTCACGGCATTCGCTTCCAGGATTGCCGAAGACCTACCTCGACTTTTTCCGAGTGGTTACGGGAGAAGTGGACGACCTCAATGATGATCTGAATCAGACCAAGATCGACATGGACGAGGTGGCGAAAAATCTGATCAAGATCGCCGAGGACATCGATCAGCTCAAAGATCAAAGCCGCGCGTTGGTCGATGCGGCGGGGATGACGGAGCAATTGCTGCAATACGCCAACCGCTATAAGACCAATCACGAAGAGGTGGCCAAGGCCGCCATTCAAAGTAAGACCCAGTATTCGCGCTACAATTATCAAGCAGCAGCCGACACCATTGCCAGCGCGCTTGAAAAGGTCGAGCCCGGTAGCTACAAAAAAGTCGAAAACGATTATCTGAACCAGCGGACTGATTCGTTGTTCTAAGGACGTCGGTGAGACAGATACGAAAAGGGTGCCGCCCGTGGCACCTTTTTTCGTGCCTAGAAAAAATGTACAATAGAGCGTGCTTTTGCTATACTTGCCACAACTTACTTAAAAGAAGGAACAACGATGATCTATTTTGACAATTCTGCGACGACCAAGGCGTTGCCGGCGGTGCTCGACACTTACCGCAAAGTCAGCGAGGATTTCTTCGGTAATCCCAGCAGTCTGCATGCCGTTGGGACCAAGGCCGATGAGATGCTGCACAGCGCACGCAAACAGATCGCCGGCTTGATTCAGGCTGAGCCGGAGGAGATCTTTTTCACCAGCGGCGGCACGGAAGGCGACAACTGGGTGCTCAAGGGCACTGCGATCGAGAAACGCCCCTTTGGCCGCCATTTGATCACCACCAGCGTCGAACATCCGGCTGTCATCAACACGATGAAGCAGCTGGAAAGTCTCGGCTTTGAGGTCACGTACCTGCCTGTCGATCACCGCGGCTTTATCGATCCCGAGGACTTGCGGGCGGCGATCCGGGAGGACACGATTCTGGTGTCGATCATGGGGGTAAACAACGAGATCGGCGCAAAGCAGCCGATCGAGGCCTGCGCTCGGGTCTTAGATGATTATCCGAATATTCATTTTCACGTCGATGCGGTTCAGGCGATCGGCAAGGGGCTCATGCCGGCGCTGCGGGATCCGCGCATCGATTTCATCACCTTTTCCGGGCACAAGTTCCATGCGCCGCGGGGAACCGGTTTTATCTATGCGAAAAAAACACGCCACATTGCCCCACTACTGACAGGGGGCGGGCAGGAAAGCAACCTGCGTTCCGGCACAGAAAATACCCCGGCGATCGCCGCGATGGCCAAGGCGCTGCGCCTGCTTTTGACCGACGAAGCCCAAAAAGTTGCCAAGCAGCGCGCCATCAAGCAACGTATTTTTGACCATGTGCGTGAGTTTGATAATGTTGTCATTTTCAGTCAAGAGACGCCGGATTTTGCGCCGCACATACTCTGTTTTGCCATCAAGGGCGTCCGCGGCGAGACCATCGTCCATGCTTTCGAACAGCACGAGATCTATATTTCCACCACCAGTGCTTGCAGCTCGAAGAAGGGCACCGAAAGTAGTACCCTTCAGGCGATGCACATCCAATCCAATATCGCCACCAGCGCGATTCGTGTTAGCCTGGACGAATACAACACGCTGGCCGAGGCCGATGCGTTCAATGCCGCGTTTGACCAGCTCTATGCGAAGTTTGCGCCATTGATGCCACAACCCGCCCACAACTGAAAGGAAGATTTGTTTGCAATATTCTGAGATCATGGTCCGCTACGGCGAGCTGTCCACCAAGGGGAAAAATCGCCAAGCGTTCATCGGCCGCCTGAATGGTAATGTGACCAAGGCACTGCACGAGTTTCCGGCGCTGACGATTCGCCCGAAACGCGACCGCCTGCACATTGAGCTGAACGGGGAGGATTCCGATGCCGTCATGGATCGGCTGTCCCGCGTGTTTGGCATTCAATCTTATTCGCCAAGTGTTGCCGTTGAAAAAGATATGGCGAAGGTCCACGAAGCGGCTTTGCAACTGATGAATGAAACCGCGCCCTTGGGCAGTAGCTATAAGGTCAACACCCGCCGTTCAGATCACACTTTTGAGCTGGACACCAACGCGATGAATCTGAACATGGGTGACTTTTTCGTCGAGGCCCGGCCAGATCTGGTTGTGAAGATGAAGGATCCGGATCTGATCTTGCGCGTTGAGGTGCGCAAAGAGGCAATCTACCTGTCGACCCGCAAAATTCTCGGCGCCGGCGGGTTACCTGTTGGCACGGCGGGAAAGGCGGTGTTGATGTTGTCAGGCGGCATCGACTCGCCTGTCGCTGGGTATTACGCCCTGAAGCGCGGCGTTGATCTGGAAATGGTCCACTTTTTCTCGCCGCCATACACCAGCGATAGCGCGTTGAACAAGGCCAAGCAACTGACCGCCAAGCTCGCACCATATGCCGGCAATATCCGCTTCATGCAGGTCCCATTTACCGAGATTCAAGAGACCATCAAGGCAAACGTGCCGGAAGGGTATCTGATGACGGTGCAGCGCCGGTTGATGTTGCGCCTGGCAGAGACTTTGGCGAAAAAGGTTGGGGCACTGGCAATTTTCAACGGCGAATCGGTCGGCCAAGTCGCCAGCCAGACGCTAGAGAGTATGGTGGCCATCAATGATGTCACTACATTCCCGATCATCCGGCCAGTTGCCACGATGGACAAAAACGAGATCATCAAAGTGGCCCAGGATCTCGACACGTATGACTTGTCGATCATGCCGTTTGAGGATTGCTGCACGATTTTTGCCCCGCCGGCACCGAAGACGAAGCCAAATCTGGATCGCGCGCGCTACTTTGAAAGTAAGCTCGACATCGATGGGCTGATGCAGCGAGCGCTTGATGGCGTTAAAACGACCGTCATCAAAGGCTCTGATCAGTTCATGGATCAGCAACAAGACATTATTTCGGAATTGCTGTAGACCTATCAAACTCGCGTCACCAAATCACGGTGAAGCGAGTTTTTTGCATTTTGCAGGGGCCGCAAAACGGGTTCAATGTAATCGCTAACACTTAATGCTTGCGCCATTTCCGTCGTGGTGATACGCTACTATGTGAATGGATTAACAAACATTTTTGGGACGGAGGTGGCGTCGATGCTGAACACGAGAGCGCGGGTGTCAAAGGCGACGGTGCGGCGTATTCCACTTTACTATCGCGCGGTCCAGCAATTGCAGCAGCAAGGGGTCAAGCGCATTCGCTCAGAGCGGTTGAGCGAGATCATTCATATCCCATCGGCAACGATTCGTCGCGACTTTTCCAGTTTTGGGGAACTTGGAAAAAGTGGGTATGGGTACAGTGTGGATACCCTGGTCGACGAATTTGGCAAACTGCTAGAGGTGCAGGATGCTGAAAATATTTTGCTGGTTGGCTGCGGGGGATTAGGCGCGGCGCTGATCGAAAACAATTTTCGCCGTAATCCGGATCTGAATATCACGATGGCATTTGATATTGATTCAGCGAAGATCGGGACCGAGATCGGTGGGGTGCCGGTGTATGATTTTCGCGAGCTTGCGATGCGGGTCACGCCAGATATCAAAACGGCGATCATCGCAGTGCCGTCAAGCGCGCAGCCGCAGGTGATTCCGGCGCTGGAGGGCATCGGCATCGACGCGATCTTGACGTTTGCGCCGCAGCCGGTGGTCTGCCTGCCGACGACGACGATTCGCTACATCGATCTGACGTCTGAACTGCAAAGTTTACTGTTCACCGCGCATCATCAGCAGCTCGCAGAATAAGGGCTGCCATGGCGCGGCGGGCAAAAAAGTGATAAACTAAGCGACAAGTGAAAGTGTCTGGGTGCGCATCCGTGTTAGCGCCGGCTGTAACGAAAAATTACAGGCGGGCTGGCGGATGCGTTTTTGTATTGTGCAGGTCGCCGTGAAAAGAGGATTCTAGTTTGACTGAACGATTATCACGCCGGACCCAATTGGCGATCTTGGCGACAGCTTTACTTTCTTTTCTTGGTATTTTGATTGAGACCTCGATGAACGTCACGTTTCCGACTTTGATGGCTGATCTGCATGTGTCGTTGACGACGGTGCAGTGGGTGACCACCGGCTATCTGCTACTGGTCACCATTGTCATGGGGGCCAGCGCGTACCTGCTCAAACGCTTTGATGGCCGGCAGATCTTCCGCGCGGCCTTTCTATTCAGCCTGGCTGGCGCGATCATGTGTGCGACGGCGCCAGATTTTGCCCTGCTGATGACAGGGCGGCTATTGCAGGCGCTGGCTACCGGGCTGTCGACTCCGCTGTTGTTCGAAATAATTTTCACGCGTGTCCCAAAGCGGCAACTCGGAACCTATACGGGCTTGGCGGAGATGATGATCTCTCTTGCGCCGGCGCTTGGCCCCACATATGGCGGGTTGTTCACCAACACGCTGAGTTGGCGCTGGATCTTTTGGATGATCGTGCCGCTTCTCATTTTGGTCGGGGTGCTGGGCGAGACGACGATTCGGACCAAAGCGAGTCACACTGCCGGCAAGTTTGATGTGCTGGGGCTCTCCCTGCTCTCACTCTTTTTCGCCGTCTTGGTCTGGGCGTTCAACGCAGCGGGGCAGACCGGGTTTACCAGCAGGCCATTTTGGCTGTGGCTGGCAGTGGCACTTGTGTTGCTCGGCGCCCAGGTGATTCATAGTCGCCGTGGCGGCACGCAGCTCCTTGACTGGCATATTTTGCGCGACCGAGTGCTGAGTTTGCGTCTGGTCACGTATTTTCTCCTGCAATTTATCAATATTGGCGCCTCGTTTCTGATTCCCTTATTCATTGAAGACGTCCTTGGGGAAAATGCGTTGGTGGCTGGCCTGATTCTGTTTCCGGGCGCCATGATCGGGGCGGTGGTTGCCCCATTTGCCGGGCGTCTTTACGACCAGCATGGCCTGCGCCGCATCATTTTGGTCAGCGGGAGTTTGGTCCTGATCGGCGCCGCGTTGTTTGCGCTTCTGACGAATCGCTTGACGCTTGCCCTGATCACCTTGTTGTTCATCGTGCTGCGGATCGGATTCAATAGCGGCTTTGGCAACACGATGTCCGAGGCAAGTCAGTTAGTGCCAGTGGCCAACAAGGCAGATCAAAACTCGCTGTTCAACATGATGCAACAATACTCTGGCTCACTGTCGACCGGCATGCTGGCGGCAGTCATCGCCGCGGTGGGGACTGGGCGTTCCGTGCGTGCGGCCACACGCTTGGGCAGCGGCTTGGGCTTTGCGCTACTGGCTGGCCTGGCCCTTATTGCGCTGCTGGCAGCTTTGGCGGCAAACCATCTTTCGCACAAGGAAACTTCTTCGACCCGTTGACGCGCCGCAGTTGCCCACCTATAATGACGGTAACGCGATGAACAAGAGGGCGATCGAGTTTTTTTTCAGCGACAAGGCGGCTGGTGCGAGCCTTGAGAAAACCGATCGTTGTAGCTTGCGAGCAGCCGCTTTGAACGCAGTAGAAGCGGCCGGGACCACCCGTTAGAAGGCTCAAGTGGAAGGTGCCAAATTTGGCAGCTTCAAGTTAGGTGGTACCGCGAGCACGCTCGTCCTATTTTTAGGACGGGCTTTTTTGTTTGTCAGACACATGCAGGAGGAAAAATATGAGTAAAGAAGAACTTGCGCCGAAATTCGACCCTCAGGAAGTCGAAGCAGGCCGCTATCAAAAGTGGCTCGACCAAGGCGTTTTCAAACCAAGCGGCGATAAAAAGGCGAAACCTTATTCCATCGTCATTCCGCCGCCGAACGTGACCGGCAAGCTCCACATGGGGCACGCCTGGGACACGACGCTGCAGGACATGATCATTCGCCAAAAGCGGATGCAGGGCTATGACACGCTGTATCTGCCGGGGATGGATCACGCCGGCATCGCGACGCAGGCGAAGGTCGAAGCCAAGCTCCGCGAACAGGGCATCAGCCGCTATGATCTTGGCCGCGAGAAATTCATCCAGCAAGTTTGGGATTGGAAGGACGAATACGCGGCGATCATTCATGCGCAATGGGCAAAAATGGGGCTCTCGCTGGATTATTCCCGCGAGCGTTTCACGTTGGATGACGGCCTCTCCAAGGCGGTACGGAAAGTCTTTGTCGATCTTTACAACAAAGGCCTGATCTACCGCGGTGAGTACATCGTCAACTGGGATCCGCAGGCGCGCACGGCACTTTCCGACATCGAAGTCATTCATCAAGATGACAAGGGCGCATTTTACCATTTGATCTACAAATACGCAGACGGCACCCCAGGCGGCATCGAGATCGCAACGACTCGCCCGGAGACCATGTTTGGTGACACCGCCGTTGCCGTTAACGCCCATGATGCCCGGTATCAAGATGTGATCGGCAAAGAGGTCATTGTGCCAGGCGTTGGCCGCAAGATTCCAATCATCGCCGATGAGCACGCGGATCCAGAGTTCGGAACTGGTGCCGTTAAGATCACGCCAGCCCATGACCCCAACGATTTTCAAGTTGGCCTGCGCCATGACCTGCCGCGCATCAACTGCATGAACGACGACGGGACGATGAATGAAAATGCTGGCAAATATGATGGCATGGATCGTTTTGACTGCCGCAAAGCCCTGGTCAAGGACTTGCAGACCAGCGGTGATCTGATCAAGATCGATCCGATCGTCCATTCCGTTGGGCATTCCGAGCGGACAGGGGTTCAAGTCGAAGCACGGCTGTCCACCCAATGGTTCGTCAAGATGAAGCCACTTGCGGAAGCCTCGATCAAAAATCAGCAGGGCGACAATAAAGTGACATTCGTGCCGGATCGCTTCGAGCACACCTTCCTCAACTGGATGGAGAACATTCACGACTGGGTCATCTCACGTCAGCTGTGGTGGGGCCACCGCATTCCTGCCTGGTACAACAAGCAAAGCGGCGAGCTGTATGTCGGCATGGAAGCCCCTGAAGACGCGGAAAATTGGGAGCAGGATCATGACGTCCTCGACACCTGGTTCTCCAGCGCGCTGTGGCCATTTTCGACCATGGGCTGGCCGGATACCGACGCGCCGGATTTCAAACGCTACTATCCGACAAACACGCTGGTCACCGGCTACGACATCATCCCGTTTTGGGTCGCCCGCATGATCTTCCAAGGCCTCGAGTTCACCGGCGAGCGCCCGTTCCAGTACACCTTGATCCACGGCCTGATGCGCGATGAGCAAGGCCGGAAGATGAGCAAGTCACTCGGCAACGGAATCGATCCGATGGACATCATCGAAAAATATGGGGCCGATGCGCTGCGCTGGTTCCTGACTCAAGGCAACAAGCCGGGCCAGGATACGCGGTTCTCGTATACGCAAATGGATGCGGCCTGGAATTTCATCAACAAGATCTGGAACATGAGCCGTTTTGTCTTGATGAATCTCGAAGACACCACCGCCGACCAGCAGCCAGATCCAGCCACATTCGATCTGTCTGATCAGTGGCTCTTCGCCCGCCTGAATGACACTATCGCGCAGGTCACGGATCTCTTTGATAAATTCGAATTTGGCGAAGCCGACCGGGCGCTGTACAACTTTATCTGGAATGAATTGGCCGATTGGTACATCGAAATGGCAAAGGCGGTCTTGACCGGCGATGATGAACAGGCCAAAGCGGCCAAACGCGTCAACCTGCGCTATGTGCTGGATCAGACGCTACGTCTACTTCAGCCGATCATGCCGTTTGTCACCGAGAAGATCTGGTTGACGATGCCGCACGTTGGTGAATCCTTGGTCACGGCGAGCTATCCGGTTGTACATCCTGAATTTGAAAATGCCGAAGCGGTGACCCAGATGTCGGCGATCATCGAGCTCATTCGTGCCGTTCGTGGCATTCGCGCCGATGTAAATGCGCCACTGTCCAGCCCAATCGACATCATGGTTAAGCTGCAGGATGAAAGCCTGGCGCCGATCTTCGAGCAAAACCGCGACTTCATCGATCGGTTTGTTCACAGCAAGACGATGACCTTTGGTGCCTCCATCGACACCCCGGCACTGGCCGCCAGTGCTGTGATCTTGGGTGCAACGGTCTATGTCCCGTTGGCGGAATTGATCGACCTGGACGAGGAGATCGCCAAGCTCGAAAAAGACGTGAAGAAGTTCCAGCAAGAGATCGAGCGTGTTGAAAAGAAGCTCGGCAACCAAGGCTTTTTGGCCAAGGCCCCGGCCGCGGTCATCGACGAGCAAAAGGCCAAGCAAGCGGACTACGAAGCTCAATTGCAAGCGACCCAAGCCCGAATCGAAGAACTCCAAGCAGCGAAGTAACGCTGTTTGCTGATACAAGGAAGTGGGACAAAACTTTTGTTTTGTCCCACTTCCTTTTTTAAGTCTGTTAATGTGCACAATAATCGGGCGGATTTTTTGTGCATGTTTAGATTTTTTGTCGATTCTCACTTTTTTGAAAAAAGGTCAGAATCGAAAAAAAAGATTCTGGCCCCTATGTACAACAAACACACCGGTCGAGGTGTCGTTTTCAGCATTGCCAGTGTGTTTGCGTGATTATTAGATTAGGATACTGCGGGCGCCTTGCTTGTGGGGCTTGGCGCGATCAGATTTCAACAGCGACAGTGTGATCAAAAGTCGATGCTTACTGCCGGACAACGACGCGACTGAAGAACCGTCACGCTGGTAAAACTGGTAATACGGGTAGAACGATGGAACTGTGGAACTGACCCAGTCCCCTAATTTATGACACCACTGACTCGGATGCCCTTCATAGCAGCCACTCTAGGTTTGCGTACGGTATCCCCCGCA
>NZ_RHOG01000037.1 GCF_003946405.1 Lacticaseibacillus yichunensis | reverse complement strand
GGAGGTAAAAACCTGAACGAACACCGTCGTTGTGCACTTTAGCAAAACGGCGGTCCAAAAAAATGTCCGCACGCCCCTTGTCTTTCGGACCCTGGGACCGCGGATGTTGTCTTTTCAGATCAAAAACGGTAAATGCGCGGACCCGGGGACCGGATGATTTGATGCTCGCGGCATCGTGCGATCTCTGAGATTGCGAATTTATAGTTGATGGGCAAAATTCTCGACATTTCCGATCTCAGAGATCACAGCAAGCGAAAACCCCGGTGGGCGACTACCAGATCAGTGTGACGCCATCACATTATTAACCATCGACTATCTGGGGCGTGACTTGTCTTTCGGACCCTGGGACCGCGGGTGTTGTCTTTTCAGATCAAAAACGGTAAATTCGCGGACCCGGGGACCGAATGATCTGATGCTCGCGGCATCGTGTGATCTCTGAGATTGCGAATTTATAGTTGATGGGCACGATTCTCGATATTTCCAATCTCAGAGATCGCGGCAGCCAAGCACCCAGCTGGTTAACTGCCACATCAGTGTGACGCCTTCACATTATTTTTCGTCGCAGACCTGGGGGCGCAAAAAGCACCCCAGCAATTGTCACTGGGGTGCCTATTTGCGCGGCTTGACGCACGTGGCCTGAAATTGGTGCCGACACTTAACGCTGTGCCGGCCCCGAAATGCAAACCGAAAAGCGAATGACCTCCTTTGACACTATTTGGTAGACAGCAATACGGTATTGCGCGTGTCATGCACGATTCCGTACCTGTGGTTGGCTAATCTACCTTGTAGTATGCCTGTTGGGCAAATCCGCTTTGCCCGCCGCCTAGGATCAGACGGTCGCGGGTCATGTCAGAGTCATCTTCGATCGTCCCGCCAAGCGCTGGCGCCTGGACGCCTTTGGGCAAAAGAACGAGCGGTTGCATGCTCGATGGCTCTTCGGTTGGATCAATGAAGTAGCCGATACTGGCCTGCATCGACCCATCCAGATCCACCTTACCGGCAATGATCACCTCATGTCGGCCTTGGTAATCCTGATTGGCGACCATAATGCCTTCAGAGTCAGACAAGTTGACATTGGCGGGCTTTTTCACCATTTTGTCGACCACCTCAAGCGTTTCGCCATCGGTTGGATTTTTCCATGTCCCGATCAGGCTGGCATAATCGCCCTTGGCCAGCGCCCGCACATCAAGGCCCATGTATGCTTTCAAGTCGGCCGCACTCACATTTTCGGCGTAAACAGCAGTCTGCCCGTTGATCGAGTTCCAGACCTGGATGAGGTTGTATTTGTTTTTCGCCTCACCGGTCACCGACTGATATGCGTTCGTCGTGCCGGACGGGAAAAAGGCCACTGCCCAGTTGGTGGCCACCATCTGATCGACAAGCGAGGCAGCCAATTGTCCCTGCTTTTCGCGAAAGGCCAGCTTGTGCGTCCCTTCAGCGTCCAGCAGGTCCCCGCCGCGCAGCCGCATCGACCCGTCCGCGATTTCGTCTTGCGTGACGGTCAGCTTCCGGCTCCCACCGGCGTGCAGCGCAGTCTTCGTGCCATTGTATAGCCGCATGCTGCTGGCGATCTGCGTCCACTTGCCCGCCATCAAACTCGAATAATCGCCGCGTTTGATCTGTGAAAAATTCATCTTCGTAGTGGCCGCTTTGAAAGTTGATTTATTCTTGGCGGTGACTGTTTTGGATGCGTCAGTGCCCTTGTTTGTGTTGCCGGATTCGCCCTTAACGCGCGTGCTCGTCTTTGCCGATTTGGCCGGCGCCGGCGCAGTAGCTGGCACCCTACCGCGATTGCCGCAGCCAACTGCCAACCCGCCCAGTAACATCAAAGCAATCAATAACGCTGTTTTCTTCATGCGAACAACAGGCCATCACCGACCACCACAACAACCGCGACGATTGCGATCAGATAAGCCGGTTTGATCTTTTTCAAAAAATCCATGAATAACTCCTCCAATAAATAGACAAAATGACGCGGCGTATCGCAGCATTCGCCCCAAATAATTTTCAAAAATAGCATCAGTGAACTGATCAGATTCACTAATATCAAAATTACGGTACGTACGTTATTTCTCAGTCTATGTGAGATTCAATCTTCTCACAAGCGAATAAGGGGCGGCAGCCACCCAAATTGCCCGGATCTTGCAGATATGCAAGTCCCACCCCTGTCGCCACTTAGCAGGTCAAGATCTTGCTAACTCAGTCGCCAACTTTTCCCGGGAAATAAAAAAGCTCACCGCCATCACGTTTTACCAACGTGACGACGTTGAGCTGTGAAATAGATTTAGACTTCGTGCCGCTCGAACGGCTCGTCCGAAATGCCTTGGCTCAAGATCAGCTTCGCCCACTCCTTGGCGGAAAACAGGCTGTGGTCCTTGTAGTTCCCGCAGGACTCGATCGTGGTGCCAGGCACATCATCCCAGGTGATGTCATTGGCGATCGCTTCCAGGCTCGACTTCAACGCCTTAGCCACCTCGGTCGTGGAATGCTCGCCCCACATGATCAGATGAAAGCCCGTGCGACAGCCAAACGGTGAGCAGTCGATCACGCCATCCATCCGGTCGCGAAGCAGCGACGCCAACAGATGCTCGATCGTATGCAGGCCGGCCGTATCGATTGCCGCAGCGTTTGGCTGCACCAGTCGCAGATCGTAATTGGAGATCGTATCTCCCTGCGGCCCGTGCTCTTCTGTGATCAGTCGCACATACGGGGCCTTAACTTTTGTGTGATCCAGTGTGAAACTTTCAACTTTTGCCATGTGCTTGCTTCCTTTCGAAAAATCAATCCGACCAGACGTCACCAGCAATTTTCTGAACCAATGCCAGCTTTGCCCATTGATCCGCTTCGGTGACCTTGTTACCCTCTTCGGTCGAGGCAAACCCGCATTGCGTGGACAGCGCCAAGTTTTCCAGTGGGACATATTGGCTGGCCGCGTCGATCTTAGCGCGAATGGCCGACTCATCCTCAAGCTCTGGGAACTTGGACGTGATCAGGCCCAGCACGATCCGCTTGTTTTGATCATGATTCCACAGCGTTTCAAGCGGCGCGAACCCGCCAGCCCGCTCGGTGTCATATTCCAAAAACAGGCCGTCGTACTTGAGGTCTTGCAGGAATTCGGCGATATATTCGTAGCCGCCTTCAAACAGATAAGTCGACTGGAAATTGCCGCGGCAGATATGGCTGGTGATCACCATGTCATGTGGCGCCATCGCCAGCATTTCCTCGATCACATCATGCGCATCATGTGCGAGCTGCACGAATTCCGAGTGCTTGGCAATATCGTTTTGCGTATCCTTGAGGTTTTGAATCAGGTAGGCCCAGTTGGTGTCATCGATCTGCAAGTAGCGGCACCCCAGAATGTAGAACTGGTTGATCGTATCGCCGTACGCCGTCGCGATCGCGTCGAGCAGTTCCTCGCGGCTATCATAATATTTTTCCCAGCCGTCTGTGCGATGGTCACGGAACAGCAGGCTCGGGCTCGGAATGGTCTGCTTGGCGACAACGCCTTCCGGAAGCAGCGACTGCAATTCGGTGTACGCTTTGAAAAATGGGTGGTGCGGATTGTAACTGATCGGGCCGGTCAGCTCAACATTCGCCGCGGCGTTGATGTCGCCCTTAAAATTGTGCTCATAGGTGGCGTGCTTGATTTCGTCAATGCCCTCGAGGCCCCAGAGAAAGTCCAGGTGCCAATAACGCCGGGAAAATTCGCCATCCGTCACTGCCTTGAAGCCAAGGCGAACCTGTTCATCAACGATATGTTGAATCGCGGTCTTTTGAATCGCGGCCACGTCCTCTGGCGTTTTTGTGCCAGCCGCCAATGCGGCATGGGCCTCTTTCAATTCTGCTGGTCGCAGCAAGCTGCCAACCAGATCTGCGCGGTACGGTGCATCTAATGCCTTTTTAATTGTCGGTTTTTGCCAAGCCATCTGCTCGTGCTCCTTTATCAGTTATCATAGGACGAAAAAAATCGCCCCTCGACCATTCACGGTCAAGGGGCGATCACTCGCGCTGCCACCCTTGTTCACAGCCGAAGCTGCCTCTGCGGTACATCTATACCGGGTGGGGTAACGGCCACGAGTCGGCGGGCCGGCGTGAACCGACCCGTTGCTATTTGGAGCTCATCTTCACACATTGGCGACTGTCCCTTTTCCACCGGCCGGGTTCACTGTCAGTCGCGCCTGCGTTACTCTTCTCCGCAAAGCATTCGTCTAATGTATTACCCAGATTGTAACCAGAAAAATGAGAAACGTCAAATGATTTTAAAAGGGTGCGGAGCCGAGCGCTTAGGGGTGAGCAGGGCTTCGCCTCGATAACTGCGACATTCACGCTTCCGCTGCCGCCTCCGTCTTTTCCCCACTCGGCCCACGGAAAAGATGGCCCACGGCAGCCGTCAACAGCCCCACCAAGATCACAACCCCGGCGACCGTTTGCCACGTCCCCGCAAAGCCCGTGATCATCGTCTGAAGGATCTCTGGATGCAGGTCACCGAAATGAATCGACCCGGCAATGCTTGGTACCGCCACGACCAGCGCCGCAATACCACCGACAAAGCCGATGATGTAGGTGATGCGGCCAAACGTCACAAGGAAACGGCGCCAGGAGTGACTGCTCTTGCCCATGATCAGAAGGCACAGCGCGCCAAGAATCCCGCAAACGATGGCCGCGGTTTCAAGCGTCAACGCGACAAAGCCATACACGGTCCCATAACCTTGCTGCATGACCTCGGTGCGCACATGCTTGGCCATCATTTTCTCCAAGGCCGTGGTCAGGGCTGTCTTCTGCTTCGTCGTCAACGGCTTGCCGCCCTCCGCCACCACGGCTTCGGTATGCGTCGCAACCTTTTTTGTAAACGCGGAATAGTCATAGGTAAGATTCATCTTCGCTGCCGCGTGAACGCCCGTGTTGAGCGCTTCTTTCAGCGCGGCAGTCGGCACCAACTCAGCGTCATCAGGAAGCGCGATGCCAGCATCCGTGACAGTCTTTGTCACGACTCGGTTCGCGTCTTTTTCGATGACGCCAAGGGCTGGTTGGCTCGTGAGCTGCCCGCTGAGTTTCGCTGGCTCGCCCAGCGTCAGGGCAAGGCCGAGACTGACGGCAAAAACCGTGAGCAAGACCCCATAGATGATCGAGAAAAACGCCAGCCAACCGGCGCTGGTCGCGGTATATTTCTTCGCCATGTCGCGCTTCCTTTCGTGTTTCTTCTATTATAATACGCGCTTGCCCGCGCAAAACCCACGGCAATACATCTTGTGCATCGTCAGCCTTTTACCACGACATCTTGCGTTTAGCGTGGTAAAGTATGAGGTGGCCGCCGCACTTGGCGCAAGGAGGAAACCATGATCAACGTCTTATTTATCTCAATTTCCGGCAACACCCGGGCCTTCGCTCAGCATCTTCAGCAATTCGCAAAAGCCGCGCACGAAACCGACGCCCAGGCGCCGTTGATCGCGCTCAAAGAGATCTCCGACGCCACGCAATCGACCGGCGAGACCGAGCCATTTTTCGTGCTCGTGCCGACCTATCTCGATGGCGGCAACGGTATCGATAACGGCGTCAAGGAACTGATGACCACCGCGATGGGCGACTACCTGGCAGAACCCGGGAACGCCGAGCTGTGCCGCGGCATCATTGGTTCGGGCAATCGTAACTTCAACGAGCAGTATTGCCTGACCGCCAAGCGCTACGCCGCCGAATTCAATGCCCCATTTTTGGCAGATTACGAGCTCCGCGGAACTGACGCAGATGCCGCTCATATTTATCAAGTGATGCGGGACACATTAGCAATTTGATCAACCACAGACTATTCCGCGCAAGCGCGAAAATAATTCGAGGTCCCCGTCATGCTGGTGGCATATACGCATTAATGAATCCGACCACTTTATCCGCATAAACCACTGGATCTTTTTCATCACTCTTGGCATGCCCCGCGCCTGGGACGACCCAGAGTTCCTTCGGGGCATCAGTCGCCGCAAAATTTTCATAAACCATGCTTGTTGGGACAAAATCATCCTTCGCGCCGTGGATGAAGAAGATCGGGCGCGTGTTGTGATGAAGCGCGGCGACAGCACTCGCGTCAAACACGTTGTACTTCGCGCGCACGGAGGCGTTCAGGGCCACCGCCGGCACAAGCGGCCACTTCGGCAATTTGAACATGGCCTTGGCCTGGTATGCTAATTCGTCGATGATGCTGGTGTAGCCGCAATCTTCGATGATGCAGCCGACCTGCTTGGGCAGATTTTCGCCTGACAAATACATCACCGTCGCCCCGCCCATCGACACACCGTACAACGCGATCTGGCTATTTTCGCCAGTCCGTGCAAGCAGCTTGTCGAGCCATTTCAAATAATCCAGCCGATCCGGCCAGCCATACCCGATGTAGTCGCCTTCCGACTGGCCGTGGCCGCGGTCATCCGGCGCCAGCACGTTGAAGCCGGCGTCGTGGAACAGCTGAATCTGCGGCGCCATGTCCTCCTTGGTGTTCATGTAGCCATGCGCGATGACCACCGTGCGCGCCGTTTTCGTTGCGGCCGGCACGAAATCCGCGACAAGCTGCAAGTCGCTGTCCGCCGCCTGCATGTGCCACGTTTCCTTCTCCACTTTGGCAAGCCAGGTTTTTGCACGGGTGGTACGAGCCGGTTCATGACTACTTAGAAAAGTCTTTTTCGCCGGGACAAACGCATAATCATAAAAATATTGGCTGGCGCCGAACACGCCTGCACTCAGCAATAAACAGACCACACAGACTGCCGTGGTCCCGTAATGTCGATGACGCATGGGGAACCTCCTTTACTTGTCAGGGGATTTTCAGCTAATTCTCATTTTTTATGCGGGGCCATCTGCTAAAATGACGATGGGAGTCGTGAGGGAGGAAAAATTGATGGCAGAAACCAGTTTATTACCCGCGTTTATTGATGTCTATTTTAGCACAATAAAAAACATCGATGCACGCATCTCGCGGCCGATGGCAAAATACCGCCTGTCGTTCGAACAATATGAAATCCTTTATGATGTCGCGCATTTGCCCGCGGTCAGTCTGACGGACATCGTTAAAAAACGCGGCGTCACGAAACCGGCGATCGCACGGCAGCTGAAAGTGTTGCGCGATCTCGGCTATTTGACGCAAAAACTTGCGCCGGATGATCACCGTCGCCATATTTTGACCCTGACGCCAATGGGGAAACGCGTCGCGGCCGAGGCTGAAGTGGCCGTCGAAGAAGAATTCGCGCGCTGGGTCGAGGTAATGGGCGAAGCCAAGCTCAATGAGCTGCTTGGTCTGTTAAAGGAGACCGGCACCAAATTGTTTAACAAGGACACGGCTGAGGAAAATGCCGCGGCCGGCGAGTAAAAAAATTGGGACCAGCCATTTTCGGCGGTCCCATTTTTTTATGCCAAAAGCTGGTTGATCGCCCCCGGCAATTCGTCCACTCGATCGATCAACAGATCAGCTCCTGCGGCCACCAGTGAGGCGCGGCTACCAAAGCCATAAGTCACGCCGAGCGTTTCGACGTGATTTGCCTGCCCGCCGCGAATGTCAGAATCCGTATCGCCGATCATCAGCGACGCATCCGGCGTGGCCCCGGCATTGTCCAGCGCGTAAGCCAGCACTTGCGCCTTTGTGCCGCGCACCGTTTCATCCAGCGTCGCCCCGTAACAGCCGTCGAACCACTCGCCCAGCTTGAAGTGCGCCACGATGCGGTCGATCATCGGCTCGGGCTTGGCGCTGGCGATATTCAGCGAATACCCCGCGCCCTTCAATTGCGTGAGCACTTCGGTCAAGCCGGGAAAAAGGCGCATCTCAAATATCCCAGTCTCGCTATAGATCTTCTGATAATGCTTGATTGCCACTTTGATCTGGTCTTCGGTCAGTTGCGGATAAGTCCTGATCAGGGAGCTGGAAAGCGACGGCCCGATGAACGTCCGGTAGACCTCGTCGCCAAGATCCGGCAAGCCGAGCTGGGCGACCATATAATGCACGCCATTCAAAATACCAACATGTGAATCTGCAATGGTGCCATCAAAATCAAAAAATAAATACTGCATGTCAAATCCTTTCAAGTTAAAGGTGCGTAGCGGGGCGTTCAGGGGCGGACAGCTAGGTCCATCAGACGCGTGAGGCGGTCTTTGCCTCGGGCGCCTGATGGCCTAGATGCGCCGTCCCTGCCCCGCGAAGCCCAACTACAGACAGGGTGCGTAGCGGGGCGCTTAGGGGTGAGCGGCTAACTTGGAACTGGCGCTTGAGGCGCACTTCGCCTCGAGTGACGGTTCCAGTTAGACGCCTCGTCCCTGCCCCGCGAAACCCAACTACGGTGCAGAGGTCCGTGGGATGCTGGAACAGCCTAACAAAAAATCAGCCCTTATTGTTCAGCCTCATCCCCGCCTTGCCGCAGCGCCCGTTTCAACATAAATGGCGCGAGCAACGTAGTCAAAATAATGGTCAAGATCACGGCCGAATAAAAATCCTTATCCAGCAAATGGGCATCAAAACCGATCTGGGCGACGATCAACGCCATTTCGCCCCGCGAGACCATTCCCGCGCCGACCACCCCGGCATCGTGATTGTCGAGGCCGGCCATTTTGGCGCCGAGCCCGCAGCCGACCCATTTTGTCAAAAGCGCGAGCACCGTGATGATCGCGATAAACGGCAGATCCTGAAGCAAGCCGTCAAGCCGCATGTTCAAACCGATGCTGACGAAAAACACCGGAATGAACAGCGCATACCCGATCGCGCCAATGCTGACGTCGACCTCTTCTCGATATGGCGTTTCGCTGACGGCGACTCCGGCGAAAAATGCGCCGATGACCGCAGACAAGCCGAACTGATCGGCCAAAAACGCCATCGTCAGACACAACAACAGGGACATGACCATCACGGCGGAGCCTGGCAACAACCGTTCCGCCAAATGCATCAGATACGGTGCGGCCCATTTGACGACGAAGAAAATGACGGCGAAAAACGCCAGCTGCAACAGCAGCGTCAGCCATAAGGGCCATTTGTTGCCGTCGCCTGTGCCAAACATCCCGACTGCGACGCTGAGAATGATCACGGTCAAAATGTCGTCGACCACCGCCGCCCCGAGAATGGTCGCCCCGCCGCGCGAGTCGAGCGCGTTGAGCTCCTTGAGCACCTCAACGGAGATCGACACGGACGTTGCGGCAAAGGTGATGCCCAGAAAGCTGGCGGCGGTGAAGTCAAAGCCCCACACCATCGCAAAGCCGCCAATAAGGGCGATGGGAAAAATGACACCGATGACCGCAACCAAAACACCAGGCCGGAAGTATTTTTTCAACATGGTCAAATCCGACTCAAGCCCTGCGATGAACATCAAAATGATGACGCCGATCTCGGAGAATTCGCTGACCAGATGCGACGGCGCGACCCAGCCCAGCAGCGCCGGACCCAAAATAATGCCGGCCAGCAGCTCGCCGATCACCGCCGGCACACCGATCTGCAGGCTAAAATGCGCCAGCAGCATCGTCGCCGCCAAGATCAATGCCAACGTGCCCAAATATCCCATGGCCCCTCCTCCTTTTCATCACTCGCACCCGACTGATTCGTATTGTGCGCCGGGATCACTCAAGCCGCAACTGATACGCATTGCGCTCGGGCACCGGCTCGTCGAGATAGACGATGCCGCGGAATTGATAGCCGTTGCTGGTGATGACATGCTGCATGATCGTGTTTTGCGCGTGCGTGTCGATGCGCAGGTCGCGGTACCCCTTTGCATAGGCCATCGAGATCAGATTGCTCATCAAAAACTTGCTGAGGTGCTGGCCGCGAATCTGGCTCGAAACGGCAAAGCGGTGAATCATCATGTAAGGGTCCTCGCCCAGCCAGCCGTCGCCATCGATTCGTTTATAAAACGGATCCGGTCCCTCGATCAGACTAGCGGTGCCGAGCACCACGCCCGCCGAAACGAGCACGCGGTTCGTTCCGGCCGCAATATCCTGCTCGACCGCGGCCTGATCCGGATACGTCCCCTGCCACTGATTGATGCCCTGTTCGTGTAAAAAAGCGCGGGCGTCTGAAATAATGCCCATGATTGCCGGAATATCATCGGTTTTGCCCGGCCGCACAAAGATTTCTGCCATGTTGTTGCTTCCTTCTATATAATAGTAAATCCATTTTCCCCTATTTTCGCCCCGCGCGCAATGCTCCCGAGAGAAGCTCGCCTTACCGCGAAAATTGGCACCGGTTACAATTTCATCCGGAGGCAACTTTTTTTCACATAGCGCCTACTAACCATGCGAAAGGGGGGAGTGGCTTGGCAGATGTGATTCGATTGACCCAAAGTCAGGCGCTACCGGGCATTCACAATTTGCCACCGTAATAAACGACACCTGGCCGCTGGCAATCATGACGACTAACTATGTTGATAATCACTATAGTAGTAACTTGGGCAACAATTATCTGTTTACTGTTGGCCAAGGCGTCACCAATAAAGTGCTCGATGTAAAGACCGAACAGGCCGAAACGACTTTTGACCTCAATCAACAATCGGGACTCAAGGGTAAACAACTTCACGACTTACAGATACAAGCCAACTATGGATTCAATGAAAACGTCGGTCTCGACGATATCATCATCCCCGTTCGTTAGGCAAAAATTAAACGATCCGGCCCACTGCAATTGCAATGAACCGGATCGTTTGTTTGTTTTATCTCAATCGTTTGTGAGTTGGGTTCCGCACCCTTTTTTGTTGGGCTTCGCGCGGCAGGTCTGAAACATCTAACTGGGCCTGTCGTTTGGGGCAAAGAGCCACCCCAAAGCGCCAGGTCCAAGTTAACTGTTCAGACCTGAACGCCGCGCTCCGCACCCTTTTTCAGTTGGGCTCTGGCTCGCATGGTCGAGGTATCTAGTTGTCTCGGTCACTCGAGGCGAAGTGCGACTCAAGCGCCCAAGCCAAACTAGCGACTCGACCATCCCGCGGGCCTCCGCACCCTTTTTCTAATCCGTTGGCAGTCCTTTTCTTCCTTCCAGCGGGATCATGGCTGGGCCGTGATCGTGGTCGTGATGGCCGTGGTGTCCATGATGACCGTGATGCCCGCCTTCGCCTTCGCCGTGCTTGCAGCCCGGGTGGCCGCAACCCGGATGGCCCGGTTCCTTATGCGCATCGAGCATCGCGCGCAACCGGACTTGGCGGGTGCGCTCCTTTTCGATGCGCAGGCGCTGATGACCGCGGATGATCGCAACGGCACCGACAATGGACAAGCCGACGGGAATCACATGGACCACCGCCAATTTGATCAACAGATCTGGGTCGTCTTTGATCATCTCGTTAAAATCGTGACTAGATGCGCTGGCCGTTTCGACCAACTTGTTGACAAGTGCTTTGCTTTCGCTGAACATGACATCGCCTCCTGCTTTAATCATACCCGTTTCGCGGAAAAATCACACCGAAAACGCTCACAACTCGGTATAATATTTCCTTAACTTGAGACTTTCCATGCGCCAGGCAGAACCTTTCCGTTAAAATAGAGACAAAGACGCGGCAAGTTGCGCCAAGCACCCTCATGCGCAACGACATCCCCGCTATTTTTGCGGCGCGCCGCCGTACCACCATCAAGGAGGTCCGTTCATGGCATCTCACCAAGTCGATTCACACATGGGACTCACCCAGGCCGAGGTGAATGCCCGCATTCAAGCCGGCCAGCACAATTTGCCAATGAAGCCGCTGACCAAATCGATTGGGCAGATCATTTCGGGCAACACGTTCACCCTTTTCAACTTGGTCAACGTGGTGCTGGGCGCATTAATTTTCACCACGGGTAGCTATCAAAACCTGCTGTTTCTGGGCGTCGCGATCATCAACACCGCGATTGGCTCCCTGCAGGAGATCAACGCCAAGCGCAAGATCGATAAAATGAGCATCCTCGCCGAAAGCAACGTCCGCGTTCGGCGCGAGGGCAAAGAGGTCGCGGTCCCGCAGGAAAATATCGTTCAGGATGATATTGTGTTGCTCCGGCGCGGCGACCAGATTCCAGTCGATGGCGTCGTTGCTGCCACCGAGGGCCTTGAAGCCGACGAAAGCCCGCTGACCGGCGAAAGCGATCCGATCAACAAGCAACTCGGCGACCAGCTACTTTCCGGCTCATTCATTGTCGCCGGGCAGGCCGCGATGCAGGTCACGGCGGTCGGCAGTGACACCTTCGCCGCCAAGCTCGCTCAGGAAGCCAAGGAAGAAAACGAGACGAAGAGTCAGCTGCTGGCGACGATCAATCGGATCATCCGCGTGTTGACCTATGTCCTGATTCCGCTGGGCGTGATTCTCTTCACCGTGTCGATGGTTCGCCGCGGGAATTACAACCGCGCGATCATCACCACCGCGGCCTCCATGATCGGCATGATTCCGGAAGGCCTGGTCCTGTTGACGAATGTGGCGTTGGCCGTTTCGTCCCGCAACCTGGCCAATCGCCACGTGCTGGTTCGCGCGCTTCCTGCGATCGAAGCGCTGGCCCGCGTCGACACGATTTGTTTGGACAAAACAGGCACCATCACTTCGGGCAAGTTGAAAGTCGCCAAAGTGATCGGCGTGTCGGCAACTGAGGCCCAAGTCGCCGAAGCCGCACGCCGCATCGCCTATGCGCTCAACGACGACAACGAAACGGCGATGGCGATCAAGGCCACCGCAGCGGCCCCGGACACCGAGGTCACCGCGCGCATGCCATTTTCCTCTGCCCGCAAATGGTCGGGGGCCAGTTTTGCCGATGGGGAAAATCTGGTGATGGGCGCCCCGCAATTTGTTTTTCCAGAAGGATTGGCGCCGGCTGTCACAACGCAACTGAACGAGGTGATGCAGCAGGGCTATCGCGTGCTTGCCGTCGCCCGCACGCCATATCCCCTCGCCGCCCCGCTGGAGGACGCCGAGCTATTGGGCCTCTTATTGATTTCCGATGAGTTGCGCCCCACAGCGGCGGCCACCTTCAACTTTTTTGCCGGCCAAGGCGTGACGTTGAAGGTGATCTCGGGCGATGACCCCGTCACCGTCGCGAATGTCGCCAAGGCCGCAGATCTCGCCGGCGCCGACCAAGCCATCGACATGAGCACCGTGGCCGAAGAAGCGGACTTCCACGCGCTGGCCGCCGAGAATAACGTCTTCGGCCGGGTGACGCCTGGGCAAAAGAAAAAGCTGATTGCCGCCATGCAGGACAACGGCCATACCGTTGCGATGACCGGCGACGGGGTCAACGATGTGCTGGCGCTGCGGCAGGCCAACTGTAGCATTGCCATGGCCAGCGGGGCGGAAGCCGCAAAGTCGATCGCCGATTTTGTCTTGATCGATTCGAACTTTGACGCGATGACCTGGGTCTTGAACGAAGGCCGGCGTGTCATCAACAACATCGAACGCGTCGCCTCCATGTATTTGGTCAAAACGATCTTCTCCGTCATCTTGACCGCAATCTTCATTTTCCTGCCGCTGGATTACCCGATCGTCCCGATCAACTTGACCCCGGTCTCCGCAATCGCCGTCGCCATCCCGTCATTTTTCCTGACGCTGGAGCCGAACTTCGAGCGCGTGCGCGGACAATTCATGCAAAAGGTGATGACGCTGGCCCTTCCCGCCGCGTTGATGGTCGTCGCGTATGCGCTGATCTTGACCTTCTTTGAAAGCTGGTTTGGCTGGTCCTTCGGCGTGACCTCCACGTTGGTCGCGCTGTTGATCGGGGTCATCGAGCTGCATGTGTTGACCCTGGTCGCCCGGCCGTTCAACCGCTACAAGACGGTCATGGTGATCGGTCTGTACCTCGCGCTGTTTGCCATTTTCTTCTTCGGCGGCAAGATCTTCTCGATGAGCAACCTTTGGGATTTCAAACTGATGCTGGTCTATATCCCGCTGATCGTCTCGACCGTGCCGGTGTATTACGCCCTGCAGGAATTGCTGGGCCGGCGCGTGCTGTCCCGCATCAACTGGCGGTAGGCAAGAAGCGGTAGGGCCGCGCGCGCTTGAGGGCTCCGGCTTGGGTGCTCGGGGGCGCGCTCCCAGCTAGCCCAGCCACCCCAATAGACAACAAAAGGCAATGCCGCACCTCCCAATTCGGGCGTGCGGCATTGCCTTTTTACTATCTGAAAAATTAATCTTCGGCCGCCTCGGGATTGGCCACGATCAAGACATCGCAGGGCGCATTTTCAACCACAAAGCCCGCCACGGAGCCGATGAACATGCGCGACACCAGGCGCTTGCTTGAGCGGCCCAAAATAATGAGCGTGGTCTCGTAATCCTTCGGGGCATCATAGGCGACGACGCTACGCGGACTGCCAAAACGCAGGTGAATGTTGACCCGGAGCCCCTCTTTGCGAAGGGGCTCGGCCATGTCCGTGAGCGCCACCTCGGCCCGCTGTTCGGCGTTATACAGGACCTTGCCCGACACGTCGGCGCCTTCGCCGAGCGAAACACTATACTGCCGCGTGTCGATCACATGAAGCAAGTCGATCGCCCCGCCGCGGTCTTTGACGATCGCAACCGCCCGCTCCAATGCGGCATGGGCGGCGCTGGAGCCATCTTCTGCGACTAAAATTCGGACACCGTTTTCTGTCATCACAAAGCACCCCTTTCCTCTTAGTTGTACCACATTGGCGGCGCAAAACGCGCGCGGAAAGGATCTGGTGTCACCTCACAGCAACAGACGCACGCATCAAGTCGGGCTTCACCGAGCAGGGCTGGAATAGGTCGTGCGGTTTCGCACCCTAAAGAAAAAAAGCTGGGAGACGTCGCGTCTGACCCAGCTTTTTTAGAAGCGCACTTACTTTGTTTCGTTGGCACTTGGTCGATCCAGCGCCGCCTTGAACTGCGCCACATCGAATTTTGGTGTGCGGTCATAATAATACAGCCCGTTTCGCTCCTGCTCGACATCATACAGCTGTGTGTAGCAGAACCCATACACATCCGCATCGTCCAGCAACACATCCGCCAGGCCTTTGAAGCGGGCGACAAAATCCGCCTCGTCTTTTGGCCCTTCGCCATAGCCCCAGGCACGATTTTGCGCATCCGCATCCGGTGCCCATTTGATGCCGCCATATTCGCTGACATTGATCGGCTGACCGGCATAATGCTGGCGGGCGTCGTGCTCATCCCAGAAATGCCCATTCGGCTGCTTGGCCCCATCGAATTTTTCCTTGAGCTTGGCTGGGTCTTGCTCGTAATTGTGGACATCGTAAATATCGGTGATGACATGGAAATTGCCGCTCGTATCCACCACCGGCCGGCTCGGATCGATTGCCTTGGTCGTGTGATAGATCAGCGCCAGGACATCATTGTTCTGCTGATGGCCATCGATGTCCCACGTTTCATTCAAGGGGCACCAGGTGACGATTGCCGGGTGCGCAATGTCGCGCGCCATGACTTCTTCCCATTCCGGCAAGAACCACAGCGGGGCATCCGCCTTGGCCACGTTCAGCCCCCAGCTCGCCATTTCGCCCCAGACGATGTAGCCGGCCTCATCGCAATGCGTGAGAAAACGCGGCTCAAATGCCTTTTGATGGAGGCGCGCGCCATTGAATCCGCAGGCCTGGCTCAGCGCGATGTCATTTTTCAACGCGTCGTCACTTGGCGCGGTGTAGATGCCATCCGGATAGAAGCCCTGGTCCAGGACCAATTTTTGGAAAACGGGCTGGCCGTTGAGCAAAAATTGACCGTTGTTCATGGCGACTTCGCGCAGGCCAAAATAGCTGTGCACCTCATCGTCGCCAAACGTGAGGGTCACGTCATAAAGCCGGCCATGGCCGATCTCCCACAAATGTTTTGCGCTCAGCGGAATAGTGACACTGCCGGTGGTGCCGGCAATCGCGACGTCGCCTTCGCCGCATGGCACCCCATCATAGCTGATCGCGGCGTGCACGGTACCAGGGGCCGTCACCTTCAGCTGCAAGGTCACAGCCGGCGCGGCAATATTCGGGGCGTAATCGACGGACGCCAGATGCGCCACTGGCAATTTTTCCAACCAGACAGTCTGCCAGATGCCGGTCGTGCGCGTGTAATCGCAGCCCTGCGAATAGAAGACGTGGCTCTGCTTGCCATGCGGGTACGCCTGGGCGCGCATCGGGTCGCGGGCGAGAACGGTCAGCCGATTGTCGCCAGGTGTGCACGCGTCTTGGATATCGAGGAAAAAGCTGCTGTAGCCGCCGCGATGGGTGCCGACCTCAACGCCATTCACGTAAACGTGGGCCTCGTAGTCGACCGCGCCAAAATGCAGTCGCAGCACCTGCTTCAGATCCGCCTCGCTGACGGTGATCGTGCGCTGGTACCACACGGCGTTCATGAAATCCTTGTGGCCGATGCCAGACAGCGCGCTTTCTGGGGCAAACGGCACAGTGATCTCCTTATCAAATGGGGCCGTATTTTGAAAGTCCTGTTCGCGGCCGCTGTCACCGTTGTCGATCAAAAACTGCCATTGGCCATTCAAGTTGACCCAATTTTGCCGCTCAAATTGCGGCAGTGGATATTCCGGACGTGGAATCATGGTTATTGTGTGCTCCTTTGATTGTTGTTGATTTTTATGAATCACTTTATTGATCCGAGCCGGGCGCGAGCCTCCGCACCGTTTACTTGGGCTACGGCTCGCAGGTCTGAGACATCTAGTCAGTCCATGCACTCGGTGGCTAAGTGCGCCACCAAGCACCTGGCCTGAACTAGCTGCTCAGACCTAAACGCAAGCCTCCGCACCGTTTACTTGGGCTGCGGCTCGCAGGGGGGGCGACAGCTAACTGGAACCGTCACTCGAGGCGAAGTGCGCCTCAAGCGCCAGTCCCAAGTTACCCGCACCCCCCAAAAACGCGAGCCTCCGCACCGTTTTTAAATAGCGCTTTCATTTTTTTGCGCGGCAAAGGCCGCCGGGCGGTTTAATAGTAACGGCTGCGGTTGCCGAAGTTCAGTTTGGCGACGATGGTGTTCGGGTCGCTTTCCTCAAGCGGCTGAATCCACAGGCCTAGCGTCGTCAGATCTTTCAGGATGAAATTCGTCACGGCGATCTCAGCTTCTGCGGGGTCGATGTCGAGCCCGGCCGCTTTTGCCACGCTGACCGCATCGTCGATCGATAGCGTCAAGGTGTCGACAAAGTGCGAATCGAGCTGGCGATAAAGGGCTGCCACTTGATCATTGACCGACTGTTCGACTGCCTTGAAGACCTTCGCGTTTTTCGCCTGTAAGTCGTAATACTTTGTTACCAGATGATTGTTGTCGATTTCCATGATCATCCTCCTTGTCTCTGACAAGTTTAACGTGTAAATAAATGAAATCATAGCCGTTGACAAATTTTTCTGGGGTGGCCGATCGAAACCGCATATAAGGAGACGAATCAAGTCAATTTGTCGGGCAAAAGCGCCGGCCGAAAACCATGACTCCGTGCGCGCCAATCGAATTTCCCACCTACCCCGCGCCCCTTCTGCTATACTGGCCTTAATTAATGGAGGCGATCACATGACAGCTGCACAAGCACCGCGCAAGGACTATCCGGAAACCGACAAATGGGACCTGACAGCCATTTACGCCAGCGATACCGCGTATGAACAGGACATCAAGAAGCTTCAGGAATTGGCCGCGGATTTCACCCGCATTTATCAAGGGCGCCTGAATGAGGTCGGTGCGATCAAAGACGCATTGGCGGATATGGCGAATATTCAGACCATCGCCGATCATCTCAGCCACTACGCATTTTTGCCCCAGGCCGCGGACACCACGGACCCGGCGGCCAATCATCAGCTCAACCGCATCAATCAGCTCTTTGCCAGCGTGTTTGGCCAGCTGACCTTCTTCGACACCGAATTGCAGGCGCAGTCCAATGAGCTGCTCGACGAAGTGGCGGCCACCGACGAAGATACCGCCGCTGTCATTCGCCACATCAAGGCGGCCAAGGCGCATGAGTTGCCCGGCGCTGTGGAGCAAGTCCTGACGCAACTCGGCCCGACCTTGGACACGCCCAACGCCATTCGCGACCAGATGTTTGCGGACATGGACTTCGGCAGCTTCACCGTGGCTGGGAAAACTTATCCGCTGTCCTTCACTTTATATGAGGAAGAATATCAAAAGCATCCCGACACCGCCGTCCGCCGCGCCGCGTATCATCAATTCTGCGACACTTTGGCGCGCTACCAAAACACGATGGCGGCCGCCTATTACAACCAAGTCGCCAAGGAAAAAACGTTGGCGACGCTGCGGGGCTATGATTCCGTCTTTGATTATCTGCTTGCCCCGCAGGAAGTGACTCGCGCGATGTTCGACCGCCAGATCGATGGCTTGATGCAGGGCCTTGCGCCGGTGATGCAGCGCTATGTCACCCATTTGAAAAAACTGTGGGGCCTCGACCACATCGGTTACACGGATCTGCAGATCGATATCGACCCCGAATTTGCGCCAGCCGTGACGCGGGCCGAGGCACCAAGTATGGTGAACGATGCCCTTGCGCCGATGGGGCCGGCTTATCAGGAGTTGATCGCGCACGCATTTCCGCAGCGCTGGGTGGATTTTGCCCCAAACGCTGGCAAAGCTTCGGGCGCCTTTGCGACGATGCCATACGCGATTCATCCTTACGTGCTGATGAGCTGGAGCGACACCCTGCCGGCCCTGTACACCTTGATCCACGAACTCGGCCACACCGGGCAGATGACGTTGGCCAGCCGCAAGCACGACATCATGGCCGCCAACCCGTCCACCTATGTCGTGGAAGGGCCATCGACGTTCCATGAACTGCTACTTACGAAGAGTTTGCTTGCCAAGGCCAGCGACCCGCGGCTCAAGCGATTTGCGCTGAGTCGCCTACTGTCGGATACCTATTTTCATAATTGCGTGACGCATCTGCTTGAGGCTGCCTTCCAGCGCGAAGTGTACACGCTGATCGACAATGGCGAGTCCTTCAACGCCGCCAAGCTCAACGAGTTGAAGCTGCAGGTCCTCCATCAGTTCTGGGGCGACGCCGTGGATCTCACTGATGGCCGCCCGGAGCTGACCTGGATGCGCCAGAGCCACTACTACATGGGCCTGTATTCCTACACCTACTCCGCCAGCATGGTCATTTCGACCGGCGCGTTCCTCCGCTTGCAAAATGGCGACGAGAACGCTATCCATGACTGGCAAGAATTTCTGGCGCTGGGCGACACCAAGACGCCGCTTGAAGAGGCAAAAGTCGCAGGTGTCGATATCTCAACGGCCAAGCCGCTCGAAAACATGGTCGCGTTCCTCGATGAAACTGAAAAACAAATCGAAGCGTTGAGCGCAGAGATCGATTAACGCGTCCGACAAAAAGACGGCCTCAACTGCGAGGCCGTCTTTTTTGCTGGCGACTCACCGCGAGTTCGTGCGGTGCGCCATCTTTGGTTGATCACGGGCCGCCATATCAGGGCACGGGGCCGCGCTGATTTCAACTCAAGTCATCGAGGTCCGGTTCGCCCATCGTGTCCTGCATCAGCTGGACCGCCTCAAGCAGCGGGCGCACCGCATTGATATCCGTAAGCGGGGTCTCTTTTGGCTGCTTGCGCCGGTTGATGTGGACACGCCACTTGAAGCGCAGCGGGACATCAGCAGGTTCGATCGTGCCGCGAAAATAGAAGAACTGGGGCTGCATCGGAAACCCGCGAAAAGTCCGAGCGCGGATGCGGTCACAATCGATTTGTTCCTGACCCAACATTCCGGTGCCAAAAACCACCAGCGCATCTGGCAACTGCGCGCCAAACCGCCGCCACAACGTGCGAAACCCGCTCACCCCGCGCGACGACACATGGCCGCCATAGATCAACAGGTCGCAGGTGCTCATTTCCTGTGGCGTCAAAAACGCCCGGTCGACCAGCGGACAATGGAGCCGCCGCGCGATCCACAACGCATATTGCTGGGTAAAACCCGTTTGCGACTCATAAACCACAAGTGTTTTCATCCGCCGTCCCCTTCCGCATTGGTCTATTATCATTGTAGCGAGATAAGGCGCGGATTTTCAATTTTGCGGTCTTGCGAAGGAAAATCGGCCTAGGTCCAAAAAGGGGGGCCTTTCAAAACAGCGTGCGCGCAGTGTTGGCTAAGCGGGTGCCGCTTAGCACCTAAAAAAAAGAAGCTGCCCCATCATAACGGGGAGTTCGCCGCACCCTGCGTCTTCAGTGAAAATATGCTACACTTGCGGTGATAGTTCATTTCACAAGGGAGGAATTTCCAATGAAGATCACGCGTCATGGCGAAGCACAACAGACGACAGGCGAACCACCGATGATCGGCCATACCCTGCCGAATTTTACCGTGCAGACCGCTGACAAGACCTCGCTGACCGCCACCGATTTTGCCGGCAAGTACACCCTGCTGAGCGTTGTGCCAGATATCAACACCCGGGTGTGCAGCATTCAAACCAAGCATTTCAACCAAGACATGGATGAATTCATGGGCGTCAACTTTTTCACCATTTCCACCAACACCACGGACGAGCAGCAGACCTGGTGCGCGGCTGAAGGCGTGAAAAACATGCAGCTGGTATCCGACCAGGCGCATGAATTCGGCGACGCGCTGGGCCTGTTTGTTGAAGCAAACGGCACCGACGCCCGCAGCGTTTGGATCATTGACCCGACTGGCAAGATCGTTTATCGCCAGTTGATCGAAGAACAGACTGACGAGCCGGATTATCAAAGCGCGATGGCCTACCTCGAAGCCCACGCATCCCGTTAAAAAAGATCGCGCCGGCTTGCGGGTCGGCGTTTTTGCGTTCATCGCCGTTGTTGATGCAACTTCAAGGAGGCAGATCATGATGGAATTCATTCCCGTTCGCATTTACGATCACGTTCAACCCGCGGGCTACCGGCTGCTTGTCGACCGGCTCTGGCCGCGCGGCGTCAGCAAGGTCAACGCCGCCCTCGATAGCTGGGCCAAAACGATCGCGCCGAGTAACGACTTGCGCGAATGGTTTGGCCACGAGCCCGACAAGTTTCCGGAATTCACCCAACGTTACCTTGCCGAATTGGATCAAAATCCGGCGGTGGCCGAGGTGATCGATCAGCTTCAAGCCGCAAATGCGCCGATCGTCCTTCTGCTTTTCGGCGCCAAGGACACCAGCCACAACAATGCCGTCGTCCTCGCCGATTATCTCAAGGCCAAGGTGAAGTGATGCTGAGCAAAGTCGAGTTTCGCAAGCAACAATTGCCACGCCTGAAAAGCGCGCGCCAGGAAACGGAAGCGGCGGCGGCCCAATTGCTCTACACCCTGATGACCACGCCCGCCTGGAAAAATGCGCAGACCATCGCCACCACGATTTCCGGCCCTGGCGAACTGCCGACCGCGCCGTTGATCGAAGCCGCGACCCAAGCAGGGAAAACCGTGCTGCTTCCGCGCGTGCTGCCCAAGCGCCAACTCGTTTTCCTACCTGACCCAGGGCCCGCCGCGCGCGTGACCAGCTCATTTGGGTTGAGCGAGCCTGCCTTTGAGGCTGAGAAGGTTGAAGACACGATCGATTTGATCATTGTCCCCGGCCTCGCGTTTGCAAGCTTTGGCCGGGTCCGCGTCGGCTTTGGTGGCGGTTATTACGACCGCTTTTTGGCCGCGCATCCCGCATCTGCGACGATTGCCCTGGTGCCGCCGGTCATGCAGTTCGCCCTGCCGACTTGGGACGTCGAGCCCTTTGACGTGCCGCTTGATCAGATCTTGTTTGTCTGACCCGCGCGAAAGGAGCTGCCATGATCACTCGTCTTTCAAAGGATCTCGATGCGCGCACCCAGTACAAGTTGCTGGCCGCCAGCATCATCCCCCGCGCCATTGCCTGGATCACTACCCTTGACGAAAACGGCCACGTGAATCTGGCGCCGTTTTCTTTTTTCAGCGGGGTGTCCAATCAAAAGCCCTTGCTCTCGATCGCCATCATCCGCGACCACGGCCGGCCCAAAGACACCGCGGCCAACTTACTGGCGACCGGTGAAGGCGTCATCCATCTCGTCACGGCTGAGACCGCCGCGCAGATGAACAGGACGGCTGCGCCCCTGCCCGCCGGCGAAAGCGAAGTGGCAACGGCCGGCCTGCATCTGACCGCCAGCACCGCCGTCGCCGCCCCGAGCCTGCAGGAGGCGTTGGTGCGTCTGGAGGTCAAATTGTATCAGCACGTGCCGATCGAAGTGGCCGGAGCCGTCGCCACCGACCTCTTTATTTTGGAAGTCGTCGCGTTTCAGTTCGACCCCAGTGTGTTTGACCCGGCGACCGCCCATCTGGATGTCGCCGCCCTTGCCCCGCTGGCTCGCCTCGCCGGGCCGCAATATGCGACACTGGGCCCAATTTTTTCCATGACCCGCCCAGATCACTCGTCACTTATTTAGGAAGTAGGTTCCGTTTTGACCGTTTTTCTCTCAAGTTTGTTCGGCGTCTGCGAGATCCTGATCTTGATCGCGCTGGGCTATTTTCTCACGGCGCGCGGCTGGTTCGACGACCGCTCGAGCCGCATCATCGCCAAAGTCGTGACCCAAGTCTCCCTGCCCGCCTACATGATCGTCACCATTGATGAAAAATTCTCAGCGGGCCAGCTCATGCGCCTGCTTCCGGATCTGCGTTTTCCGGTGCTGTCCATGGCGATCTTGTTCGGCCTCTCCTTTGGCGTTTGCCGCGCCCTGGCCGTGCCGGTCGGACGCCGTGGCCTGTTCAAGTCCATGTTTTTCAACTCGAACACCGTCTTCATCGGCCTGCCCGTGAACCTCGCGCTGTTTGGCGCCAAGAGTCTGCCATACGTGCTGGTCTATTACATGGCCAACACCACGATCTTCTGGACTGTCGGCGTCTACCTGATTCAGGCGGACGGCCCGCACAATGCGTCACTCTCTTTGAAAAAAGTGTTGGGTAAGATTTTCTCCCCACCGCTTCTCGGATTCATTGTGGGGGTCCTGCTCGTGCTGGCGCGCGTTCGCCTGCCGCAATTTCTGATGTCCGACCTGAATTACATCGGCGGCCTGACCATCCCCGGCTCCATGTTTTTCATCGGCATCGCGATGCATCAAGCCGGGCTGTCGAACATCCGCTTTGACAAGGAAATGCTCGGCATCTTTTCCGGCCGCTTTCTTTTCGCGCCGCTAGTCATGTTTCTGCTGGTGGCCTGGACGCCGATGCCGCTTTTGATGAAGCAAGTCTTCATCCTGCAATCCGCGATGCCCGTCATGACCAACGCCCCGGTCGTCGCCAAACTCTACGGCGCCGATGCCAACACGGCCGCCATCACCGTCACAACGACGACCCTTGCCGCAATGGCAGTGATACCTGTGGTGATGGTACTGGTGCAACAGCTGTAGGGTGTGACGCCGAGCGTTAAGGGGTGGGCAAGTAGTTCGACCCGGGCGGTTGATGGCGTACTTGGCCATCGGGCGACCGGGTCGACTACATGTCCCACCCCTGCTCGGTGGAGCCCAACTATAGGGTGTGGGACGGCGCGGAGCCTCGAAGTTCTCGCCCCAACAAAAATAGGAAGCGACCCGTTGTGGGCCACTTCCTATTTTTTCTTCCTATTGAAACTATTAAACGAGCACCGGACGATACAGGCTGACGACCACACCGAGAATCGTGACATCGTCAAAATACATATCGGCCATGTCGTCATTTTCCGGATGCAGGCGCACGCGTCCGCTTTCCTTGTAGAAGCGCTTGACGGTCGCCTCGTCGTCTTCGGTCATGGCGACGACGATCTGACCATTTTCAGCTTCCGACTGCTTCTTGATGATGATCTGATCGCCATTGAGAATGCCGATCTTGATCATCGAATTCCCCTGGACGCGCAACATGAACAGATCCTGCGCATTATACGACAGGTCGTCCGGCACTGGGAAATAATCCTCGATGTTCTCGATCGCGGTGATCGGCACCCCAGCGGCAACGGTCCCGACAATCGGAATGCCAGGTTCGCTCACGCCAATATAGTCGCGCCCGGCCTGGGTCAATTCAAGTGTCCGCGGCTTGGCGGGATCTTTTTCGACCAATCCCTCGGCCAGCAGTTTTTCCAGATAAGCGGCGACGGTGCTGGATGAACTCAGCCCGACCGCTTTCCCGATCTCGCGCACGGTAGGCGGATAATGCCGCTCAGTGAGCGACTCGTGGATCACTTGTAGGATATCCCCCCAGCGCTTTTGGCTCGGCTGCATTGGCATATGACTCCCCCCGATTTCTTCTATGATAACATCAGCATACCAGCCCGAACGTTCGTTTGCAACGATTACCCGCGATAAACCGCGATTTTACGGGTAAAGGATGTGTTTTTTGGGAAAATTAGGCCCCGTTGCGAACCAGACTCCACGATTCGCGAGTCTTGGGACACAATTTGGCTGCGCCGAGGAGGGGTGGTCAGCTAGTCGACCAGACCTGAACGCCGCGCTTCGCACCCTGAATCAAGTTGGGCTTCGCGCGGCAGGTCTGGGACATCTAGTCGACCAAGTCCCGTATGGCTAAGTGCGCCATACGCGCCTCGGCCGAACTAGCTGCTCAGACCTAAACGCCGCGCTTCGCACCCTGAATCAAAAAAAGCGGCCCCCATCACTGGCGGTCGCTACATCCGGTGGACTTCCGGCAGGTGGTGCATCTGCCGGCGGTCACACGCCGTTTTCTTCATTTCATAGGCCACAACGACCAAAATATCGATGGCCATCAGCCCAATGCCGATCGCGGCCCAATTCGTGCAAAGCAGCACGACGGTCAAGCCGGTCAACCCGCGCAAGACCCATTTCAAAACTGTGAGCGTCATCTGGCTCGCCTCCTTTTTGGGGCAGCACGCCCCTCGCGTGAACAGAACCCCTCAAAAATAAGTCATTTCTATGGCTATAACATTACGCCGATCCAGGCTCAATGTAAACCGTTTGGTTACTTAAAATTTACATTAAATGCCCGCGCGTGGGCGATACAAAGTCGTAAGCGCTTCCCATTTTTACACAAAAGATAAAAGTTCAGACCAACGCCGTATTCGCTTTCTAGTGCTTGTTTCGGTATGATTGACCTATCTAAAACGAAACAGAGGGACTCACCATGGAAAGCAAACGCACGTGGTTTTACCGCCACTTCATCAACAGTAAATTTGCCGTCGCTGCGTTCAATCTGCTGCTGGGATTGCTGGTGATCTGGGTCTTCACCAAGATTGCCTGGATCTTTGAACCAGTGCTGTCCTTCCTCGGCATCGTTGCGCCGCCATTTGTTTTCGCCGGGATTCTGTTTTACCTGCTCAATCCCGTGGTCAATTGGCTCCAGCGCCTCAAGATTCCGCGCGTCTGGTCGATCTTGATCGTGTTCATCGGCGTGCTTGCGATTCTGGTGTTCGCCATCGCCAAGCTCGTGCCGCCGATCGAACAACAGATCACCAACCTTGTCACCAACTGGCCGCAACTGTGGAACAACTTCACCGCCTGGCTCACCGACCTCAATGAAAAACAGACCCTGATCTCCGAAAGCGACCTCAACCACATCGGCGAAGAGATCACCGCCGCCCTGTCCGCCAAGCAAAGCGCGCTCATCACCGGCACCCTGTCCGGCATTCAAAGTGTCGTCGGCGCAGTTGGCAACGTGGTCGTCACCGTCGCAACCGCCCCGATCATCCTGTTTTTCATGTTAAAAGACGGGGAGAAATTCCCGCCACTTGTGATCAACCTGTTTCCAGTCAAACTGCGCACCAGCCTGCACCAAATGCTGCACGAAATGAACCAAAAAGTCGGTTCCTACGTCCAAGGTCAGATCACCGTGGCCATCGCCGTCATGATCATGTTCATGCTCGGCTACACCATCATCGGCCTGCGCTTTGGCCTCGTCTTTGGGCTGATCGCCGGGCCGCTGAACCTGATTCCGTACTTCGGCTCCGCACTGGCCATGGTCCCCGCGCTGATCGTCGGCGCGATGACCAGCCCGCAAATGCTGATCGAAGTGATCGCCGTTTTCTTCGTCGAATGGCTCCTCGAAACGCAGCTCATCTCCCCGCTCGTTATGGGCAGCAAGCTTGAGATGCACCCCATCACCATCGTTGTGGTATTGTTAACAGCAGGGAACCTCTTCGGCCTCGTCGGCGTCATCCTCGGCATCCCGGGCTTCGCGGTCCTCAAGATCGTCGCCGTCCGCATTTTCCGCTGGTACCAGCAAGTCTCCGGCCTCTACGAAGAAACACCGGCGCTGGCCGATGGGCAAAATCAAACGCCGCCGCCAAGCGATGGCGCAGACCGCCGCCCACCGGAATCCGCCGCCGCCCAGACTGGCCGAACCGGCGACGGGGCCAGCGCCACGCCACCAAGCGACTCACCCGCGCCTTCCGCGCCCGTCCCACCTTCCAAGTCTGCATCCAAAAAGGAGCACAAATGACACTGTTTTATCTGATTTTCGACATCGGGCTGCTCGCGTTGGGCGGCTACTACCTATTTTGGCTAAGCCGAATGGACATCCATGCCCGTTACTCCGGCTTCCAGCTCGTGATTGCAGTGCTCGTCGGCCTCTGGCTTTTGGCGGGCGGCATCGATGACATCGCGTATGTGATCTTCGTGGCGGCCTTTGTCACCCTGACCGTCTTGACTGGCACCAGCGGTTTGACCCCGACGCGCCTGATCTCCGTTGGCGTCTTCGGCCGCGTCATTCCGCTGTCGCGCATGACCGCCGTCACCCTGACGCCATTTTCCGTGGCGGATGGTCGTACCGTTGTGATCGCGCTGTTTACAATGGGCGACCGCCGTCTGGTGCGGCTGAGTTTTGCCAGCGACCTTCAGACATTGATTGCCCAACTCCAGCCGCGCCTGCCCCAGCAGGTCCCAATCACAGTGGAACATCTTGAATAAGACCAAGCCCTCGCCAGCGACTGACGAGGGCTTTTTTGTAGTAGTGGACACCCATCGCCCGCAAAAAGTTGTGTGACGCCATCACACTGATCTGAGTTGCCGTCCCCGGGAACGGCAACTTGGTGGACTCGTGGTCCGCGGCTGTTGGCTATTCAGATAAAAAAGGCAAATTTGCGGACCGGTGGACCGGAAGCCCTGTGATTTTGGCAATCGTGCGATCTCTGGGATTGCCAATTTGCTTCTTCTGGGCCGGAGTGTTGAAATTTCCAATCTCGGAGATTGGAGGAAAGGCGCACGCCCCCTGACAACGGGCGATATCAGTGTGACGTCATCACATTACTTTCTGCCAGATAATTTGGGCGTGCGGACATTTTTTTGGACCGCCGTTTTGCTAAAGTGCACAACGACGGTGTTCGTTCAGGTTTTTACCTCCC
>NZ_RHOG01000036.1 GCF_003946405.1 Lacticaseibacillus yichunensis | reverse complement strand
CTCGACGGCCCTCTGCTTCTCTTTTAGTGAGTACATTTAATATCATACCTGAAGTCCAACTTTTTGTCCGCACGCCCCATCCCCGGGCCAAGGAATTTGTGGGATGCCATCACATTGAACGTTACGCAAAAAGACCCGCGGGCAAATGCCTGCGGGTCGACGCGCCTCTTATCGCTCAGCCAGCGCGGCCCACAACTTTGTGAGTTCGTCGTTGATCGCCGCTTTGGGGGCGAGGCGGCGACTGGCTGCCAGCAACGCGTTGAATTGGCCTTGCGCCTGCGCTCGGTTGCGGAAGTAAATCGGGATGAAGGTCGTGAAGCGTTTTGCCAGTACGAAAAATATGTTGGTGCCCATCACCATCCGGCGCGTGATGAGTGGCGGCAGGGCCTTGATCTCCTTGACCGAGCCAGTGGCCAGAATGTGTTGCATGAATTGCAGGTAGAGCCGGTTGAGGATGCGCTCGCGTAATTGCGTTTCTGCACTGAGGGCGGCGCTTTGACTTTTTTCCAAGATCGCCTTGCCCTCTTCAAATGGCAAAAAGGCGATCAGCTCGGATAACAGGCGCAGGTCGAAGGTCGAAAAACGCGGGACTTGATCGAGGTCGTGAAAAAGCGTAACGGCTTGTTCGGTGCTGGCGGCCGTGGCTCCGGCGAGTGCGGTGGCCTCCACGTGCACCAGCGAAGCGAGTTGGGCGTATCCGGCGTTGCCCGTTTGTTGTGCCTTTTTTCGCAGGGCGGTCTCGGCGGTCTTCAAGTCGGAGAGCGAAGGTGTGCCGATCAATAATTCTAGCACCTCGTCCGCCTCGACTTCGATCGGCAGGGGCATGCCCGGAATTGCCAGGGTAATGTCGCTCGGCGCGAGGCGCAGGTGGTCGAGCAAGGCGAAAAATTGGCTGAGCTTCATCGGGGTCTGGCCGTTGACTAGCCGTGCATAGGTCGCCGGCGAAATGTCGAGGGCCCGGCATAAGGGGGCGGTCTTGATCTGTTTGTCTTTGCGAATCTGGTTGAGCGTTTCGCCGATCATCAGGCTTCCTCCTTGGGGTCGAACGTAACGAGGTCCAGCCATACCATGGCGAGGCCTTGATTGAGGGCGTGGTTGGGATTGCCGGTGATGGTCAGGCAATCGCGCTGAAGTTCACGAAACAGGCGCGTGGCCAGCTCCCGCCGATCATTTAAATATAAGCGAATTGGTCGGCACAACAACTTTAATGAGGAAAAAGCATAATCTGCATGCCCAGCTGACCGCGCTTCGATCTGATCGCAGGCTTCCAACACCGCGTCGCGCCGCCGTGTGTGGATCGCGCTTTGCAAAAACTGGCGATACAACGTCGCGACTTGACCGCGCCCGGTGTCAGTCGGCTCGCCCGGGGCATTGAGCATGTGACTGAAGATCGCCTGCACGCGCTCAAATGGCAGGTAGACTGCGCTGGCCAGCAGGAGCTGCTGCTCAAAGGACGTGAGGAGATCCTGCTGGGAGATCTTTTGGTAAAGATGCTCCGCCGCTTTTTCCGTCGCAGTCAGATCTTGGGCGAGCTCGCTTTGAAATAGCGTCAAGAAGTCGGCCAGCAACGTAAAGCCACTATTGCCAGAAGCCGCGCCTTGTTCCTGAAGAACGCTGATCTGTTTTTGTAGGCGCCGTAGCTGTTTTTTCTGCGTGCGGTAATAGACCTGCATCACATCCACGACCAGGCGCTCGGTGTCGCTGAGCGCGGCCTGCAGTGGCAACGTTTCAGGCGGCAGGGTCTCCTGCAAGTCGGAAAAACTGTAGCGCAAGGCGTTCAGCGCGTTCACCGCGTCATCAAGGCGGACACTACTACTGTCGTGAACGCTGCGGTGATAAGTTGCGGTGGAGATGCCGATCTGGCGCGCGAGGTCTTTTGCGGGGATGCTACGTGCCTGCCGCCAATTTTCAAGGGTCGAACCGAACGTGTTCATAGCTGCCTCCTGATAACGCTTTCTTATCCTGAATTGTAGGCTGAAAAGGATACCGATTCAACTATTTTGCGCGACGCTGACGCAAATGTGAGAGATTCTCGTTGCGCGCACGCCAGGCGGGTACATTATAAGTTGTGTTAGAGATGAGGGGGAACGGACGATGAAACGAATCAATCTGACGGGCAAACGGTTTGGCCGGCTAGTCGTCGTGGGCTTTTCGGGCCAAGCAAGCAATGGCAACGCGCTGTGGCAATGCCAATGCGACTGCGGCAAAACGATGGTGACAGAAGGCTATCGCTTACGCCATGGCCTGACAAGCAGCTGCGGCTGTTATCGCGCGGAGCGGATGCGCCATGTGTTCGCCCAGCAGCAAAAATCAGTCAGCGCAGGCGCCCATCAACCAGGCGCGAAAAATCATTCCGGCGTGGTCGGCGTCAGCTTCGACCGCCAAACAGGCAAGTGGAACGCCCGCCTGTTTTACCGGGGCAAGTTGATCTTGAACAAGCGCTTCGAAGATTTCGAAGCGGCAGTCGCAGCCCGCAAACGCGCAGAAAAAAAGTGCGACGCAAGCTGACACTGACTGGAAAATGCTTTGGGGGACAGCCGCCCGCAATCTGGGGCCAGCTGATCGAGCGGGATAGCGTAAGTTAGTGAATGGAACCGCAACGTCAAAATGCAGGGAAAAGACTGCAAAGGAGAGGTTGCGGTTTTGGATTCAGGTAAAAGAGACGAGCACTTCTTGCAAAAAGACTTAACGATCAATCCTTGTGAGATTTGTGAAGCACAACGCCCCGTGCAAAAAGATAACTGGCGCTCTTCCTGATAACGGCAAACTCAAAACGTCTCTAAAGAAAATTGAGTGCTGGATGTAGGGTGGGCTCCGGCCAGAAACGGCTCGCTTCGCATGTCTTGGCGTAAGGCATCAATGCCTAGCGCCAAGAGCAAGCCCCCTCGTCTGTGTTAACGGCTATGCCGCTTACACCGAAAGTGAGCATTGAGACCGCGTTTTGTGCGGGACTCAAAGGCACTGGCCCGCTATACTCCGGTCGCCAGCCGATTTTCGGCTGGAGTCCACCCAGGCGACTCCTCAAACTAGACGCAGAGAATCACTCAGCAAGACAAGTTTTGATTTTTCCGTTATAATGGCCTAGAGGAAGTTATCATTTTTGCACGGATTGGCCTTGCAATTTGACGAGATTCCGCTAGACTTTTTTTGACAGAAAAATTCACTTTACTTGGAGGAAACCATGCCTGAGCACTATGCTGATCCAAAGTTAAAGATCTTTGCGTTGAATTCGAACAAACCCTTGGCGGAAAAAATCGCCCAAGAGGTTGGCGTCGAATTAGGTAAGTCGTCGGTCAAGCGGTTTAGCGATGGTGAGATTCAGATCAACATCGAAGAAAGTATCCGTGGCGACGACGTGTACCTGATCCAGTCGACTTCAGCGCCGGTCAATGACAATTTGATGGAGCTGCTCATTATGACGGATGCGCTCCGCCGGGCATCTGCGCACACAATCAACGCGGTCATTCCTTACTATGGTTACGCGCGGCAGGATCGTAAGGCCCGTTCGCGCGAACCGATCACGGCAAAACTCGTCGCCAATATGCTCGAGCGCGCCGGCGTTGACCGCGTGCTGGCATTGGACCTGCATGCCGCTCAGATTCAAGGCTTCTTCGACATTCCCGTCGATCATTTGATGGGCGCGCCGCTGCTGGCCGATTACTTCTTGCGCAATCATTATGATGGGGCCGACACGGTCGTTGTTTCCCCAGATCATGGTGGTGTGACGCGTGCCCGCAAGCTTGCCGAGTTCCTCAAGGCACCGATCGCAATCATCGACAAGCGCCGGCCGCGGCCAAATGTCGCTGAGGTGATGAACATCGTTGGCCAGGTCGAAGGCAAGAGGTGCATCATCATCGACGATATGATCGATACGGCTGGCACGTTGACTCTGGCTGGCCAAGCACTGAAGGACGCAGGTGCCACCGAAGTTTTGGCGGCCGCCACGCACGCTGTTTTCTCCGGCCCGGCGATCGAGCGCCTCGCCGCTGCCCCAATCGAGCAGGTCGTGGTCACGGATTCTATCCAGCACCCAGAAGGCACCCAGCTCGACAAGTTGGTCACCGTTTCGGTTGGCCCACTGATCGGCCGCGCGATCAAGCGCATCCAGGAGAACAAGCCGGTTTCACCATTGTTCGAAAATCGCTTCACCAAGTAAATTCGATCAGAAATGTAATCAGGACGTCGCCAAATTGGTCGGCGTCTTTTTTGTGCAGAAATAGGGTCACTTGTGAACAAAATAAAATCGGAAAGGCGGCAGGGGTGCTGAAAATATTTTTTCAACTCGCCGCCTTTTAGCGTCGAAAAATGGGCTCGCTTTCATCCGCAATACCGCGCGAAACTAGTGCCTCCTGCAAGCCGGGACGTAATCTGCAATACGAGGTTAATCTACAAATTGTAGGTTGCAATCTTCAAAATGTCGTTGTATATTCTCTTACGGTAATATTCTCACTAAAGAAGGAGGAACCTGCATGATCCATCATCGTGTGCTTGATCAAGACAAGGTGCTTGCGGCAGCCTGCGACGTTGTTAAGGCGGAAGGCATTCAGGCGCTGACATACCGGCGGCTTGCCCATGATCTGAATATTCGGTCGCAGTCGCTGTACAATTATTTTCCTAATCTTGAGGGGCTCATCGAAACGATGGGGACCCATTTCATGCAGGCCCTCTATCAACAGCTGACCGAGGCACTGACCGGGGTGGCCGGCATCGAGGCACTGCGGGTGTACGCGCAGACGGCGCATGATTATTTTGATGGCCAAGGCAATTTGTTCGAGGTTCTCTATTATGTGCATCGTTACGATGCGGACAGCCCGTTCGTGCAGGCGACGGCTCAGGTGCTCGGAATGTTGAAGAAGTTGATCAACGGGGTGCGGCTGAAGACGATGCATCACGAGGCGTTCACGCAAGGGCTGATCTCCAGTGTGCTGGGGTTCACGGTCATTGAGATCATGGGGTTGATTCCCTCGCCTGCGCCTGCACGCCGCAAGAATTTTCATCAGATGCTGGGGCTTTACCTCGGCGATGTCATCACAGATTAAAGGGGCTTTTATATGATCAAAGACGAATTTAAGTTTATCCGCCACAACAAGTTGATCATGATCTCGGTCATGGTCATCATGTTCATTCCATTCCTTTACTCGATCTTTTTCCTGAAGTCGGTCTGGGATCCTTATGGCGATACCAAGGATCTGCCAGTCGCCGTGGTCAATCGCGACGTGCCGGCGGAGCTGCAGGGGAACACGATCAACGTCGGGGCCGACACGGTCAAGGAGCTGAAGAAAAACCATCAGCTGGGCTGGCATTTTGTCAGCGCGAAGACCGCGGCGAAGGGGCTCAAGGACAACAAGTACTACACGGTTGTCACGATTCCGGCCAATGCCTCGGCAAATGTGGCCACGGCGATGGATGCGAACCCAAAGAAGATGCAGCTGAAATATGAGACCAACGACTCGCTGAATTATTTGAGCCAGGTGATCTCGGGCATCGGGGTCACGGCGCTGGACAAGCAGATCCGGACACAGATCACGGATGCATTTTCAACCCAAGTCTTCAAGTCGATCGAGACCGCGGGCAAGGGGATGACCACCGCGGCCAAGGGTGCCAGCAAGCTCAATGATGGCACCACCACGCTGAGCGATGGCGTCAAGCAGTACACGCTGGGCGTCACCAAGGTCAAGGATGGCATCGAGGAGCTGCAAGTTTCCACCAGCCCCCTGCAAAGCGGGGTGAAACAATTGGCGGATGGCAGTCAGACCCTGACGAACGGGATCAATTCCGCAAACGCCCAGATCACGCCGATGCTGCCGGATATCACGAAGCTGGTCGATGGCGGGCAGACGTTGGCGAGCGGCGTGACCGAATACACGGCCGGCACCAACAAGGTCGTTAATGGCCTGACCACTGTCAACAAGGCGGTTGGCCCACTTTCCAGCGGCATCAAGCAACTGGTCGCAGGGGCCACGAGCCTGAACAACGGCGTGGCCAAGTACACCAAGGGCACCGACAGCCTGACCGATAATGTGGCAACATACACCGCCGGCACGGATCAGGCAGCCGCCGGAGTCAGCAAGCTGGCGAAAAACAACACCACCATCGCGTCAGGCATCAAGAGCGCGGCGGCCGGGGCGAAAACGTTGGCTAGCGGGTTGACGGCTTACACCGGTGGCGTTGCGTCCTTGAACAAGGGCCTCACCCAGATGAAAGAACAAGCCGCCGCATTGCCGGCCGGCGTTTCGAAGCTCCAAAGTGGGGCGCAGACGCTGGGCAAGGTCGCGGGCAGTTTGAAAGAGGCCAACGCCAATGCGAAAACTGGTGCCGCATCTTTGACCAGCGACTATCAGGCAACGGCGGATGCGTTGACGGCGCTGAAGGAAAGCAACCCGTCGATCGGCGATGACGTTGACGCGATTTTAGCGCAACTCGCCTCAGTCAAAAAAGATTACAGCGCGCTGTCCACGTACCAGATGACCTCTGGCTTAATGATCGCAGGGCTGACCAGTGGCAGCAGTCAGCTGAGTGCCGGCCTTGATACTTTGGCCGACCAGGCGCCGACGCTGATCGCCGGCATCGATGACGCACAAGCCGGGGCCGCCGAATTGAACGGCAACAGCAAGCAACTGACCGCTGGCGCCTCGTCCCTTGATACAGGCCTGGCAACGTTGGCCACTGGCTACACCGCGTTTGGCGCTGGCATCAGCCAGGCCAATGCCGGCCTCCAGCAGCTCGCCGCCAACAGTAGCGCGCTGCGGGCAGGCGGCTCGCAGCTGGCCGCATCCTCTGCGTCCTTGCGCAGTGGTAGCCAACAGCTGGCCAGTGGCGTCAATACCATGGGCAGCAAGGTGCCGGCCCTGGTCAATGGCCTTGGCCAACTCGCGGCAGGGGGCCAAGTCTTGACCGCCAAGTCCGCAGAATTGACCAGCGGCGCAAACCAGATCGGGGCAGGCCTCGGCCAGGTCGGTGCCAAGATGCCAACTCTGACAGCGGGCCTGACCAAGTTGGCCGATGGGTCTCAGCAGCTCACAACTGGCTTGACCACATTGAACGGCAAGATTCCTTCGCTTTTGTCCGGGGTTGACCAGCTCGATAGCGGCGCCAAGCAGTTGACGGCGAAAAATAAGCAGTTGAACGCCGGCACCAGTCAGCTGGCTTCTGGGTCTAAGGAATTGGCGACCAAGCTCGGCGATGGTGCGAAAACCATCAATGGCGTCAAGTTGACCAGCAAAACGGCAAATATGTTTGCCGATCCGACGGTGACGAAGCAAAAGCATTACAGCTATGTGGCCAACTATGGTCACGCGCTGGCCCCTTACGTTTTGTCCCTGGCGCTGTATGTAGGCGCACTGGTCTTTAATTTTGCCTATCCGATTCGCAAAGTGTCGCGTAAAGATGGCAAGGCGACCGGCTGGTTCTTCTCGAAGATCGCAGTCGGCGGGATCGTAGCCGTTGGGATGGCGGTCGTTGAGGCCACGCTGATCATGGTGGGCGGCCTCAATGTCGATCATGTCGGGCTGTTCTATCTGTTCGCGATTCTGTTTAGTCTCGCGTCGATGTACCTCGTCATGTTCTTGTCGATGCTGCTGGACAATCCGGGCCGTTTCATCGCGATGGTGCTGTTGATGCTGCAGCTTGGCGGTGCCGGTGGGACCTTCCCACTTGAGATCACGAACCACTTCTACAACGTGATTCATCCGTTCCTGCCGATGAGTTATTCGATCCTCGGCTTCCGTCAGGCGATCACCGGCGGCATCGCCAGCGGGACAGTCACCGGCGCGGTCGGCTTCCTGATCATGGTCGCGGTTGTTTCCTTGATCCTGCTGTGGCTGAGCATGCAACTGCTTCAGCGCCTCCACAAGATGGGCGTTTCGCAGCTCGATGACAACCAGAAGCTACAGGCGGTTGAAAAATAGTTTTGATTTGGCCGGCAAATAACAGTTGTTGTCCCGGTCCATAAAAAAGACGGTGTCTCCTGATCACAGGGGGCACCGTCTTTTTATGTCGTGGAAAATAGGGTCAGTTATTTGGTGGCGTCTTGTTTTGCCAGCAGGTCGCGAATCTCTGCGAGCAATTCTTCCTGGGTCGGGCCAGCCGGTGCAGCCTCTTTTTTTGGCATCACGCGGTTGGCGGCTTTCACGATCAGGAACACGATGAAGGCGATGATCAGGAAATTGATAATATCGTTGATGAATGCCCCGTATGTAAATTTCGCGCCGAGCACGGTGAAGCTCAAGTTCGCCAGATTCGAGGCGCTGGTGAACATGGAGAGAATTGGGTTGATCAGGTTCTTGGTCAGCGAGCCGACCAGTGCGGTGAAGGCACCGCCAATGATGACGCCGACTGCCATGTCGAGGACGTTGCCGCGGGTGATGAAGGCTTTGAATTCATTAAGCAAAATTGTTTCCCCCTTTTTCTTCTATTATACTAAACCGCCACAGCGCTGGGCATGGAAAACATGTTCGGACCTGGACTCGTGGTGATAGAGTTAACGCCGGAGCCCACCCTCTGTTTGAGGTTCTATTGTTCATCTGGTGGTATGTTTTCCATACCAAGGCTTCGCGTTGTGAAAAAGTGTCCACCATTTTGCGTCGACGCAGACAATCCGGCAAACAATATCTTAGCTGCAACGTTCTCTCACATTACCTTAACACGACACGTCTTCCTCGCCCGGCATGTGATCGCCATCCTCCCAATCTCCTCAATGGCATCCGCTACCTCTGCCGTGCTACGATTGACTGGAAAAATTTGGTGAGTCAAAACGGCTCTGTGGCGGGCTTTTTTGCGGGTCGTTTGTTGACTCGATAGTTATTGACCCGGCAGTCAAACGGTTGCACACTATTGTCATCAATTGAAGTTGGAGGCGAGGATGATGGCTGACGTATTGACCATTGATCATCTGCAGAAGAAGTTTGGGAAGTTTGAGGCGCTGAAGAATATTTCCTTTAGCATTCATCAAGGTGAGGTGTTTGGGTTCATTGGCCCAAACGGCGCCGGGAAGTCGACAACGATTCGCACGCTGCTTGGGATTTTGAAGCCGACTGCTGGCACGGCGACGATTTTTGGCGAGGACGCCTGGGCGGAGGCGGTGGGCATTCACAAGCGCATCGCTTATGTGCCGGGGGATGTTTATCTGTGGCCGAATCTGACCGGCGGCGAGGTGATCGATTTTCTTTTGCGGCTCAATGGCGAGGCCCATTCCGAAAAAACGGATGCGCTGATCAAGAAATTCGACCTCGATCCGACGAAGAAGGCGCGCACCTATTCCAAGGGGAACCGGCAAAAGGTAGCGTTGATTGCTGCTTTTTCCAGTGATGCTGAGCTTTACATCTTCGATGAGCCGACCAGTGGACTGGATCCGTTGATGGAGGAAGTTTTCCAGGAAGAAGTGCTGGCGCTGAAGGCTGCGGGGAAAAGTGTGCTGTTGTCGTCGCACATTCTCAGCGAAGTCGAGCGGATGTGTGATCGGATCGCCATTATTCGCCAAGGGGAGATCATTGAGATTGGGAGCCTGGAAGCGATGCAGCAGTTGAGCCGCAGCACGGTGCATGTCGTGACCGCTCAGGACCTTTCCGCCATCAAGCAATTGCCGGCGGTCCATCAGTTCACAGCCAAGTCCGCCACGCAGGCCACGTTCTCGGTGGATGCCGATCAGCTCGGGGCGGTGATGACCGCGCTGACGCCACTTGGGATCACCCAGCTACAAAGCACCCCGCCGACGCTGGAGGACCTGTTCCTGCGGTATTACAATCAGGAGGGCGATGGCCATGAACAGCAGTAAGGCGCAAAACACGCTGGCGCTGACCAAGCTGAACCTGCGCCACGACTGGTTGAAAATTGTGCTGTGGATTCTTGGCCTCGCTGGCTTGATGGCGGTGGCCGCTGCCAAATTCGGCGGAATCTATGGGACGCAAAAGGCGATGAACACCATCGCCGAAACGCTGCGCACGCCGGCGATGGTGTCTCTGCTTGGTCCGTTCACCGCGACCAAACCTTACACCACGGCGATGATTTATGGCAGTGAAATGATGGTCTTCATGGGCCTGTTTGCCGCCATGATGAATCTGTATTTTGCGGTGCATGCCACGCGGGCGCAAGAAGATACGGGCACGAGTGAGCTACTGCTCGCGCATGCGGTCGGGCGGCAGAGTCCACTTTTGGCCGCGATCGCGGAGCTGGCCATCATCAATGTTGCGGCCGGGGTGATCGAGGCGATTGGGCTTCAGGCCGCGAACATGCCAGGGGCTGATGCGGCTGGCAACTGGTTGTTTGGCCTTGGCCTTGCCGCATTTGGCTTTATGTTCGGGACCTTCGCCCTGCTGTTTTCGCAGGTCGTCAGCAATGCCCGTAGCGCCACCATTCTTAGCTACAGCTGGCTGGGGATTCTGTTCGTTGCGCGAATGGGCACCGATATTCAAGATCCGGATCTGACTTGGTGGACGATCTTTGGCTGGATCGAGAAAATGGAACTCTACACGAATAATGTGTGGACCCCGCTGGCGCTGATGCTGGGGATGAGCGTGATCGTCCTGGCCGTCACCATTGCGCTGGCCGCCTCCCGCGATATCGGCGCCGGGCTGATCACGCCGCGGGCTGGCCGGGCGCGCGCAAGCCGCTTTTTGCAGGGACCGCTGAGTTTGCTGGCCCGCCTTGAGCGCACCAGCACCTGGATCTGGCTGATCGGGATGTTCCTGTTGGGCGTCTCGTATGGCTCGATCTTCGGCACGGTCGGCGATCTGGCCAAGGCCAATCCGACCTTGTCGAAGTTGCTGGGCGGCGCTGGGACGGATGCAGCGAACAAGGCGATCATTTTGGCGATGGCGAACAAACTGACGATCGTTTTCGTGGTGGTCGCCACGATTCCGGCACTTCTGACGATCTTGCGCCTGAACAATGATGAGAAAAAAGGGTACCTGGAATTGCAACATGCTGCGCCGATCTCTCGGCTGCGCCTGTTTACCAGTTTTGCTGGCCACGGGCTGGTTGTCGGCTCGCTCAGCTTCTTGCTCGCACTGCTGGGCATGATCATTGCCGGCGCCAGTTCCGCAACGGTGACCATCAGTGCGGCTCACTATCTGCGCGGCTTTATCGGTTTTTGGCCGGCCTTGCTGGTGGTCTGCAGTATCGGGGCGCTTTTGGTCGGATTTTTGCCTCGGCTTCAGTCGCTGGTGTGGATTCTGCCAGTTTATGGTGTGATCTCCTTGTATCTTGGCCCACTGCTCGATTTTCCAACATGGGCGACGCGCCTGACCCCGTATGGCTGGGTCAATGAGGTACCGGTCAAGGCGATTCAGTGGGCGCCAGTCTGCTGGATGACGGTGCTGGCCTGCGTGCTGTTCGTGCTGGGGTATCTCGCATACAGGCGGCGCGACCTCACGATGAATTAGGAGCGGCATAATGACAGAAACGACTGAGACCCCGCGCGACCCGGAAAAAGTGGCGCGCATTGAGGCGGCGGCCCTGCACGAATTTGCAACGCTGGGCTTTCACCAGGCAAAAACGGATGTGATCGCACGCGAGGCGCAGGTCTCCAAGGGCCTGATCTTCCATTATTTCGGGAGCAAGGCTAACCTCTACGTGCATGTCGCAAAAATGGTCTTCACTCGGCTCAACGCGGCGGCGGACTTCAGTGTCTGGCGCGACGCCCCAGATCTGAAGGCGATGATTCGGCGGGCGCTGGAGTACAAGATCAAGATGCAGGTCGATTTTAAGGATGAGTTCGCGCTTGGGATGAATTTGTGGGGCGGCGAACGCATGCCCGCGGACCTGGCCGCACGGGTGCACAAGCTGTTTGAATCGGAGATGACGTTTGCCCAGACGGATCTGATGACGCCGGTCTTGGCGCGGATGAAAATACGGCCGGATGTTTCCGAGCAGACGGTGCGCGAGCTGTTTTCCATGATCACCAATCTGATCGAGGTCAAGGCGCGGCCGTTTTTAGACGCGCATCCCAACGCCAAGGTGGCGGAGCTCGAATGGCTGGTGGATGATGTGCTGAAGTATCTTGATGTGCTGGAGCATGGGTTTTTGGCGGCAGAGTGAGAAGCGGCAAGGTTTTGTATATGCTGGCGCTTGATCGATGAGATGGCCGACCGGGAAGAAATTCCTGGCCGGCTTTTTTCTGTCTAGTGGCGAGGCCCCACCATCCCGCGGGCCTGCGCACCCTTTCCAGTTGGGCTCCGCCGAGCAGGGGTGGGACATCTAACTGGCTCGGGTACTCGATGGCCAAATGCGCCATCAAGCACCCGAGCCAAGTTAGCTGCCCACCCCTAAGCGCTCGGCTCCGCACCCTTTCCAGTTGGGCTCCGCGCGGCAGGTCTGAGGCATCTAGTTGACCCAGTCACTCGGGGCTAAGACCAGCCCCAAGCGCCCAGGCCAAACTAGCTGCTCAGACCTAAACGCCGCGCTCCGCACCCTAAAAAATTGCAATCGCTTGCATTCTTGTGTTGCTTCTATGAAAATAAAGGCAGAGACACTTGGAGGTGCGCTTATGGACAGTGCGGAAGCTAAGCGGCAGATCGATGCCGTTTTGGACCAGATCGAGACGGTGATCGTGGGCAAACGCGAGGTGATTCAGCTCACTTTGGCGGGGATGCTTGCCGGCGGGCATATTTTGTTTGAAGACATGCCGGGCGTTGGCAAGACGACGTTAGCGCGGGCCTTGGCGAAAACGCTGGCCAGTCCGTTTCAGCGGATTCAGTTCACCCCGGACCTTTTGCCCAGTGACATTGTGGGCGTCTCTATTTTCAATCGGGGCACGGAAAAATTCGAGTTTCAACCCGGGCCGGTGTTCACCACGTTTTTGCTGGCGGATGAGATCAACCGGGCCACGCCGCGGACCCAAGCGGCCCTACTTGAGGCGATGGGCGAACGGCGGGTGACGCTGGATGGGCGCACGCATGAGTTGTCCGCTGACTTTTTTGTCATGGCGACGCAAAATCCCAACGACTTTGAAGGAACCTATCCGCTTCCGGAGGCCCAGCTGGATCGCTTTTTGATGCGGCTGATGATCGGGTATCCGACCTTCGATGCGGAGTTGTCGCTACTCGATCGGCCGGACACGCAGGCACGGGTCAACGCGCTTGAGCCATTACTCTCGATCGCGGATGTGGCGGCGCTCAAGGAGGCGGTCAAGCAGGTGAAGATCAGTGAGAGCCTGCTTCGATACATGCTTCAGATCGCCACGGCCACGCGCACGGATGAACGGATGCGGCTTGGCGTATCGCCGCGTGGGGTGCTTGCGCTTGAAAGTGCCAGCCGCGCGTTGGCCCTGACAGAAGGGCGCGATTATGTGACAGTCGATGATATCCAGCGTCTGGTGCCGCTGGTGTATTGCCATCGCGTTCTGCTGCACCCCGGCGTGCGCAGTCGGGCGGAAGTGGTGCTCGGCGACTTGATGCGCCAGATTCCCGCACCGACCAGGGGGTGACGCCATGCATCTGCGCAGCTGGCTGAAAAATGGCGCCGCGCTGATCATTTTGGCGCTGATCGCAAGTTTTGGCATTATTTTCAATTCCGCGACCAGTTGGCTGGTCACAGATGCTGCCATGGTGGTCGCGTTGATCCTGGCGCTGAGTTTGGTGTGGCCGCTGGGCACGCTGCGCGCAAGTGGCGATGAAACGACCGCCGCCGATGATGCCACGGGGCCGCAACTGACCCTCTCTGGCCCCGGCTTTTTCCCGCTATTGGCGCTTCGGCAGGGAAAACAGACACTGGCGCGCCAGGCATATGTCGGCCGGCCGGTTCAGGCGATGTTACCAAAGCCATTGGCGCGCGGCCGCTATGAGGCCCTGCCGCTGCGCGTTGTGTGCGGCGATCCATTCGGCTGGACGGAAAAACGGCGTGGGCTGAAATTGCGCGAGCCGCTTGTTGTCGGGCCGCGGCGGGAGTTGGCCTTGAGCAGCGCCGTGCATGGGGTGCTGACGCGTCTGCTCAATCAGAATGCGCCGAGCGGGGATGCGCCGAGTTTTGACCTGCGCGCGTTTCGCGAATATGTGCCGGGCGATCCGGTGAATGCAATCGATTGGAAGGCGACGGCCAAGCGCGACGAAATGATCGTGCGCCTGGATGAGCCGGAAGAGCGGCCGCATTGGCAAGGCGTGCTTTTGGCCGAGGACGCGCCACTGTTTGAAAATCTGCTGGGGGTCTTTGTGACGTTGTCGACCCGTGGCGACCTTTGGCAAAATGCAGTGGTGCTGGATGAGGCGATTCATCCCGTGCCAACTGGGGCCGCTCTGGCGACACTGGCGCCGGTGGCCCACGCCGAGGTCGCGCAGTTGGCCACTTTACCGCAACAAGGCCTCATCATTTTTGCCAGCGCGGACATGACCGTTGCCAGCCTCGGCGCGATCGCCGAAAAACGGCCGGTGATTCTGGTCCAACTTTCGCGTGGGGAAAAAGGGCGCGTGCAGGCCACCATTTCCGCCGGGAGCTGGGCGACGATCGTGGAAGGAGGCGGCGGCAATGCGGCATGAAAAGACGCTGACGAAATGGCTGGCCGCAGTCTTTACCGGCTGGCTCCTTCTGATCTTCCTCGGGCCGTATCTTGAGATCAACGCGGTCAGCCAGCCGCGGGTGCTTTACGTGGTCGGGGCGATCGACTTGGCGATGATCGTGTGGGCGAGTTTGCGCCCGCAACGGTGGCCGGTGCCCGTGCTGATCGGCGCGGCCAGCACAATCATCGGGTTGTGGCGCCTGGTGCCGCTGGATCGCGGATTGACGCTGGGCTGGGCACAGCGGTATGTGTCGGTCCTGTGGTCCACCGGGTATTCATTTTTCACCACGGGCGGCATCGACATGCCCACGGTGCTCAGCGTGTCGCTAGTTCTCCTTCTGACGATCGCGCTTGGGTTACTCACAATCATTTGGCGCCAATATCTGATTGCAGCGCTGGCGGTTTTTGCCTATCTCACCGCAGTCACCATCTTCGGCGGGACGGATCAGCGCGCGGCCTATGTGCAGCTGCTGGTGGCGGTCCTTCTGATGACGCTTTGGCAGCACGGCACCCTGGCCAGCCGCAACGGACGCATCGTGGCCTTGGTGCTCGCCGCAGTCGTGGCAGGCGGCCTCCCACTTTTGGCTGGCACGCTCAATGACCGCCTCACCAACGCGACGGTCGAAGTCCGCAATCGCCTCAACGACGCCGGATTTTTTGAAAAATTGAATGCGTATGCCCAACGCGGGGCGCGCACCGGCTTCACCGAAAACGATGAGACGCTGGGCGGGCCGGTGTACGACGACACGACCAAGGTGCTGGAGGTTCAGGAAGACGACGCCAATTACATGCGCGTCGAGGTCAAGACCGATTACACGGGCCGCGGCTGGAACAATCGCCGCTTGCGCTGGAATCGCGGGGATTACGGGCGGTCGCTTGGGCGCAACGCCACGGGCTTGGTGGTGGAAGATGAGGCCGCTTCGCTGACCTATCCGACGCGCGGGACCAGTGTGATCATCACGGCTGAATCCGGCCATGAGTACACGCCGCTGCCATATGGCCAATTGACCATCACGGACTCGGAGCCTGGGTCGTGGCGTGATCTGTATTTTGATAACGATAGCGAGCGCCTGCTCAACAGCGGGGTGTCGCGGATGGAAATGACCCAACGCGCCAAACCGGTGACGGTGGTGGGACTCGAGGCCGTCAGCGAGGTGGAAACGATCGGCTTCAGTGATGAGCTGGCTGTGCCGAGCACAGTCCCGAAGCGTGTGCGGACGCTGGCGCAAAAGGTGACCAAAAACGCGACTACGCAGTACGCCAAGGTGAAGGCCGTCGAAGATTTTCTGTCGATGGATCCGCAGTTCGTCTATTCCAAAGTGGATACCCCGAATACGCCAAAGGGTCGCGATTATGTGGATTATTTTCTGTTCACCTCACGAATCGGCTACTGCGATAATTTTTCCACGGCGATGGTGATCATGCTGCGGACGCTGGGGATTCCGGCGCGCTGGGCAAAGGGCTTCAATGCCGGCAGTGTGACCGGCACGGCGGACAATGGCCAAAGCATCTACACGGTCACCAACGCCAACGCGCATTCCTGGCCGGAGGTGTATTTCGGCGAGTACGGCTGGCTGCCATTTGAGCCGACGCCGGGCTTTTACAACGCCGCCGAACCGCAAGCCACTGCGGATGACGCCGCCAGCTCCTCCAGCAGCGCGGCGGCGAGCGCATCCAGTAGCAGTAATACCAGGGTCTCGTCCAGCAGTGTCGCCTCGTCTTCATCTGCCAGCAGTTCGGCGGCCACGGCGCGCACCCGATCAACTAGTCGGCTGAATGGCGGTTGGTTGATCGCGCTGGTCATCGTGCTGGTCGTGGGGTTATTGCTCCTGTTGCCGAAGATGCCGGCATTGCTGCTTTTGGTTTTGGGCCGCGGGCTGACCACGCGCAATTTTGCCGGGCGGTATCGCTGGCTGCTTGGGACCCTGCGCCAGGTGACGCGCCGGCCGGCTGAGCAGAGTTTGCAGGCTTATGCCGCGCGGGTGGACGCCCACCTGCAAAGTGGCTCGGCGCTGGCCCGGTTGACGACGGTGTATGAGGCGCAGGAATTCGGCGGGCGGCCGCCGGAAAATGCGCCGCGCCAGGATTATCGGGCGGTGGCCAAGGCGCTTTTGCACAGTAAGTATTCTTTCTGGCATCGGCGCGCCAAGAAAAATTGAGCCAAATAGAGCCGCCATTTCGCGTGATCGCTGCGAAATGGCGGCTCTATTTTTGGGGGTTATAGTGCCCCGCCGATGAAGGTGAGGATGGCGCCCAAGGTGATCAGGCCGAGGATCACAAGATGGCTGCGCTTGTGCATCATCACAAGTGCGAGGTATTCGCGAATCACGGCGTTGGGCAGAAAGTAAAAGGACGTTTCGGCTCCGACCCCGTTTGCCTTCAATCCGGCTTCCTTGGCGTACAGACCGGCGCGAAATAGGTGGTAATTATTCGTGAAAAATGCGGCCTTGAATGGGGCCCCATCGTTTTCTTGCGCGATCAATGCCGCAGAGTAGCGCATGTTTTCGAGGGTCGTGGTCGAGCGGTCCTCGACCAGCGTGTCCTCGGGCGCAACGCCTTGATCGATCGCATAGCGCTGCATGGCCAGACCCTCAGCCAATTTTTCATCAGCGCCCTGACCGCCAGAAAAAAGTAACTTGGGCCGCTTTTTCCCACGCTTGACCTGCTTATTGAAAAAGCGGATACCGACGTTGATCCGGGCCGCCAGCAGGGGGGAGACCTGGTCGCCATTGAGCAGGCCGGCGCCCAGTACGATCAGGTAATCCTTGTTGTAGCGCGGGCGCACGAGGTTGTAGAGGACCAGCACCGTCAAAAAATTGTACAGCGACAGGAGTTCATACGCGATCGTGAACACGAAGAAAAAGCCAAGCGCGTTGTAAAGTGGGTCGGGCAGATACTGACGGCCAATCGTCGCCCCGAGTTCCAGGAGCAGCAGTCCCGCGGCCAGCAGGAGCGTCAGCATGTTGCCCAAGCTGTGCCCTTCGCGCCGCCACACGACAAACGCGTTCCACAGGAGCCACACCAAGTGAAGCGCGAAGATGACACTGATCACGAGAATAAAAATGACGAACAGCGTGCCGGTGACGGCGATGAGGAGCATGTTGCCGGATTCAAGAATCACATCGGCGGCCAGCGCCAGAAGCGCCAATAGCCAACCGGTGAATAGCCAGCCATTGAGCAACCGGCGCGGCTCAAGGCCAAAACTGAACCCGAACAGTAAACTGAAAACGAAAAACAGGGCAAGCAGGCCCCAGGTGATCGGAGACACTTTCTCACTTCCTTCTGGTAAAACAAATCGGTATACTGACAGTAAATAGGCGGCTGTGGCCGCGGCAGGAGGGACAATATGACCGATCCAGTCTTTGGCAAACGCGACCCTCAACTCGATTATAAATTGCGGGTCGGGGTGTACGGGGTGATTCCGGATCCAAGCGGCAAACGGCTATTGGTGCTCGGTGCGCCGAACCACGCCCTGTTCTTGCCGGGCGGCGAGGTCGAGGCCGGCGAATCGGATGAGGAGACCTTAGCCCGTGAGCTGATGGAAGAATTCGGCATCAAGGTCGAGATCGGGGCACGACTGGGCCGTGCGACGGAATATTTTTATTCCCATCATCGCGAAACGGCGTATTATCATCCGGCGACTTTTTATGCCTGTTCCAATATTCAGATTATCCAGCCGCCCCTGGAGGATTTCAACACCTTGATGTTGATGCCGCTGACCAGCGCGGCCGCCGAGCTCAAGCGCCCAACCTACCGCTACGGCGTCGCCCAGTGGCTGGCAGGACAGAACGCACAATGAGGTAAGGGTGTGGAGGTGCGCGCTTATGGCCGAGCAGCTAGGCTAGCCCAGCGCTTGATGGCGCATTTAGCCATCGAGTGATGGGCGTACCTAGATGTCTCGACCATGCGCACCGGAACCCAACTGGTAAGGATGCGTGGGTCCGCGGGCTGGCGAGTCGACTAGATGACCTCGCCATGCGGGCCGAAGCTCAACTAGAAGGGTGCGAAGCCGAGCGTTCAGGGGTGGGCAGCTAACTTGGCTCGGGTGCTTGAGGCGTCCTATGCCTCGAGTGCACGAGACAGTTAGATGTCCCACCCCTGCTCGGCGGAGCCCAACTGGGGAAGGGTGCGAAGCCGAGCGTTCAGGGGTGGGCAGCTAACTTGGCTCGGGTGCTTGAGGCGCCCTATGCCTCGAGTGCACGAGACAGTTAGATGTCCCCCCCTGCTCGGCGGAGCCCAACTGGGGAAGGGTGCGAAGCGCGTCGCCCAGAGCTGAGGCAACTGCTCAGCTCTATTTTTGTGGCCAGAGAATCGGCATCATCCTCAGTCAGTCTCTGCCGGCCCCGGGTCGATCAGGCTGTCGTTGAGGACATAGCGCTGAAACGCCCGGTACGTGCCGGCGAACAGGTCAAACTCGTGCGTCGACAACATCACCTTTGGAAAATAGAGCCGCTTATCGCCGGTCTGCTTGCCGCTGATGGCCGCGACCAGTGGCGATAACGTCGAAAGCTCCTCCAGCGTGCCGTCGTCTTGCATGATCTCGATCTGCGTCTTGGGATTGGCGCTGGACGGATCATATTGATCATAGGGCAGATCAAAACTATCATTTTCCGCCGTGTAATAATCCGGGTCAAAGCCGGCTTGATCGACCAGCTCCCGCAGAATTGGCACGAGCTTGGCCGTGTCATCGGTGAAGCTGACGGATTTAAGTGGTCGGCGGTTCAAAAAGCGGCCCGCGAAATCGGCGAGGATGCCATCGGGATAATCCAGCCAGTATGTGAAGTAGGTGTTGAGCACGCCATCGTCCAACTTGAGGTAATCCGGCAGGTCGAATTCATGCTCGAAAAACGGGATCAACAGCCGGGGATTGTACGCGCTGTCGAACCGGCCGGCCTCATACAATTTTTTCGCCCGCTCAAGCAGCCGCATCAGGACGACTTCCATCCCGCGGTTGACCGGATGAAAATAGATCTGTTGATACATTTGAAATCGCGATACGATATAATCTTCCACCGCGTGCATGCCATTCGCGTCAAACGCGATGCCGTCTTTGTACGGCCGCATCACGCGCAGAATCCGGGTCAGGTCGAACAGGCCGTAATTGGTCCCGGTGTGATAGGCGTCGCGCAACAGGTAATCCATTCGGTCCGCGTCGATCTGACTGGAGATCATTTGCACGACCTGGGGATTGGGGTAGGTATGGTCGATCACGCTGGCCACTTTTTCCGGCAGGGTCTCGTCGACGTTGCGCAAAATGCGGTTGATGTTGGTCGAAGGATCCGTGATGATGCGGCGGGTGATCGCCTCGTGGTCCGTGTCAAAAATGTGCTCGAACGTGTGGGAATACGGGCCGTGCCCGATGTCGTGGAGCAGGGCCGCACATTCCGCGACCAACCGCTCGCTGTCATCCCACAAGCCATCGCCCGGCGTTTGGCTCGGGTAATTGATGGCAAAATTGTCACAGATCTCCCGAGTGATCTCATAAACCCCGAGACTGTGCGTGAAACGGGTGTGCTCGGCGCCTTGGAAAACAAAGCTCGCCACGCCCAACTGCTTGATACGCCGAAGCCGCTGAAACTCCGGCGTGTCGATCAGATCGAGAATCACGCGATAACGCACGTGGATATAATTATGAACCGGGTCGCGAAACACCTTTTCGCGCGGTAATAATTCAAGTGCCATGAGTTCTCTCCTTTATTGATTGAGCGCGGCGAGTTGTGCCGCCGCTTTGGCCAGCGCTTCTTGGTAAGCCGGGTCGTGCAATCGATCCGGCAAACTGGCGTCGATGCGGGCGCCGTCTGTTTTCAACACCGCCATCAGCCGGGCAATCAGCTCGGTCGTCGTTAGCGGCGCCGTCAGTTCATCGGCCAACGTCGTCATGGTGGCGGGCTGGACATCTGGATAAGTCGGCGGCGTCCCACTGCCGCTTTGGTAAAAATCGTGCATGAGCTGACCGCGGCGCAGCTGGTCGCCATTGAGGCTGAGATACGCCATCACGGCCACGCCGCGGCTATTGCGGCGCTGGGCCAGCCCGGCGAATTTGCGGCCGGCGATGCTGAGGTCAAAACTGCCGGGGCAATAGGAATGCGGCACCTCGCCGATCTCAACGGGGCATTCGGGCAGCGCTTCTTGAATCCAGTCGGCCATCAACTGATAGCCGGCCGTGATTGTCGGCACTTGGGCAGGCGGCACGAACAGCGACACATTCAGCACGCCGGCATCTGCGACAACGCCAAGGCCACCCGAGTTGCGGAAAAACGACTCATAACCTTGCGCCGCCAGCGCCTGGCGCGCCTGTGCGATGCCCGGCAGCCTTTGATCCAGCAGACCCAAAATCACGGTATCAGCCGCGGTCCAAAAATGTGCGATCACATTGGGCAACGCCAGCGGCCGCATCAGCAGTGCATTCGTATGCGCAAAACTCAGTGACGCTTGCCCCGGCGCAAAGTCCTGCCGCAGCACCCCAACTGTTTGGCCAGCGATCTCCACGGCCGCCCCACCTTTCCGTTACGCTTCCTATTATAGAGGAAGCAGCCCACGCTGCCACCACCTTTTGCCCGATAAACCGGGTTCAATAGGGGAAAACTTGACCTTGCAGAGGGTAAATGAAGCCCAACCTGAATTCAGCACTGAATTGACTGCGATTAGAAATTTTCCCCCTATTGAGTGGTTTCTCGCCAATATGAAGTTGTGGACACCGGTTCACCAAGCAGAACGTGCCAGATGATAATTGCGGCGCTCTCCGTATGATAGAAATGGCGCACCGCGAGTTGTGGCGCCGACAGGTTGTGGCGTGTGCTGCCTGCCCAATCATATAGATACGCAAATGCGACCAGGGTTTGACATTGGCTAAGAAGCTGTCTGCCATTTTATGACTCATATGATTCTTCAATGCGCGCACGCAATTCTTTTTTCTTCGGCCCAAGATACGCGGAATATGCGGCGTAGCAAGTTTGACGCAAATTACCTGAATGCTGGATATAAGGGTGGGCTCGGCCGGGAATGGCTCGCTTCGCATGTCTTGGCGTAAGGCATAAATGCCTAACGCCAAGAGCAAGTCCCCTCGTCGGTGTTGGCGGCTGTGCCGCATACACCGAAGGCAAGCTTTGAGACCGTGAACTGTGCGGGCTCAAAGTTGCCTGGGCGCTCTACTTCGGTCGCCAGCCAATTCCCGGCCGAGCCCACCCGCAAGCCAACACTTTCTGCCATCTTGACCGAATAAGGTATAATAAGGAAGAGAAAGGGTGAGCGATTTGGACATGACGCATGGGGTGCCGATCAGCATCCATCTAGAAACATTTGTGACACAAGACGGGGACACCGAACACCACGTTTTCGACGAACCGGGCACACTCGTCCAGCTCAATGATACCCTCTACATCCGCTACCGCGAAGAAGACAAAGAGGCCGGCACCAATTATCCGGTGACCCTCAAGTTGCGCGGCAACGGGGAGGTCCAATTGTCCCGCGGCAGTGCGAACGATGACATCGAGCTCAAGTTGCATTTTGCCAATGAGCGCCGCGTGCTCACGCAATACCGCACCCCATTTGGAGTGATTCCGGTGGAGACGGTGACGCCGCGCCTGGATGTGCGAATGACCACGGCGCCTTTGGCCGGTGAGATCTATATCGAGTACCAACTATTTGCCCAAAACCAGCACGTCGGCGACTACCGCATGCGGTTGCTTTTTAATGCTTGAGCGCGTATTATTTGGAATAGACTGTTGAAAGGGCGTGTACCGGTTGAAACTTGACGTATTTGCCGATGCGAACAAATCAGAACTGTCCATGATCGAGGTGGCACACGCCATTCTCGAGGAGAAAGGTGACACCATGCCTTTCGTCGATATCGTGAACGAGATCCAGAGTTTTCTGGGAAAAAGCGATGAAGAAGTTCGCGGCCGTTTGCCACAATTTTATACCGACCTGAACGATGATGGCGGCTTCATCTCACTTGGCGATAATGTCTGGGGGCTGCGTTCGTGGTACCCATACGAATCCGTTGATGAAGAGGTCAACCATCCAGAAGACGAAGAAGATGCACCGCGTCACAAGAAGCGCAAGAAGGTCAATGCCTTCTTGGCCGACGTTGCCGATGACGACGATGTGATCGACTACAACGACGATGATCCGGAAGACGAAGATCTCGACGACGACTTCGATGATGACGATGATTCTGATGACGACAGCGACGATTACAATGACGCCGCGGCCAATGACGATGACAGCGACGACACGGATGATACTAATGACGCGTTGCCAGATGGAATCGAAGGACAGTTGGCCGAATTCGCCGATACAGATGTTGATGACGATGAGGAAGACGACGACCCCACAGGCGCAGATTTCAGCGCCGATGATGACGACGATGACGACTCGGATGACGACGATGATGACGAGTCCAACGAGCCAGTCGATAAAGACGAAGACGATAACTAACAATGCAATTGGTGGCCGCGAGTGATCGCGGTCATTTTTTACGGATTGATTTTTGCCAAGAAAGTTTGACGTGTCTTACCATGAGTCGTGTTTCAAGACGCATATTTTTACCCGTGGGGTTTACGACGTGTACCCGACGTGTTAATATATTGGAGAGGAGGTGCGTATATGCCAACGAAATCTGAAGACCGTATTAGTGTCAGAATTGATCCAGAACTCAAACGACATGTTCAAGATGATCTGAATGCGATGGGACTTGATGTGACCACGTTTATCACAATGTCATTTAAAGAATTGGAACGGACGCATACGTTGCCCTTTACTCCAACAAGTCTGACGCCCTTAGAAGAATCCTTATCTGATCTGCATGCGGGTCGAATCACCAAAGCTATTCCTTTGGAGGACTATATCAAGACGATCAGCCAAGAACAAGAAGATGAAAATTGAGTGAGTAAGTGCGTTTGACCGTCAATTAAAAGCTCTCTTTAAGAAGCATTACAGTAGGCAGGCCTTTATTCGTGTCCTCGAAGCATTACGTGAAGACGATGCATTGACCTTAGCAAAACTGAAAGATCATGCGCTGACCGGTAATCTAAAGGGGTTAAGGGAACTTCATATTCAGCCAAATTGGTTTTTGATTGATGAGCGCCATGAGGAGACGCTAACACTGATCTTGGTTGCTACGGGAACCCATGCGCAGTTGTTGAACAAGTGATTTCCACTCGATTATCAGTACGAATGAGGCGGCTTATCGGCCGCTTTTTTGAATTAGTCGGCGGTTCTGCTTTGTGAAAAAATGTGTCCGGATCGCTCGGCAACGCAGAATCAAATGGCAAACGCAAAAACTTTTTTCCCCAGATCAGCGACGTTGGGCCGGCTCGAACGGGACTCAGGCGCGCCACACCGCGGCGGAAAGCGGTTTACCAAGGCCGCCATGTTGCACTTGACGACTTGGGGGATTTTCGTTATTATACTGCTTGGGCGCTTTACTATTTTGTAAAGCCGATCGCGTGCAAGCTCCCTGTTCGATTGAATGGGGAGCTTGTTTTTTGTTTTTTCCCAGCCCTACAAATTCACAAAGGAGTTTTCATATGACCAAGTATATCTTTGTTACAGGCGGGGTCGTTTCATCTCTTGGCAAAGGGATCGTCGCGGCTAGTCTCGGTCGTCTGCTAAAGGAACGCGGCTTGAAGGTGACGATTCAGAAGTTCGATCCTTACATCAACGTGGACCCAGGCACCATGAACCCATACCAGCACGGGGAAGTTTTCGTTACCGATGACGGGGCAGAAACGGACCTTGATCTTGGCCATTACGAACGCTTCATCGATATCAACTTGAACAAGTACAGCAATGTCACGACTGGGAAGATCTATAAGGAAGTGCTCGATCGCGAGCGCCGCGGCGAATATCTCGGCGCGACGGTCCAGGTGATCCCGCACATCACCAACATGATCAAGGAGAAGATCATGCGCGCCGCGACCAAGACCGATTCCGATGTGATCATCACGGAGATCGGCGGGACGGTCGGTGATATCGAATCCCAGCCATTCCTTGAAGCCATTCGCCAGATGAAAAATGATGTCGGGGCCGACAACGTTTACTACATCCATGCGACGCTGGTGCCGTATCTCCATGCGGCTGGCGAAATGAAGACCAAGCCGACCCAGCATTCGGTCAAGGAATTGCGTAACATCGGCATCCAGCCAAACATGCTCATCTTGCGGACCGAAGCACCGGTCACCGAAGAGATGAAAAAGAAGATCGCGCTGTTCACCGACGTTGACGAAAACGAGATCATCGAATCCCGCGACGCCAAGATTCTGTATTCTGTACCGCTTGCGATGCAGGCCCAGGGCATGGACGAACGCGTTGTTGAACACTTTGGCCTCGATGTGCCAAAGGCGGACATGAGCGCCTTTGCCAATCTGGTTGAACGCATCGAGCATTTGCAAGGCACCGTCAAGATCGCGCTGGTTGGCAAGTATGTCGAACTCAAGGATGCGTACATTTCCGTTGCCGAAGCCTTGAAGTCGGCGGGTTACTTCTGGAACAGCAAAGTTGAGATCAACACCTTGCTCGCCGAGGATGTGAACGACGAAAATGCTGAGGAATTGCTGGGCGACGCAGACGGCATCCTGGTGCCAGGTGGCTTCGGCGATCGCGGCCTTGAAGGTAAGATCGCGGCGATCAAATACGCCCGTGAAAATGACGTGCCGTTCCTGGGCATCTGCTTGGGGATGCAAATGGCGTCTGTCGAATTTGCCCGCAACGTCTTGAACCTCAAGGATGCCGGCTCGACAGAAAGCCATCCGGACACGCCAGATCCAGTCATCGATCTGATGGCGGATCAGGCCGGCGTCAAAAACCTCGGCGGCACCTTGCGTCTTGGTCTTTATCCATGTGTTTTGAAGCCGGGTTCGGTGGCCGCAGCGGCTTACGATGACGTGGCTGAAGTGCAGAAGCGTCACCGTCATCGCTACGAATTCAACACGAAGTACCGCAAAGCGATGGAGGAACAAGGCATGGTCTTCTCTGGTGTTTCCCCGGATGACCGCCTGATGGAGATCGTGGAGTTGCCAGAGAAGAAGTTCTTCGTCGGCGCTCAGTATCACCCAGAATTCCAGTCCCGTCCGAACAAGCCAGAAGGTCTGTTCAAGGCCTTCATCAAGGCGGCCGGCGACTTCTCTGATTAAGCATTGCAAAATACGGCGTGGGCAGAAATTTGGCCTGCGTCGTTTTTTTGACGGGATCGCGTGATTATTGAGGAGTAGTTGCGTTTTTGAAAAATGTGTCGCCGATTTAGTTTACCGGTGAGGCCTATCCGCTTGACTCGTTTAACGACAGCTGCGTGTTTTTGCTGCCTGATGTGGGCGAAGCGGGTTATTGTGCGATGCGAGCCGAGTCAAAAATTGTGAAATTTTTCTATTTTCCAACGAATAAGCGGTCTCAACGCTCAATGACGCTTGTGTTTTTACGCACAGTTCATTATCATTAAACGATGAGTGACTATAGGGTGTGGCGCCGAGCGCTTGCAGACGAGCCAGTTAGATCTGGCCACCAAGCGGCCTCGCACCTGACTAACTCGAGCGGCACCTTACCGCGCCTACATACCAGTGAACGCGTATCAACTTTTCGTGAAGCCGCGCTTTTTTGCGCATCACCACCTTTTTCCAGGTCAGCTTCAGCCTGTCTGTTTCTCGTTATCGCGATCAATTTTGAGGACTACATCAATATGAAAAAAATGCTGATCCACGGAGGGAAGAAACTCTCCGGTACGGTCGTGATCGGGGGCGCCAAGAATAGTACAGTGGCGCTCATTCCGGCGGCAATTTTGTCGCGGACCCCGGTCACACTTGAATCCGTACCGCTCATCCAAGATGTTTACAACCTGATGGACATTCTGAGTGAGATGAATGTCGCATCCGATTTTAACGACTGTGTGTTGCACATCGACCCCACCCATATTCAAAATGTGCCGTTGCCAAACGGTAAGATCAAGAGCCTGCGCGCGTCCTATTATTTCATGGGGGCGCTACTCGGCCGCTTCGGCGAGGCAGTCGTCGGGCTGCCCGGCGGCGACGACATTGGCCCGCGCCCGATCGACCAACATATCAAAGGCTTTGAGGCACTCGGCGCAACTGTGACCAAGGAGCACGGCGCGATCAAGATCGTTGCGCCAAAAGAGGGACTGCACGGCGCACGTATTTTCCTCGACATGGTCTCAGTCGGCGCGACGATCAACGTGATCTTGGCGGCGGTCACTGCCACCGGTCGGACGGTGATCGAAAATGCGGCGAAGGAGCCGGAGATCATCGACCTCGCCACGTACCTCAACAACATGGGCGCACAGGTCCGTGGCGCCGGCACTGATGTGATTCGCATCGAAGGCGTGCCGGAGCTGGCCGCGCACAATGCCCACACCATCATTCCCGATCGCATCGAGGCGGGGACTTATTTGGCAATGGCTGCGGCGATCGGCGACGGCGTCCAGGTCAAGAACATCATTTCGGAGCACTTGGACGCCTTTTTGGCCAAGCTCGAGGAAATGGGCGTCGTGATGGATGTCGGCGAGGACAGCATTTTCGTGTATCCTGCGGGCGATCTGAAAATGGTGCAGATCAAAACGATGCCATATCCTGGCTTTGCGACCGATCTCCAGCAGCCGATCACACCACTGCTTTTGAAGGCGGAAGGCGAGGGCATCATCGTCGACACGATCTACCCGAAGCGCGTGCGCCACATTCCGGAGTTAGAACGGATGGGCGCGGACATCACCGTGGAAAATGATGTGATCATTTTGCATCACGCGGCGCATCTGCAGGGCACCGAAGTCACCGCCGAGGAGATTCGCGGCGGCGCAAGCTTGATGATCGCCGGGCTGATGGCCGATGGCGAAACGGTGATCACCAAGGTGGAAAATATTTTGCGCGGATACGATCGCGTGATCATGAAGCTACGCGGCCTCGGCGCCGAGGTGGAATTGCTCGATGATTGATTTTCATCAAGCCGCGTGGTAAAATTTTGAAGTTGTCTATAAACGATCTCTAGGTCAGGCAATGACTTAGGGCAAAAGGAGAAAATTCATTATGAAACAAGGCATCCATCCAGATTATCATCCAGTTGTTTTCATGGATTCGGCGACCGGCTACAAGTTCATCTCCGGTTCTACGAAGACTTCCTCTGAAACCGTTGAATGGGAAGACGGCAACGAGTACCCACTCGTCCGTGTCGAAATTTCTTCCGACTCCCATCCGTTCTACACCGGCAAGCAGAAGTTCAGCAAGGCTGATGGCCGTGTTGATCGCTTTAACAAGAAGTACGGTTTCGACAAGAAGTAATCAGTTTGACAAAAATGGCGGCTCGCGCAAAGCGGGTCGTTTTTTTGTGGGGTGGGCTTTACGGGAACTGGCTTCCGTTGCCGACGACCGATGCCGCTGACGTTGAAATCGGTGGCCTAGTTGATTCGAAAAATTGGTCAGTCTGCAAGCGAATGTTGGCGCTGCCAAATCTTTTTCGTGCAGGGTTCGTCGGTTGATGCATATCTGCACACGAACGGCTCACTTTTCCAACTATTGGGAACGATTTTTATAAATATTGGCATAGGCAAAAAACGTTCGTTGTTATAATGAAGTCATGTTAAGGCAGTAATCAAATTGCCTTAAGCTTACACATTAACTTACACTCCCAAAAAAGTTCCCCCAAACTTTTCCACCAGCGATGGTGGTTTTTTTTTGCCCACAAAAACGGCCGCATCGAGGCGGCCGTGTTGTGGTGTGCGAATCAGTTTGGCAGGACATTGGCGACCAGGTCCACAAATTCGGAGCCCGAGTAGATCGCCTGCTCCAACTTTAGATTACGCAATAATTTGCCATCGCGCACCAGCATCAGATACGTGTCCTTGATGCCGTCGTTGAGGCCAAGCGCGATGATGTCATTGTGAATGACGACCACGCCGGAAGTCGGCACACTGATTGCCTGCGTATCATCGTAGAAGCGAATGAAACGGTCCGGGTCGGCGGCCTGCGCGAGGCTGATCTGAATCGCCGGGACCCCAGGCAGTGGGGCCTCTTTGACATAGTCGTTTTGGCTACGGGTCATGCCCAGCGCCGTGCGCACCTCATCCGCGATGCGCCGGCTCTGCGCTTGCACCGTTTCCTCTGGTAAAAATGTGAGTGGCATGTTGCGACCTCCTTTGTTTGTAAATTACCATCAGCTGATTGATACGTCTTAATCATAACTGGTCTGCGGTAAAAAGGGGAGCGCAAGGCTTGCGCCGGTTTGGCCGGCCCGCTAGACTAAAAGAAAAGGAGTCTTGATTATGACATTTATCAAACGCCTACTGTGGTGGGCCAATCTTGTCGGGGCCGCCGCCTATCTGATCATCTGCGGCGTGCTCCTTACGATGGGGCGCCCGCCATATCCGGGGCAGGCGATGTTGCTAGGGCAAGTGGCGTTCGGTATCCTCGCCACTTTAGCGCCAGGTTTCTTGGAACGCACTTTCCATTTTCGCTTCCCAGAGATCTTGGTGACGATCTTCTATTTCTTCATTTTGACCGCAGTCTTACTGGGCACTGGGATGCAATTTTACAATATTCCTTATTGGGATAAATTCCTGCATCTATTTTCCGCGTCGATGTTGGCGGGGCTTGGCCTCGCGATCTTCGGCGCGCTGCTTGGCCGCGACCAACTGCGGCGGACGCGCCCGCTGCTGCTCGCGCTGTTCGCGGTGGCGTTTGGCACCATGGTCGGCGTGCTCTGGGAATTTTATGAATTCACAGGCGACGGCCTGCTTGGACTGAACATGCAGCGCACGATGAGCGGCACCCATCCGCTGCTCGGGCGGCTCGCACTGATGGACACGATGGGCGATCTGTTCGCAGACTTCGGTGGGTCGCTCTTGCTGGGCCTGTTGTGTTACTTCGGGGTGAAAAAAGATCCAGCGTGGCTGGACACATTCATGTTTGAAAAGTCGGCGTAATGGCCGGCTTTTTTCGTGGCGAAAACGGCGTGGTGACGCGGTTTCCAGCAATGCTTCGGCCAAACGCGATTTAACGGTTGCGTTCGAGTGAATAATGGCCAACTGACCATGACTGTGCAACTCAGAGCGATTCTCCGGTCGGGATGGTTTGGCAAAAACGCTGGTCTGGCGCGGTTTGTATGTTGGGTCTGGCATCACGGGTCGTTATCAGTATGGCTGTGCCGTAAAAACGTTGATATGACGCGGTTTTATCGTGACCTCGGGACTAAATTGAGGCGGCTCTTTTTGGCCACTTTTGGGGGTGGAAGCGCAGCGGTCGTTTCGAGTGACGCTTCGTCTTGGGTGATAGCGGTGACAGACTCCTGTCGCTGGGACTCATGTTGCGGCGTCCGGACGCCAGAATCGATTGCAGACCCTGAGACCGCAACGATCGACTTTTCTTGCCAATCGAGACAAATTTTCGGTTTCAGAGTCCGGACGTCGCACCTAATTTATATCGCACGTACCTCGGGTATGCGGATTTCATTTTTTAAGGGACTTTTTCGAGAGTCGCATGCCCCGGGTACGGCAATTGGCGTTGTACGCCGCCATTGCTGGATAGTTTCATTCCCGGAGAATACACAAGAGGAGGCAATCTGGGGCGCAGGGTGTAGATTGGTGTGACCCCGTCACATTATTTGAGAGGGCGGCGGGCGGGCGTGCGGACAAAAAGTTGGACTTCAGGTATGATATTAAATGTACTCACTAAAAGAGAAGCAGAGGGCCGTCGAG
>NZ_RHOG01000035.1 GCF_003946405.1 Lacticaseibacillus yichunensis | reverse complement strand
TACCAACGCATGGCTTAACAACCTAGACCACTATCAAGGATTCGTTATCATCGTTGCACTTGACTTGAAAATTGAGGCACTAAAAAAAGGCGGCCCCGTGCCGCCTTTTTTAGTCCTGATCGTACTGCGCCACCGCCTGTCGCAGCTGGTCTTTGAGCTGGGCGACCAAGGTCGGCGGCGAAATCAGCTGCACCTGCGCGCCTTCGCTGAGCAGCCACATCAACGCGCCCGCCGCATACGCCCGCGCCTCGATCACCACCCCGCCGCGCTCGCAAGGTCGAATGATCTTCGACTCCGGAAAGCGGTCCAGCGCGGTCTGGGGGTAGATCCAGCACTTGAATTGCAGCGTGATCAGCTCGCCTTTGCGCTGCAGGTACGTATTTTTCCGGTAGTCTTGCAGGGAAAATCGGCTGGCGGGATCCGGCATCGCGGCAGACGCAATGTCATCGATTGCGAGGATGCGGTCGACGCGATACGTCCAGTAGCCGTGATGTTCGCGGCTTTGCATCGCGACATAAAAATAGTAGTTATCAAAAAATAAACTTTCGGGGCGGCCATGCTGAATCGTTTGTGGCCCGCCGTCGCTCCCCATATAACTAAAGGCGATCTCCTGGTGGCGCAGAATCAAGGGCGCGAGTTCCAGCAAGCGCGACAACAGTGCCTTTGCATTGGGCAGCGGCACGTAACTGGCCTTGGCCATCTGGAGATAATCGTGGCCTAGCTCTCGATGGCGCGGCGACAGCTGATCCTCCAGCATCGCAAGGGTGGCCATCATTTCGTTTTTGGGCAGGCCGCGGCTCGCCAAAAGGATATGAGCGCACGCGATCACCGCCGAAAAAGCCTCGGTGGACGAGTTTTTCTTCAGCGTGATGATCTCGCCATCTCGCTCGAGAGTCGCGGGAAAATCATATTCCAGCAACGTATTTTTGATAACGGCGAGGTCGCGCTGAAAGGTGCGCCTCGCCGCTTCTTTGTGATAGCGGCGACACCAGTCTTCGTAAGTCAGCGCATCGCCTTGCATCAGGCGAACCAACATGTCAACGGTGCGTTCCGGACTACTTTGGCGCATCAAAACGCCTCCCATCATTTTCCCTAGTATGACGGAAATGATGAGAGGCAGCAAGTTATAATAACATTTTCAAATTAATTTTCCGTGCTCAATAGCGGTCGCGCCACCAAATATAGACGACCCCTGCGAGAAGTGCCAGGACGATGTACCCGATCCACTTGCCAAAGTCCAAGACCCCAAGCAGTGCGGAGCCGTGCATCATGCTGAAGAACAGCCAGATGTACATCGCGGCCCAAAAGACCGGCAAGGCGACAACGAGGAAGACTAAAAATAGGTGCTCAGTCTCGCCAAACCACCAAAGTGACCCTACGATCACGCCGATTGCCAAGATCAGCATCAACACGGCCTTCACACCAAAGACAAGCGTCATTCCAAACATAACTGCCCCTTCTTTCTTATTGGAGCAGTGTAGCATATCACCGCGACATAATATGACAGTTATGCGAAGGCAGGCGAAAAATCTTGGGCACCGAAAGCTGTAAACGCGTGCCACTCGGTCTACGCGACCGTCACCCGTCAATGACTGAACACGTGTCTGGCACTGTCTCTCGGTACACAAATAAACATCTGTCTTCCAATCGACAGATGTTTATTTACGACCAGACGTTCATTTTTGCCAACGCTCAATAATCAAAGTCATTCAAGGACCGATACAGTCCCGCCGGCACAGAATGCGCGAGCTTCAGCTTGAAGTTGACGAGCTTGGTCGCTTTCCCCTCCGAGTTATGCTTGACCTCGTTCGTCGCATCGATCACTTTCGCCGGGCCGAGATAATAGAAGTCGGTGCCTTCACCCTTGTCGTGGTCGGATTTCTTGACGAACAGCTGGATCATGCCGAAGTCGTGTGCCCCGATCAATACGCTTTCCACGGCGCTGGTCGTGGTGCGTCCACTTTTGGAATACCAGCGCATGGTGCTGCGATCAATAAATTGGTCGTCATAAGCCATTTTATTTTGGAACTTCTCCGTTTTTTCTAGCGCAATAAACACGGGCACAAAACGGTGGTCGCGGCGCATCATGTACCCGCCGACGTTTTGCCCGTTTTGTTCCTGGTCCCAGTTCAGCAGGCGAATCACGTCGCTCCGATAATATTTCTCGCCCGGCGTGAAGCGTTCCGCGAGGTCGAGCACGCCGTTTTGCAGCTCATACTGATTGACCGCGATCGCGTCGGCGGCGTATTGGCGAAAATTGGGCTCAGTCAGCGCGGCGGCAAAGGTGGGCGCCAGCGTCCATTCCCCATCGCGAATGACCACCAGTGGCTCAGCCCCATAGCGCTGCACGCTGGCTTTCAGTAGAAAATACTGCCCAGTCAGCCCACGTGCCACCGATGCCACGGTTTCCGCATCGCAAAACCAATTCCGCGCGCGCATCGCGGCCAGGATACCGGCGTCGGTCACGCGCACCCCAGCCAACAGCTGCCCCAGCACCCAAGACTCCACCGGACGCTTGGCCACGGCGATCTCCCGCGAGAGAAAAACAAGAAACTGATACGCTTGCCTCGATAGCGGCACTGGCGGATCATCCGGCGTCACCTTGGTCCGTAAATCATAAACAGTCTTATGCGCGCGAATAATATCTTCGACCGCCACGTTGCCGAACTTCGCAAAATCCAGCAGAAGCGGCGGCCGTCCCACCTTCGCTTGGAGGCTTTGGTAGGCCTGTTTGAATCGCAGCGCGCTGCGCATATTCGCGTGATTGACCGCCTGCAAAATATTTTTCCGCGCGACTTCCTCAAACCTGATCGTGGAGACACCGGAGATCGTCGGCGAGATCACTTTGCGACGGAGGGTGTCCTTACTGCTGCTTTGCTTGCGCTCAAACGCCAGCGGGATCAGATAATTTTCTTTGTAATTGCCAATGAAGTCCAGCACAGTCAAAAATTCCTTCCCCGCCGCACGTCGAAGGCCGCGGCCGAGTTGTTGCAGGAAGATGATGCTGGACTGGGTCGGGCGCATCATGACCACTTGGTTCAATGATGGAATATCAATGCCTTCGTTAAAAACATCGACGGTCACGATATACTGAATCTCACTATTTTCCAACCGGCGGACGGCGTCTTCGCGGGTCGCGACCGAATCGCTGCCACTAACAAATTCGGCGCCAATGCCCCGGGCGGTCAGCTTCTTCGCGAGTTGCGCGCCTTCCTCCAGACGGCTGACGAAGATCAATCCGTGCACGCCGCCCTCGCGCGGTCCGTAATAGAAGGTCTTTGATATTAGATAATCGACACGCTCATCCGAGACCAGGTCCTTGAGCTGCGTGGTGTCGCTGATGATCTGGCCATCCAGCTGAAAATCAGGCACGCCAATGTAATGAAACGGCACGAGCATCTGATCGTCGAGCGCATCGAGCAGCGAGATCTCATAAGCCAGGTTATAATCGAAAAATTCATAGACATTGCGGCCATCCATGCGGTCCGGCGTCGCGGTCATGCCCAGCATAAAAGCAGGCTGATAATCCTGCAACAGCCGCTGGTACATGGTCTCTTTTTCACCAGCCGCATTTTCGCTGACGCGGTGGGCCTCGTCGATCAAAATATAATCGAAGGCGTCGGGTCCTAATTGCGCATAAATCTCGGGCTTGATAATCATATTGATGGTCGCAAATAAGTACTTCGCCGAGGTGTCACGCGACGACCCTCTGAGAATGCCGTAATCGCGATCCGGCCCGCCCAAGACCGCCTTGAAACTTTCCAGGGACTTGCGCAGAATCTGTTCGCGGTGGACCACGTACAACAATTTGCGGGGCTGGACCCGCTGCACATCAAGCGCCGCGAGAATTGTTTTGCCCGTCCCAGTCGCGGCAACGATCAGGGCCTTACGCGCATGTTCCTGATCGCGCAATTCCTGAATCGCGGCGAGCGCATCCAGCTGCATGCGGTTTGGCTTGATCACCGAATAGTCGACCGGACTTTCGGCCACTTTCGCCTGCGTCGCGCTCGCCTGCGGTTGCCAAGTGCTGGTGTAGTGCGCGATCCACGCGGGAGTTAGCGGCACCGCCTTTTCGCACAAAGTCGAAAGCTGGTGGGACACGTTTTTCACCACGTCGCCGCGGGCCGTGGATGTGACGCGGAGGTTCCATTCGAAATTCACCTTCAACGCATTTTGCGTCAGGTTGGCACTGCCGATGATGACGCTTTGAAAATCGCGGTGCTGAAAATAATAGGCCTTGGTGTGAAAGCCTTCCGCCTCAACGATTCGCACGTCCAGATTGGGAATGTGCAGCAGGTCGGCGAACACGCGCGGATCGTTGAAGCCAAGATACGTCGAGGTGATCAGGCGGCCGCGAATGCCGTGCGCGGCAAGGTCCGCCAGCACGGGCTTCAGGTCCAGCAGGCCGCCGAGCGTCACAAACGCCACGGCAATCGTAAACGTCTGACTTTCGCGCAGCTCATCTTCCAACGCGCCGAGCACGTTTTCGTCCTTTTTGTTAGTCACCAGCATCGGCTGATATACTTCCAGCGCCTCGGTCTGGTCGTCGATGAAGCCAAAATCGGCGGCGCGGCGCAGTTCTTCTTCAGTATTCATTGACGAAACCCATCTTTCAATAATTGCGCGAGGACGGGGCGATCGGTTGGCGCCCAGGTCAAGACGCGCGCCTGATCCGCGGTGAGCCAGCGCAACTCGTCATGGGCAACGGTTTTGGTCACCGGCGTCTCAAACTTAGCGAAAAAACAATCCAGCACGACTTCGCCAAACTCATATTCTTGGTCGCCTGCCTGCTCAAAGCGGCCCAAGATTGTGGCGTCGGCACCAAATTCTTCCTTCAGTTCACGGCGCAGTGCTTGTTGCGGCGTTTCGCCAGACTCAATCTTGCCACCTGGAAATTCCCAAGTACCGCCCAGATGCCGGCCAGCCGCTCGTTTACCAGCAAATAATGTGCCATCCACAATAATAATTGCGCCCACAACTTTAATGATCGCCATATTTCCCGCCTCCAGTAGCTACTTGTTGATCATACCGTAAACCCCGGGCGGAATGGAAGATCTGGGGGGCTGGAAAATCCGGTGCGGCGGGCGATCAGGCGCCGCGTGCGCTGAGAAATCAAGGTCTAAAAGGCGGCAATCGAAACAGGAAAAAGCTGCGCGTCGAGACATACCAGTCGCGCTTTTGCGTCATCCAAAAACCGCTGAATCCATTGTCCCCCAAGGCTTACACGATTTTTCCTGCGATAATTCAGACGTGTTTCTTCTATTATATAGGCCGCGATTCCACCGTCTTCGCGTGAGGCGTCTGCACTGCATTGCCCGTGACAATATGGTACACTTCCTACTGGACAAATTTCGCAGGGCCGTCGCCTTCTGCTCAAGCGAAGTGCGGAGGCGGCGCCAGCGACATTAGCGCGTCACTATTTTTCCCAAAGCCGGCAAAATACAAGGAGGATAATAATGAATATTGATGAATTAGCCGCGTCCACGCCGATCGTTGCGGATCTGGCGGCCGGGCGCGAGGTCGTGTGGGCCAATCCGGATTATGGCAATGCGGCGACGCTTCGGCAAACGCGCGCGGATCTGTTCGATGCGGCGGCGCGGCTGGATCGGTTCGCGCCGTATTTCGTGCACGCGTTTCCGGAAACGGCGACGAGCGGCGGGATCCTTGAGTCGCCGGTGGTGCCGCTGCCCGCGATGAAGGCGGCGGTGACGGCGCGCGAGCACTACGATCTGCCGGGCGCGCTGTATCTCAAGGCGGACAATCAGCTGCCGATCAGCGGGTCGATCAAGAGTCGCGGCGGAATCTACCAGGTGTTGAAAATTGCGGAACAGCTTGCTGTCGAAGCCGGACTGATCACGTATATGGATGATTATGCAGCGTTTGATACGCCGGCGTTCCACGATCTGTTCAGTCATTACGGCATTTCCGTCGCGTCGACCGGCAATCTGGGGCTGTCGATCGGCATCGTCGCGGCCAAACTCGGCTTCAGGGCAACGGTGCATATGTCGCACGACGCGAAGCAGTGGAAAAAGGACCTCCTGCGCGAAAAAGGCGCGACGGTGATCGAGCACGACACCGATTTTTCCTCGGCGATCACGGCGGGCCGGCTCGCGGCTGACCAGGACCCCACCGTCTTTTTCATCGACGACGAAGGGAGCGTTGACCTGTACCTCGGCTACGCGGTCGCGGGCATTCGCCTGCAAAAGCAGCTGCGGGACGCCGGCATTCCGGTCGACGCCACGCATCCGCTGTTCGTGTATCTGCCGGCTGGCGTGGGCGGATCGCCGAGCGGGGTAACGTTCGGGCTGAAAATGATTTTCGGCGACGCGGTCCACGCGATCTTCGCCGAGCCGACCCACGTCCCGTCTGTCGTCCTGGGCATGGCGACGACGCTCAACGAGCAGATCTCGGTCTACGACATCGGGCTGGACGGCCTGACGGAAGCGGATGGGCTGGCGGTCGGCCGCCCGAGCCGTCTCGCCGGCCATGAAATGCGGACCCTGCTGGACGCCATCACGACGTTCAAGGACGACCGCGTGATGGCGTACACCGCCGAGCTCATGGACACCGAGCACATCCGCGTCGAGCCAAGCGCGACAGCCGGGTTCGCCGCCCTCCACGACGTCCAACCGCTCCTCGCCAGCAAGTACCCCATGGCCAACGCGACCCACCTCGTTTGGGCGACCGGCGGCATGCTGGTGCCGGATGACGAATATCAACGCGATTATACGATTGGCGAAGCGTTACTGAAATACAAGTGAGCGCAATTTAGCCGCAGATCCCACGAGCGTTTTTGTTCGTGAGATAAAAAAAGCTCGCAGGGGAATTTTTCTCCTGCGAACTTTTTATAACCAGCCTAACTGTTAATATGGCGCGGGCCACCACGCCGTATCCCTCAACTCGGACGCCGCGGCTGGCGCAGCCCATTTGGCGCCGAACCACCATAGGCGCGATTCACATAAACGCGCGACTGCGCCCACACCGCATCGGCCGCACGCAGCGGCGTTTGATCATACCGCGTATCATCGCACGCATCCACCAACAGCACCAACGCCAGCCGCACCAATTGCGCGGTTTCATTTTCATGCATAAACCCCTGCTTGGCCTTCAGCTGCGCGGCGATCTGTTGGTACTGCTTCACCAGCCCCACATGAAACGCCGCCAGATCAGCTGCAGGCATATCTTTTTCCGTCAGGTTCCGCGCCAGCGCCAGACTCTTGAGAAGCGGCAACTGCCGCGTGACCTGTTCCGCGAAAAATTTCTGGAGCACCTGGTGATTTGTGGCACCCAGCGCGTTCACCAGCGCCGGCCCGAATGCCTCAAGATCCCGCAGGACTAGGGCTGTAACCAGGTTGGCCTTGGTTGGGAAACTACGAAAGATCATTGTTTTGCCAATATTCAGATGCGTGGCCAGAGCGCTAATATTTATATCGCGATAATCTTGGAGCCGCATCTCTGTTTCAAACTCATCTAGGATCATTTTTCGCCGGGTGGCCGTGCCCATGCTCGCCCAATTCGAAGCGTGCTTCTTTGCGTTATCCATCAATGATTCCCCCTTTACCCTCATTGACAGTCACTTTTCTTTGCGGTCAATTTACACCCAAACAATTTGGAAAGCAATAAATATGCTCAGCCTCTGAGTCCACTATGCTTGAGTACAACAACGTTCAACGCGCAATTCATGGACTCCCAGTCCGCCAGTTTTGTGCTTTGAGGGCAAAACTTTGAAATCAGCGGACCCGGAGTCCACTGATTTATGCGACTACACACTTCCACGCGCACTCCATGGACTCTCGGTCCGCGAATTTGCCTGTTTGGGGCTCGAAACTTTGTAATTGGCGGACCCGGAGTCCGAGATTTGGTCCGCGCCACAGTTCAATAATCAAATTCATGGACTCCCGGTCCACAAGTTGTGTGCTCTGACGCCCAAATTTCGAGATTCGCAGATCCTGAGTCCGCAAATTTAAGCTGTTCCACGTTTCAACGCTCAATCCACGGACTCCCGGTCCACGGCTTGCTAGCTTGCACCTCGTATATTTGGAATCGACGGACTCCTGGTCCGCGAATTGTATGCTTTGACGCCAAATTTTCAAGATCCGCAGAACCTGAGTCCGCAAATTTAAGCTGTTCCACGTTTCAACGCTCAATCAACGGACTCCCGGTCCACGAATTGCCCGCATGCACCTCGACGCTTTGAGATCGACGGACCAGGAGTCTGCGGATTTATGCAACGTCACATTACATCAATCAAGTCTATGGACTCCCGGTCCGCGAGTTGTATGCTTTGACGCCAAATTTTCAAGATCCGCAGACCCTGAGTCCGTGGATATAAGCTGCTCCACGCTTCAACGCTCAATCAACGGACTCCCGGTCCACGAGTTGCCCGCATGCACCTCGACGCTTTGAAATCGGCGGACCAGGAGTCTGCGGATTTATGCAACGTCACATTACATCAATCAAGTCTATGGACTCCCGGTCCGCGAATGGTATGCTTTGACGCCCAAATTTTCAAGATCCGCAGACCCTGAGTCCGTAGATATAAGCCGTTCCACGTTTCAACGGTCAATCTACGGACTCTCGGTCCGCGAGTTTCGCACTAGGACCTCGAAACTTAAAAATCCATGGACCCCGAGTCCGCCAATGAATTCTGTGCCAAGGCTCAAAGATTAAGTCTATGGACTCCCAGTCCGCAAATTGCGTGCTTTGACGACGAATCTTCGAGATCCGCAGCCCCTGAGTCCGCAGATATGTGCCGGTCAACGTTTCAACGGTCAATCCACGGACTCCCGGTCCACAACTTGCTAGCTCGCACCTCGTATATTTGGAATTGATGGACTCCTGGTCCTCGAATTGTATGCTTTGAGGCCAAATTTTCGAGATCCGCAGACCCTGAGTCCGCAGATATAAGCCGTTCAATGTTTCAATAGTCAATCCATGGACTCTCGGTCCACGAATTGCCCGCTTACACCTCGTATATTTGGAATCGATGGACTCATGGTCCGCGGGTTGTATGCTTTGATGCCAAATTTTCAAGATTCACAGACCCTGAGTCCGCATATAAGCCGATCAACGTTTCAACGGTCAATCCACGGACTCCCGGGCCACAACTTGCTAGCTTGCACCTCGTATATTTGGAATCGATGGACTCATGGTCCGCGGGTTGTATGCTTTGTCGCCAAATTTTCAAGATTCACAGACCCTGAGTCCGCAGATATAAGTCCTTCCACGTTTCAATAGTTAATCCATGGACTCTCGGTCCACAAGTTGTGTACTTTGACGCCGAATCTTCGAGATCTGCAGACCCTGAGTCCGCAGATTTACTTTGCTCCACGATTCAACGCGCAACCCCGGAATCCCGGTCTGCGAGTTGCGCGTTTTGACCTTGAAACTTCAAAATCCGTGGACCGGGAGTCCGCCGATACATGACGTTTCACGGTGCAATGATTATAGCTGTGGACTCCCAGTCCGCGAGTTGCGCGCTGTGACCTCGAAACCTCGAGATCCATGGACCGGGAGTCCACGGATCTAAGCCACGCCGCAGTTCAACGTTTAAAAAAATGGACCACCAGTCCGTGAATTATGCCTGTTGACGTCAAAACCTCGACATCGACGGACCCCGAGTCCGGAGAAAGGGGCAACCCTAACTCAACGGAAAAAGGCCCAAGCCATCTACACGACCCGAGCCTCACTGATCAGCTCAAGAAATACTGATCCGTTTCACTTATTTGGTGCCTAATCATCTTCTCAGAAACCCCCGCGGCTCTGGCCAAATCAATGGAGGCGTCAAATCGTAGCTGGATGTTCCGCTCAAGATCAAAGGCAGAATCTTGCAAGCGGCCAAGTGACGCGAATTGCGTCCTCAGTGTAGCCAGTGAAACTTGCGCGTCGGCAGACATTCCTGCGATTGCGGCGTCGACGCGCTGTTTCATTTGCCCCACCAGCGCATTTTCCCTATCTGCGAAAATGCCTTCGCCCATCTGCATCGCGGCGGAGGCGGCGATCGAGCCAATCAGCGCGCCCAGCACTGGCACGGGGATCAGCGTTTGCACAAGCACCGCACCCACCGCTGCGCCGGTCGCCTCGATCGCGTTGAGCAGAACCAGATCGGAAAACTCGTCAGCATCGATGGTTCCCTGCCTGAGCTGGAGTGTTGCGCTTGCCAGCCCAAATGTGCCAGACACGACAGCACCAGCGCTTGGCGCAGCAAGTTTCGTGACGTTGGTGAGGCCATAGATCGATGCCCCAGAGATGCCGCCTTTGAGCGATTCGGCTCCTGTTTTTACACCAGCAGCAGCCCAATCATCCGCCTCGAATTGCCAAACTTCCTTGCCATTGCGGTGCTTCTGATAGATAAAGCCAGCGAGGCCGAGGCCCCCTTGAAGCGCGGCACCGACACCCGCGGATTTGACGCCTTCCGCCATGCTCGGTCGGGCGGTCTGCTGCGCGGTGGCACGCGCCTTTTTGGTATCGTTGCGGGCCGCCTTTTTCCCGGCAGTCGCGGTGTCGTGCAGAGTTGCGGATTCATTTTTCAGGGTCCCATCGATCGTTTTGAGCTGCACACCGGCGTAATCGTCTACAGACGGGCGCAACCACTGTTCAAAGGATTGTCCGCGCAATTCGCTTTCGCGGGTGACGGCGCTGCGAATCTCCGTGATCGTCGAAAGCCGGAGCGAGTTGTCGCCCATCTTGACATTCTTTTCACCGGCCATGATGGCTTCGATCGCGGAAAAATGGTCCCGCGGAATCATCATCTGGAGGTCTGGATAGTTTCGAGCCTGGGCAATTTCCCGGCTCAGGTCTTGGTAAAATTTCATCTGCACGCCGCGGCCCCCAATCAACAGGTCCGCGTGGCCGTTGTTGTTCAGCCAAGCTGTTCCTGGCTCAAGGTCCGCTATAAGATCACGAGCGTTGCGAATACCGACTTCCGCTCGCTCGGCGATGAACCCGTGAACACCTTTCAGCCCACCGCGACCGCTATCGATCAGTGCAGAAATATCTGCGTGAGCCCCATCCATTTCCGCCAACGCAGATTCTACTTGAGCGGCCCATTTGGTTAGGTCACGAGATTCGTTTTCAAGAATGGCGGTCAGCGATTTTTGTAGCTCGCTGAGGCGCAGGTAATTCAAGAAGCCGACATAAGAGGCCACGCCCTGGGATGCATCATGCGCAAGCGGCGATTGTTTAGTCTTCTTCATGCAAAGCCATCTCCTTGTTGACGAGTTGCGCAAGTGTCAGGGTCGCGTTGACGAGCAGGCCGGCCTGCGCCTTTTCGTCATGGGTAAAACTCGCGTAGTCGGTGCCGGTCACCGCCTTGTTCGCCTCACGGACTGCGGTGCGCTGGCGCTCGGTCACCACATTTAGGTCGGCGACCTCTTCAATCAGGCGTGCGATGTTGACGCTGGCCTTTTCCAGGTCGAGGCGCTGCGCCACCAGCTTGCCCGCTTCACTTTTATTTTTCCGAGCGGTCAAAACGCCGGTGACGACGCTGGCCGTCCCAGCGATGCCCGCGACTGTCCAGCCGACTGGACCGGCGAGCGCTAAAAGTGTCGTGCCCGCCGCCATGCCACCGCCGCCAGCGGCAACGGTGCCCATGCCAAGCCAGGCCAGGGCGGCACTGTTCGCGGCCGCCCCGGACAAAGACGCAATCGCGGTGCCGGTTGAGGCCACGCCAAAGGTCGTCGCGATGCCCATGGCCGCAGTTGGCCCCATCGTCGCGACCGCCACGCCCAGCGCCGCGAGGGTCGTGCCGGTCGCCGCAGCCCCGGCTCCGAGCGTCGTTTGGTGACCTGCGCGTTTTACTGTTTCTTCTTTCAAATCAAATGCCTCGATCTCGAGCATGATCTGGTGTTGGGTCACCTGAAAGTCTTTTGGGGTCTTTGCCAATTTGGAGACATGCGCTTGGACTTTTTTGATCAGCGCGATGCTGGTGAGGCGAAGTTGGTAGAGGTCCTTGACTTGATCTGCGAGAATAGTGCCTTGCTCCTGGTAGTGTTCATCTGCCAGCTTCAGATCTTCATTGGCCTGATCGAAAAGCTTCCTATTAAACATGGTGGGTCCTCCCTGATTGAGTCGTCTTAATATAAATTTACCGCGTTGCGCATCAGATAGGAAGCATCACGCCTTTTGATGAAGTCGTGGACTGTCCCACAGAAAAACGCCCTCAGACTCCTGCGCCAAATCAACCGCAAAAGTCTGAGGGAATCCCCCTTGTTGCTATTTCCTAGCGCCGTGGCCCGGATCCCCACGATCACGGGCAGCGACGACTGAATGAATCCCCCACGGAACTATTTCCCCCAAAGGCTTGGGCGCCCCAACGCCTTACTTCACTTTGGCCCCCACGTAGTTGTACATGTTGTTTGCGCCGTAATTCAGGCCGCTGACTTTGGCGTTGACGAGGTGGGACTGGACTTGCTGGTACAGCGGGATGACGCCGGCGTCCTGGTTGAGGATCGTCTGGGCGGTCAGAAGGTCCTGGTACCGCTTGGTGGCGTTGTTGGCGTCGGTGGTCTCGCTGAGTTTGACGGCTTTGTCGTAGGCGGCGTTGCTCCAGCTGCCGTTGTTGCCGTCCGCGCCGGTGGTGAAGAGGTTCAGGTAATTGATTGGATCCGGGAAGTCGGCGAACCAGCCGGAAACGGTGATGTCGAAGTCCCCGTTTTGACTCTTGGTCAGCGCGGCTTTGTCGGGCACGGACTGGATGGCGACGGTCAGGCCGGGCAGGTTTTGCTCGAGCGCGTTTTGCAGGTACTGGCCGAGGCTCTTGTCGGCGCTGGTGTCGCTGGTGAGCAAGGTGATGCTGAGCTTGCTTTCACCGACTTCTTTCAGCCCTTCGGCAAAAAGTGTGGCGGCTTTCTTCTTATTATAAGTGGTCACCGCTTTGGTCGTTTTGGTCGACTCGGTGGCAAAATCCTCGCTCGGCTTGTCCGGATTGGCGAAAAGGCCAACTGGGGTGACGGCGCTGGCGGGCATGGAGCCGTCGTTCAACACTTTTTTAATAAATTGCTGGCGATCGATGGCCATGGAGATCGCCTGACGGATCTTGGTGTTCTTGAAGGCCGGGACCTTCTTTTCATTCAATTGTAAGTACTGGATGTACGACACTTTCAGTGGATCGTAATCTTTGTTGGTCTTGGCTTGGGCGGCTTGCTGGCCGGACAAAACGGAGTCGTCAAGCTTGCCGGTATTGTAGAGGTTGAGCGCGGTCTGGCTATCTTTGACTACGCGCGTCTTCAGGGTCTTGATGTGCACATCTTTGGCATCCCAGTAGTTGGTGTTTTTCACTTCGGTCCAGGAATCGCCGGTGCCACTCCAGTCCTTCAAGATGTACGGGCTGTTTGAGAGATAGGCGGAAGCGGAATGGCCGTACTTGCTGCCTTGGGCTTCGACGAACTTCTGATTTTGCGGCGCAAAGACGGGGTTGGCCTGCATGGTATTAAAATACGGAATCGCATGCTCGAGCGTGACGACCAAGGTGTAATCATCGATGGCCTTGACGCCCAGGGTCGATGGATCCTTCTTGCCGGCCATGATCGCATCCGCGTTTTTAATGCCGGAATAAAGATAATTGTATTGAGATTTCGTTGCGGGGTCGACGGTCCGCTGCCAGCCGTAGACAAAATCCTTGGCGGTGACGGCCTCGCCGTTCGCCCACTTGGAATGACGCAGGTGGTAGGTGTAGGTCAGGCCATTATTGGTCGCGGTCGGCACGCTGGTCGCAACGCCTTCTTTGAGCACGGCGCCATCATATCGAAGCAGGGTCTCGGTGGTGTCGGTTAAAACTTGTCCAGAAACCAGATCCAGCGCAACGCTTGGATCCATGGACTGGATGCCGTCCCCGACCATTGTGGTCCATGTGCTGGCAGATGTGGTGTCGGCGGCTTTGGCGCTGTTAGACCCGCATGCGGCTAAAAGTGTACTTGCGGCGAGGACCATGGTGCCGGCGATAATTGCTTTTGTATTTTTCATGAGTGTTGCCCCCTGCTTGTTCTTGTTTATGAGAATGATGATAACCGTTGCGCGAATGTTGTGCAAGTATTTATTCACATTTTATTCGGATTATTTTCACTGGCTCGTCGCTGATTGCGCGGTTATGCGGTTTATCCGGATGTTTTTGGATTCATTTTGTCTTGTCGGTGTTTGCATATATTCATTTCGGTGTGAATATTTCATTTTGCGTTGGGCCGCACGTTTGGGGAGGATTGTCCTCGGTTGGCTTGTTGGTATGTTATGAATGGACGATTCTGCAATAGGTGTTGGTTTCAACTTGGAGATGCAAAAAAGCCTTCCAGCAGATGATCAGCGGCCGGCGGGCATGCTGATCAAGCTGGAAGGCTTTTGGTTGGTGCTTATTTTTGAGGTGCCGATTGTTGGCTAAGGGTTTGGGGTATCTTCCAAGGTCCAGGTCACGTCTGCGGAATAGCTGCCCAGCGATGCGTCGCTTGAGGGCTGCGTTGAAAGATAAGCCTGGAGCTGTTTTTCAAATGCGCCCCCGGTGGCGACTTGGCTTGGGTACAGCTCAGTAGATGCGCCGGTCTCGATAATCGGCAACAGCGTGCCTCCGTCGACCAGTTGCAAGGACGCAGCCACGGCGGTCGTGCCGTTGGTGAAGGTGGACAGGCCGACCGTAAGCTTCCACGGCTGGGTCGTTGAGCGCGTGTCCGCGATCTTCAGCGTGCCGCTCGTCGTGTCCGTCATCCAGGTCGCATCCCCCACCGTGCCAGCGCCGGAAAAGCCGGTCATCATGTCCTCGATCGTCGGACTGATCATGGCGGAGGCTGTGGAGCCCATTTTGCCAAACTGGAAGGCTGGGGCTTCTTCTAGGGCCAGTGCGCCAGGTTCGGTGACGTGGAGGGTGAAGACGTTGGAGCCATAAGTAGTCACACTTGGCGGTTGACCTGGCGTTGTGACACTGTATCGAACTCTAAACTTCGTCCCTTCCTGCGCTAGCTGAACATCTGTTAATTGGTATGTGGAAGAAGTTGCGCCATCGATGGGGGTCATTGTCCCATCTGGAATCTGCATATACCATCGATACGCCACAGTCTGTCCGGGCGAAAGCGTCAATGTCGGCACCGTGAAAGTGGCCGTCGATCCGGCCTCGACCGTCTGATCTGGCACAGAGAGAATCTGAAGTGTGATCGTCCCTGTCACTATGCCGTTACTTCCCGAATATTCAGCCACAACATCAATTGATCCAGTCCCAGAGTTTGTTGTCTGCACTAATCCGGTATCTGAAACTGTGGCAAGTGGTGACTCGATCTGTGTCCCAGGCTGGTACACGTGCCAAGTCAGTGGAGTTCCCTCTGGAAGATTAGTTAAGACTTGGGTCTCATTTGTTGTGACAGCTACAGCTTCACCGGAAAATAGATATCGATCGGCTGTCAATTGAATTTCTGTTGGGCCGGTGACTGTTAATTGCGCGGTATTACTTGTCACAACAATTTCCGTCGATCCGCTCGCACCAGTCTTGGCGGTCACAGTTGCCTGGATTACAGCATCGGCCTGCACATTTAGTAACTCCATTGTTTTCCCGCTGATCTCCGCATCCGCTGGCGGTGGAGCACCATCTACAGTCCAAGAGACTGATTCGACATCTACGGCTGCCGGCATTTCAACCGTAAACGTTGCGGATTCCCCGAGGCTGACAGATTGATCTTGTAATCGCCCTGTATAAATGTATGTGGTACTACTCGTATAGGTTTTGTCCGGATCAAGGCTTTCACCTCCTACAGAGATATCTGAAAGACCAAACGTGGCATGCTGGCTAGTTGCACCTGGCGCCCCTACTGCAGTGATCACGGACTGGTTTCCACTCACACCCTGAGTCACGTATGAAGCATTCGGGGTCGTGTAGGATGGGATGATTGATTGATCAAGGTTGGTCGGCGTGATTGTCCCCGATTGACCTTCGAAAAGAATCAGCACACTTGGTGAGAGATTAATCTGATAGTTAGCCGGCATGACCAAGACGCGGAAGAACTGAGAATACTCCTCCGAAGTTGGTACTCCCAAAAAGGTATTAACCAAGACCACCTGATAATAGTTCCACGTTGGGACTGTGACGGTTTGAACCGTCAAATCATGCCAATACCTTTGATTCTGATTTATAGAGTTGTTAGGTCCAAAGGTAACGGAATCATTAGTGTTTGTACGCACGGGGGCACTTGCACCAAGCTGATATACAATCTCAATTCTCTTGTTATCGTTAGTTCCTGACGTCCCGCCATACATTCGAATTGTATCCCCTGATTGAACGGCAATACTGGTCAAACTATTCGACGGATCTAACCCTGGTAAATTGGAACTTGATGTATTCGGTTGGGTGTCGATCACAGTTGTTGCCGAATCAGTCGGATCATGAAAGGCCGTCCCCGCAATCACCGGTGGCTCCGTGGGAATCGTGATGGACGCAGCGGTATCCGTCTTGGTCACGCGTACCTGGCTCGTTTGAAAGACGCCGATCAACGCCATGAGGAACAGGCCCAGCAGAATGAGTTTCACTTTATTCTTTTTCATATGCAACGGCCTCCTTTCCTCAGGCAGCGTCAGAGTCTTGACGTTTCTTGCGGCGCCACAACAGGAACCAGATCAGCCCGCCCAGCAGAAGCGCGGCGATCACACTGACCACGACGATCCACCACGGGAAGCGGCTGACATCATGGCCGAGTTCTTTTTCGACCTTGTCAGCTTTGGCCTGGCTGATCGTAAATGTTTTGCGGAAATGCCATTCGTCATTCTCAGTGGTGATCAAGAGGTCCTGCACATATTTGCCAGGCTTGAGCGGGTCCTTCGAATAGGTGGCGAAATCGACATTGGTGTTCGGGGCAAAATCAAAATTTTTGACTGTCCGTTCGAGCACCACTTCTTCGGAGCCGGAACGGGTGATCGTGCTGACGACCTCCGCCTGGCCGAACAGGCGCGGCGTTGGATTTTGCAGGTTTGCGATCACCGCCGCCTTGTTGGTCTGGGCGCCGGGGTAGACCTCGTTCAATTTCAGATCCGGGTCAACTTTTTTCTTGCTAGTCTGCAGGTTGACTGCCACGACCATCGCGTATTTGTTATTGATGGTCATGCCCTTGCCGCTACCTTTATCCACGTGCTTTTCGTCAGTCACGTAAAGGCCGCCAAGAATCTGGCCTTTGAATCCTTCTTTGGGGATGGTCAGGGTGAAATCGACGGTCCGGGTTTCGCCGGCCTTCAGCTTCACCGTCTGTTTATTTCCCAACAAGTCGTTGAGCTGGTATTCCGCCGACTCGTCCTTCGCCGAATTTGGCGCGTAACTCACTACGCCATTGGTCTGGGTGAACGCATTGGTCGGCGTCACCGTCAACGTTTTTTCCTTATCGGTCAGGTTGGTGAGCGCGAGGCGCAAATGCTGAGTGGTATCGGGCTTCACCAGCAGGTCAAAATACGAGGCGTCAGACATTTGGTTCGTGGGCAGCGCGGGGGCAACGGTGAACCCGGCGCCATCCGCGGCCTGCGCCGAGTGCGGAACGGAAAATAGGATGCCTAAAAATGCGAGCAACGCGATGATCAGATGTCTGCGTTTCAATGTGTTCCCCCCTTTTTTTCGGAAAAAGAAGGACCAGGGTCGGCTGGTCCTTTCTCTAGTACATTAACGTCAAGCGTCTGGTGTCAGAGCCAAAGTCCAGGTCACATCTGAATCATATCGGCCGGGTACAGCACCTGTATTCCGATCAAGCGTCAAATAGTTATCTTCGCCAGCCTCAGTTACATCGTTGTTCTGCCCAGTCCCAGTATTCACTGCAGCATTCCAGACCAGGACATTTTGACTATCGGTCGCAATGTCACCGCCAAATGCGCCAGGCGCAACACCTGTACTTGTTGTCTCTGCACCGGTCAGGGTCATTGTCCCATCAAGTGTCACGTTCGCATCTGTGCTAAGCGCAAATGGCGTCATCTGGGCGTACAGAGACCACCCAGCATTTGACCCGCGGTAGTCAGATACCTGGACATCACCAGTCTGGTTACCATCGTCACCAGGGAGCACGTTCTCGTACCCAACAAGTTCGGCGGTTGCGTCACCTTCGATCAAATTCTTGATCGGTACTGTGCCAAAGTTCAGATCAGGTACTTCATCAAGTGTCAATGCGCCAGGTTCAACTGTAAATTCGGCTGTGGTTTCTTCCGCGCTTACCGGATTTGCCGTAATTGATGCGGCGCCTAGACTTAATACAAGGGCGGCGGTCAACAATAGTTTTTTCTTCATAGAAATAACCTCCGTTTCTCATACGACTGTCCTTATCAACATCTTAAGTATATCATGAATACGCATACAATTGGCAGTTATAGGACTTCAATCGGGTTAATTGAGCCGGTTAGATACTTTGATATTCCGGGCTTTTACTCCCAATATAATTGAGTGAGTTACATGAAATATTTATCGCGAGAGGCCCACCTAAAAACGCCCCGCCCACCTGAATCTCAGGTGGTGCGGAACGTTTCGTTAACCCGTTAAATTATTATTTTTCTTTACGCGTCGGCCGAATTCCGACAAGCGCGAGGCTCGCCAGCATCAACGCGCCCATCGCTGCCAACAAGCCATCCTGGCTGTCGCCGGTCTGCGGCAACGATTTTTCAGCTGGCTTAGTCGCAGCTGGTTTCGTCGCAATTGGCTTGGCCAGCGGTTTGGCTTCCGGCTTGGTTGGGGTCGTCGGCTTGGTCTCCGGTTTGACCGGCGTGATCGGCTTGGAGGGCTCGACCGGCGCCTGGTTCGGCAGATAGACCAGGGTCAATTCCTGGGCATCTGCGGTCAGTGTCCCGATCGTCGTCCGGTTCCGGCTTTCCGTGCCATCTGGCAAAATCGCGTGATCAAACGTGTACCCTGTGAGCGCCGGGGCGACGAAGGTGTAACCGTTGCCGACCGCCCGGGTCAAAACCGTGTCCTGCTGGATGGTATGTCCTGCGCCGTCAACAAAATGGATGGCCAGCGTCGCGGGTTGCGGGGTCGGCGTCACGCCTTCGTTCATCTTATAGACGAAGGTGAGCACAGCATGTGAAGTTGTGATCTGACCCTTCGCGACACCATCAGTGAAGGTGCCATCCGCTGGCAATTCAGCTGATTCCAAGTGATACCTACTGATCTCCGGTGCGGTGTATTCATAGCCGCTCCCAACCGTAAGAGCTTTGCGCTCACTTGGAAGCAGCGTCTTCCCGTTTTCATCGACAAACTGCACGGTCAAGGTCGCTGCTTCTTCTGGTGGGACTACCCCATCATTCATCTTGTAGACGAAGGTCAGGACATCATTTGAAGTTGTGATCTGACCGGACGCAACGCCATCCGAGAGTGAACCCCCGGCCGGCAGATGCGCGGTCTCAAGATGGTACCCACTAATCTCTGGTGCAGCGTATTCATACCCGCTCCCAATCGTAAGAGCTTTGCGCTCAGAGGGACGTAGCGTCTTCCCATTTTCATCGACAAACTCCACGGTCAGGGTCGCCGCTTCTTCTGGCGGCACAACCCCATCATTCATCTTATAGACAAACGTCAGGATATCATTTGAAGTCGTGATCTGACCCGACGCAACGCCCTCGGTCAAGGAACCCCCGGCAGGCAATTCGGCAGTCTCCAAATGGTACCCGCCGATCTTCGGTGCGGTATATTCATACCCGCTCCCAATCGTAAGGGCTTTGCGCTCACTCGGAAGCAGCGTCTTCCCATTTTCATCAACAAACTGCACGGTCAGGGTCGCCGCTTCTTCTGGTGGGACCACCCCATCATTCATCTTGTAGACAAAGGTCAAAATATCATTTGAAGTCGTGATGTGGCCGGATGCCACACCATTCGTCAAAGAAGCATCCGCCAGCAATTCGGCAGTCGCCAGATGATACCCGCCAATCGCCGGTGCGGTGTACTCATACCCGCTCCCAATCGTAAAGGCTTTGCGCTCACTCGGCAGTAGGGTCTTCCCATTTTCATCGACAAACTGCACGGTTAGGGTCGCCGCTTCTTCTGGCGGGACCACGCCCTCGGTGTAGTCGTAGGTGACGGTGAAGTCCTGGCTCGCGTCGCCGGTCACGGGCTGGGCCGTGATGCGGGTGAGGTCTCCGGCCGGATCCGTGGTCGAAACGACGTGCATCCCCGCAATAGTCGGGTTGATGACCGGGGCAAAAAGTGGGGTCTCCCCAGCCGGTACCTGCGTCCAATTGCCAGTTGTCGGCACGCCATTTTCGTCAAGGGTCGGCTGATCCGTCACAGCGCCATCCGCAACAAATGTGGTGGTCCCCCCTTGGCCATCGGAAACGGTCAAAACGGTCTTGGTCGCAGTCGCCGGTTCATGAATGATATCACCATACTTATTTTGATACGTGATGGTCTGGGTGACCGTCGACATATCAGAAATTTCATAGGCGCGGACATACGTCACTGTGATCTCGGAATCGGCTGTCGTTGGGGTCACCGCTGTTTCGTCGACTTGGGTCAGGCCGGTCTGGGCCGGGTTGATCAAGTCGACGCGCCAGCCTGGCACGGCCGGATTGGCGGTGACGGTGAATGACGGTTTCGCATCGTCTCCGTAGACCGTCCAACCAGTGGAATCGAACAGCTGGGTGGTCGCATCCAGTGCCGGCGTATTTTCCCCAAGCTTGAAGTACACGGTGCCCGGGTCATTGGGGATGGTGTTGTCAACGACGGTGGTGAAGGTCACTTGCTGAGTCGCGTCCGGGGCGAGCGGGTCGGTGCCATCGGTGTAGTGGATGGTCTGGGCGACGGTCGTGGTGTCCTTGAGCGACTGGGTGTGCGCGAGGGTGATGGTGAAAATCGGCGTGTCGGCCAGCGGATCTAGCGGAAAATCGTAACCGCTGGTGGTGCCGTCGCTGACGAGGCGATATCCGGCGGCTTCATAGGCGGCGATCTTGGCGGCCGGGTCATAGGTGATCGCGGCGCCGAGCTCACCTTGAAGCGCGGGGTCGGTGGTGTAATCGAGGGTCTCAAGCACAGTCGGGTCGCCGTTTGCGTCAAGCGTATCGGCGTCGACGAACTGGACTTTGGCCTGCTGAACAGCGTGGTAGATCACGCGCACTTCTTGGTCGTTATCCTGGAACGGCAAGGTCGTTGCGTCGGCCGAAAGCGTGGTCCAATTGATGCCTTCTGGGCTGGTGTCGACGCGGTCGAAGGCGTATTTGTCCGCGCTGAGGTCCGGGACGATATCCGTGATCAGGACCGGGGTGTTCAGATTGGTGGACGTGGTCTTGCTTGGCGCGATGGCGGCCGGCATTTCGGTGAGCACCTCAGCTCCATTTTCATCGATGGTCTTGGCGTAACAGTGAACGGTCAGATCCCAGTCTTGCAAAAAGAGGATGGTGAAGTTCTGCGGGTCCTCCGTGAAGGTCACGGCGTCGGTGGCCAGAAAATGGGCGAGCCCGTTATTGGCCATGGCGTCGGCAAACAGGCCCGTTCCATCGATCAGGCGGCCGGCAAAGGTGAAGCCCTGCTCGTTGACAAGATTCGTGATGCGATTGACCACGGTGGTTGTGCTGAGCAGATTGGCCGTATCGTCGACTTCAGCGGAAAGCACGGTCGATGGTGCAAGGGTGAGCTGGGTGCCATCCGCCTTCAGGAGCTGATAATTGACGACGATATTGCTGGCGTTGGCGTCGAGCGCGTATGGCTGAATAAACCAGCCTTCAAACCCAGTCGCCGCGTCATTCCAAGTTGTGGAAAATGCGCCGTAATTCGTCGACGTATCCGGCAACATGCCATACCAGGTCAGGGTCTGCGGATCGATGTTGCCCCCATTGGAGGAACTTGGGTAGAGGCCGGGATAACCGCTTTGGCCGCTGCCATCATAGCCCTGCACAGGAACGTTGGTGTCAGTCAGATCCTTCACGATAAATGACGGGGTCGTATAAGACGCAGTGCCTTCCCGAATTGTGATCGAATCGAGCAAGACGTGCTGAAAACCCAGCGCGGCACTGCCATTCAGTCCCGAGTCACTAGCCAGTGGCGAAATGTCCGTGATCATATTATAGGAAAGCGACAGATTGGTCAGGCTCGGTTTATCGCCCAGCGCGGTGACATCAGTGATGGAAAACATGACCATCTGAACGCTTTGCAGCTGTGTCAGGTTCGTCAAGGCTTTGATGTCCCAGAGATTCCCGTTTTTCGTTGGCGTCCCATAGACATTTTCACTGACAATGATGTTCGGAGACAGATTGATTGTCTTGAGGTTGGTCGCGTATTGCAGGCCTTCCAGACTTTGCATACTCATCAACGCCTGGTAGTAGGTCGTCGGTGCGCCTTGGGTCTGACTATTGCCATACGTATTTTGCGCGGCCTGGTCCGTTGTAAAATTGGTCAGTGCGGCCAGATCATTTTTCGTAAAATTCGCCCGAAAATCATTGATCGTCGCGTACTGGCTGGAGAAGGCCGATTGCCACAAAACGTACTGGAGCGCGTAATCCGGCATCCAGAGGTCGATATTGTAGACCGTCGTGTTTTGATAGTAGCCAGCGGCATCCATCGGAATCGCATCCGCAAAGGCCTGCGACTGCCACATCTTCGCCCCGCTCATGTTTTTGAGCGAGGCATCTCGATCCAGATGCGAATACGTGTACTGAAGCGCGTTGGTTTTCGACACGTTGAACGTATTCGTCGCGGCGATCACATTGGCGAGATCCGCGCCATCGACTTCATTGTTGCTTAGGCCTAAAAGCGGTGACGTCTGTTGGTCATTGGCCGGATCAGTCTCCCCATCGCTTGGCGCTTCCTCTGCATCCTCGTCTGCCGGGGTCTCGGCTGGGTCGCTGCCGTCTTCACTTTCGCTGAGGGCGCGGGCGGACCGAGCCTCGGGGCGGGCTTGCTGGGACTGGTCGGTGGCGGGTGTCTCGGCGGACTCGGCCTCGTCATTGACGTTATTGGAATTGGCACCATCCAAGTCTGTGCCCTTTGAGCTTGCGACATCTTGAGCAGTAACGCTTGAATCCGCATCATTTGAACTGGTGCCATCTGTGTCCGAAACCTGGGCCGTCTGTTCACCAGTCTGGGCGGAAGCGGCAGTTGGCTGCGTCCCATCCGTGGTCGGAGCCGCCTCGCCGGTTGTTGGCGTTTGGCCCGCATCCCCATTTGCTTTGGCCGGTGTTTGGGCGGCTGGCGTGAGGTCGCCTGACTCTTGGTCGGTGGCCTGTTGCCCGGCAGAATTTTCAGCTGAAACGACCGGGGTCCCCTCATCGGCCCACACCGCGTGGCTGGTGCCGAATGCGCCGCCGACGACCAGTGAAAATGCCGTCACACCGGCCACGAGCCACTGCTTGTGCGCCTTGTACATCTTAAAATGCGTCTTACGCTGTTGATCCATGATCCATTCCTCCTCAATGGTTGATGATCAGTCAGTGTAACCCCCACATTACGAGGTGATTGTATCTTTCAACCGGTCTCAGCTGATACAAATGATGCAGATATGCAACACATTTTCGAACAAAAAAGTGCGAGGTTTACGCCGGAATATGTGCATATCTGCAACATTTTCGTCTTTGGCGAAACGAAGCCCGCAAAATGTGTGTTATCAATGGTCAGGGGGAGGCCTAAAGGAGGAGAAACCATGTCCAGCGAACCAAAGACGCATGCAAAGTTATATAAGGCCGGCCGCCGCTGGGTCACCGCGTTGATCACGGTCGGTGGCCTCAGCCTCGGCGCCGCCCAACTCACCCCTGTCCATGCCGCGGCAAGCGATGCGGCGCCAAGTGGTGACGTGACAAGTCCCGCAACTGCGGGGCAAGACGCACAGGAGTTGCCAACGGATTCAGATCAGGGCAATTCGGACCAAGCTGGGTCGGAGCAGATCAAGCCCGGCCAGACCGAGACCGCCCCTGCTTCATCGGATGAAACAAGCGACACACCGGCGAAGACGAGCACAACTGAGAGGGCGGATGCCCAGGAGATCGTGAAGATCACAGGGAATGACGCAGCGGCGGAGGCCGAGGTCATTGCCAATTCGGAGACCTCTGCGCAAACTGGGAGCCAAGATCAGACCAGCGATGGCGAGGCAACGGATGCCGATCAATCTCAAAATGATGTGGCATCAGAGGCGTCGCAGACTTCGCCAGATTCCGAGACGCAACCAGCCGCTTCCGAAAATACTGACGAGGCCACGCCAACCGCGCCGACCGCTCAAGCTGCCCCTGCCGCCCGGGCATTGCAGGCGCAGGACACTGTTTTTGACCTGGACACGGTGATGCCGGATGGCCATCTTCAGGCAGCGGTTCTTGCCCAGTTGCAGGCGGATCATGTGACCACTGCGGACGGGACTGCACTCACCAGTGTCGATCAGATCACCGAAGAAATGATCGCCGGGCTGACCACGCTCACCACGGATAACCTGCCCGCAGATGGCAACAATACGGCCAACGCAGACCGGGTGAATATCACGTCACTCAAGGGCTTGGAACTCGCGACTGGGCTGACCACGCTGAAAATTTCATCGGATGGCTACTATGGTGGGCTGACCGATATTTCGGCGCTGGCCGATCTGTCGCAGCTGACCAGTGTCAATTTTTCCTATCAACCGCATCTGAGTGACATTTCCGCGCTCGCGAATAAGCAGCTCACGTCGCTTCTCATTCCGCAAAACGCGGTGACCGACCTCAGCATGATCACCTTCGCCCCGGGTGGCACGATGAATGCGACCGGGCAAGGCAGCGTGCTCAAGTCGATCGGCGTCACGCCCGATGCTTCCGGCCAGATCACGTATGCAACGCCGGTGGTCGGCTTGAACGGCGCATCGGTTGCGACGATCTCGTTCACCTCGGCCGATCCCAATCAGGTGGCTTCCGTGAACGGCGTCACCTACGCCCCAACTGTGGTGCCGGATGACAGCGCCAATTGGCAAACCAGTCAAAACTACACGCTGGCAAGCACGGCGAGCGTCGCCAAAGGTCAGATCGTGATGTATTTTGACAACGGCAATGGCTTCAGTGGCTATGTCGTCACGCCTTACACGGTTTTAAATGACGCCGCAAATGTGACGGTGCGTTACATCGACGGCGACACGGGCGAGGAGATCTCCCCCGCTGTCACTCTGTCGGAAGGCAAAATTGGCGGCCAGTTTGTCCAAACGGCACCAACAATCGACGGCTACACGCTCGCGACATCGCAAAGTGAAAGTTCGCAGACCGGCATTTTTTCCGCGGATGAGCAAACGATGACCTTCGTTTATCTGAAAAATAGCACGCTGGCCGCCAGTTCCGGCAGTCATATCGGCGACCAATATATTACCGGCCTCAATTCTGCTTGGACCAGTCAGGCGGCCGCGGCGGCGATCGCCAGCGACGCGACTGGGGTCGATGCGGCCACGGGCAACAATTATATTGATGAATGGATGCCGAATACGTATCTCCAGCAACTGGTTTTGCATAACCTGCAACAACAGGATCCGACCGGCAATTGGACTTCCGTGGATCAGATCTCGAAAAACAGCCTGTTAAAGCTGACGCAGCTGGCTGTCGATTATCGCGCGGGCAATCAATTTGGCACGTATATCGACCCGACAACGATCTATTTGCTAGATGGGATTCAGTATGCGACCAATCTGACGAACATTCAGATGGACACGGATCTCAATTACGGGCAGAAGACCTGGGATGGTGGCCTCGTTGATCTGTGGCCACTCCAGAATCTGACGAACCTGACGACCATCGACATGAGTGGGCAGCGCATTGGTGAAGTGGATGCCTTGGCTGGCCTGACAAATGTGACGGATCTTGGGCTTCAGTACGATAACATTCTGGATTTCAGTTCGTTGAATGCCGCGCAGTACACAAGTAAATTTGCGATTTTTCAACAACAAGTCGTCCTGCCTGTGGTGAAAAGTGAGGATGGGACCTATACCTACACCATGAGTGGCAAGCTGCCTCAGGGGATGGACTTGACCGATCCTCTACTGTATGGCACCGGCAAACAGTTCGGTTTTGATGTCGATATGGGTAAGTCGGAGCGCGTTTACTATAACGGCGCGACGTCAAGCAATATCAGCCACCCCGCCGGCGACGATCTCACGGTTCGCTACACCAACCTGAAAGATCAAGTCATGCCTGGGCCGTTGACCAACCCATACGGAGACGGCGAGACAATCATTCAGAATCCGTATACGAACTACATGCTTTTCGCCTATAAGGATTCAGCCTATAACCAGACTTATAATATTTGGTCCATCATGATCGCATACATCACCGACGCCACAGATTACGGCTACGTCAGCAACAAGTCCGCCACGCCAACCCCGCCGAGCGCCGCCACAATCACCGTCAGCTACCAGGACGAAACGACCCACGCGACCCTGCGCGACGAGACCGTCCGCGTGGTCCAGGTCGGCAATACCTACCAGATCGAAACACCCGACATCACGGGTTACCATTATGTGGGCACCGCCGACAATGCCGCTTTGACGGGCACACTGACCGGCCCGACCGCCGTCACCCTACTTTACGCAAAGGACGAGGCGACCTTGACCGTCAATATTGAGGATGAAAATGGTGACGCGATCGCCGCACCGATCGAGGTCACCGTCCCAATTGGCGAGACCCATACGATCACCCCACCCGATGTGCCCGGCTACATTTACCAAGGCGCCGACCATGATCTGACCTTCGATGTCACTGGGCCCGAAACAATCACCCTGCGTTATACAAAGGAAGATACCGCACCAGTTGCGGGGCAAGTGACTGTCAAATATGTCGACGCAAATGGCGACAGCTTGCAGGCAGACACTGTTTTGACCGATACGGTTGGGACTGCCTTCACCGTTTCGGTACCTGAGATCGCGGGCTACACTTATCTCGGCGCGGACCACGCGCTGACTGGCACATTCGGTGAGCCGCAGACCATCACGTTGCGCTATACCAAGGAAGACGTCGCGCCAATCGCGGGGCAAGTTACCGTGAAGTATGTCGACGAAAATGGCGACAGCTTGCAGGCAAACACAATTTTGACCGATACGGTTGGGACTGACTTCACCGTTTCGGTGCCTGAAATCGCGGGCTACACTTATCTCGGAACGGACCACGCGTTGACCGGTACATTTGGTGAGCCGCAGACGATCACCTTGCGCTATACCAAGGAAGATACCGCACCAGTTGCGGGCCAAGTCACCGTCAAGTATGTCGACGAAAATGGTGACAGCTTGCAGGCAGACACTGTTTTGACCGATACAGTCGGCAAAGCCTTCACTGTTTCGGTACCCGAGATTGCGGGCTACACTTATCTCGGCGCGGACCACGGTCTAACTGGCACATTCGGTGAACCGCAGACAATCACCCTCCGCTACAGAAAGGAAGATATCGCGCCAATCGCCGGGCAAGTGACTGTGAAGTATGTCGATGAAAACGGCGACAGCTTGCAGGTAGACACATTTTTGACCGATACAGTCGGCAAGGCCTTCACTGTGTCGGTACCCGAGATCGCGGGCTACACCTATCTCGGCGCGGACCACGCACTGACTGGCACATTCGGTGATCCGCAGACCATTACCTTGCGCTACACCAAAGCCGAAGTGCCGCCTGTCGCGGGTCAAGTCACGGTCAAATATGTCGACGACAACGGCAACACACTGAGGGCGGACACGATTTTGACCAATACCCGAGGTACCCAGTTCACCGTCACGATTCCTGAGATCGACGGCTACACCTACCTCGGCGCGGACCACGCGTTGACCGGCGCGTTCGGCAATCCGCAGACGATCACCCTGCGCTACACGAAAGCCGATGTGCCGCCTGTCGCGGGGCAAGTCACGGTTTCATTCGTTGATCAGGCGACCGGCAACACACTGCGCGAGGATCTGGTCCTGATCGGCACAGCGGGCGATCCATTTACGATCACCGCACCGACCTTCCCTGGTTATGATTTTGTTGGGAGCGATGGCCCGTTGACCGGCGTCTTCGGCGATCCGCAACACCTCGTGCTCACGTATGCGAAAACGCCTGCGAAGGAAACGAAGCCGACAAAGCCGACAAAGCCGACCACACCAACGAAACCAACCACGCCGAATCAGCCAGTTCCGGATGTGATACCTGACACAACGCCGATTGCGCCGGTTTCGCCAAAACCGACGGCGAAGGCCACCAAAGCGGAGACCCTGCCACAAACTGGTGAGGGGCAGACGATGATTCTGACAGCGCTAGGCGCCTTGCTGCTCGGTGGATTAGGGCTCGATGTGCTCGACTCGACCCGGCGGAAACGCTCGTAAGTTTTGCCCATTAGCGTTGCACATTAGCTCAGCGTATTAGCTCTGAATATTAACCACTTGCATCGCGCACCCCACCGTCAATGAGGCGCGGTGATTCCATACTGTAACGCAAACGAAACAGGCGCGACCCTCCAGTTGAAGAACTGGGGCGTCGCGCCTGTTTTTGTATTGCAAATATTTTTAGTCAGCCGGATCGCAGAATTTCACGTTCGGGGCCAGCCACGCCTGAAGCCGGGCGATGTCTTGCCGCAGTTGGGCGCCGTTCACCGGAATCTGAAGTGTGCTGACGAGCAGCAACAACGGATCAATTTTCCCCTGAAGCGCCGCCGCATCCTGGTCCTGCGTGTAGGCGGCGAAGGCATCGAACGCCTGGCGGAAAAGATGCGGGAACAAGAGGCGCTCTTGCAAGTGCTGGGCGTCAAACAGCGCAAGGAGCGACTGGTAGATCTCAAAATCGCGATTATTGATTGCCACTTCAAACGCCTGAACCAGCACCTCGCCCACGCTGGCCACGCCGGGATCGACTTGAGTCAGCTTAGACACGCGCTGCATGTAGATCCGCAGATAGACCAGCAGCTGATTGGGCGTCATCATGGGCATCAGGTTGTTGAGAAGCGACACCTCATAGGAGTACCACGTCTCGTTTTTTTCCAAATACGTGAGCAATTGCTGAAGCAGCGGCGCCGCATCGACGACATGGCCGTCGTTTGCCATGTAATCCGCGTAGATCTGCAAGGTCAGCTGGGTGTGATGATCGGCGATGTAATGCGAATCCTCATATTGCGTCGCCATCAGCGCGGCCGCCTTCAAAAACGGCTCGGGGCGCTGCTCGGTCATGCCCTGATTGACCAACTTGAGAGCCTGCTGCTGAACGGCGATTGCCGTGTCCGTGTCGCCGTCGTAAAGATTGGCGAATTCCGTCATCAACAGATTCAGCCGCTTGAGCATCTCCATCAGGTTCGTGGCAGACGAATCGATCTGCCCGTCCTCAAACCGCGCGTAGTTTGTCCGCGACATGACCCCGTCGTAGATCTTGACCTGCGTGAGGCCCTTGTTTTCCCGGATGCGCTTGATTGCCGGCCCAATTTGCTTCATGTCATCGCCTCCATGTTCCTAGATAAGCTATCCTCATCGTAACAGAGTTGCAGGAGATGTCACGGACACTTCTGTCATGTTTTACAAAGATATTTGTGCATATTAGAAAAATAATGGGTGCCAGCCTGTTATTGCAGCGCCCCGCCATTATTTTGTGCCCCACTGCTTCACCAGCGGTTCGTACTGCTCAAGTAGTGGCGTCACATAATGTTTTTCAGCTAGGCGCCTGGCCTGGACCGCCTCATCGAAACGCCAGAAGCTCTTGTTCAAGACCAGCCGGCCGCGAAAATACAGCCGGGCAATCCACTTGCCGCAGGTGTTGTCGTAGGAGACCCCGGTCACGCCGGAGCGGTTGGTGGCGCGCATCGAGACAAACGTGCGTAGATTGGTGCCGGCCACAGTGCCCCACAGCGCGGAATTGCCCACGTTCGCCAAGAATGCTGGGTTGGCGCGCGCGGTCTGCTTGCTGGCATCGCGGCGCAGGCACCCACAACTTTTCACCGTCCCTACCCGCAACGCATAGCCATCCACCGTGACCTCATTGCCGCAATCGCAACGGCACAGCCAGCGCCGATTGCCATTTTTCATCCGGCCGGCTGCGGCCAACACTGTCAAACGACCGATGCGGCGGCCCGTCATGTCGATTTGTTTCGTCATTGCTTTCTCGCTTTCCGTTCCCCCCATGGTCATTATGCCAGGGGTTAGGTACAAAAGCGGAAAACGATGCAGATATGCAACCCGAAAAGATTGGGTGGGGTGTTCAGCGAATCAAAAAAGATCCAGTCAAGCTACGGTGTTCGCAGGTGTGACTGAAGCTTTTTCCTGATGCCGCCCCGCCTTACCGCTCGGGCCGCACCAGCATGAATGGATAAACTGTTTTGCCTTTGTCTGGGCCATCAGGGAGCGTATACTCGCTGCGCTCAACCTTGTATGGCGCGGTCTTGTTGGTCAAAAATTGGCGTTTGACCTGATCACGGAACACATCCCCATAGATCGCGCGGCGCTGCCCAGTCGTCAACGTCGCAAAAGAAGTCGCGGTGATATTGTTGGTTGGATGATAGACCGCATATTGCTGAATCCGAAACGACGAAAAACGCTGGGCTTGTGAGAGATCCGCTTCCTGACGCTTGGCGTACTCAGTATAAAGTTTCGACAAGGAGAGCTTTTGGGCTTCGCATCGGTCGCAAATGCCTTAGTGACCTCATCCGCCACGATGGCAAACCACTTGCTGTAATCGCTCAACACCGGATAATACTGTGCCCCTTCCGCCGAAGTCTGGAACACCTTCTTTTTCGCGGCGAGCGAGCATAGCGCCTCCGCGAATTGGGTCAGATAGGTGCGAACCAGCTCCTTTTGATTTTGAAGATGGTCATAACTGCCCTCGGTCAGGTCGGAGATCAGCACGCTCAACGCCTGCATCACGTTGGTCGAGTTATTGAGCACCGTCAACGTCTCCGTATCCGTCCGGTGGAAAAAGACCTGGCTGGCGTCCAGCGTCGACCAAAGTTCATTCAAGATCGTCCGAAACTCTTCGCGAAACCGTTTGACGTCCTCGACCATGTCAGCCCAATTCGGCTCTTGCGCCTGGCCGAGTCGATCATCCCCGTGCTGGCTCTGACTTTCTTTATATTTGAAGCGCTCCGCATCGTTGACCAGCAGCGGAAACTCATCGAGCAGGTTGAGCATCTGAATCAATGCCAGTCGGGCCTTACTGCGCTTGCCTTGAAAATAGCGAATCGCCCCAAAGCCGATCGACAGGATGACGACTAATGCCTGAATCGCATCCGCCACCGCCTGAATATTTTGATTAGCACCATTGAGCCAGCCAACAAATCCACCCATGAGAGCGTCTCCTTTATCACCATTTGCTTTTAGCATAGCGCGCGTTGTTTTATAAAGCAATTGATTGAATCTGCGCGGCGACGTGCCATTAATCCCGCCCTCAGCCTGAGCGCACCGCGATCTCTGAGACCGAAAATTCCGAGGATTTAGCGTAAAAGGATCAAATTGACGATCTCAGAGATTACGAGATTGTGACCCCGTCCAATCGTTGGACTCACGGTCCACAAATTTGTATCTTTGAGTCTTGAAACCAAAGATCCGCGGTCCCGTGGTCCGCATCGTTCCAGATATTGGTGGAAAATAGTGTAACGGCATCACACTGAGATGGCGGTCACGCCCATGAAAACTTGGATACCGCGATCTCTGATATCGGAAATTCCAAAGATTTAGCGTAAAAGGATCAAATTGACAATCTCAGAGATTACGAGATTGCAACAGCATCGGCGTTTCCTGACTCATGGTCCGCGAATTATCCTCTTTTGGTCCAGAAAGACATCAGCCGCGGGGGCCCGTGGTCCGCACGCCCTTCGAAGGGACGTATGAAAATAGTGTGATGGGGTCACACAAGAACCGCCGCACGCCGAACTCTGTAGATCTTCTTTGGTCAGACATCTGTCCCTCCTGATAGTCAGCTGCCCAGTGCATCAGCATTGTTGTGGACGGGTAGCCCAATTCTCTGACAACTTGACTAGCGGATCTGTGATGTTTGTGAAAGAGCTCGACGGCCCTCTGCTTCTCTTTTAGTGAGTACATTTAATATCATACCTGAAGTCCAACTTTTTGTCCGCACGCCCGTTCAAGAAAGAAGTCGTTGAGGCCTTCATATCGCGTCAAGGGACCATACAGGAGGTCGCGGACAAATATAGTGTCA
>NZ_RHOG01000034.1 GCF_003946405.1 Lacticaseibacillus yichunensis | reverse complement strand
GACGGGCAAACCTATCGTTTCCGGTACAAATTTACTACCAGCACCAAGAATATGGTGGCCTAGTTGAACAGCCACTATTTATCGATATGAGTTGCTTCGGACTTTGAATGAAGACCGCGCTTTTCGCCAGCATCAGGGCCTGCCGCTGTTGAGCACGTTAGCGCTGCCAGAGGAGTGGCGGGCACAGCATTGGCAGCCGCGTGAGGTCGGCGAGCAGGAGGACCCGGAAGTCATGGCGACCTATGCGCGCATTCAGGCGGGTAGCGACGAGCCGATGATCGCGTCGCGCAGTGTGGCGGCGGCGAAGGCATTGCGACGGAGGCAAGAGAAAACGGAGACGGTTGAAGCCAAGCCAGTGTCAGAAAGTGGATCCGGCGCGAAGACAGAGGCGGCGGGGCCGGTGGGTGGTGAAGATGCACATGCCAAAGCCCCGACGCCCGGCGAGCCCACAGATCAGGTGACGCCGGCGAAACCAATCGAACCTGTAAAACCAACAGAGGCGGTTAAGCCCGACGATTCGGCCAGACCATCGACGGAATCAACTGCTGAAGTAAGATCCGACTCACATCTAAAACTAGCGCCAAAATTGGAAACGATATCAGAATCGAAATCGATATTAGAATCAGAATCGAAAGCAGAATCAGAATCGGATTTAGTTTCAAAATCAGCACAAAATTCGCCCGCCACCCCCGCGCCATTATCTCCACCTGCAAACCCCCGCCATCTCTCGCTGTGACATGCCGGAAAAAGTGGGTCACGCACAGGCCGTGATGATACAATGGAAGCGTTAGAAAGGGGCGGTTGAGATGGATGTGATGACTGCGATCGTGAATCGCAAATCGGTGCGCACGTATACCGGCGAACCGTTGACCAAGACGCAAACGGAACAACTTTTGACGGCGGCATATGCGTCGCCAGTCGCAATGGGACGGTATGAAGATCTGACCCTGACAGTGGTGCAAAAGCCGGCATTGCTGGCGGCAATCAGCGAGGCGGCAGGCAACGCCAACATTTTATACGGCGCACCGGCATTTTTCGTCGTCTCGACACCGTTGACCGGCACGGCCAGCGACAACATGGCTTATTCAAACGCGGCCACAGTGGTGCAAAACATCAACTTGGCGGCGGTGGCGCTGGACCTCGGCGCCTGCCACATCTGGGGTGCGCTTCAGGCATTTGCAAAGGATCCATCGCTGAAAACACAGTTGAACATCCCCGCAGATCGCACGCCGGTCGCAGGCCTCGTGGTTGGTGTCAGCAGTGAAGACTATCCGGCCCGCACGATGCCAAAAGGGCGCATCGCAACGACCATCCTCGAGTGATCGATCAGAATTCAGCTAACCGATACAAAAATGCAGCCGCTCAATTCGAGTGACTGCCTTTTTTATTTCACTGTCTCTGCGTTTTTCCTATCAATCGGAATTAGCTGCCTGCCGATTTTTCAATGGCTTGCCACTTTAATAGAAGGAAGGCTTCGGACCGTCCGTGTTGGGCTGATCCACGCCCAGCGACCCGCGCACATGGGCAGTCGGGTCTTCAATCAATTTGACGACCAGATCTGCGACGCTTTGGCGAGACACCTCGGTTCCTTTGAACGGCTCGCCTTTTTCCGTCAGCTCGTAATCGACCACGGACTTGTTGGACAGCCAGGCCGGCCGAATGATCGTGTACGCGAGGTCGGCCGCCTCGATGACCGCCGCGGCCGCAGTGTATGGCTCCAAATAGCCGCCGTCGAGCTGGTCGTGGTTCCACTTGCCGAACGCGCCGGGCACCTCGTCGTAAATGCCGAGCGTCGAGATCCAGATCAGCCGCTTCACGCCGGCCGCGTCCATCGCGGCGACCACGGCCTTGGCCTGCGCCTCGATGCCGCGATTGCCAAGGTTCGCGTACACGATATCGATGCCGGCCATCGCGGCGGTCAGCCCCGCAATATCTGTGGCATCGCCGTCGATCACTGTTTCCCGCGTCGCATCGACATTCTTGATTCGGCTTGCGTCCCGCAAAAATAGGGTGAGGGACGCATTTGTTTCGTTGATCAATTGTTTCCGCGCAAGCCGGGCAATCTGGCCATGCGCGCCTAAAATCAAAACGTTTGTCATTGGATGACTTCCTTTCTCATTTCGCCTTCAGCATACCACTGACGAAAAATAAGGAAAACGGACAATCACCCCGTTTTGTCCGGCTGTGCGGTGGTACACTACGATTGGAGGCAGACGATGACAACCAAAGAAACAATTTGTGCGGCGACCAAACGAGAAGTGCTGACGCGTCCGTTCAGTGCGATCACGGTCACGACGATCATGCAGGAAGCAGGCCTGCGCCGGCAGACATTTTACGACCATTTCCGAGACAAATACGATGTGCTGGCTTACATCTACCAAACAGAAGTCGACAGCGCCGCGGCCTATTGCCGGACGTATCGTTACTGGCCACAAACCGTCGCGCGCATCCTGCAATATTTTCAGGCGAACGACGCCTTTTATCGGCAAGTCCTGATGCTCGATGTGCAAAATGCGCCAGCCGAGGTGATCAAGATGCACTTTGCGACGATGTTCGGCGACATCCTGCATGATATGGGAAAGGCCGAACACCTCACGCTCGACACCGCCGACCTGACATTCTTGAAAAATGTGCTGGCGGCCGGGATGGTCGCCGCGATCAAAGCCTGGCTGCTGGCGGCGAACCCTGCGCCGCTTGCGGAGGAGACCGCACAGCTCCAGCAATATTTAGCGGATCAGTTTAACGGTCTGTTGCAGCGGCTCAAGCCTGCGTCGCCACGCAGCACGCCGGCGTGATGGCTGCAAACGAGGTTGCTCAAACGGGACATTTTGATTCTGTTTGGACTTTTCTTTTCCTCTGCCGATGACTAGGATAAATGTGAGTACAAGTGAAAGGCGGTGTTCACATGCGTGTGATCACTTTGGAGGAACATATTGAATTTCCTGACATCACCGCGGCAATCGCGCAAAGTGGCGGCCAAGCCCCGGTGCCGAAGCTGAGTGAGGGGATGCGGCACTACATGGCAACAGAGCTGCCTGATCCCACAACGATGCAGGATGTCACGGGGCCGCGGCTGGCCTATATGGACGCGCAGGGCATTGCGATGCAGGTGCTTTCTTTTGGCAACGCCCAGCCGCAGAATCTCTCGGCTGCTCAGGCCATCGCGTTGTGCCAGCAAGCGAACGATGATCTGGCGGCGGTGGTTGCGGCACATCCGGACCGGTTTGCGGCGCTCGCCGTTTTGCCGGTCGCAGATCCGCAGGCGGCGGCCAAAGAGCTGCATCGGGCGGTCGAAGAAAAGGGCTTGCGCGGGGTGTTGATTAAAGGTAACTTCGGCGGCAAGTTCTTTGATGACCCGTTTTTCTTCCCAATCTTTCAGGCTGCGAGTGATCTGGACGTGCCAGTCTATTTTCACCCGTCGTTCATCTCGGGTGAGGTTACCTCACACTATTTTGCCAGCGATCAGTGGGCGGACGTGGTGACGGGGATCCTGTCTTCGGCCGGTTACGGCTGGCACATGGACGTCGGCGTGCAGGTCCTGCGCATGGTCGCCAGCGGCATCTTCGACAAGTTGCCGAACCTGAAGTTGATCTCGGGCCATTGGGGCGAATTGGTGCCGCTGTTCCTCGAGCGGCTCGATGACGAATTCACGCCGCACGCCGGCCTGCGCAAAGCATTTTCCGACTATTACCGCGAAAACGTCTGGGTGACACCGAGCGGAATGCTGACGCGTCCGCAGCTGCGCTTTTTGCTCGATGAAATGGGCGAGGACCACCTGATGATGGCATGCGACTATCCCTACAAGCAGCCTCAAAATGTGCAGGCGTTTTTGACCGCGGACGATCTGACCCCGGTGCAGCAGGTGAAAGTCGCATCAGGCAATGCCGAAAAATTGCTGCATCTGAAATAACTGCCTGACGAAAAGGTTGATGGTCGGCTAATCGTGACAGGATGAATCGGTTGACTGACTATAATCGCGACTCTTCCAGTAATCGAAACAGGTAAGCTATCAAAATTTGAGTGCTGGATGTGAGGGAGTGCGGAGGGCAGAAATGGCTCAGCCCCCTCTTCGGTGTAAGCGGCAAAGCCGCTTACACCGAAGGCAAGCTTTAAGACCGCGCCTTTTGCGGGCTTAAAGCTTGCCTTCCACTCTACTTCGGTCGCCAGCCATTTCTGCCCGGAGCACCACCGTGCGTTTATATTCACAATGAGCGCCTAACTTTTTTCATGAGTTCCCCGAATCCTGTGCTACCATGAAGACAAACAGATCCGGCAAGCGACCCCTCGCGAGAGACCGATCGAGTGAGGAGTGATAGGAATGGATAATCTTTTTGAAAAGGCGCCCGTTCGTAAGGCGTATATGCAGTTAGCACTGCCAGTGGTGCTCGGGATGGTTGCCAGCATGGTCTACAACCTCGCGGACACCTTTTTTGTGGCCAAGACTGGCAACGCGAATCTGGTCGCCGGCATCGCGATCGGCGCGCCGCTGTTTTCGTTTATGCTCGCGGTGGGCGACATCTTTGGCCTTGGCGGGTCGGCCATCATCTCGCGCCTGATGGGCCAGCAGAATCACCGCACCGCCGCGGAATTGTCCGCGTTTTGTTTTTACGCGGCGATTGCCTTCAGCGTGGTCCTGACAGCGGTGATGCTTGTGTTTGAGCGGCCTCTTCTGCACCTGATGGGGGCGACCAGCGCCACGTATTCTTATGCGGCTGATTTTTACCGAATGCTCGCGCTTGGGGCGGTGTTCATCATCGTGTCGTTGGTGCCGGGTAATATCATTCGCACCGAGGGGCTGGCGAAGCAGTCGATGATCGCGACGCTGGCGGGCACGGCGCTGACGATCGTGCTGGATCCAATCTTTCTGTTTGGCCTGCATTGGGGCGCGATGGGCGTTGGGTTCGCCAATGTGCTGGGCTATGTGGTCAACACGTCGCTACTGGTGTGGTTCATGCACACCAAGGCCCGCGTCCTGACGCTCAATGTGCGGCAGGCGCATGCCACGCGCAGCGCGCTTTGGGCCGTTGTCAGCATCGGCATCCCCGCGTCGCTGACCAATTTCATGCAAAGCTTTGGGATGATGCTGCTCAACAATTATCTTGCGCGGTTTGGCGCCGATGCGGTGGCCGCGATGGGCATTGCCCAGAAGATCTACATGGTGGTGATGCTGATCATGGTCGGCTTTGCCTTTGGGACCCAGCCGCTGATCGGGTATTGTTATGGCGCGAAAAATTGGTCCCGATTGCGAGCCGTGTTGCGCTTCGATTTTGAAGTGGAGGCCGGTTATGCGCTGGTGGCCGGGGCGGTCATCATGTTGTTGGCAAAGCCATTGGTCGCCGCGTTCATGAGCGCGCCGGCAATCGTTTCGATGGGCACAGTGATGTTGCGCGCGCTGCTTTTGACCACGCCATTGATCGGTGCGATCTTGGTGTTCACCACCGTTTTCCAGTCGACAGGCAAGCCACTGCCGGCGCTACTCATGGCGATCTCGCGGCAAGGGGTGCTGTTTGCGGCGGCGTTGATCGCGCTGGCCGCGGCGTTTGGCTTCACGGGCGTCGTGTGGGCGCAGCCGGTTGCCGATGCGTTGACCTTTGCGTTGGGCCTGGTGCTGTACCGGCGCACGTTTGATCTGGCCGCGCTTGAAAAAGGTGGGCGCGCGGTCTGAGTTGTGGGATGATGAGCAGAAAGAGGAGGGGTCTGCATGGAACTGCGCTTACTACGGTATTTTTTGACCATCGCCGAAGAGGGCACGATCTCTCAGGCGGCCTTGGTGCTGCACATCACGCAACCGACGCTGAGTCGCCAACTTCGGCTACTTGAGGAGGAGTTAGACGCCGCGTTATTTGAGCGTAGCGGCAACCACCTCGTTTTGACTGACGCCGGCCTATTTTTACAAGACCGAGCGCGGGAAATCTTGGCGCTGTCTGATGACACGGCGCATGATTTTGCCCAGCGGCGCCAGGAGCTGTTCGCGGGGAAGATCAATATCGGGTGCGTCGAGGCGGATAATTCGGACACGTTGGCGATGCTGCTGGAGGAGATGATCGCGGATTATCCGGCGGTGTCGTTTGAGGTGTTCACGGGCACCAGCGATATTATTCAGGACCGGCTGGACAAGGGGTTGGAGGACTTGGCGATCTTGCTTGAGCCGGTCGCGACGGAGAAATACCACACGCTGCGTCTGCCGCGGCTGGAGCGCTGGGGCCTCGCCACGGCGGCCGCGAGCTTTTTAGCGCAAAAAACGGCGATCACGGCTGGCGACTTGATCGGCATTCCGCTTATGATGCCGGGGCGCGCTAGTGTGCAAAAATTGCTGGGCGACTGGCTTGAGGATGATGTCGCCAAACTGAATGTGATCGGCAATCACAATTTGATTTTCAACGCGCTGCCGCTGATCGAAAATCAAACGGCGTCGGCCCTGACGATCGAAGGCGCGCTGGGCCGCTATCAAAGTGACGCGATTCGATTCATCCCGCTGGCGCCGGCACTGGCCACGCATTGTGTGCTGGTCTGGCGGCAGGGGCGGGTGTTGACCCCAGTCGCACAGGAATTGTTGCGCCGGTTCCAAGAGGCGTTCGGCGGTCATGCCTCAAAAGCATAATGGATGTTCAGAATAAGCATTGGTGTTCGAGTGAAGCGCTCGGTAACATGGTTCTCGTAAAGAGGAGCTGTTACCGGGCGCTGTTTGATTCAGGGTGTGGAGGCACACGGTTCTCAGGGACATTTTTCAGGAGGCAACCATGGCAGATATTATCGTATTTTCCCTCACCAGCCCGAATTGGCGCGATGGGGTGGTCCAAGAAACAACCGTGGGCAACACGGCGCTGGTCGCCGCCAAGCTCGCGGCGACGTTGCACGCGCCTGTGCAGTGGCTCAAGGCAGCCGACCCTTATCCGGCCGCCTATGAAGCGCTGGTGGCGCGGGCCAAGCAGGAGCTCGCCAGCGGAAACTGGCCCGCGTTGGCTGAGCCGGTGCCGCAGCTCACCGGCCAGCATGTTTTCCTCGGCTTTCCGATTTGGAACGGGGATGTCCCGCCGCTGGTGCAGCATTGGTTGACCCAAAAAGCGATGCAAGGCGTCACGATCAGCCCGTTTGTCACGCACGAAGGTAGCGGGCTTGGCAACAGTATGGCGACGCTGCGCCGACTTTTGCCGGCCAATCAGGTGACGCGGGGCCTGGCCATTCGCGGCGGGCGCGCGGAAAAATCAGACACGGCGCTGGCCAACTGGCTGGCGTGCACGAAATGTGAAATGGAGGCAACGAAATGACAGGTCAAAACAATGAAGCAGTGAAAAATGGTGTGATCTTCCCACGCGGGCCAGAAAATGCCGCCTACGCCCAATTTTTCACCGGGACGAGTTACTTGCAGTCGCTGGTGGCAGATCCGGCGGTCAATGTCGGGGTCGGCGTGGTGACGTTTGAGCCGGGCACGCGGAATAATTGGCATATTCACCATGATGGGTATCAGATTCTGCTGGTGACTGGCGGCGAGGGCTGGTACCAGGAGGCCGGGCAGCCGGCGCGCAAGCTACATGCCGGCGATGTGGTCGTCACTCATGATGGTGTGAAGCACTGGCACGGCGCGACGAAGGACAGCTGGTTTGCGCACATCGCGATCACCGCGGGGACGCCAGAGTGGCTCGAGCCGGTGAGCGATGCGCAGTACGACGCGCTGGAAGAGGAGGCAGACTAATGGCAAAACAGACAGCTGGCCGCGATCAATTGGGCGAACTCGCCCCGCAGTTTGCGGCCTTGAATGATGACGTGTTGTTCGGAGAGGTCTGGGCGAAAACAGATGAGCTGTCCGCCCGCGACCGGAGCTTGATCACCTGCGCGAATTTGATGAGCCAGGGGCTGTTTCCGCAGCTCGAGGCCCACCTGCGCATCGGTAAGGCGAATGGCCTGACGGAAAAAGAAATCGTGGCGATGATCACCCACTTGGCGTTTTATGCTGGCTGGCCGAAAGCCTGGTCCGCATTTTCGCTGGTGAAAAACGTGTATGAGGAGGAAGCAAAATGACGATGCAAAACAAAGTGGTTGTGATCACTGGGGCGTCCAGTGGCATCGGGGAGGCGACGGCCAAGCGTCTCGCTAAAGACGGGGCCAAGGTCGTGCTGGGCGCGCGGCGGGAGGACAAGTTAGCCCGCATCACCCGCGAGATCGAAGCGGCAGGCGGCCAGGCGGCGTATCAGGTGTGCGATGTGACCGTGCCGGCAGATAATCAGGCGTTGGTGGCGCTGGCGCAAGCGCGGTTTGGCGGACTGGATGTAGTATTTTTAAACGCCGGCTTGATGCCGAATTCGCCGCTGTCCGCACTCAAAACAGATGAGTGGGCCGCGATGGTTGATGTGAATCTTAAGGGCGTGTTGAATGGCATCGCGGCGGCGTTGCTAATTTTCACCAGCCAGCGCCATGGCCAGTTCATCGTCACGTCCAGCGTGGCTGGGCTCAAGGCCTATCCAGGCGGGGCGGTGTATGGGGCGACCAAGTTTGCGGTGAAGGACTTGATGGAAGTGCTACGGATGGTATCGGCGCAGGAAGGCACCAACATCCGTACCGCGACAATCTATCCCGCGGCTGTGCGCAGCGAGCTCCTCACCACGATCACGGACAAGCAGGTGGCGGCGGGGATGGGCGCGCTATACGATCAGTACCAGATCGCCCCGGAGCGTGTGGCCAGCGTCGTCGCGTTTGCCATCGACCAGCCGGAAGACACCAATGTCTCCGAATTCACGATCGGCCCGACCACCCAGCCGTGGTAAGCGTAACTGGTATAATAAGGGCGGCGCGGGGCGTATAGGTGTGAGCGGGTAGCTTGGCTCGGGTGCTTGAGGCGCACTTTGCCTCGAGTGCACGAGCCAGCTAGACGTCTCAGCCCCGCCCCGCGTAGCCCGACTCTTATCGAAATTAAAATCGGAGGTCTTTTCCCCATGAAAGTTGCTGTATTTAAACAACCGGGCCAAGTCGTGATCGAGGACCGCGACAAGCCCGTGATCGAAAAATCGACGGATGCGATCATCAAGATCGTGCGCGCCAGTGTCTGCGGCTCGGACTTGTGGTGGTTCCGCGGGCTCGAGCAGCGGCCCGCCGATACCACGGTCGGCCACGAGGCAATCGGCATCGTTGAATCCGTCGGCAGCGATGTCCATCAGGTGGCGCCTGGCGATTTTGTCATCGCACCATTCACCCACGGCTGCGGGCATTGTGCCGCCTGCCGCGCCGGCTTTGATGGCAATTGCATGAACCGCGAGCCAGGCGCCAATCCCGGTTATCAAGGCGAGTACCTGCGCTTCACCAATGCCAACTGGGCGCTGGTGAAAATTCCGGGGCAGCCGGCCGATTACTCGGAGGAGATGTTGCAGTCCTTCGTCACGCTGGCGGATGTGATGGCGACCGGCTATCACGCGGCGGCCAGCGCTGAGGTCAAGCCCGGCGACACCGTAGTCGTGATGGGTGACGGGGCCGTTGGGTTGTGCGGGGTGATCGCCGCCAAGTTGCGCGGGGCAACGCGCATCATCGCGATGAGCCGCCACGAAGACCGCCAGAAGCTCGCCCGTGAATTTGGCGCGACGGATATTGTGGCGAGTCGTGGCGATGATGCCGTGGCTGAAGTGATGGCGTTGACCGATGGCGCCGGCGCGGATGCGGTGCTGGAATGTGTCGGCACCGAGCTCTCCGTCCAAACGGCGGTGCGCGTCGCCGGCGCCGGGGCCGTGGTGGGCCGCGTTGGCATTCCGCAAAAAGCGGAAATGAACACGAACGACCTGTTTTGGAAAAATGTCGGCCTGCGCGGCGGGATTGCCAATGTGACGACTTATGATCGCGACGTGTTGTTGCAGGCGGTCTTGGATCACAAGATCGAGCCGGGCAAAGTGTTCACCAAGCGGTTTGCCCTGAATCAGATTCAGGATGCCTATGAGGCGATGGACCAGCGCACCGCGATCAAGTCGTTGCTGGTCGTGGCAAAGTAGGTCGCGAAAAAAGCGAGGCGCTCGATAATCGGGCGTGACAAAGTAAGTCGTGGAGGAAGTGACCGGCGTGCGCAGTAAGTCGAGTGCGCCGGCCACTTTTTTCCGCAAACGCTTATCTGAAAAAAAGCTTACGCCGCCCGAATTTTTCTGGTAAGGTGATCAACATGATGCCGGCGCCCAGTGCGCTGGCCGAATAGGATCGTCGCTGGGTATGGCTTTCGCGCAGCGACTCAACTCTGTAGCCCATTTTTGGACTATTTTTTTGCGCAAAAACAGGCGCATGGAAGGATGGCATTCTCTTTATGGAAATCACACAATCTCAGGCACTCTCAAGGGCGCGAGTCATTGTCGCACATCCGGCGCTGGCGATGGTCGGCTTGATGATCGGCAGCTTCGTGGGGATGTTCTCGGAGACCTCGCTGAACATCGCCCTGGCAACGATCACCAGCGCGCTTGGCGTGACGGCTGGGGCGGCGCAGTGGCTGATCACCGGGTACATGCTCGTGATCGGTATCTTCATGCCACTATCGAGTCTATTGACCAAATGGGCGACGACGAAAAAGATCGTCTTGGTGGCGCTTGGTGCCTTCATCGTGGGCGCGGTGATCGCGGCGACCAGCACCAGTTTTCCTGTGTTGCTGGTTGGCCGGATGATTCAGGGCATCGGCACGGGGCTGGTGTTGCCACTGATGTTTTCGGTGGCGATGCAGATCGTCGCGCCGCATCAACTGGGCACCGTGATGGGGCTGGCGGCGCTGGTCATCATGTTTGCCCCGGCGATCGCCCCGACCTTGACCGGGCTACTGCTGGCCAAGGCGTCCTGGCACGCGATCTTCTGGGTGCTGGTGCCATTTTTGCTCATTGCGTTTGGCTTTGTCGCGCTGTATCTGGACAATGTCTATCAACAGACGAAAACGCCGATCGATTGGCTGTCGATCGGCGAAAGCACGGTCGGCTTTGCGGCGATCGTGCTCGGCGCCTCGATGGCCTCGGACAGCGGCTGGCTATCCGGTAAGGTTCTCGGCACGTTGGCGATCGGCCTGATCGTCTTGGCTGCGTATGCGCACCGCCAGCTTCAGCTTGAGATGCCGATTCTCAATCTGCATGTTTTCAGTTCGGCGCGGTTCACCACTGGGACGGTTTTGGTGATGCTGGATTTCGGGCTGATCTTGAGCGCGATGTATCTGTTTCCGATGTATCTGCAGCGCGTGGTCGGCCTGCCAATCGCGATGACGGGGCTCGCGATGTTGCCAGGTGGCATCGTGAACGCGGTCGTCTCCGGCGTGGCCGGACGACTGTATGACAATTATGGGGCGAAATGGCCCGCACGCATTGGCTTTTTCATCGCGGCGCTCGGGGTGCTGGTCCTGCTGAGTAGCACCGGGTCGAGTCCACTTTGGGTCTTGATTCTGGGGCATGTGGTCTTGATGATCGGCGCGCCGCTTGCGATGTCGCCGGCGCAGACATACGGGCTGAACAGCCTGCCGGGTCGCCTCAGCGCAGATGGTAGCGCAATCTTGAACACGCTTCAACAGATCATCGGCGCGCTGGCGACCGCGATCGCCACGAGCTTGCTGGCAAGCGGGATGGCGGCGCAGACTGGCGCGGCCGGGGTGAACGCCGGGATCCATGCTGGGTTCGTGTTTGTCCTGATCATCGCGGCGGCGGGCTTTCTGATGGCCTTTCGGGTCCAGGCGGCGCCGGCCGGTCAGCGGGAATAGCTTTGCGGAAAAACCAGCGGCGACGTTGGTTTTTTTTCTGCGTAAAAACGGGTGGCGGTGCGCGCATCTGGTGCACACTGTCTGTGATTTTTAAAAATACAGGTTGACGGCTTCTTTGATGGTGTTACTATGTAAACAACAGGTTACGTTAAAAGTAACTTGATTGGCACATAAAAAGGAGATCTTTATTGATGACAACATATGCGATCACAGGTGCGACCGGTCATTTTGGCCAGGCCGCCATCAAGCAACTCAAGGCGTTGGCACCGGCCGATGCGACGATCATCGCGCTGGCCCGCAACACAGAAAAGGCCGCGGCACTCGTCCCGGCCGGCGTGGCAGTGCGCCAGGCGGATTATGAGCAGCCAGCCACATTGACGGCAGCGCTTCAGGGCGTGGACAAATTACTCTTCATTTCATCTCAGCCAGGGGGCCAGCTTGCCCGCGCTGCGCAACATCAAAACGTGGTGACCGCGGCGAAAGCGGCCGGTGTTGGGTACATCGCCTACACCAGTTTTCCGCATGCGGACACGTCGACCACGCCACTGGCCGCCGATCACCGCGCCACGGAAAAGATGATCGAAGACGCCGGCCTTGCGCATAGCTTCCTGCGTAACAACTGGTATCTTGAGAATGAAGCCGCGACACTTGCTGCCGGGGCGGCCGGCCAACCGTTTGTTTATTCCGCCGGTGCTGGCCAGGCGGGCTGGGCACTCGAACGCGAATACGCAGAAGGCGCGGTGCGGGTCCTTTTGACGCAGACGCCAAAAGCCATCTATGAATTTTCCGGCGCGCCGCGGACTTACGCAGATCTTGCCGCGGCCATCGATGGCAACGTGCAAGTCGTCGCCGTTGATGACGCTGCCTATCAAGCCGGACTGGAAAAAGCTGGGCTGGATGCCGGCACCGCGGCGCTCGTCACCTCGTTTCAAACGCTGATCCGCGAGGGTCAACTCGCCGGCACGACCGATGATCTGGCCACGGTGCTCGGCCGTCCACTGACCTCACTGGCCGATGCCATCAAGGTTGTTTTGGCCACGGCCTGACAGCGGCTTCGCAAAACGGTATACTGAACGCAACGGCAAGGGGGCGATTCGAATGAAATATTCACACCGGCTGAGCGATGCGGTCCATCTGCTGGCCTATGTCGACATTTATCAAGATGGCGATCTGTCAAGCAATGCGATCGCCAGCAGCATCGAATCAAACCCAAGCCTCGTGCGGCGCCTGATGTCGCGGTTGGTCAAAGCTGGCCTGTTGACCAGCGCCCCAGGGAAAGTCGACCCCAAACTTGCACGGCCCGCCAGCGAGATCACGCTCCTCATGATCTACCGCGCCGCCGAAGACAACCAGCAACTGCTGCATATCGACGACAAGACGAACCCCCAATGCATCGTCGGTGGCAATATCCAGCAGACCCTGGATGGCGTGTACGATCAGATTCAAAAGCAAGCTGAACAGACCATGGCTGGCATCAGCTTGCAAGGCATCATCGATGAGATTCTGACGCGGGAAGCCGCGCGCGACGCTACTTCGCGATAAGCGTCCGCCGAAGCCATATGAAAAGCCGTCGAGTTTTTGAGCTCGACGGCTTTTCGATTCTTCTCAAATGACTCAATTATGTGTGCCCAGCTGTGCAGGTTTCGCAAGCGCGGCGACATGCCACGGAATCATGTGGGTCGCGGTCGTCAGGACCCGCACCAGAAGCGGGGTGAGGATGATTGCGCCGATCATTTCGGGGATGCCGTTGGAGATCACGATGCCAACCAGCACTTTGATCAAGTTGCCGCTGGAGACGTTATAGAAGTTCGCGACCTGGCCGGAATAGATCAGCCCCATTGCCCCGAGCACCAACACCGTATTGGTCGCGGTGCCGATGATCGCGGCGCCAATGCTGGCCACGAGCTGGCGATGGGTCAGCTTGAACAGCGCCCAGAAGGTCCATGCGGCAAACAGCCCGATCAAGATCCGGGGCACCACGGAGACCAGCGGATTCGTGAAGGCGAGCGTATCCAGTGGACTGGATGGCGCGGTGTAGGCGCGAATCAGACTGAACAGGCCCCAGGTGAAGCCGATCACCATGCCTTCCCCCGGTCCGAACATGATCGCGCCGACGATCACCGTGATGTGAATGATCGTAATGGAAAGAAACCCAAGTGGGATGTAGCCGAGCCATGGCACCATCGTCTGAACGGCGATCAGCGCGACAAACAAGGCCTGAATCGCAAGACGGAACGCTTTTGAATGATTCTTCATCTGTTTCACCTGCTCTTTCAAATTAATGACACACGTGTCATTTCAAGCTGAAGTATACGCTTTAATGACACCGGTGTCAGCATATTACTACAAAAAAATTTGTTAATTTTGCTGAGGCACGTTGTTGCTTTGCGCAAAAGAGGCAGGTCACTTTGAATTTTCGGCCAGAATGCGCGACGCCTGCTTTTCGCACGGGCGCAATGGCGTATACTGAGAGTAATCTGAAGAGCCGGAGGGAGAAAAATGGCAAAACATTTATATGAAACGTTCCAACCCACGCATTATGACCTTTACATTAATGTGGACCGCGCAAAAAAACTGATCACGGGCAAAACGACGATCGAAGGGACCGCGCAAGAAGCGGCGATCGCCGTCAACCAGAAGTTCCTGACCATCCAGTCCGTTGCGGCAAATGACGCGGCGGTGCCATTCACCGTTGATGACGCCAACGAACGCCTCGATATCACCTTGCCGCAAGCAGGGGACGTGACCCTGACGATCGCCTACACCGCGCCGCTGACCGACACCATGATGGGTATCTACCCATCCTATTACACGCTTAATGGCGAAAAGCAGGAGCTGATTGGGACCCAGTTTGAGTCCACCGCAGCGCGTCAGGCGTTTCCTGGCGTGGACGAACCAGAAGCCAAGGCGACCTTTGACCTGGCCATCCAGTTCGACGAACAGCCAGGCGAGACGATCATCGCCAACATGCCGGAGACCAAGGTTGAAGATGGCGTGCATTATTTTGCCACGACGATGCGGATGTCGACCTACCTGATCGCATTTGCGTTCGGCGACATGCAAAAGAAATTGACGCAGACCAAGTCCGGCGTCGAGATCGGGGTTTTTGCGACCAAGGCCCATCAGCCAAAAGAGCTTGATTTTGCTTTAGATATCGCCAAGCGCGCGATCGAATTTTACGAAGACTTCTACCAGACGCCTTATCCATTGCCGCATTCCTATCAGTTGGCCCTGCCAGACTTTTCGGCCGGCGCGATGGAAAATTGGGGGCTTGTGACCTATCGTGAGGCGTACCTGACGCTGGATCCGGATAACACCAGCTTGTCGATGAAGCAGCTGGTCGCAACGGTCATCACGCATGAGTTGGCCCACCAGTGGTTCGGCGATCTAGTCACGATGAAGTGGTGGGATGATCTGTGGCTCAACGAGTCGTTTGCCAACATGATGGAATATCTGTCGGTCGACGCGCTTGAGCCGGATTGGCACATCTGGGAATTGTTCCAGAAATCCGAGGCGGCTTCTGCGCTTCGCCGCGATGCAACCGATGGCGTTCAGTCGGTGCATGTTTCGGTCGAAGACCCGGCAGACATCGATTCTGTTTTCGACGGCGCGATCGTTTACGCCAAGGGCTCGCGGATGTTGGTGATGGTCCGCGCACTGCTCGGCGACGATAACCTGCGCAAGGGCCTCAAAGCCTACTTCGACGCGCACAAGTTCGGCAACGCGACCGGCGCAGATCTTTGGGCCGCGCTGGGCGATGCCAGTGGCCTGGATGTCGGCGCGATCATGAACTCCTGGCTCGAGCAGCCGGGGTATCCGCTGGTATCTGCCAGTGTTGAAAATGGCGACCTGGTGATCAGCCAGCAGCAGTTCTTCATCGGCGAAGGCAAAGAGGTCGGTCGGCAGTGGCAGATTCCGCTGGAAAGCAACTATGCCGCCGCGCCGCAGCTCATGACTGAAAAGTCGCTGAATCTGGGCAACTACGAAGCGCTTCGCAGCGAGGCCGGTCAAGCCTTCCGCCTGAATGTTGGCAACAACTCGCATTTCATCGTCAAATACGATGACACGCTGATGGCTGACATTTTGAAGGAAGCCGCCGACTTTGATCCGATCTCGCAGCTGCAATTGCTTCAGGACGCCCGCTTGCAGGCGGAAGCTGGGGCGATCTCTTATGCCGAGATCGTGCCGCTGCTCACACGTTTTGCGGGGAGTGCCCACAGCGTTGTCAACACGGCGTTGAACCAGGCGATCTCCGGCCTCGGCAAGTTCACCACGCCGGGCTCTGATGAGGAAAATCAGCTCAAGGCACTTTATGCCAAGATCTTCGGCCACCAATATGCACGGTTGGGCCTCGTGCCACAAAGCACAGACACCAACGACGATCAGCTCAGCCGTGAGACCGTGGTGGGGTCTGTGGTCTATGCGGACGATGCCAAGGTGATCGAGGATGCCCATGCGCTGTATCTGGCTCATGCCGCCAACCTCGATGCAATGCCAGCGGATCCACGGCCATATGTCCTGATCTCCGAGGCCAAGCATTTCGGCGATCAGGCGCTACTGGACAGTTTCTTTGCTGCCTACCGCAAGACATCTGATCCGAGCGTGAAGGAATCCCTGATGGCCGCCGTGCCACGCCTGACCGATCCTGAATTACTCAAGCAAGTCGTTGCGCATTTTGAAGACGCCGACACGATCAAGCCGCAAGATCTGCGCGCGTGGTTCCGCGGGGTCCTGAACAACCCGGCTGGCGAGCAGTTGGCCTGGGACTGGATCCGGAGTGAATGGGACTGGCTGGAAAAAACAGTCGGTGGGGACATGGAATTCACCACCTACATCACGGTGATCTCCGGTATTTTCCGCACGCAAGACCGGCTGGATGAATTCAGCGCCTTCTTTGAACCGAAGAAGGACGTGCCGGGCCTTGGCCGCGAGATTGCGATGGACACCAAGGTCATCGCGACCCGCGTGGCCCTCATTGCCAAGGAACAGGCTGCGGTCAACGCCGCGATCAAGGCTGCCTTGTAAACCTAATATTTTTCAAGAGCTGGGATGTGATGTCCTGGCTCTTTTTTTATCGACTGAATCGGCAAAAAAAGGCGGCCATTTTGGTCTCTGGGCTCGGAAACAGGGCCCGGAAATTATTTGATTTCACCCCATCAACAGGGCACAGGCTATTTTTGTCTTCAGCACTAGAAAAACCGTTCGCACAATATTTTTTTCCATAACGACGAACAAACGAGACAGGCGGCCATCAGGTGGTTAAATGACTAAAACGACGGCGCGGGTGGCGCAGCCGCGAAGCCACCAGGTTGACAGGGCGACACACCCCCGGTAAGATTGGGCTCGTCATTAATCGTAACAGTTACGATTAAATTAAAAATGATGGAGGGACCAAAAATGAACAAGGCAACAAATCAAGGCAACAGCGGGTATGGGTGTGCGCACAGGCGTGGGGCATGGGCGCTGGCCCTTGGGGTGATGATCGGGTTGGCGGGCTGCGGCCATTCACCGGCAAAGCAGACGTCCTCGTGGAGCAGTCAGGTCAAAAGCAAAAAAGTGCAGCGGGTGATCGCCGGCACGCGCACAGTCGCCCAGTATGCGGAAGCGCTGGACTTGCCGCTGGTGGGCATCGACACGCAGGATGGGCAACCGGCGCGTTACGCAAAGACCCCGCGTATCGGCCTGCCGCGGAAGCCGGACATGGAAAAAATCGCGAGCCTGAAGCCGGATCTGTACATCACCGACAGCGGCATGATGGGCCTGCTGGATCAGGGCCTCAAACAGCAAGGCGTGCGCGGGCTGTACCTGAACAACGAAAGCTACCAGAACGTCACGGATAGCGTGATGCAGCTGGGTAAGTTGTTCAACAAGGAGACCCAGGCACAGACCGTGGTCAAAAAGGTGCAAAGCGAGACCGACACCGCGCTGAAAGGCGCTGGCGCGCTCAAGGGTAAGAAAGTCGCCGTCCTGTTTGGCGCCGGGCACGGTTTCATGCTCGCAACGAATTATTCCTACTTGGGCGATCTCCTGACGAAGCTGGGGCTGACCAATGTTGCCGGCACGCTCAGCCAGGTCCCAAGCGCCTATGTGCCATTCAGCTTGGAAAAACTCGTTGCCGAAGATCCCGATTACATATTGACGCTTGCCCATGGCCGGGTCGATCAGGCCAAGGCGGCGTTCAAGGACGAACTGGCCAAGCCGCAGTGGCAACAGACCACCGCCGTCAAACGCGGCCATGTTTATCCGCTTGATGACAAAACCTATCCGGTGACCGGCAATCTGCAGGTCGCCACCACCGTTCAAGCGCTGAAACACATATTGCTGAAAGGCGCCAGCAAATGACGCCTCGCCGCTCATTTCAACTGGTGCTGCTGAGCGCCGTCGGACTGCTTCTGGCGGCGCTTCTTTGTGGGGCGATGCTGGGCAGTGTGACCATCGCCCCGCATGTCGTCCTAAAGGCAATGGTGGGGCAAGCCGGCCCGGATGCCCCGATTCTGTGGACCATCAGGTTTCCCCGGGTCGTCTTTTCGGCCTTGGCCGGCGTGGCCCTGGCGGTGTCTGGGCTGCTCCTGCAATCTGTCTTGAAAAATCCGTTGGCGGATCCGGGCATCATGGGCATTAGCAGTGGGGCGGCGCTGGGCGCGGTCATCGTGCTGTTGGTGGTGCCAGTGGCCAGTGGGGTGCTGCCGCTGATCGCGTTTGGCGCAGGCATGGCGGCGTTTGGAGCAATCGTTGTGCTGTCCTGGGACCGCCAGCTGTCGCCGGTGCGCCTGATCTTGGCCGGGGTCGCGGTGAACGCGATGTTCGGCGTGGTCCAGGCGATCTTGATGACGCTGTACAGCGATCGGTTGCACGGGGTGATCGGCTGGCTGAATGGCGACCTGAGCGGTAAGTCCTGGGGCCAGGTCGGGCTGGTAGCCGCCTACACGCTGCCGGTTTTGGCCGTGGTGTGGTGGCTGCGGCCGCTTTTGACCTTGTTGGTTTTGGATGATGAGGCGCTGGGCGATCTTGGAATTCCCGTGCGTCGGGTGCGGCTGGGCGTTGCGAGCCTGGCGGTGCTCTTGGCCGCCTCAGTGGTCGCGCAGGCTGGGCTGATCAGTTTCGTTGGGCTGATCGTGCCGCATTTTGCCCGGCTGCTGGTCGGCAGCAATTATCGCCGCCTGTTGCCGCTGACCATGGTGGCCGGCGCGCTGGTGGTCACCGCAGCGGATACCGTCGCGCGGCTGGTGGCGGCGCCAATCGAGATTCCGATCGGCACGGTGATGGCGATCGTCGGTGGGCCCGTTTTTCTGGGCATGTTGGGCAGGCGGAAGGGAGCGGCGCATGACAGTGTTTGAGTTGGCGAACGTTGCGTGTCGCTATCCAGGGTCGGCGGACTTGGCGCTGCGGCCGGTCGATTTGACGATCGATGCTGGCCAATTTTGGGCGCTGTGCGGGCCGAATGGGTCGGGAAAAAGCACCCTGCTGCGCTGTTTGACGGCGCAACTCACGCCGGTTAGTGGCACCGTTTCTTTTGCAGGAAAACCGCTGGCCGAATGGACCGCCCAGGCGCGTGCGCAACAGCTTGCGGTGGTGCGGCAAACAAATCAGGCAAAACCAGCCTTGACGGTGCGCGAGGTGGTCGCGCTGGGCCGCACACCGTTTCGCCACTTTTGGCAGGCGACCACCTCGGCGGATCGGGAAGTGGTAGCTGCGGCGCTTCGCCAATGTGATCTACAGGCGCTGGCGGACCGGCCTTTTTCGGCGCTTTCTGGCGGCCAGCAACAGCGCGTTTGGCTCGCCCTGGCGTTGGCCCAGACGCCATCTGTCATTATTTTGGATGAGCCGACCACGTTTTTGGATATTCATTATCAGCTCGACTTATTAAAACGGTTGAAGGCGTTGACGCAGCGCAGGGTGACGGTGATCGCGGTGTTGCATGATCTGAATCAGGTCTTGCAGTTTGCCGATACCGTGGCACTCCTGGCGGCGGGGACGTTGCTGGCAACAGGGACGCCTGAGGATGTGCTGACTGCCAAACGCGTCGGGCAACTGTTTCAGGTCGAGGCGAGTCGGGTCCAAGATCGTGCGGGGCAGTCAGCATTGATTTTTCATTAAAGGAGACAGGATGAGTCAGTTATTTCACTATGGTAAAGAACAGGTCGGCCGCGCGCTCGTCGAGAGTGGGTGGGGCTGGCTACCGAATTTGGGTTGGGCGCTGCTGGCCGCCGGGCTGATCGGCCAGACGCGTCAGCTGATCTGGGCGGGCGGCGTAGTGGTCGCATGCGCTGCGCTTGGCAGTTGGCTGACGGCGCGGGGGCATTTTCACGCCTGGGGCTTGGCCGCCACGGCGCAACTTCATGGCGCGTATCTGGCGGCCTTGGCCAGGCGCGCCGAGGCCAGCGTCCCGGATGCAGGTACGACGCTGCAACGGGATCTGACAGCGATCGATAAAGGCGCAGGGTTTTACAATGTGCTCGTGCCCGCTGTTTTGGGGGTGGGGGCGAGCTGGGTGTTGCTGGCGGGGCTTTCGCTGTGGCAACATAGCTTGGTCGCCATTTTGCCCCTTGGCTGTCTGGCGGTGGTGGCCATCGTGTTGCGGGCGCTGGCCAGGCGGGTGAGTCGGCGCGACCGGGAATGCATGCACCGATTTGTGGCACTGGGCCAATCGTTTTTGGACACGCTTGGCGGCTTGACGATGCTGGTCAGCTATGAGGCCGGGCCGCTGTTTGCCCAGCGTTTCGCTTCGCAAAGTGAGCGGTTTCGCCACGCGACGATGCGAGTTCTGCAAACGCAGCTTACCTCGCTGATCGCGATCAATGGGCTGGTCTATCTGACGGTTCTGCTGGCGCCGCTGACCTTGCGTGGGCCACTGGGCGGCCGGGCCGCGGCCTTTGTGACCTTGGCCACGTTGATGCTCAATGGGCGACAGCTCGGGTATTTCTCCCATGGCATCAAAAGCCAGCGGCCGGCGTTGCGCGGGGTGTTTGGCATGCTCGAGACGGCGCCGCGAGTTGAAGCTGACTTGCCGGCTCATCCCCAGCAGCTGACCGTGCGTGATTGTGCGGCCGCTTATGCCGACCGGTCGGTGTTCAAAAATGTGTCACTCACGCTTGCGCCGGGTGGGCTGACCGTTTTGTGCGGGGCGAACGGTAGCGGTAAGACGACGCTGGTGAATCTGATCAATGGGTCGCGCGAGCCTGCACGAGGGGCGATTCTGCTGGATGGCCAGGACCTGGCCCAATTTTCGGCAAAAAAGCGGGCGTCTGTCATCGGCACGCTGGGGCCTTCGCCGCAACTGTTCAGTGGTACGATCGCTAGCAATCTGAAGCTGGCCTGTCCGGATGACGCGCGGCGCAAGGCCTTTCTTGCGAAGTGGCAACTGCTTGCCTTTATCCGCGACCTGCCGGCTGGCTGGAACACCGTGATCGGTGAAAATGGGCGGCGACTTTCGCCCGGCCAGCGCCAGGAATTGGCGTTGGCGATGCTATTGCTGACGGACAAACCGGTGTACCTGCTGGATGAGATCACCACCAGCGTCGATCGGCGGACGACGAAGCATTTGCTGGACGTGGTGGGTGCACTTAGCCGCTCGCATCTGATTTTGTGGGTCAGCCACGATCCATTGGTGCAGGCGCATGCGGCGAAGGTCTATCAACTGGGCGGCCAGTTGACGTTGAAGGGAGGCCGCTGATGGGGGCATTTCTACTGGAATTGGTGAAACCGCTGCGGGGACGCTGGTTATTGAGTGCCGGTTGCGGCTTGGCCGGGGCCTTGGCAAAAACAGCGGTGATCGTGCTGGCGGCGCAGGGTGTGATCGGCGGGCTCAGCGCGCGCGGGTGGCTGATCGGTGGCCTCGCGGTGCTGGTCGCGGCGGTGGCCAGTTATGGGGAGCAGTATTTTGGGCATGATGTCGCGTTTCGCATTTTGAAAAATTTGCGGGTCCGTGTCTTCGATCATCTGGTGACGCTTGCGCCGGCCGGTCTTGACCAGCAGGAAAGTGGCCGCTGGCTCCAGCTGATCGGCGGTGACATTGAGGCGCTGGAAGTCTTTTTCGCCCACACACTGGGGCCGCTGGCAATCGCGGTCGTCTATACCGCGTGCCTGTGTGTGGTATTCCTGACCGTCAGTCCGGTCGCGGCCCTGGCCGTGTTGCTGGTGGCGCTTGTGGTGGGCGCCGCGATTCCTCTGTGGCACGCGGACCGTGTCGCTTCATTGACGGCGGAGGCGGCGGAGTCACAGCGGGCCACGCGCCAATATGTGTTTGAGTCTAGCGAAAATCGGCGGCTGAGTGACCAACTTGGCATCACGGAGGCCAGGGCGGCGGCCGCACAGACGCAACTGGCCGAGGCCGGGCGGTTGCGCCAGGCGGCCGACCGCTTGCAAAACTCGGACCGGCTGGCGGTGGTTTTTGCGTTGACAGGCGGCTGGGCGCTGATCGCCTGGCTGCTCCCGCCTGATGCAATAGCGCTGGCGTTGAGCTTTCCGCTGCTGTTTGCCCCACACCAGGCCCTCGCCCGGCTGCCTGGGGCGCTGAGCCGCGGGCTGGATGCCGGTCGCAACATTCAGGCACTATTGGCCCAAGCACCGGTGCCGCATCACGAGCCAGTTGTCCAAGCGGCGCCGGCCGCTGCCTCAGCGGATTGGGCGATCAGCTTGGCGCATGTGTCGTTCACCTACCCAGGCGCCGAGCGCGCGGTGTTGCGCGATGTGTCCGTCTCGATCAAAGCGGGCGAGGTCGTCGGCTTTGTCGGGGCCCGCGGGGCAGGCAAAAGCACGGCGGCCAAACTCCTGATGGGCTGGTTTGCGCCAGACATCGGTCAGCTGGTGGTCACGGAAAAAGAGGGCGTGTCTGCCCACCCGCGGCGCATCAATTACATGCCGCAACGCCCCGTGTTTTTCCACGAAACGCTGCGCGACAATCTGACGCTGGGGATGGCGCAACCGGATGCGTTGATCTGCGAGCGGTTGGGGTCGCTGGGCTTGGCGCAGTGGCTGGCGACGCTGCCGGCGGGGTTGGACACTGTGATCGACCCGCACCACTTGCCATTTTCCACTGGGCAGGCGCAGCGGCTTGAACTGACGCGGGCCCTGCTTCGGCCGAGTCAGCTGCTGATTCTCGACGAGCCGACGTCCACTCAGGACCCGGAAGCGATGAGTCGGCTGCTGGCTGTGGTTCGGCGCGAGTTTCAAGGTGCGGTGCTGATCATCACGCACCGGCCGGAAACAGTGGCACAGTGTGATCGCTTGTATCGATTCAGTGATCAGCAAGTAGCCGCAGTTTCCTAACTGGATTCCAAAAGCCCCGGGCCGCATTGGCGGTGCGACCCGGGGCTTTTCGGTTACTTTAATAATCCGTCTTGGCGTGCAGCAACTTGACAAACAGCCACCAGATCACGACGCCCGAGGCCGTCAGCAGGCCGAATGCCAAGGCGCTGCCGGCGCTGATGATCTGGGCCTGATGCCAGCCAGGCCGGGAGATGCTGGTCATCAGAAGCGCCAGCACGGTGGTTCCCATGGCGCCGGAGACTTGCTGGCCCGTGTTGTAAAGCGCGTTGGCGTCACTTTGGAGCGTCTTGGGCATTTTCTTCAACCCATACGCTACACTATTGGAAAACGCCATCGACCGGCCAATCGCAAAGACCAGGTAGGCCAGCGTCATGCCGACCACGCCAAGCCGCGGGCCCCAGCCGGCCATTGCGCCAAGCGCCAGGGTGAACAAGGCGGCGCCGGTATACAGCGGCACCTTGCCTCCGAAGCGGTCCAGCAGCCAGCCATACAGCGGCTGACCGAGACCGTTGAAAATACTTCCCGGCAGGAGCACCAAACCGCCGACAAACGACGACGCGGCGAACACGCCTTGCACATAATTCGGCAGGAGAAAATTGATGCCGACATTGGCGAACTGCAGGAGGATGTACGGCAAAAAGCTGAAGAGAAACGCCGGCTGGTGAAAGACGGTCAGGGAAAATAGGGCGCGGGTGCTTGTTTTCGACAGCTTCGCAAAACCGATCGCGCTGGCCACCAGCACCACCATCAGCCCGCCAAACAAGAGCCAATTGCCATCGCCCAGCGCGGTCAACCCAATAATCAGGCTGGTGAGCGCCGCGGCCAGCAGGGCAAATCGCGCCCAGTCAAACGCATAGCGGCTCGTGGCTGTGTATTGTTTGATCAAGAATTGCCCGCAGATCAACAGTATCACAGCCAGGGGCAGCGTCAGCCAAAAGATCATGCGCCAGCTGGCAAACGCGGTGATGGCCCCACCAAATGTCGGTCCAAGCGCCGGGGCAATCAAGATGATCACATTGGCCAGTCCGAGGTAGGTGCCGAGCTTGCTGCGGGGCACGACATCCATGATGATGTTCACCATCAGTGGTGTGCAAAACCCGACGCAGCCTGCCTGCACGAGCCGGCCCACCAATAATTGCGGAAAAATTGTCGCGGTCGCGCACAGGAGGTCGCCTGCGATAAACAAGGCGGCAGCCCAGGTGAACAAGGTCCGGTTGGTGAACCGCCGCTTCATAAACGCCGACGTCAACATCACCAGCGCCGCACATAACAGATACCCCGAGGTCACCCATTGCACCGCGGTAAGGGAGACCTGAAAATCTTTCATCAGCGTGGGAAACGTCGTATTCATCGATGTTTCCGTAAGCACGCCAAGAAAGGACATGAGCGCCACTACGGTCACGACTATCATCGGCTTCGTCTGGGTCTTACTTGTTGCCACTAAGGGTTCCTCCTTCGCGCGCCAGACCGTGAAAATAGGGCCGCGCACAAGAGGCTACATTAGACTTGTTTTCAGAAAATATCAAGCAGGGGGCGTTTGTGTTTCCCGGCGAAGCACTCTACAATGAGCGTATTCAAAGACGGAGGTGCAAAATGGCAGACAAAATAACGGTGACACTCACACCAGAAATGGCCGCCGAGCTCAAAGCGGCCTGCGAACGTGGGGATGAATCAGTCGATGCGGTGGTCAGTCGCGCGCTGACGGCTTACTTCATCGAGGAACAACGTGCACGCGATTTTGCGCTGGAGGATGACTGCAACGACTGAAGGCGCGCGATGAGGCCCGCTGTACTCGCACGCCTATATGCGGGCAGCTATACCGTAGTTGGGTTTCGGTGCGCATGGCCGCGACGTCTAACTGGTCTGTGCACGTCTGGCGAAGTGCGCCAAACGCACCCAGGCCAAGTTAGCCGCACGTCCATAAGCGCGCACCTACACACCCTGAGACATTATCTTAGCGTTGAGGGGCGCTCGTCTTATATAATGAAAACAACTTAATGGAGGTGCTGATAATGGATGTGAATGACTTTATTTACGCTGGTAAAGGTGACTTTAAGCTCAAGGACTGGGCGACCGATGTGCCAAAGGCCTACCGCGATCTCAGCCAGGCTGACATCAAGGCGTCGATCGCCAAGGATATCGCCGAGCTGGTTCAAGACCAGGCGATGCTTTATGCGCAAAATGAATACAGTTTGCTCCTGATTTTCCAAGGCATGGACGCAGCCGGCAAAGATGGCATGATCCGGCATGTGATGACCGGCATCAATCCGCAAGGCACCGAAGTTATCTCGTTCAAGCAGCCAAGCCTCGACGAGTTGGACCATGATTATCTGTGGCGCACCCGCGTGGCGTTTCCGCGCGCCGGCAACATCACCGTGTTCAACCGCTCCCATTACGAAGAGGTGCTGGTCGATCGCGTGCATCCGGAGAATTTGCTCAAGGAGCACATTCCGGGCATCCGGACGGTCGAGGATGTGACACAGGATCTGTGGAACCGGCGCTACAAGGATTTTCGCCAGATGGAAAATTATGCGACGCGAAACGGCATCATTGTGATGAAGTTTTTCCTGCATCTGTCCAAGGGTGAGCAGAAGAAGCGATTCCTGGATCGCATCAATCAGCCGGATAAAAATTGGAAGTTCTCGGCCGCGGACATCAAGGAGCGCCGCTACTGGGACGACTATCAGCATGCCTACGAAGACGCGATCGCCAACACGTCGACGGCCAACGCTCCGTGGCATATTATTCCGGCGGACAACAAGTGGTTTGCCCGACTTTTGGTGTCTAAGATGATCGACAAGCGGTTGGATGATCTGCCGCTGGCGTTTCCAACGGTCACCACCGAGCAAAAGGCTGGCTTACAGGCCGCTTTAGAAGAATTGACGGACAAATAAGTAGCTGACTGAGTCGATAAAAACAGGGCGCCGAGAAATTTTCTCGGCGCCCTGCTTGGCTCAGCTTTGGTGGTTGCGGTTCGGATGGACTTACTCATTATCCAGCGGCGTCAGGGCCCATAGTGCGAGGTAGACCCAGAAGAACGCGCCGCTGCCAAAAACAAAGACTAGCCGCACCCATAGCGGATCGATGCCAAGCCGTTGTCCGATGGCCCCGCAGACGCCGGCGATCACGTGATCACTCGAAGAACGACGAAATTTCATTTTTCTCACTCCTTTTGGTTTTAGTATAGCGAAAGGGGTTAGTACGGCGTTCAGTCTGCGGACCGAAGTTGCGTGACGATTTTGTCAGCCCAAAGCAGGGTGTGTGTCTCAGTAATTGCTTATTTTTCGATAGTAACGATTGCGTAAACGTGTTATTGTAAAGGCGACCTAAACGAAGAGGAGTGAGGAAGGATGAAGATCGCAGTGATCGGCGCGACCGGCCATGCCGGCAGTGCCATTGTTCAAGAAGCGCAAAGTCGCGGCCATCAGGTGACGGCATTGGTGCGCAACGCCGCCAAAGCGCAGGAGATGTTTGACGAGCGGGTGACGATCGTTGAAAAAGATGCGTTGGCGTTGACCGCCGCCGACTTGACTGATTACGATGCGGTGGTCGATGCGTTTGCCACGCGCGCGGCCGCGTATCAGCACGTCGATCTGGCGGCGCGGCTGGTGGCAGCGCTGCGCGGCAACACCACGACGACGCTGTATTTCATTCTCGGCGCCAGCTCGTTGAAGCAGGCGGATGGCAGTTATGTGATCGATGAGGTGCTGGCGAAAAATGCGGGCGCGGATTGGGTCGAAACGCCGCATCAGCAATTCCACGAGTACCAGTTTTTACAGTGGATCGACAATGTGAAGTGGACCGCAGTCTCGCCCCAATTTTCCTTCGTGCCGGGGCCAAAGACGAAATATCGTATCGGCACGGATGAGTTAATGCTGGACGCGGACGGCAAATCGGTGGTCTCCACCGGCAACCTGGCAAGCGCGTTACTCGATGAAATGGAAGACCCAGAGTTTCTGCATAAGCGATTTACAGTCGTGAATGCGTGAGGAAAAGGGTGCGGAGGTCCGCGTTTATGGTGGGGCAGCTAGGTCGGCTCATGCGCTTGATGGCGCATTTGGCCATCGAGTGCAGGAGACGCCTAGATGTCCCCACCATGCGGACCGCAGCCCGACAATGACAGGGTGCGGAGGTCCGCGTTTATGGTGGAACAGCTAACTTGGCTCGGGTGATTGAGGCGCACTTCGCCTCAAACGCACGAGCCAGTTAGATGCTTCCACCATGCGGACCGGAGCCCGACTATGAAACGGTGCCGCGCCGAGTCGCAAGAGAAAGAAAAGACTGTGCAGTTGTCCACCCGCCGATCCGCGGGCTCGCGACTGCACAGTCTTTTTTGCGTCCTTTTACAAAAGCGCCATAAACACGAAATCCAGAATAAACAGGCCGGTGACGACCCACAGCGCCGGGTGCACTTCCTTGCGTTTGCCGGTGACCAGTTTGATCAGGCAATAGAAGATGAAGCCTGCAGCGATGCCGTATGAGATGTTGTAGACCAGCGCCATCACGATGGACGCCATGAAGGCCGGGACCGCGTCGGCGAGGTCGCTCCAGTTGATTTCCTTGAAGCTGCTCATCATCATGATGCCGACGAGAATCAGCGCGGGCGCCACAGCCTGAGTCGGCACGATCGCGATCAGTGGGGATAACAGCGCGGACAAGAGGAAACAGATCGCGGTGACCACCGCTGTCAGGCCGGTGCGCCCGCCTGCCCCAATGCCAGCTGCGCTTTCGACGAAGACAGTGATGTTCGAAGTGCCGAAGACGGAGCCAACGCCAGTCGCGATCGCATCGGCAAACAGCGCGCGGTCCATTTTCGAAGAGAATCCACGGCCTGTTTTCATCTGGGTCAGGTCCTCATTGGAAAAGATGCCAGTGCGGCGGCCTGTGCCGATGAATGTGCCCAGCGTGTCAAAAATATCGGAGAAGGAAAAAGCGAAAATGGTCATCACGGATAACATGATGTGATGGGCGTCGGTGAACAGACTGCCGAACCCCTTGCTGGAAAATGCGGCGCCAAATGTGGTGCCGAGCTGGCTGAAGGCTTCACCCAGCGAATTGCCGGCCGAAGCGGATAGTTGCGTGACGCCAAAGGGGATGCCGATCAGCGTCGTGGCGACGATCCCAATCAAGATCGCCCCAGGGACTTTTTTCACCACAAGCACCGCCATCAGCATCAGCCCCAGCAAGGCGACGATCGCGCCGGCCTGGGTGAAGTTGACCAGTGCCGGGGTGATGCCGCCTCCGGAGATGATGGACTCGAGGCCGTTTTTCACGCCATCGCCAGGTTTGAATGCCTGGCCGTTGACGGACAAGATGCTCGAGGCATCCGTCGTGAATTGCAGGAAGCCGGAATTTTTCAAGCCAATGTAAGCGACGAACACGCCGATACCGCCGCCGATCGCGTGCTGCATGACTTCCGGAATGGCAACGATGATCAGCTTGCGGACTTTGGTGACGGTGATCAGGATGTTGATCACGCCGCACAGAAAGACGAGAGCCAGCGCCTCTTGCCAGGTAAAGCCGAGCGCCTCGACCACGGTGAAGGTGAAAAATGCGTTGAGGCCGAGGCCAGGAGCCAGCGCGTAAGGGACGTTTGCGAAGAGGCCCATGATCAACGTGCCGGTCGCACTGGCGATGATCGTCGCCAAAAAGACAGCCTGACTCGGCATGCCGGTCAGCGCCAAGGTCGACGGGGCGACAAATAATATGTAAGACATTGCAAAAAAGGTAGTCAGCCCGGCGATCAGCTCGGTGCGTTTGGTCGTGCCATTTTCTTTCAGCTTAAAGAAGGTTTCCATGATCGATCCTTTCTGAAAAACGATTTGCTTTTTAGCTTATGCGTTTAGCGCATCAATTACAAGATGAAAAACGGCTATTTCTGAAGTTGTCATATTTAATGTTCGGAATTGGACCGTTTTCGTGGTGAAAATCTGACGGCGCAGGTTGGCGGCGGCCCGTTCATTCGCGTTTTGGCTCTGGTATACTGAGACTAACGGAAAAGGGGAGAGAAAATGGAAATCTCATTGGTGCGCCACAGCATCAGTTTATCTAATGGTGCGGGGCTGATTTCAGGTGCAGGCGCGGATGTCGCGCTGTCGGACGCGGGCATTACCTATGCGGAACTGGTGCGCGACGCGTATGATTGGCAACAGTTCGATCGCATTTATGTCAGTCCAATGAAGCGCGCCAAACAAACGGCGGCGTTGTTGACGATGGCCCGCCAGCCGATGACCGAGGACGCCCGCCTTCAGGAAATGGATTTCGGCGATTGGGAAGGTCAACAAGCCGCTGATCTGAAGCGCGATTTTCCGGCGGCGTTTGATTACCAGGAGATGTTTTCCGAAGCGATGCCGGATCTGTCGCCAAACGCCGAGACCTATGCGCATCTGCTGGATCGCACCGCCGCGTTTCTGGCGGATGCCGAAGCCGCCACGCCGGCTGGCAAGGTCTTGGTGGTTTGCCATGGCTTCACGATTCGCGCGCTGCTTGCGAATTTATTGCACACGGATTTTTACCACTTCGCCCCGGTCAGCAATGTCTCTCTGACGCGGCTTCACCTCGACGAACACGACGATTTTCGCGCGCGCCTGGAACAATTCAACGTCTCATTAGCCTAACCTCGTCTGCCGTTCAGCTTGCTGGACGGTTTTTCCTTGCATTCGAAAAAATGCGTGGTAAGGTAGTTTTTGTTAGCCGACTAGCAAAAAGGAGTGACCACGTTGACACAGGATTTTGGGAAAGCAATCAAACACGCATCGATCTGCATGACCACGGCCATGGACAATTACGCGAAGCAATTTGGCTTGACCGGCAATCAGATGTCGATCATCGATTTTATCGGGACGCGAGAGGTGCTACAGCGGGAGATCGAGGTGGAATTTGGCATCCAGCGTTCGACGACCACCGTGACGCTTCAGCGCATGGAAAAAGCTGGGCTGATCACGCGCGCCCCAGTCGCTGGGGACACCCGGCAAAAGGCGGTGCGGCTGACAAGCAAGGCCAGTAAGTTGTGCGAGGCAGTCGCCGCGTACATCAGCGGCCAGCAGCAGGCCATGACCAGCGCCTTCACCGAGGCGGAGCAGGCAACATTTTTCAAAATGCTCTCGGCGTTTACCCAATTGAATCAAGGCGACGCGCATGCCTGAGGAAAAATTGTCGCCGCGCGTGCTTGGCGCGATCATCGCCACGGGGCTCATGTCGTTTTGCGGGGTGATCATCGAAACGGCGATGAACATCACGTTTCCAACCTTGATGAAGGAATTTGCGGTCGGCACGGCCACGGTCCAATGGATGACGACACTGTACCTGCTGGTGGTCGCCTCGATCGTACCGCTGTCGGCGACGCTTAAACGCCGCTTCAAAACGCGTGATCTGTTTCTTGTCGCGATCAGCTGCTTTATCTTAGGCGTGGTGCTGGATGCGGTGGCGCCAACATTTTCCGTGCTGTTGATCGGCCGGGGGATTCAAGGCGTGGGGACCGGCATCGCGTTGCCGCTGATGTTCAACATAATTTTGGATCAAGTGCCGGCGCCCATGATCGGCATGATGATGGGGGTCGGCACCTTGATCACTGGCGTTGCCCCGGCGATTGGCCCGACATTTGGCGGCTTGGTGGTCACGGTCATGAGCTGGCGCTATGTCTTCGTGTTTCTCTTGCCGCTGTTGGTGCTGGCGCTGGTGTTCGGCGTGCGCTGCATTCAGCAAAAATCGCCTCTGTCCGCCGCAACGGTGGATGCGCCGAGCGTGGCCTTGATCGTGCTGGTATTTTGCGGCTTGATCTGGGGCATTGCGGAGCTCGCCAGTCGCTTCAGTTGGTTGGCTTTGGTGATCGGCGGGGTGGCCCTGGCAGTGTTTTGCCTGCGGGCGCTTCGCCTGAAGCAGCCAGTCATCGACGTGCGCCTGCTGGCCAATCAGCGATTTGCGGCACACGTTGCCGTGTTCTTGCTGTATCAGATCGAGGCGTTGGGCCTGTCGTTTCTCCTGCCGAATTACTTGCAGTTAGTCAATGGCAAAACGGCGCTTGAAGCAGGCCTGATCGTGCTTCCCGGGGCGGCGCTGGGCGCGTTGCTCGCCCCGCTGTCCGGGCGACTCTATGATCACGTCGGGGCAAAAATGCCACTGCTTTTAGGCAGCGTGTTGGGCTTATTGTCACTCGCGGGATTTGCGACTCTTGGCAAGGCGCTGACCGCTGCAGGGGTCGCGGGGCTCTATCTACTTTTCATGGCGGGCATTGGCCTGTCGATGGGCAATGTGATGACGGATGGGCTTCATCAATTGGCGCCGGTCGAGCAGCCGGATGGCAACGCGATCTTCAACACCCTCCAGCAATTCGGCGCGGCACTGGGGACGAGCCTGGCCGCCGCGCTGGTGGCAGCGGGGCAGGCCGGGGCCACCAGCCGAGTGGTCGGTACCGCAGTTGGTTCGCAGCACGCATTTGTCCTGCTGGCTGTGCTTGGCGTTTTCGCCCTTGTGATCTTACTGGTCCTTTTTCGCGGAAACAAGGTTGGTGTGGCATCGAGATAAAAAGTTTGTCCGCCAGCTTGAAAAACTGGTATCCTGTTCTCATTAACTGGCGCGATGAAAGTCTGTCACGCACGGCAGGAGGCATTTTGATGTTATTCAAGCAAATGGTCGACTCGCCACTTGGTGAGATCACCTTGCTCAGCGATGAAAATGATCTGCGCGGGCTGTGGTTTACGGATCAGCAAAATTTCGGGGCCCAGTATGATCTGCAGGCGGCCGAGACTGCGAGCAGTGAGCCAATCTTGGCGGCTGAGACCTGGCTGACGGGTTATTTTGCTGGCGAGCGGCCGGATCCAACATTGGTGCCGCTTGCTCCTGAGGTTACCCCGTATCGGCTTCTGGTGCTACACGAATTGCGGCGCATTCCTTATGGGACCGTGGTGACCTATCAGACGCTAGCCCAGCGCGTGGCCGCCGCGACGCATCGCCTGAATGTTTCCCCGCGCGCGATTGGCGGGGCGGTCGGCCATAACCCGATCAGTCTGCTGATTCCGTGCCACCGGGTCGTCGGTGCGACCGGCGATCTGACTGGTTACGCAGGCGGGCTGGCGCGCAAACAGGCGCTGCTTGAACTGGAAGGCGTTACGTTGTCGGCGAGCCGGCAGAAAGTGGCGTTTGCGTAGAATCGCATTACAATACATTTGATGAGGCATATCGAGAACCGGTTTTGACCGGTGCTGGATATGTCTTTTTTTGCGTCATGATGAAAATCGAGAACAGAAGATTTGCCTGGATCGCCGACGATTGTCTCTATTTGTCTGGCAAGTGGGGTATCACACTTTCACTCGGATTCTTTTGTTGTGTCATATATATTCTGGCTCGTTGTGAGGTAGCGCTCTTAACCGAGCGATATCGCGGCCCCAGTGCCGAAGTGTCACAACAAAAAATCGGCACTGATTCAAAATGACACGAATCAGCGCCGAAGCATCGCTCCAGATATAGTGATATCAAGAGGTGAGCCCAATAAAAAAATATATCCTTGGGGGTGACAGGCTCCTTGGTCACATAGAACCGAGCAGCTTTGATTGCAATCAAGTCGAGTTGATCATACGGGTTGGTCGATGTTTTGAGAACCTCCTGTTGTTTATCAACCATTCTTTGGAGCTGAAAACTGTCTCGTGAATTAATATAGTCAACAAGTTGGGCGTGCGGACAAAAAGTTGGACTTCAGGTATGATATTAAATGTACTCACTAAAAGAGAAGCAGAGGGCCGTCGAG
>NZ_RHOG01000033.1 GCF_003946405.1 Lacticaseibacillus yichunensis | reverse complement strand
AGCCCCGAAGCCCTCTAAGCCCTCTAAGCCCTCTAAGCCCTCTAAGCCCTCTAAGCCCTCTAAGCCCTCTAAGCCCTTAAGATAACAAAAAGCCCCCTCAAAAGAGGAGACCCATAAAAGCTTAAAACATAAAACCAACACCATTTGACAAATTTCCAAAATTATTCTGGATCATGCGAGGAAGCGTCCGCGGAAGACTTGTCATCATTGGATGGCTGATCCCCCTTTACCGCGTTGAGGTAACCGCCATCAGAGGCACTGCCATCATCTGGCGTAGAAGCGTCGTCCGCATTAGTTGCAGTATCGACGTCATCGCTATCCGCGGTGTCGTCCGGTGAAAGGATGTCACGATTTTCGCCGTCAGCATTTTCAGCCGCCTGCTTCTTGGCATCTTTTTGCTCTAAGGCCTTCTTTGCTTCCTCATAGGTCGCCGCCTTTTCGCTAGGGAACTGATCCTTGTCCTTTTCTGGCATCTTGCCATCATTAAACAGGGACAGAATCTCCGCTTCGTCCAGCGTTTCGTATTTCAGCAACGCTTCGGCGATCAGCTTGTGCTGTTCACGGTGACTCTCGATGATCTGGCGCGCTTGTTCGTGCGCTTCGTCGATGATGCGGCGGACCTCATCATCGATCGCCGCCGCCGTATCCTGCGAATACGCAGGCATCTGACCATATTCGGCACCGACGAATGGGCCTTGACCCTGGCGTTCCAAGGTCACAGTACCAATGCGCTTGGACATCCCATACTGGGTGACCATGCTGCGCGCCAACTGTGTCGCTTGCTCAAAATCGTTAGAAGCGCCAGTTGCTTCGACACCGAAGACGATCTCTTCAGCAGTCCGCCCACCCATCAGGCCGGCAATCTGCTCCATCATTTCTTTCTTGGTCAGCATGAACTGGTCTTCTTTTGGTAAGGTGATCGCGTAACCGCCGGCACGGCCGCGCGGAATGATCGTGACCTTGCGCACCACACGCGAGTCAGACAGGACCAACCCGATGATTGCATGGCCCGCCTCATGGAAGGCCACCACATTGCGTTCCTTGGCCGGAATGGCGCGGTCCTTCTTAGCAGGACCAGCGATCACACGATCTTCGGCCTCGTCAATATCGGCCGCATCGATCTTATCTTTACCGCGCCGCGCCGCGACCAAAGCCGCTTCGTTCAGCAGGTTTTCAAGATCGGCGCCGACAAAACCAGGGGTCTGTTGCGCGATCACTTTCAGGTCAACGTCGTCTGCCAATGGCTTGTTCTTCGCGTGGACCTTGAGAATCGCTTCGCGGCCCTTAACGTCAGGCTGGCCGACCAGAATCTTCCGGTCAAATCGGCCTGGCCGCAGCAGCGCGGGATCGAGGACATCGGAACGGTTCGTCGCCGCCATCACAATGACACCTTCGTTACCCGTAAATCCGTCCATTTCAACGAGCAACTGGTTCAGGGTCTGTTCACGTTCATCATGGCCGCCGCCCATGCCGGCGCCACGCTGACGACCGACCGCATCAATTTCATCGATAAAGATGATCGCCGGCGCATTTTTCTTCGCGTTGTCAAACAGATCGCGGACACGGGACGCCCCGACCCCGACGAACATTTCAACAAAGTCCGACCCAGAGATCGAGAAGAATGGCACGCCTGCTTCACCAGCAACCGCCTTAGCCAGCAATGTTTTACCAGTACCTGGCGGGCCCTCGAGCAAGACACCAGCCGGAATGCGGGCACCCAGCTTGGAGAACTTGCGCGGATCCTTCAAGAACTCGACGATCTCGACCAGCTCCTGCTTTTCCTCTTCGGCCCCGGCGACATCGGAGAAGCGGACCTTGTTGGCCTTCTTATCCGCCTGCTTCGCCCGGCTCTTGCCGAAGTTCATCACTCGGCCGTTGCCACCGCCACCTTGGCCAGCCTGGTTCATCATGACATAGAAGAAGATCATGATGGCGACCATCGGCAAAATGGTGATCAGAATCGTCAGCCAAGTGCCCGATTGTGACTCGGTGAGGGTATTCGTCTTGACGTCATTTTCGCTGGCTTCTTTTTGAATCGTCGCCAGGGTGGTGTCATTCGTCGGAATGTACACCGAAAACGACTTGGTGGTCGTGGTCTGCGACCCAAAAAGGCTCAGCGAGTTATTACTGCTGCTCGACTTTTTGGCTTCGCGGTATTCACCGGTAACCTTGTAGACGCCGCCAGACGGTTGCATTTCAAAGGACTTGATTTTGTTATCCTTCAGCTCCGTCAGAAATTGGCTGGTCTGCAGTGTTTCTGTCGAGGTGCCATTGCTTCCGCGCAGGTACCAGGCAAACCCCGAGACCAATATGACGAACATGATCACATAGGTCAGGGTGCTGCCGAACAGCCCGTTTTGTTTTTTATTCATGCATAACCTCCAGCAACATTGATCGCCGCTGATGCGGCTTTGATGGGTTCATGATACACCAGTCACGGCGTATCCGCTTATTCTTCTTGGTAGACCGCGGGCTTAAGCACCCCAATGTAAGGTAGGTTGCGATATTTTTCCGCGTAATCGAGCCCGTAGCCGACCACGAACTCATTCGGCACGGTGGTCCCGACATAATCTGCGTGCACATCGACCACCCGGCCCTCTGGCTTGTCCATCAACGCGCAGATTTTGATCGACCGCGCATTGCGTGTGTTGAACAGCTTCTTCAGGTAAAAAAGGGTGCGGCCGGTGTCGACAATATCCTCGACGATCAACAGATCACGCCCGGAGACGCTGGTGTCAAGATCCTTCAAGATCTTAACTTCACCGCTAGATTCAGTCGCGTTGCCATAACTCGAGACGTCCATGAAGTCGATCTCCATGTAATCGTCCACCGCCCGGACCAAGTCGGTCATGAACATGATCGCGCCTTTCAAGATGCAGATCACCAACGGATTTTTCCCCGCGTAATCCGCTTTGATCTGGTCTGCCAATCGCGCCGTGATCGCGTCGATGTCTTCTTTGGAATACAAAACTCTCAGAATATCGTCATTCATCATCCTGCCCTCGCTTCGCCTGCTTTGGTCGAAATGCAACTACATAAGAAAGTATATCAGTTAGCGGGCGTTGAAACAATTGACGAGCCGGGCTTTCCTGCACCCAAAATACCGTTTGTCCCTGTGTCGCCAGCAAGCACCCGGCGCGTTTTCGCGCAGGCACCTTTTGATCGATGAAAAACCGCCGCAGTAATTGGTGATGGCCATTGGGCAGCGCCACTTGATCCCCGGGGCGCCGGGTCCTGATCGTCACCGGGCCAGCGGGGACAGGGGCCCAGCTGGTCGCATCGGTTGGCACGGCAGAAAAGAGGCCGATCTGACCCGCCGGCACCGCCTGCCAGCGGCCATCCGGCACCAGGACCAGACCTGAGACAGCCACAGTCGGGCCGTCTGACTCGCCGCGCAGTAGCCTGCCGTATTCGACCAGAAGCACCCTTGCACCAGCAATCAGAAACTGATGACTGCCGCCTTCTTGCAGGGCGGCTAAGAGCTGCTGCTGCTGGCGACTTGCGACCACCAGATGCCACTGATCGAGCTGAGTCGCCAGCAACAGCTGCTGCACGCTGTCTGGCTCGCTTAGAAGCGGACGCCAATCCACCCCATTTGTGATCTGAAGTGGTGCGAGCATCGCCGCCGCCTGCCGCGACGCCAGCGTCAGCGCCCCATCCAAGGCTTCGCTAAAATGTTGCCCATGCGCGCTGATCTGCGGAAAAAGTTTGGCCAGGCGGGGAATCACGTCATGCCGTAACGCATTGCGCGGCACGGCTTGATCCTCATTACTTTCGTCTTCACAAAATGGCACATGATGATCGGCTGCATAGTCGCGAAGGGACTGTTTCGCCACACCCAATAAAGGACGTAAAAGCGTCACCCCATCGCGCTCGGTACGAGGCTTCATCCCGCGCACAGCCCCGGGGTTCCCTGACCGCCCCAGTTGAAGCAGCATTGTCTCCAATTGATCATCACGGTGCTGCGCCAATACCAGAAACTGGGCCTGGTTTGCCACTGCCACCTCCGTCAAAAACGCATAGCGTGCCTCTCGCGCCGCGGCCTCACTGACATGTTGTGGATGCGCTGCAACGGGCCAGCTACCTGCGACAAACGAGATGCCTAACTGGGCGGCATAGGCGGCAACGACTTGCTGCTCCTGCTGACTTGTTGGCCGAAGCTGATGATCGAACTGTGCTGCCACCAGATTCAACGGTGTCCTGGCCCGTGCTAGCATTGTCAGCAGGACCATTGAATCCACCCCGCCGGACACAGCAACAACCAGTGTCGCATGGGGTGGCACCTGTAACTTCATCAACGCACGATCGATGCTAAACACGGCTGGCTCCTTTCGCAATGTAGGTCTCACTGTACCACGCTGAAAACGGGAAACGTGAGGCTAAAGTCTGATTGTGGCACGCTGTCGCATTTTCCTGGACATGCAAAAAAAACGCGGAAAACTCTGCGTTTCCCGCGTCTATATCAGCTGCGCCGACCGCCACGGCCGCCGCGCTTACCTTCTGTGTTACGACGAAGACTGCTGAGCCGTTCTTCGCTTTCTTTGAGATAGCCCGACATCAAGGAGTCAAAATCATCCTTCCCGCCGACTGGTTTGCGTGGCGCACGACTGCCACCACCATTATTGAACTCACGTCGCGGCTTTTGAAAATGATCGCCACTCGGTCGATTGGTGCTTGGCCGGCCGGTGTGCTCCGCTTGCGGCTTATCGACCGCTTTGCGAATCGACAGCCCAACTTTGCCGTCCTTGATCGACATGACCTTGACCGTGACCACATCGCCGACTTTCAATACGTCGTGGATATCCTTGACATATTCATCTGAGACTTCACTGATGTGGACGAGACCTGTCTGACCTTCTCCCAGATCGACAAAGGCGCCAAAATTCGTGATGCCAGTGACCTTGCCAGAAACTTTTGCGCCAACTTCAACTGCCATAGAAAAAGTGTTCCTCCTAGTGAATTGTGTCTTTCAGTATAGCACTTAGACCCGTTTTCGCCTAGCGAATCAATGACCCGTGGTGACCATCCCGCCGTTGGTCAGACCAGGCAAGGTGAAAACGACCTCGCCTGGTTTCGAAACCAAATATTTCTGGCGGACCAACTTGGCAAGATAGTCCTCGTTCTTGAGCTGATCCACTTGAACCTTGAGTGCTGCGGTACTTGCTTTGTGGGTGGCAAGGTCGCGTTTTGCGTGCGTGACCTGGGCTGTGCTTTCAGACAATGCCTGATGACTGGACGAAAGCGCAACGGCGCCACCGCCGCAGATCGCGAGCAAAAGCGTGCCTAGCAATACCACGCGCCGCTGATGGACGTGATGCCGACGTTTGTCTGGTTGGCTTTTGACCGGCGCCTGGGTCGGCTGACTCGTTTTGCCTGTGAATGGCTTGATCTTTGCCTGTTGCATAACCCTTCCCCCTTTCGCTTCACTTCATTAAGGCCAGTATAGCAAAATAGCAGCCGCCAGGTGTTACATTTTAATAACTTTCTTTATAGGTCTCGCTGACGATCTCGTACAAACCGTCAGCATCTTCTTTTTTCGTGGTCTCTGTCAGGGCGAGCACCTTTACCGTCAGGGTCTTGTTGCCAAAATTGATCACCAGTTGATCGCCAATGCTGACGTCAGTGCTGGACTTGGCAACCTTGCCGTTGATCGTGATTCGTTGTTTATCCGCGATCTCTTTGGCGACAGTGCGCCGCTTAATGATCCGGGAAACTTTCAGATATTTATCAAGTCGCATACGTTTTCTCCTTTATGAATGACGCTGAAGCCAGCGCAGATAATGACGGCCAAAAGGCAAACTCATCACCTCACGCGGGGTCAGCAGATGACACACAGTGGCCGCGGCCACAAAGACAAGGACGCCAAGCAGTGCCCCGCCTAATCCAACAAGGCCCGCTGTTAGGCGGCCGGTCAGGGGTAAGAGTAAGCCGGCAAAATGCACGACCAGCACCATACACCCAACGCTTGCGGCCAACTTCCAGCCAAAGCCACGGCGCCGCTCCGGCAGCCAGGTCGCCGGGACCTGCACATAGATCAGATCTAGCATAAGACCCAGCGCCAGCACGGTGGCCGCGGCCGCCCCAGTCGTCCCAAAACGCTGCGTCAAAGGTGTGTTTAGCACAACTTTGACCGCAAATCCGGCCACAAGCGCCCAGGCGGTCCCGCGAATCCGCCCGGCACTTTGCAGCAAGGCACTGTACGCATTGATCAGGCCGACCAGCGCGATGCTGACCACATAGAACTGCAAGGCGACGGTACCGGCTGCATCCCCAAATAACAGCCAGTTGATCGCCGGCATCAGCACAACCAGCCCGGCCGCTGCTGCGACGCTGATCGCCGCCGACAGATGGACGAGCTGGCCAGCCACTTGCCGAAACGCAGCGAGGCGCCGCTGACTGAGGGCTGCGGTCAATTTTGGCATGAGGGTCGCCGACAGTGCCGTCGCCACGACAAGGCCCAATTGAACCAGAGGCTGGCCGCGATCATACACCCCTTTGAGGACCTTGGCCATCGGAAGCAACACCCCGCTTGCCGTCAGCGCCTTGGTCACGGTGAAGCTGTCGATCAGCTGCAAAATGATCAGCAGGGCCGCAAATAAGGCGATCGACCCGCCTTCCGTGATGAACCGCCGGGCGAGTTGGCCATACGCACGCCAGCCTGGCCAGGCAAAATGCATCCCGCGCTGGCTCCGCGACCAGGGCCGCCACAAAGACAAGATCGCGGCTGCCCCGCCGAAAAATGCGCCGCTCATTGCCACAGCGCCCATTTGGTAAACAGTCCAATGCACCCGCAGCGCCCACCACGCGGCAAACAAGATCACCGCTACGCGCACCACTTGCTCAAAGACCTGGCTGATCGCCGTCTTGGTCATGTCAAAGGTGCCCTGAAAATAACCCCGCGCCGTGGCAAGCAGTGGCATGGTCAAAAACATGAAGCCGACGACCTGAATCAACACCGCCAGCTCCCGGTCGCCCATCCACCCGGCAATCGTGTCGGCAAACACTTGCATGGCAAAAAAGATCGCCCAGGACAACCACGTCAGTAGTACCAAGGACTGATGCGCGACCGTCTGTTTGGCCAGCGGGTCCTTTGCTTCGGCGACTAATTTTGAAATAAAGACCGGGTAGCCCGACAAGGCAAAGGTCATGCCGATGCCGTAAAGCGGATAGACCTGTTGATACACGTAAAAGCCGGTGTCCCCGACCAAGTTTTGGAGCGGCACGCGATACAAGGCACTCAAGATCTTGGCAATCAAAGAGGCCAGCGACAGGATCCACGCACCTTGGGCCACGGCATGCGCCGCTTTTTTTTGCGTTGTTGGCATATGAGCGCCTCCTTGGTGGGCGAGTCGAGTGAGCAACTAAGCGGGGGCCGCACGTGGCAAGTAGCCGTACTGAAATGGCCAGCGTGCCTGGCCCCACCGTTACTCGTCGCTGGTTGCCGGGTCCGGGCTCTTCGCGCCTGCGACCGCCGCTGCCAGGGCCTGCAAGAAATTGGTCAGCTCCGGAAGCCACTCAGCCGACGTGCTTTTTGGTGGCAGGACCAACATCACCGTCATTTTTCCCTCATCCAGTGCAACTCGCGCCTTGAGCTGGGTGGCGGTCAGGACTTTGAAAATTGGTGCCCCCTGCATCAGCAAGGTGGCCTTTGCCCCAAGTATGATCGCGAGCTGACTGCCCGTTTGACTGACCTTTTCGACTAAGGCTTGATCGGCAAAGCGCTTCAGATGTGCGATCTTCAACAGATTATCGACCGGCGCCGGATAATCGCCGAAGCGGTCGATCAGATCACCCGTGAGCTCCTGTTCCTGCGCATCATTTTCCGTTTCGCGAACGCGCTTATACAGCTCGATCTTCTGCCGCGAGTCACTGACATAATCATCCGGCAAATAGGCTTCGATGTCGAGGTCGATCTCGGCGTCAGTCTTCGCCTGAACCTTTGTGCCGCGCTTCTTAGCCACGGCATCATTGAGCATTTGGGTATAGAGGTCATACCCGACCGCATCGATGAAGCCGTGCTGCGAGGTGCCCAGCAGATTCCCGGCGCCACGAATCGATAAGTCGCGCATCGCGATCTTAAAACCGCTGCCCAGCTCCGTGAAATCCTTGATCGCCTGCAGCCGTTTTTCCGCCTCTTCATTGAGCACCGCGTTTTGCCGATACATAAAATACGCATACGCGATGCGACTTGAGCGGCCGATGCGCCCGCGCAACTGATAGAGCTGCGCAAGACCATAATGATCTGCATCTTCGATGATCAGCGTATTCACATTTGGCATGTCCACGCCCGTTTCGATGATCGTGGTGGTGACCAGGATATCATAGTCGCCATGCAAGAAGTCGTAAATGACCCCTTCCAGCTGATTTTCCGTCATCTGGCCATGGGCATACGCGATCGAGGCCTCGGGCACCAGGGCCTGAAGCTGCGCAACGGTCCGCTCAATATCCGCGACCCGATTGTGCAGGTAAAAGACTTGCCCGCCGCGGGCCATTTCCCGCTCGATCGCCTCGCGCATCGCCCCGGCATTTTGTTCCATCACAAACGTCTGAATCGGGAAGCGGTTGGTCGGCGGCGTTTCGATCACCGACAGATCGCGCACACCTAGCATCGACATGTTCAACGTCCTTGGAATCGGCGTCGCAGTCAGCGTCAGCACATCCACATTGGCTTTCAGGGCCTTGAGTTTTTCCTTGTGCTTCACGCCAAAACGCTGCTCCTCATCGACGATCAGCAGCCCGAGGTCATGGTAATGCACATCCTTTGACAGCAGGCGATGTGTCCCCACCACAATATCCACAGTGCCATCCGCCAACGCCTGAATGGTCTCCTTGCTTTGCTTGGCCGTGCGAAAACGCGACAGCATCGCGATATTTACTGGAAAATCGCTGAAGCGGTCCACCATCGTATCGTAATGCTGCTGGGCCAAGATCGTGGTCGGCACCAATAGCGCGACCTGCTTGCCGTTTTCCACCGCCTTGAACGCAGCTCGCAGCGCGACTTCCGTTTTGCCGAACCCGACATCCCCGACCAGCAGCCGGTCCATCGGCTTGGGTTTTTCCATGTCGTGCTTGATCTCTTTGATCGAGCGCAGCTGATCAGGCGTTTCCGGATACGCAAACTCTTCATCAAATTGATGTTGCAGCGCATCATCCGGTCCAAAAGCAAATCCCGGCTCAGCTTCCCGCTTGGCGTACAGTTTCACCAGGTCGTCGGCGATGTCATCGATCTTCGCCTGCACCTTGCGCTTGGTCTTTTGCCACTCGCTGCCACCGAGTTTATTGATGCGCGGCGCCTTGCCTTCGCCGCCGACGTATTTTTGCACCAGGTGGAGCTGACTCACCGGAATGAAGAGCTTGTCCCCGCCCTGATACAAAATAGTGATGTAATCCTGATGCTTGCCATCGACTTCCAGCGTCTGAATGCCGACATACTGCCCGATTCCGTGATTGACATGGACCACGTAATCGCCCGGCGTCAGCTCGGTATACGAGCGCAGTCGTTCAGCATTAGCCAGCGTCTGGTGCCGCGCCTTTCGTTTGGGTTGGGCATTGAAGAGTTCGTGTTCGGTGACCACCACCCATTTTGAATCCGGCCACTCGAATCCGCTGGCGAGATTGCCTTGGACGAGTTGCAGGGTTCCAGGCAAAATGTCCGTCGCCGGCGAGATCACATTGGCGATCTCAAAATCCCGCAACGTCTGGCTGAACTTGGCCAAGCGATGCGCCGATTTCAATAAGAAGACAACCGTCATTTTTTGTTTCCGCCAGCGGTCCGCCTCGGTTTTCAGCAGTGGCATCTGGCTGAAAAATTGGGGTACGTTACGACTCGTGACATTGGTCAGACTGCTCAAGCGCAAGCTGCCCATCCCTTTTTGAAAAAGATTCAGGAACAAATGGGCATGCGTGCCCATCCGCTCGATCTCCTGAACCGGTTCATTTGGTAGTGGCGCTGCCACCCGTCCGCCTTCCTGCAAACTAGCGGTCCAGTCGAGGGTCTCTTGAAGCAGATTGACGTCGCTATCCAGGATGCGGGAATACTCATCATAGATCACCAAGGCGGCGGGCTGAATGTAGTCAGTCAGATGTGTCGCCTGTGGATAGAGGACCGGCATATATAACATCAGTTGATCGACCCGCTCGCCAAGGCGCAGCTGATCCGCCACCGCAAGCACGCCATCGGTCAACGCCTGCTTGGCCTCTTTGGTGTCAGCTTTGGTCTTCGCCGCCATGCCGGCTTTTTGCAGCCGCGCGCCAGCTTCTCGGAGTGTCTTGTCATCCGCAATCAGATCCGTTGCCGGCACAATGTCGATCGCATCCAAATTGGCCAGCGACCGCTGAGTGCCCATGTCAAAACTGCGAATCGAATCGACTTCCGTGTCAAACAGCTCGATGCGCACCGGATCATCCTGATCCAATGGGTAAATATCGATGATGCCCCCGCGAATCGCAAATTGACCCGGCGCCGCCACCAGCGCGTCTCGCCGGTAGCCCATGGCGCTGAGTGTTTTTGCCAGTGCCTCGGGGTGGATCTCGGTGTCCGCGTCGATGTGCAGCGTCGCTTCCTGCCAGCTGGCTTTTGGCACCAACAGTCGCTTGAGGCCGGCCAGACTCGTCACCACGATGCCGGGCTGCCCAGTCGTCAGCCAGTTCAACGTCGCAATACGCTGACTGACCGTGTCCGGCGAGCTCACCGCCGCCTCTGCCGCCAGCACATCCTCGACCGGAAATGGCCACACCAAGTCGTCGCCGACCAGGTCTGTGAGGTCTGCGACTAATTCATCGGCATGAAACCGATTGTTCTCGATCACTAACAGCTGCTGCCCAGTCGTCCTCAGCGTCGCCGCCAAAAACACCGTCTTGGCCGAGCCACTGAGACCTGTCACCAAGTGCCGGCCGCTCGCAAGCTTTGGCCACAACCCACGCAACGGTGCGGCCGCTTGCATCATTTGAATAAGATCCATTCTTCACCATTTTTCTCTGGCTTCGCGTCGCTTCTATCTTGCCGCATCACCGGCCACGCTGTCTTGCACTTTATAATAGAAGAAACACGTTTAACAAAAATTTAGTTGTATCGATTCATCAAGCTCGCAAAATCGGTGCCACCGATCCAATCGACCAGGGCATCGCCGGCCTTGGCCATCCCGTTTTGCACCTCGATCACCTGGTCGCCCTTGAATGGCGTCAACACCCAGTCGACCACTTTTTGTTTTTGCGGATGCTGGATGCCGATCTTGAGGCGGAAAAAGTCCTGCGTTCCCAGCACATTGATGATCGACTTGATGCCGTTATGGCCACCAGCGGACCCGCGCTGACGCAGCCGGACCCGGCCGATCGTCATATCCATATCATCTTGGACGATCATGATCTCATCCAAGTCGAATTGGTAAAAGGCCTTGAGCTGGCCCACCGCGCGCCCCGAGTCGTTCATGAACGTCAACGGCTTCACGAGCATCACCTTTTCGCCGTCGATGACCCCCGTGCCTGTCATCGCGTCAAATTCATGTTTACTGAGGGTGATGCCAAGCCGGGCCGCCAACGCGTCCACAGTCATGTACCCCACATTATGTTTCGTCCTTGCATATTGGCTTCCCGGATTGCCGAGACCCACGATCATCTTCATGACTATTTCCCCCTGTATACGCAAAAAGGCTGGAAAGTGCCCTTTCCAGTTTACCGGCTTTCATTATAGCACGCCATATCGCACCGGTCAGCGAAAGGCACCGTTGCGTATGCGTCGCTCGGGAAAAATTGCTTGCAAACGGCCATCTATCAGCGGTGCCATCTCCAGGGGCACGCTCCGGTCGCTGTGTGATTCAAAAATCACACAGTTCTCGCCAAATTTTTAATACAGCTTGTGCATCGAGTAACATGGTTGCTGTTTAATGACGTCCCTTTCGCGTCACCGCTGAAATGAAAGCGTCCAGCAAGATGATGTAACACGTTGTTGAAATCGGTTTCTCTGTTGCTTAGATTTTGGTGAAACGCTTCACAGAAAGCCGGCATTACGGCGTTTGTCAAAATGTAAAATAAACGCAAAGCCGGCGAAAATAGAAGTGAAAAGACGCGCGCACAATCTGCTTTGTGGTATACTGCTAAGTGAATTGCATAACTGCAAATAAGAAAGGATGATATCACCGTGGCAAAAGGAATCAAAGACCACCAGAAGGTACTTCTGGTCGGCGACGGCGCTGTAGGCTCCAGCTTTGCATATGCACTTGTTTTGCAGGGCATCGCTCAGGAAATCGGCATTGTCGATATTTTCAAAGATAAGACTAAGGGTGACGCGATCGATTTGAGCAACGCGCTCCCATACACTTCGCCAAAGACGATCTACTCTGCAGAATACTCCGACGCAAAGGATGCAGACGTTGTTGTCATCACCGCTGGCGCCCCACAGAAGCCAGGCGAGACCCGTCTTGACCTCGTTAACAAGAACCTCAAGATCTTGAAGTCCATTGTTGACCCGATCGTTGAGAGTGGTTTCAACGGAATCTTCGTCGTAGCGGCCAACCCTGTTGACATTTTGACCTATGCGACCTGGAAGCTTTCTGGTTTCCCGAAGAACCGTGTCATCGGTTCCGGTACTTCTTTGGACACTGCCCGCTTCCGTCAGTCCATCGCTGAGATGGTCGGCGTTGATGCGCGTTCCGTCCATGCTTACATCATGGGCGAACACGGCGACACCGAATTCCCTGTATGGTCCCATGCCAACATCGGCGGTATCAAGATCTCCGAATGGGTCAAGGAACATCCAGAAATCGATGAGAGCAAGCTTGTCGACATGTTCGAAAACGTGCGTGACGCTGCTTACGAGATCATCAAGCTGAAGGGCGCGACCTTCTATGGAATCGCAACTGCCCTGGCCCGCATCGTTCAGGCCATCCTTGATGATGAAAATGCTGTTCTGCCGCTGTCTGTCTACATGGACGGCCAGTACGGTCAGCATGACATCTACATTGGCTCCCCTGCTGTGATCAACCGCAACGGGATCCAAAACATCCTTGAGATTCCTCTGACCGACCATGAACAAGAATCCATGGACAAGTCCGCGACCCAGCTGAAGAAGATCATCACCGATGCCTTCGCAAAGAACGACATCGAAACTCGTCAGTAATCTGGATCGTTAAAAATCGTCTCACTGCTTCGGCAGCGGGGCGATTTTTTTTGGCCAAATTTTTTCCTCGTTGCGTGCCATCCCCGTGCAGTGGCAGTGCAGCGGCCACTTTTCAATCATTGCCATTTCACTCAGCCACCGTCGTCAAAATGTGCGCATAATAGATAGAGTGCCGGCCCACATGAGAGAATGGCGAGAATTTCCGCTTTTTTCGTCGTGAACCGAGGCGGAATGCTTGCGCAACAGCTTGACTATGGTATCATAAAGGAAGATTAGAGATTTTTAATAATTACGTGGAAACGCACGATGGAGGTCCGCTTATGTTAATCAAGTCATTGGTGCTCAAAAAGGAATTCCTGACGACTGTCAAAGAGACCGTCACGCTCGAAGAAGCCCTGAAAGTCCTCGAAGACTCCGGCTTCCGCTGCGTGCCGATTCTCGACGAAAGCGGTCAGATCTTCCGTGGCAATATCTATAAGATGCATATTTATCGGCACAAGTCACAAGGCGGCGACATGAGTTTGCCAGTCACCTACCTGCTGAAAAACGCGACCAAGACGATTCCGGTCAACGCCCCATTTTTCAAGGTCTTCTTCAACATCAAGGACTTGCCATATATCGCAGTGCTCGATGAAAATGCCAACTTCTATGGAATCTTGACCCATGCGAAGTTACTGTCGATGCTGAGCGAAAGCTGGAACATCGACGTTGGCTCGTATGTGCTGACCGTGATGTCCACCGGCGAGCGCGGCGACCTGGCGACCATGAGCAAGATCCTCGCCAAATACGTGTCGATCTCAGGGTGTTTGACCTTGGACGCCAAGCGTGATGAATTCGTCCGTCGCACCCTATTCACCCTGCCAGCCGGCACTGATGAAAACACGCTGAACGAGATCGTCGCAAAGCTTGAAAAGAAAAACTTCCGTGTCGTTGAGATCGATGACCTCCAATCCGGCCAACCGATTCGCGTGGATGAAGAACTGTAATTGCACTTTGCCTCGGCGACAGCCGGGGCTTTTTTTGAGGAAAGCTTACCGTTCTCGCAACCGATTCTTAACTTCGCTGCGAGATGATGACCACATCTGGAGGAAAAATGGATGAAAAAGATCGTCATCTGGTTGCGGCTCTTATTGGTACTCGCCACCCTGCTCATCAGCGGCATCGTGGTCGGCTTTTATGTATTCGGGGTCGGCGCTTTTGCCATTGAGCTGTACCCCGTGCTCGGCTGGGTCTTTTGCGTCGGCGTCACGCTGGCATTTGCGAGTTTTTACGCTGTGATGATCGCGGCCTGGCAATACTTGACCCAAGCGCAGACTGGCTCAGGAGCTTCAAACACACACGCCACCCTAGCACGTGCGACGCGGCACCTAGCGCAGGCGCTTTTTGCGATGGTCGCCGGGGCGCTGATCGGTCTTCCGATGGTCATCGTCCTGGTCATTCAACAAGAGGCGCTGGCTGTTCTCTTCATCTATGTTGGCGTGATTGGCCTGCCGCTTTTGCTCGGAAGTCTGTTTTGGCTGCAGGGAAAAATGGGGGCGCCTGACTGACAGTTTGGCGTCCCACCCTCCCGCGGGCCTGCGCACCCTGAATCAAGTTGGGCCCCGGCCCGCATGGTGGGGTCATCTAATTGACTCGAGCACTCGATAGCCAAGTGCGCTATCAAGCGCTCAAGCCAAATTAGCTGTCCCACCCTCCCGCGGGCCTGCGCACCCTGAATCAAAAACACCGAAGCGCTGGCCTCGGTGTGTGATCTTAGTCAATGTGTTGGGGCCGCCAAGCGGTCCTATTTTTGGCCCATGACTTTGGCAAAATGGACGGCCCGGTCAATAGCGGCCATCACGACAGCCCCGAGGATCATGATGATCACCTCAGAGGCCATCAGGGTCAAATACGTCATGCCGAAAGCGGCTGCGTTCAGATGGCCGGTGATCGCGATCTCGATGGCGATCAGCACCATCGTCAGCGACATGATCACGGTGTTGAGTGCCATTTTTTGCCAGAGCTTTGGCAGATGCGGCGCCAGCCATGCGACCAAGGCGAGGCCAATCAAACTCTGCGCGCCGCCAAACAGGACATCCAGCCAGTGCATCGGCGAAAAGATTGCGTTATAAAGCCCAACGCCGAGCACAACGCCCCAGAGATAACGGCGGTCAAACACCACCAGATGATTGAGCATTTCTGAAATGCGAAATTGAATCGCGCCGCTGGCTAGGCTAAACGCGCCTGGCACCACGGCTAACACGACATAAAGCGCGGCCACGATCGCGTTGACCACTAATGTCAAAACTTTGCGCTGCATGAAAAGACCTCCTAGTTTTTTTAAGTGGGATGGATTTCGAACCACGAATTACTAGTTTACCACCCGGGCCTCTGACCGACTAGCGAACCGGGCATTATTTCTGCAAACTGCCCGGTTTTGGTGTACGCTTAAGAGGTGCCACCCTATTTTAGTGACACCCACCTGCCGCGACCGCGACTTGAACAATTTTTTCAGTCTCGTTTCATAGGCTGGGCCCACGTGCGGCAATTGCCAGTGCGCGCCGTCCGTCTTTCGCGGAAAAACAATTATATAAGGAGTGACGTCTATGTCAGAAGCGATCGCATATCGCCTCAAACAGATCATGACGGCCGAACACCTCAGCTTGACGCAGACCGCCAAATTGATCGGCATCTCACCATCGAGCATGCGTAAAGTGCTCAAAGATGCTGAAATGAGCCGACCGATCACATTTAAGATCAACCGTTTTATCGATGCACACCCGGTCCAATCCACCGCGGCGCACCAGTTCACTATTTTCCAGACCAATGCGGATGGGACCACCACCAAGGAGACCGAGACAGTCCCTGCGGCCACCCCGACCCGCCGCCCAAAGCAAGCCGCTGAGAACCAGGCGAAAACAGAGACCACAAAGCCTGATGCAACGCAGGAAAAAACTGAACCGAAACAGGCCGCCAAGACGCCTGTCCAAAAGCCGGCGACCCGCAATGCGCAAACTCGCACGCAACAAGCTTCACCGCGCACCACACAGAGCCAGGCCCAGCAGACAAAGCCAGCTGCAAAACAGCCGACCAAACCCGCTCAGCGTGCGCAAAAGTCGACCCAGCCAGCGCCTAAAACGCCGGCAGCGGCCAAGCCCGAGCCGCAAAAAGCGCAGACAACTGGCCGCCGCACTGTAGCCAAGCCAATTGCGGCCAAGAGCCAAAATCAAACACAAAACCAGCCGCAGACCAGAACTCAACAACAGGCCCAAAAGCCGGCTCAGACTCAAAATCAGACTCAAACGCAAAAGCAAAGTCAGGCGCAAAACCAGAGCCCGGCTCAAAATCAAAATCAGCAAAAGACGACCACCCAGGTGAATCGCCCAGCGCAATCGACCGCGGCTGCGCAAAATCGGCCAACCACCACTTCGCCAAAGCCGGCTACCTCAGCCGCGAATCAGTCAGTGCAGCCCACAAAACAGACCACTGACAAGCAAGCGCAACCGACCCAAAATGCGGCGCCTGCACCAAAGACACGCCGCAGTCGCCGCAGCCCACAAGAGACCGAGACCAAACCGACGCCAACGAGCCAGACGCGCCGCAACACCACGAGCCACCCTGCGCCAAAGCATGCGCCAAATCCGGCCACGCAACCTGCAGATGGCGAGCGCGCGGTGCCAGGCTTTGTCGATACTGGCGCAACAACGCGCAACAACGGGCGTAGCTCCCAACCACGTTCGACCGCCCCGCAAAACACGCAGCGCGCGCAGAACCAACAGTCACAAAAGTCGGCCGCCTCGCAGCAATCGACTGCTGCCAACGCGACCACCCAAAGTGCACCTCAGTCCCAGACACCGCGCACCGCAGCAACCGCCGCTGCCCAACCCGTTGCCCCAAAAGCCGCGGTGCATTCGACACCAGTCAGTGCCGCCGCTTCAACGTCCTCGACCGTTTCCGAGGCAGCGCCAACTGCCTCTGTTGCCCCGCGTTCAACGACGACCCCGGCCATCAATCAGGCCAAGACGCCGGTCGTGCAGCCCGCTTTGACCAAGTTGCACGCGCCAAACGAACTGCAGATCTACATGGACGAGTCTTTTGCCAACGGAAATGACTACCAGCGTAGCATGTACGTTGGCGCGACTGTCACCGACCCAAGCAACCAGACGGCGCTGCAGCACTTCAGCGACACCCTTTACCCATTCGGCTGGCAGCCAGGCGATGAGGTCAAGGCCCGTGGGAAAAATCGTGACCAGATTCAAACCATGTTGCTGCACGCAAAACATGAGAGCGCACAGACCTTCTCGATCTATTCGCCGCTCAGTGACGCTGGCAATTTTGCCATGAGTTTTGGAATCATTTTCCCATATCTCGCCGCCTTACTGCGCATTCTCGGCCAGTACGAGAACACGCCGGCCAAGGTCCATGTCACCTTGGATCAGCGCAGCGAGATTCACGACGACCAGCTCGGCCTGGCTGCCCGCATGATGCACGCCTATCTCAAAGCCCAAACCGGCAAGGATGTCATCTTCATGATGCGCACCACCGATTCACGCAACGAATTGGGCGTTCAATATAGCGACTTTATCAGCCACGCCGCCATGACCTTTGGTACCGCTGGCCAGGACGTCTCCGTTTGCGGCATCAAGCGCCTCGATCCGGTCGGCAGTCGCCCCGGCGATCAGCTGGTACTGTACGCCATGGTCGGCCTGCAGAAATACCTGCTCGACGACCGCCCACAAGGCACCCAGCCGGCAAGCTACCAGAGCCCAATTTTGAACATCGCCGCCCAACTCTTCCGCCTTGCAACGAAAGCGACGACGATGGCCAACGTGCCCGATGAGACCTTCACCCAGGCCAAGTTGGTCGTGACCCAGCTCCTGCAGGTCGTGCCGTCTGCCATCAACGGCGCTATCAACAAGATGCCATTCCAGAACTGGTTCGACATCTGCTCCCGCGCCACCGGCATTCTGCACTACACCGACGAGACGTTGCCAAAGCTCAATCCCGATCCGGATACCCTGCAGATCGCAAACGATGCCTTGAACAACATCGCGACCCTGCTGGCGCGTTAAGCCTTTTGAAAAATAGTGCTGCGACGGCCCGTCTTGTGCGGGCCGTTTTTGATTCGGCGGCGCGCCCTTGAATCAAAAAACCGGGCCCGCAAAATGCGTCCCGGTGCCATTGTCTATCGATGCGTGAAAAATCAGCAGTATTGGCGGTCGTGGAAGTGGAGTCCTTCGCCTTACACCTGCCGAATCCCAACCGAGATCGCCAGCGCCTGATCCACTGCGACCATTTTTGTCTGCGACAACGTGGTCATCTTGTCCTGCAGGCGCTGCTTGTCGATCGTGCGAATCTGTTCCAGTAAGACGACTGAATTGCGTTCGATGCCGTCGACCCCTTCAACCAAGCCCACATGCGTCGGCATTTTCGGCTTATCGATGCGCGACGTGATGGCCGCAACGATCACCGTACGGCTGTAATGATTGCCGACATTGTTTTGAATCACCAAGACAGGCCGACTGCCGCCTTGTTCGGAGCCCACGACTGGCGAGAGGTCAGCAAAGTAGACATCGCCGCGTCGCACTTCCTCTTCTGCCATGTGCCGGGTCCTCTTTTCCTTCAGTTATCGAGCGCTGCCGCTTCACTTTCGCACGCGTTAAACTCGCTACAGATCTCCTCGTTCAGCTCAGCCATTTCGCGGTAGCCGTTGATCAGGCGCGCCCGCATGATCGCATCCGCGTGACTTGCGACAAAATCGTGCACTAAATCATCGACAAACGCGTCAACTGCCATGTCATGTGCCTGGCAATAGGCTTCGATCTGAGCATTAGTCGTCTCATCCCAATCGACATTGAGCGCCAATTTCGTCATGAGCGGATCCTCCCGAATTCATTTTCTTCATCTTAGCACATCCACCGCGTGCGTCAATTGAAAGGACTTGAAGGACGGAAGAAAGAACAACGACGCGAAAAAAAAGAAAACGCACCCGCAACCGGACGCACGTTTTCCCCGCTTCATGCTTCAATTACCCGCACACTCGATGCACGGCACCCACGCAGCTTACTCGATTGGCGCCACAGACTGCCTTGGCAGACGCGCCGCCAAACTGCAGGCGATCTCATAGTGAATCGTGTCCGAATAATCGGCGACATCCTGCAAGCTGATGCTTTGGTCGCCGCTTTGGCCCACCAAGACCACCGGCGTGCCGGCTGGATAAGCTTTTGGCATCCGCACCATGAACTGGTCCATGCAGACGCGCCCGACGATCTGGCAAAATTGCCCATCGATCAGCACGTGAAAGCCCTGCATGCGCCGCAGCCAGCCATCCGCATAGCCCAGCGGCACCGTGCCGATAAACTCATCGCCACTTGCGCGATACGTCGCACCATATGAGATCGCATCGCCTTGATGCACCTGCTTGCAAAACACGATCTGCGACACCAGACTCAGCGCCGGCTCCAGCGCATATGGCACCTCAGGAATCGCATGACCCGACGGATTGAGCCCATACATCGCAACGCCGAAGCGAATCATGTTGCCATTGCAGGCCGCATGCCACAGGCTAGTCGCAGAATTTGACACATGCACATAACGGGGCCGCTTTGGCAACGCCGCCGTGAACGCATTGAAGCGCCGCGCCTGCATCTCAAAATACGCTGTGTCCTTTTCATCCGCCGTGGAAAAATGGGTAAAAATGCCGGCCACATCAAAGCACTCAGGCTGTTTGGCGATCACGGCCAGCGCGTCCTGCATTTGTGCGATCGTCTGAAACCCGATGCGCCCCATGCCCGTATCGATTGCCAAATGAATGGCCAGCGGCGGCAATTTTTCACTCGTCAAAAGTGGCAAGGCTGCCTCGAGCCAGGCGGCGCCGGCGACCGGCACACTGATATGATTGGCCGCGGCGACCGGGGCATATTGCGGCTCGATCAGCCCCAGCACCAGAATCGGCTGGGTAAAATGGGCCTGGCGCAAAGCCAACGCTTCGTCTAATACGGCCACGCAAAAGCCAGTCGCGCCGGCCTTTGCCGCAACACGCGCCACCCGAAGCAAGCCGTGCCCATAGGCGTCCGCCTTGACCACCGCAAACAGTTCCGTCCCTGCATCCAGCCGGGCCAGCGCATGCGCCACATTATGTAAGATCGCCGTTTCGTTGACCAGCACCGTGCTGGGCCGCAAAGTTGCCGTTACCATACTCATTTGTCACTTGCCTCCAAGATCACTTCTGTCATCACCAGCGTTTGCGTGTGCGAAATCGACACCAGCGCCCGCCCGGCAAAGGGATGCGCCGTCACGATAGGCTTGCCGCTCGCATCATCGAGCACCTCAACATCATGCAGCGCGACCTTGCCCAAGCCCGTGCCGAACGCTTTTGAATAAGATTCCTTCACTGAAAACCGGCCCGCGAGCCATTCCGCCGCCCGCGCCGGCGCTAGTTGCTCAAAGATCGCCAATTCGCGCGGCGTCAGGACCTTTTCTGCAAAATGTGGGTTGCGTGCCTGTGCTTCCTGAATACGCGCGATCTCTGTCAGATCGATACCAAGTCCTGCGATCAAAGCGGACCCTCCCTTTTTTCCTGATGGTCTCATTATAAGCCGGCCCGCCGCACTTGTCCGCTCAGCGCGCGTGAAACTTGGTCACGCCAAGATGAACCCCGCCCCACCACGATTTTCCCCAGCAAAAAAAGCTCCCATCGCTGGCAGCTTTTCCCCAACACTTTAAAATCAATAACGCTTCTTGCGACCATCGAAGCTGCGTTTGGCTTCTTGACGGTCCTTGCGCTTAGCATCCTGGCGACGAGCATTGTCATAAGGATGACTGCTGTTGCCGTGGCTGGTGCTGGCATTGCTGCGGCCGCCGCGGTAATCATTGCCGCGCCGATTGTCGCTGCGGCGATTGCCCTTGTAGCCCCCACGATAATTGGCGTGGCCACCATGATGCGGCAACGGGCGCTCCGGGGTCAATTTGACCGGCACCGTGCTGGCATCATCCGGGGAAACAGCCTTCAGATACGCCGCGACCAACTGAACCGGCGTGTATTGTTCCAAAAGACTTTCAGCCATCGGTTCATACTTGTCGCTGTCGTCATTTTCGACTTGCGCTTTGATGGTGGACAGGCCAGTGGAAACTTGGCCCATGAACGCCTCTTCTTCTGTCGGCGGCTTGAGCGGCATCATCCGCTTCTTGGTCAGATCCTCGATGGTGCGCAGGTAGTCGACCTCATTTGGGGTGACAAACGTGACCGCGACACCCGATTTACCGGCACGGCCCGTCCGCCCGACCCGGTGCACATAGCTATCTGGGTCTTGCGGAATATCGAAGTTGTACACATGCGTTACGCCTGAGATGTCAAGCCCACGAGCGGCCACATCCGTCGCAACCAGAAAATCGAGCTCGCCTGACTTGAATTGCTTCAAAACGGACATACGCTTTTGCTGCGTCAGATCGCCATGAATACCTTCCGCCTTGTAACCGCGGGCTTTGAGGCCCTTGGTCAACTCATCGACGCGGCGCTTTGTCCGGCCGAAGATCAGCGCAAGCTCTGGCGATTGAACGTCAAACAGACGCGTCATGATATCGAATTTTTCAAATTCCTTCGAGCGTACGTAATACTGCTCGACGGTATCGGCGGTCAATTCCTTAGACTTGATCTTGACCGTCACTGGTTCGTGCATGAAGGTCGTGGTCAGCCGCATGATCGGTGCCGGCATTGTTGCGGAAAACAGCAAGGTCTGGCGGCCTTCTGGGGCGGTCTTGACGATACTTTCAATGTCTTCGATGAAGCCCATGTCCAGCATTTCGTCGGCTTCATCCAGGACCAAGGTCTTGAGATTACCGAGCTTCAGGGTGTGGCGGTTCAAATGATCGAGCAGACGGCCAGGCGTCCCGACCACGATCTGCGGATGATCCGCCAAGCCTTTGATCTGGCGGCGCATGTCGGCCCCGCCGTAAACCGCCTGGACCTTGACGTTCTTGTCCTTGCCGAGGCGGTAAAATTCTTCCTGCGTCTGCACGGCCAGCTCGCGGGTTGGCGAAATGACCAGCGCCTGCACGTTGCGGTCTGCGAAGTCGATGTTTTGCATGATCGGCAAAGCAAACGCGGCGGTCTTACCGGTCCCGGTCTGCGCTTGGCCGATCACGTCCTTGCCCTGGAGCACCAGCGGAATGGTCTCTGCTTGAATCGGCGTTGCCTCTTCAAAACCGGCGCGCGTCACTGCTTTGAGCAGGTCATGATCGAGTCCGAGTTCTTTGAATTTCAAATAAGTTCCTCCTTGTTTTGCGATGCAGCGCGTGGCCAAACAGAGGAAGTCTCATCATCCGTTTCGCAGATCTCGCCGCATATCGACCACTTTTCTGAAAAGTGTCTGGAATATCTTACCACTGCTTGCACTAAAACACAAACCGCCCGCACTTCATCAAAAAGATTGGAAGTGCTGTTTGGTCGCCCGGTGGGCTCCCGGGTGGCGCCGGCCAGAAATGGCTGGAACGCTCCCAAGTGACTTTAAGCCCGCAAAGTGCGCGGTCTTAAAGCTCACTTTCGGTGTAAGCGGCACAGCCGCTAACACCGACGAGGGGGCTGAGCCATTTCTGGCCAGCACCACCCTCATATCCAGTTTTCAGGAATTGGTAGAGTGCGCGGTTCTGTGGTTTTGGGTGCGTGGATTCTTTTTTAGAATAGTCATCAAAATATCTTGTTTGCAGTTCTCGATTTCTGCGAAGTCTCTTCTCTGCATGCCCATTTTTGCAATTGTGGCATTGCAGCTTCTGATTTGCGAATTCACTGGTTTTGTCTCTGAAATCCACCACCCCGGTTGTCTTTTGCCCCCGCTTCTCCACCAAAAAAGCGGCCCGCGAGCCGCTTTTTCGTTTTGTTTCTTCTATTATAATGGACGACTGGCGAGGTCTGTCAGGACGGTTTGTTGTGGGTCCGGCAGTTTGCCGTTTGCCATTGGGCCGACGTTTAACAGGAGACGGCCGCGGTCTTTGCGGCCTTGGGCAACCAGCTGCCGGACGTCATCTGCTGTGATGAAGTCCTCTGGGCGGGCGGCTTGGTTGTAGCCAAATGACAGATCCATGCCTCTTGTCATTTCGTAATAATCCGGCGCGCCAGTCCAGATGCTTGAATATTCCAGGGTCCGATAATCGTAGTACTGCGGTGGCGTGCTTTTGTTTGATTTTTTCGCGCGGGCATTGACGATCGCGCCGCCCAGGTTGAACAAGGGGTAAAGCGGCTTGTGGCGCAGTGAATTCGGGTAGCTGCCCCAGCGATCGTCGACCATGCCCTCCGGAACCGCCTTGTAGTAGTCGGCGAACAGCTGCGGGAGGCGCGGGTCGACGGGATAGCCGATGTCGCTCCACAAAATGTCTGGGCGATGGCGGTCGATCAGCTCGTGCCACTGGTCCCACACATAATCGAGGTAGCGCTGGCTCGTGTCGTTTCCCAGCAAAAATGTCGCCGCGCTTTGGATACGGTCGTGCTTGAACGTCCAATCCAGCAGGCTGGAATAATACACACCAAAGCGCATCCCCCGCGCGCGGACCGCCTTGGCCAGTTCGCCCACAAAATCAAAGCCGAGGTGATAGTCGGGTTGGTGCGGATTTCGCACCTCGGTATCGTACATCACGAACCCGTCGTGATGCTTGGTCACCACCACCACATATTTCGCATGGGCCGCGGCGAAGGCATCCGCCCAGGCTTCCACGTCGACATTTTTCGCCGTCTCTTTGAAAGACTGGGCAAAATCGGCATACGGGGCGTTGCCATAATGCGCCCGATGGTATTGCCCCGTTGGCCCGTTTTCAAAAAGCATTGAGTTGGCGTACCACTCGGCGTAGGGTTGATATTCAAACTGCCTGCGCAGCGTCGGGTGCTTGCCCGGGCCGGTGATCGGCGCCGGCGCATAAGCAGGCACGCTGTAGAGGCCCCAATGAATGAAGATGCCGAAATCGGCTTGCTCAAACCAGGTCGGCGCCTGGCCGCGATGACGATTCACGTCTGCCATACCCTTTTCCTCCTAATATTTCCGTGAGAGTTGCGCGCGCGCCTGATCCGCGGTGATGGTGCCCGCGTTCGCCGACGCCATCAGCTGCACATCATGGTCGTTGAGGTGATAAAACAGCAGTGGAATCAGGGCTACAGCCGCGCCGATCGCCGGCAAGAGTTCCGCCACCAGCCACAGGCCATTCAGCGCCGTGGTGCTTTGCGTGATCGCCATTTTTTGCAGGTCGGCAAAACTGCTGGCCTGAATCGGCTGCCAGGCAAACAGGCCGAGGACAAATAACCCCAGCGGTTGGGCCAGCGAGATCAATTTTCCAGAAAACGACTGAATGGCAAACGCGATGCCGCGCGCATCGATGCCGGACGAAAACTTGCCGTATTCCACCACATCAGGGGTAAAGGTCAGATTCAGCGTCAACACAACGCCTTGCGGAATCGAGCGCAACGCGACCAGCGCGAGGTAGACCCAGAGGCTGTGCGTGCCGCCCAAGTAGACGAAAAACGTGGTGAGCGCCAAAGCCGCCGCGCTCCAGAAAAAGAGGCGGAACTTGTCGATGTGTTTGAGAATCATCCCCATCAGCGGCGCCAAAAGCGCCATTGGAATCGCCATCGCGACCATGGTGAGGGTTGAGACCAGCGCCGAGCCGAAGAAGTAATACGAGACGAATAGATCGACGGCCGAGTTGGTCCAGGTGATGCCCGCGATGATGTAATAGAGATAATAGCGCTGCAGGTATTTGTTCGAGCGCACATATTGCCACATTTGGCGCAGGGTGTAACTCGCACTTTGCGTCGTCGTGTGCACGCGCTCCTTGGCGACAAACGACACCGGCGACATCAACAGAAACATCAAGATAGCCAGTACGATCGCCGTGGTGCCGAACGTGAAGCTCCCCGCCTCGGAAACCATGAAGGTCGCCACCATACTGGTCACAAAGGTCCCGACCAACGCGGCCATCCGGGCAATGGACAAAATACTGTTGCGCTCGGTGGTATCCGACGTCATCAAAGTCACAAGATTGTAGATCGGCACATCGGAGATTGTGTAAACCGTGTCCCAAAGCACATAGCTGAGCGCAAACCAAAGTAATTTTGCCTCAGGGTTCAAAAAGCCTGGAATGTTGAAAACGATGATGGTCATCACGGGCACCATCACCATCGCCACGCGCAGCCACGGCAGGCTTCGGCCCGACTTGAAGTGAATCTTGTCAAACAAAACGCCAAAGAATGTGTCGCTCATCGCGTCCCACAATTTGACCGCGACCATCGCAAACGCCACTTGGGCCAGCGCGATGCCGTTCATCAACAGATACGTCGTCAGCATCCCGGTCAAAAAACTATTCGCCATGCCTTGCCCGGTGAAGTAGGACCAAAAACTGATGCGCTCGCCATTTCCAGTTTGGCGCGTCACTTGCTTTTCTTCCATGATGTTCCCCTCTTTCTCACGCTCACGAGATCGTTCCCCCTGGCTGACAAAACGGTGCTGCTTTGTAAAACGGTGCTTGATTTCAAAAGCGGTGCTGAGCTTCAAAAACGGGCTTCTTTTCAAGACGGCCACTTTCTCTCATATGGCCAAGCCCGCCTGCTCTCACAATGTCGTGGGCTAACTGGCTGGGTCCGAGCAGCTAAGGCCCTCAATGCCTGGTCCAAAACCGGACCTGGCGTTGAGGCCACTTACCTGTCGGACCCAAGCCCGCCAGTTAGCCCACTTCTTCGCTTCTAATGATTCGCAAACCACACCAGCGCGCGGACCATCCACAACTTCAGACTGCCGCCGCTTTGTTGCGCGAGCCGAATCAGAGGTGTGTCCCAGACGATCGTCGCCAAAAAACGGCCTTCAGGTGACTCCGGGGTCACATGATCATTATTTTGCATACTGCCGATGATCACATTGCTCAGCTTGGTCACAAGCCACGACTTCGGGGCCATTTCCCGCGGCGTGCTCAGCGGCGTGAAGGTCCCTTTGGTCAGCGACGGCGGATCGGCCGGCGTCAGGCCCGACAACTCAGTGAATGCGGCGAGCGTTGGAATGCCCACCGGTTGTTGGTACCACTTTGGCGCATCGATGCGAAAAGTGGGCGCTTCAACATGCAACGGACGCGTGGTCACAATATCGCGACTGGAGGTGCCGACAAACAGCTGCCAGTCCCCGCCGGCCAAGGTGAACGCCTGCTCGGGCTCGTTCCAGCGCTCAAACGCATGCTTTGGCACCGTCAACGTCACCCGCCGACTTTCACCCGGATCCAGCCACACCTTGGCAAACGCGGCCAATGTTTTTTCTGGTGCGAGTTGCGCTTGATCCACCTGACCCACATAGACTTGGACCACCTCGGCGCCGCGCACCGACCCGGTATTAGACATCGTGACCGCCACCGTCGCATCGACGGCCACGCTGACGGAGACACTGCCGGAAACCGTCACCGAATCGGCGGTCAAAACAGTCGGTGCTTCGATCTCACTGAGGGTAAACGTGGTGTAGCTCAGCCCAAAACCAAACGGAAACGCCACGGGGACGTTTGCCTTATCATAGTAGCGATACCCGACATACAAGCTTTCCGCGTAAGGCACACTCAGCGGCTGGCGGCCGTACAAGTCGCTGGACGGCACATCCGTGTAGCGAAGCGGCAAGGTCTCCGCGAGTTTGCCAGACGGGCTGACCGCACCGAACAACAACCGCGCCGCCGCGGCCCCGACCCGCTCGCCGCCTAAAAACAGATGCAAGATCGCGCGGACCTTGCTGGCAAAAGGCAACTCGATCGCAGACCCTGCCACGAGCAGGACCACCACATTTGAGTTGACCGCCAAGAGCTGGTCGACCAGCGCCAACTGATTTGCCGGCAGGGCCATGTCACTGCGGTCGTTGCCTTCCGCCTCGGCCGTCGCCGGCAGCCCCAGCGTCAAGATCACCGTGTCGTTTTTCCCAGCGGCCGCCACCGCCTCGCGAACCAGCTCTGCATTCGCAGCCCCATCCAACTGATAGCCCGGCGCAAAATCAACCGCGTGCCCCGCCGCCGTGAGTCCCTGCAAGATCGAGCGCGTCTCCGGCGTCGTGATGTGCGACGAGCCTGCACCTTGAATCCGCGTCTCTTCCGCCAGCGCCCCGATCACCGTGACCCGGGTGCCATCCCCAAGTGGCAATACGCCATCGTTTTTCAGCAGCACGGCGGACTGTTCCTCGATCTGTTGCGCAAGATCCGCGTTTTCGGCCAGCAAGGTCTCCCTGTTCCCGGTGAAAATAGGGCGCTGCTGGTCGGCCACCGCCGCGATTTTTTCCGCCGCGCGGGTGAGACTGGCTTCAGGCAAGCGGCCCTGCTTCAGCGCTCGGGCGGCCTGCTTGTCAAAAATGTGCCCGGAGCTTGGCATCTCCAGATCCGTGCCCGCAATCAGCGACGCCGCCTTGTCGTTCAGCGCGCCCCAATCCGACACGATCATCCCGTCAAAGCCCCACTGCTTGCGCAACACCTCGCCGAGCAGGTAGTCGTGATCGCTCATGTACACCCCGTTGACCAAGTTGTACGCGATCATCACCGTTTCCGGCTGGGCGGTCGTCACCGCGAGACGGAACGCCTCCAGGTAAAGCTCATGCAGCGCGGTCGCATCGATCAGCGAATCCGAGCGCAGCCGGGCAGTCTCCTGGCTATTGCCAGCAAAATGCTTCAGGGACGCCCCTGTCCCGGTGCTTTGGAGGCCGCGGATCCAGGCGCTGGCCAACGTCCCAGCTAACAGCGGATCCTCGGAAAAATATTCAAAACTCCGCCCGCCCAGTGGGTTGCGCTTGATGTTGATGCCCGGGCCGAGCACCACATCGACGTTCATGCTACGGGCCTCTTCTCCGATGGCCGTCCCCATTTTGGCCAGCAGGTCCGGGTCCCAGGAACTGGCACTGGCGCTGGCCGTTGGAAAAGCCGTCGCAGCCACCGCCTCATTGATGCCCAAATGATCGGCCGCGGTCGCCTGATACCGCAAGCCGTGCGGGCCATCGCTCATGCGAATGTTGGGAATGTCGCCCAGCGCCTCGGTCGCCCAAAAATCCCGGCCGGATGTCAGCTTGATCGCTTCCTCATCCGTCAAAGTGGTCTTCCCCGTTGCGCGTTTGATCGTGATCGTCATCGCTGTCCCTCCTCACTTACTTGCGATAAGCATATCACGGAAACGCTCTCATATGTGGTTTTCTGTCTTCCGCCCCACTGCACTAAGTAAAGCGGTTCATCATTGCGTCATATCCTGACACAGAACCTGTCTTTCCTGTGCCGAAATGGTGAAAAAAAGGCGGCCAGCGCCGTCTACAAGAACCATTTATTCAAAAAAACGAGGCAAAACTTTTTTCGGCTTTGGGGCTGTGGCCGCGCCCGAGACCGCCCAGTTGCGGATGCGTCTCTGCCTGCCGAATCAAGTTGGGCGCCGCACCCCGAATCAAAAAACGGCAGGCGCATTTGCCCACCGTTTTGCGAATTCGTATTGTACTACGCGTGGCTCCCCTCGACCAGCGCCTTCACCACATTTTCCAAGTGCAGGCCGTGGCTCGCCTTGAGCAATACCATATCCTGATAGGAAATATCCTGCTGCAAGGCGTCGATCAGATCCGCCTGGTGCGGGGTCGAAAAATAATGCACGCGGTCGGCCGGCATCTTGGCCGCCAGGACCGCCTGCAGACTCGTGATCTGCGTACCGTACAGATAGACCTCGGCGATCTTCGCCGGATCAATGGCTTCCGCGACACTGGCATGCAGATCACCGGCCAGATCCCCGAGCTCCAGCATATCGCCCAGCACCACAATGCGCCGGCCGGTCGTCGGAAATTCTGCGAAATCAGTAATGACCGCCTTCATCGCCGTCGGGTTTGCATTGTAAACATCCGACAAGATCGACTCGCCGGCATCCCCCGTCAACCACTCCGTCCGGTTCTTCGTCACCTGAAAATGCGCGAGCGCCCGCTGAATCGTCTCCGGCTTCACATGGAAGCGCCGCCCGACCAGAATCGCCGCCAGCGCATTCGTCACATTATATTCGCCCATGATTGGAATGGTGAACTTCAGATCCGGCCACCGCGACAGGGAAAAAACGGTGTGGTCCTCAAAGCTCTTGATATCCCGCGCAAACAGCGAATTTTCCGGGCCCAGGCCAAACGTCTTTTGCCCCTGGTCCACATTTTTCGCCCGCTCGGTCAACAGCGGCTCGTCGCCATTGTAAATAAAGAGCCCGTCTTCCTTGAGGCCGTCCGTGATCTCCAGTTTCGCATCGGCAATCTTGTCGCGCGTCTTGAAAAATTCGATGTGGGCCTCCCCGATCATCGTGATCACCGCGACATCCGGCTCCGCCAACGTGCTCATCGCGTGCAGCTGGCCGGGCCGGTCCATCCCCATTTCGACCACCAGCACCTCAGTATTGGTGTCCATGCCCAAAATGGTGATCGGCACGCCGATCTCGTTGTTAAAATTCTCCGGCGTTTTCACCACATGATACTGCGTTGCAAGGACTGCGGCGGTCATATCCTTCGTCGTGGTCTTACCATTACTGCCGGTGATCGCAACGACCTTGGGATTGACCTTCATTAATAGGTAATATTGTGCCAATTGTTGCAACGCGGTCAGCGGCGACGGTACCACCAGCTGCGGCAAAGCCGTTTCGATCGGTTCGTGGTCCGTCGCTACAAACGTTGCCGCCGCGCCCTTAGCCTTGGCCGCGCCGATGAATTCGTGGCCGTCGCGCTCGCCGGCAAGCGGGACGAACAGGTCGCCCGGTTTTAACTGGCGCGTGTCAAACGCCACCCCGGTAATGGTCGGGCTATCCGCGTCCGAATACGGGCACTGCGCCCCGACGACCCGCGCGATCTCGGATAACTTCATTTTCATGACTCAAACTCCCCATTTCTCAAGCGGTCACTGCTCACGCAGCGCCAATTGCCAAGTCCCCGCCTCACGATCCAGCACCAAGTCGCCGCGCTGGGTGACCCCGGCTGGATCCGGCAGACGATCCGGCACAAACCGATCCGCCAACGCCAACAATGGAATCGTGACCGAACCTTGACTGAAGATCCCCCGTGAAAAGTCAAACAAGATGCCATCCTCCAGCAGCGGATACAGCTGACCCACCACTTCCGGCGTGAGCGGCGGAAAATGCTGCTGACGCAGGCGAAGCCAAAATGGCTGGTCGTTGGCCGCTAGCCGCAGATGCCGGACCACGGCACTCGCCAGCGTTGACGAAAATTGTGCCAGCTGGCGAAAATACAACGTGACCATGCCATTGCGCAGTGGCAGATGCACCATATTATTTTGCAGTTTGTAATAAAACGGCGGTTGGATATGCGTTTTGGCATGGCCGAGATACAAAAGCTCGGCAATCTCAGTCGGCGTCAGTTCCCGCAAGTACGACCCATGCTTGTAATCCAGCCAGTTGCGGGTGCGCGCCTCTTTGCCACGCAAAAAGGTGGTGACCGCTTCTTCGCCACTCAATTCGTTAAAGCCCGTGTGCGGATCGATGAATTCATCCTCGTCGATCGGCGGCAATAACAACAGGTGACGCAGCGGCGCCGGATGTGCCTCTAAAATGTCGGCGGCCCCGATGCCTGCCGTCAAAAACATGTGGGCCAGTGGTTCATAATGAACATAGATCAGTGAATCACGCAATTTTTTCCGGTCCTTTCGCCTTTCTACCCGATATTATACAACGTTTAATGAATTCCCGCGACGCAACCTGCTATGATATAAGTAAGTAAGAATACAGAACGCAAATCACCGCCGCCCAGCACGCCCGCGGTGAAAAGGAGGTGCGCGTCATGCATCCATGGCCCACTCAGATCACAAAACCGGTCTTGCCCACCATTCCCCAGCTCGAGCAGATTCCAGCCAGTTATTACCGACTGATCCACCGCGGCATTTTTGCCGATCGCTTTTTTCTGCCGACAGCCGAGCCGACCAGCGAGGCTCCGGATGGTGTTTCGCTGCACGCCTTAGCGACAGTGGGGCCGCGGCTGACTGCGCCCCTGCCGGATCATCTGGTACCTTTTGCCCAAGATGGCGCGCGATATTTTGTTTTTGACCTGAACGCAGGTGCGGCCGTTCGCTACATCGACACCGAGGTCGACCAATGGCTGACGATCGCCCCGACCTTCGACGACTTTTGGACCCAACTCCAGCGGCGCAAACCAATTTTCGCGGAAGGCATGTCCAAACAGGCCTTCACCCACTTCGCCGTGATCGCCGCCCCAAGTGACGTCGAGCCGGCGCTGGAATACGCCCGGGAATTTTTGCCGCTAAAGGATTGTCTCGAATGGCTCCTGTTTTTTGCCCAGCAAGCCGACGAAGCCAAGCAAGCGACGGCATTGGACGAATACGCCTTTCTTCGCCGCCTCCAGCGCGAGCGTTTGTCTCGCGACCTGGTCCAGCCGCTCGACGACGCATTCTCCGACAGCGCCGTGGCCGCCGATTTCTTCAAACATCAAGTGAGCAACTGGTACTAAGCACATGCGGGCGGTCTTGCGGGGCCGCCTTTTTTGTGGCTTCGGAGCGTGGCGCGGACTTGGACGGATGTTAGCCGAAGCGGTTGCCCGACCCGGCATGAGTCCGGAAGCTCTGATGCTGTCGCAATCTCGCGATCTCTGAGATTGCCAATTTCATTCTGTTAGGGCAGATCTTCGATATTTCCGATCTCAGAGATCGCGGCCACCAGGATTCTATCTGGGGGGAACCCTATGTCAGTGTCACCCCATCACATTTCTTTCCATCAGACGTTGGGGGCGTGCGGACTACGGGACCGCGGATGTGACTTCTATGGACAAAATGTTGCAAATTTGCAGACCATGAGTCCGGAAAAACTAGTACGGTCAACGTTTGCAATCTCTGAGACTGCCAATTTGCTTCAGCTGGGGCAGATCTTCGATATTTCCAATCTCAGAGATCGCGGCTCCCAGGATTTCATCTGGGGGGGAACCCTATATCAGTGTCACGCCATCACATTTCTTTCCATCAGACATTTCGGGCGTGCGGACCGCGGGACCGCGGATATTGCCTTGCTGGACTAAAAGTGACATATTTGCGGACCATGAGTCCGGAAGCTCTGATACTGTCGCAATCTCGCGATCTCTGAGACTGCTAATTTGCTTCGTCTGGGGCAGATCTTCGACATTCCCGATCTCAGAGATCGCGGCCCCAGGATTCCATCGGGGCGGCCCTCAGATCAGTGTGACACCATTTCATTATTATTCAGCAGACACTTGGGGCGTGCGGACCACGGGACCGCGGATATTGCCTTGCTGGACTAAAAGTGACATATTTGCGGACCATGAGTTCGGAAGCTCTGATACTGTCGCAATCTCGCAATCTCTGAGACTGCCAATTTGCTTCATCCGGGGCAGATCTTCGATATTTCCGATCTCAGAGACTGCAGCTCCCCAGCATTCCATCTGGACGGCCCTCATATCAGTGTCACCCCATCACATTTTTTCCAGCAGACACTTGGGGCGCGCGGACCACGGGACCGTGGATGTTGCATTTCTGGAATAAAAAGAACAAATTCGCGGTCCCGCGGTCCGGAAGACCTGATGCTTTCACAATCTCACGATCTCTGAGACTGCTATTTTGATTCTTATGGGCAAGACCTTCGATATTTCCAATCTCTGAGATCGCGGCCACCATGATTCCATCTGGGATACGCTCACAACAGTGTGACCCCATCACATTACTTTCCGTCAGACACTTGGGGCGTGCGGACAAAAAGTTGGACTTCAGGTATGATATTAAATGTACTCACTAAAAGAGAAGCAGAGGGCCGTCGAG
>NZ_RHOG01000032.1 GCF_003946405.1 Lacticaseibacillus yichunensis | reverse complement strand
AGCCGGCAAAACATATCAAATTAACTATAAAGTCATCACTGAACGGTCAAAGTCAGCAGCCTAGTTCAGTACTGACTACAATAAGGATTCTTTGATTGCAGATAAAGTAGTCGGTGTTCAGCCGTTGTACCTTTCCTTCAATTACTATCTGCAGACTCCCTCGACTTTTTCATCACCATCCGCACCACAAGGCATCCCCGCTCCCCCCAAAAACCACACAAAAAAACCACTGGTAGGGGGCCAGTGGCGTTTGGAGGAGTTCACAAGTTAGGGGGACTTGTGAGTATTTTGTCAGATCGCATTAGGGGGGTGTGATCCGACGTTGCGAATGCGGATAGGGGGTCTGCATCGCTTGTGGTGCGTGATCTTCGATTGGGGGTCGAAGATCGTCAGGGGTTTGGCGGTCGCAAGTTAGGGGGACTTGCGACCAAGGGTTTGCACGCTCGGCGACTTAGGGGGATCGCCGGCGGTGCGCTCGCGATATTAGGGGGTATCACGAGATTGGAGGAGTTTTTCATGAAGTTGCGGCAAGAGTTTTGTTCTTCTGGGGTAGCTCTTGTCTACGTTTATTATACTAACGGGAGAGTGTGAACACTTTGTGAACAGAACGTGGCGCTTCTGTCATCTTTTCAAGCGCGCTTTGTGAAAATAGGTCCAGGAAGCCCCCACGCCGGTGTCCTATTGCACCGGCACGTCTTGTCACCCACCGAGAAAATGCCCGAAGCTTTCACTTGTGCGCATTGACGATTCCGGCCCGGGTCCATGCCCACCGAGCAAACCGGTCACGCCAGATCACGTTATTTCTATAGAAGAAAGCGGCCCTCGAAGTGCGAAGAACCGGGTTGTCGTAGGAAAAGAATTACGCCGTGTCTCTCAACGAGGTTCGGGACGGGGATTCAATTTCACAAAATTTTGAAGTTTGTGTCCCTACCGCACACAATTTGTTGAAAAATGTGTGCGGTAGGGACAAGCATGCAGTAAACCAAAGTGCTCGCAAATTCGCCAAAGCAGCTCGCCCATCAAGCGCCCATATCCCCAAACCGGCCCCCCGATTCAAAAAGGCGCCGCCACCATCTCTGGCAGAGGCGCCCAAATCAAAAACTCAACAGCGAAACCCTTTAAAAATCAAACGCCACAGTCACAACCTGATACGGACTCAACACCACTTCCACGCGGCCATCCGCCAAGACGTTCTTGGCGTCGTCGGCCACGGACTCGTCGAGCTTGGCGATGAACGCCGCCTTGGCTTCGGTGGTTGGGGTGATGGTGACCGTTTCATGGCCGCCGGTGTAATCGTGCAGGCGGACAAGGACGTGCGCCCCATTTTCCGCGAGCTTGATCGCATCCACCTGAACCGGATACTGGGCAGCAAAGTTGAACAGCGCCGTTGTGGCCGGGGCCGCGACGCCATTTTCAACGTGCAACGGTTCGTTCAGCTCTGCCGCCGTCTTTTCCACGTCGCCAGCCAGGAAGTCGCCTTCGTGTGGCAGAAGCGAGTAGATGAAGTCGTGCTCGCCTTCGTCTGCGTGGAGGTCCGGCTGGTTGCCCGACTTCAGCAAGGTCATTGAAATCTGCTTGGCCTTGATGCGGTAGCCGTACTTCGAGTCGTTGAGCAGGGCCAGGCCATAATCGCGTTCGGAAAGGTCCGCCCACTTGTGCGCGACGGTCTCAAATTTCGCCCAGTCCCAGCTAGTGTTGTCGTTGGTCGGGCGCTCGACGTTGCCGTACTGGATGTCGTAGCGCGCGTTGTCCGCGAGTAGGTTCGTGTTGAACGCGGTCCGAAGCAGGCGCTGGCGCTCATGCCAGTCGACATGAGTGAGAAAATCGATCTGCGGCTTATCAGCATAGAAGCGCATCGTCTGCGTCAGCTGAGAGGCGCCGAACGTGTAAACGAGATCCAGATCCGCGTAAAAGGCGTTGTTCTCGCCCACCGTCACACTGTCCGCAACCAGGCGCGTCGCCTTTTCCGGATAGTCCTGATCGATGTTCCAATCGTCGTACGTCAGTGGCTTGTCTTCAAAAAGTGTGAGCACGTTGCCGCCACGGCTTTCGTCCAGCAGATCGCGGTCATGCTTCAGGTCGCGGATCTGTTCAAGCCGCCCGTCCTTGGCGTAGGTCACCTTGTAAAAAGGCGTGACCAACGTATGCGGCGCAGCGGTCGCCGTCTGCTTTGGCGTAGCGGCTTCCAGGGAACCAGCAGCCCCGGCTTCCGCGGGCTCGGCGGCTGCCGGCGCAGTGGCTCCGGCGCCGGCACCAGACGCATCCGCAGCCGTCACGGTCAGACTCGTGGCGCCCATCGCCGGCACGGTGACCGCCACCACCGTCTTTTCGGCAGTGTAGACCGCATTCAGCGCCTTGCCATCCGCCGTGGCCTGGACCCCAGCCGGCAGGGCAACGAGCTCGGTGCGCGGCCATGCCAACGTATTTTCCACAAGGACGTGGTCGGTTGCCCGCGTTGCGAAATCGGCCTGGAGCTTGGCCTGCAAGTCCGCGACGCCATCAAAGAGTTGCTTGAATTCGACGGCGGCGTCTTCGTAGACTTCGTGAATGGCCGAGCCCGGCAAAATGTCGTGGAACTGGTTCCGCAGCAAGATGATCCACAAGTCGCGAATCGCCTCGGTCGGATAGGCCACGCCATGTTGGACATGGGCTGCCGAATAGCGCAGTTCCAGGTCGCGCAGGGCAAATTCGGCGCGGCGGTTCCACTTTTTCACGTCGGCCTGCGAGGTGTAGGTGCCGCGGTGGAACTCGAGGTACAGCTCGCCTTGCCAGGTCGCGACCTCATCACGCGCCGCCTCGACGCGCTTGTCCAGCCGGTCAAAATAGTCATCGGCACGGCCCGGCTTGACGTGTGGCAAGCCCGGCAGTTCGTCGAGGATCTTCATGTTTTTGATCATTTCGCGGGTCGGACCGCCGCCGCCATCGCCGAAGCCGTAGCTGACGAGCAGGTCGTCGTTCAGCCCCTTGTCGGCGTACACGTGATAGGAGCCCAGCACGGATTTTGGCGTCAAGGTGCCGTTGTAAGTGTACGTCCACTGGTTCGGGTCGTCGAGGTTGGTCCAGTTGTCTACGGTGGTGATGAAATGCGTCAAGACCTTGGTGCCATCGATGCCCTGCCAGTAGAACGTGTCATGCGGCATGCGGTTCGTGTCGTTCCAGGAGATCTTGGTGGTCATGAAATTGTCGACGCCAAAGCCCTTCATGATCTGCGGCGTCGCGGCCGAATAGCCGAAAACATCGGGCAGCCACAGGACATTTTGGCGCGCGCCGAATTTTTCCTTGAAGTAGCCAATGCCGTACAGGAACTGGCGGGTCAAGCTTTCGCCGCTTGGAATGTTGGTGTCCGGCTCAAGCCACGTGGCGCCATTGGCCTCCCAGCGCCCTTCCTTGATGCGGGCCTGGATCTGTTGCCAGAGATCCGGGTAATCCTTTTCCAGATACGCGTAATCTTGCGGCGTGCTCTGGAAGAAAATGTAATCCGGGTACTCCTTCATCAGCTCTAGCACGGTGGAAAATGAGCGGGCGATCTTCTCGCGCGTGTGCCGAAGCCGCCACAGCCAGGCGACATCGATGTGCGTGTGCCCCACCGCGGTGATGGTGTACGCCTTTTTTTCACCGGCATGGGCCGCGATGAATTGCTGGATCTGGCCCAGCACAGACGCGGCGATCGCGCCGACATTCTCCGGAGTAACTTCCGCCCAGACAAACTGCTGGAACGACTTCTTCACCAGCGCGATGTAGCCGTAGCGCAGCGGTTCGTCCGGACCGAGCTGGGCGATGGTCTCAATGATGTTCTCGAGGTAAGCCGCCGCGTCGACGACATGCTGGTCGATGATGCCGCTCGCCAGCGTCTCAAGGGTGTAATGCTGGACGCGCGGCACCCCGCCGCCTTCCGTGCCCGTCCACAACTTGATCACGACATGCAGAGTCTGGCCGGAAAAACTGTCCTCAAAATAGGCATCGCGGTGATTGTAATCGACGGCCTGCCGAGGCTCCCCATTCACAAAGACCAGGCCCTCAAACGCGGACCCATTGCCCCCGGTGCGGCCAAGCTCCGTGTGTAGCACAAAATGCCCGCCAGCCGGAATCTCCGGCACGGTGAGGGTGAACCGCAGCCAAAAATACTTATCGCGGCCTTCCCACTTGGCGCCTTGCTCGATCGGCGACCAGGTGGCGTCTTCCGGCTCCCAGCGATTGTCCTCACGCGTGTCGGGCGTCAGTTCCAGCCCGGCGACCGGCGTGAAGTTTGCGTAAGTATAGCCCTGCAAAATGTGCAGTTGTTGGGTTGCTTTTGCCAAAAAATCAGAGATCTTTTGTTCCATGATATTGGCTCCTTTTTAATGGATTCAGATCATATTGAAAATTTTATTCGTGAGACCGGCATTTATAGCGGCTGACTAAGATCCACGTTCCAATCAAAGTGCAGCGCGTCGCCGCTCTTGGTCCGCCAATCCTCAGGCGTCCGCCCAGCCCGCAAGTCCGCCGGTACAGCCTGCGTCTCATTCCGTAGAGCCTCGCCGATCGCCTCTTGCAGGGCCGATTTTTTCTCAGCCGACAGCCCCGGTAAGTCCGCGGACACAAACAAGGTGGTGTTGCTGGCCGCAAGTAGCCTCAGCCACTGCCGATTTTGCGCCCAGGAAATCGCGTCTGTGATGCCCACGCAATCCGCGTCGATGCGGTAGAAACTACCTTCCTGCGCCAGCCGAAACGCCAGCGTGTTCACACCGCGGTTGACGGTGCGGTGAAACGACACGCCGCTGGTATCATCGCCGATGCGCATCACATCCAGCTGCCCGGCCGACAACTGACTGGCCGTGTTGCAGCCCATCACCAGCGCCGGCCCCGCCGCCTTCTTGATCGTGCGGTACAATTGACTGAAGATCTCCGCCGTTGTGTGCGTGCGGTCCGCAAAGTCGCAAGGCCGGTCAAAATAATCCAGCCCCGTCGTATTGCCCCAGCGGCCCAGCACATCAAACGCGGAAAAGTCGAACTTGATCAGCTCAAACCCCCACGACACAAAGCGCTGGACATCCGCTGCAACCTGCGCCAACACCTCTGGCCGGCTGGGATCCAGCGTGAGCGTCGCCCCGTCTTGATGCAAGGCAAACGGCGCCAGCGCAGAATCGCGCGTGACCAGCGGCCGAAACCACAGGCCAGGCCGCGTGCCGAGCGCGCGCAACTCCTGCGCGACCTCAGCCATGTCCCCGAATTTTTCATTGCCTCCGGTCCACGGCCCGCCGTTATAATCCGCGGCGTGCTGGACCTGCCAGCCATCATCGATAAGCACCCACGGCCGATAACCAAATGGCTGGCACAACGCGGCCATCGCCCGGGCATTCTCAACGATCAACTGGCGGTAATTCGCGCCATAGGCAAAATACCAATCATTCGTGCCGACCAGTGGTGCCTCGCGCGCAGGCAGAGTCGCGCGCCCGGCAAGCCGAGCGCAAAAATCGGCCAGCACCGCCGCCAGAGGCTGAGCCGCCGGATACGACTGTGTCACCAATTGACAACACCGCAGCGCCCGCGCGCCCAACGCGACAGGCTTCGTGCCACTGCGCACATCCAGCCACAGCGTGCGGGCGGTCTGCGAAACTGTCCACGCACAAAACGCCTGTGGCTGAATGGCCACCCCGATGGCTTCCTGCGCCGCCGCATTTTGCTCGATCAAGTACCAGTCATAGACCTGGCCGTCATCGAAGCGGTGGACCTGCAAGTCGCCATACGAGCGTTCAAATGTATCACCGAAAAACAGCGTCTCTGCCTGCGGGGCACGCGGCAAGTCCACGCGCACCCGGCACACAGGACGATGCGGGGAAAATAGGGTGATCGTGCCATCTGCCGCAAACGTCACGGCCGTTTCGCTGTCCGGCAGGCGCCACGAGTCGGTGTGGTCATGCACCAAGTCGTGCCACGTGCCGTCGTCAAGCTCAAGCATGATCTTTTCTGGATCGGCTGGCATTGCATCGTCTCCTTCATCAAAATGAGAGCGCTTTTCCGGTTCGAGTTGAGTATACCGCCCATGCCGCGCAGAAACGGCTTTTGCCCGGAATCCGGCGAATAAGTGGTTGGGATTGGTATACCAAGTTTGACCGGCCTCCTCGCGCCTCGCAAAACAGGTCGCGGGCGATGTTACCGCAGCGCATAATTCAGCGTCACAGCCGCCCCGCCATCAACCTGCAAGTGATACGCCCCGGCCGCCGCATCATAGGTATCCCGCGAGCCAAGCGCGCGATCGAGGCTGCCAGGCCGCGCATCAAATAGCACGATCTCCGCGTGACTGCCTGCAGGAATCTGCGCCCGCATCACCACGGCGCCGTCCTGATTGGCCCAGGCCACCGCGATCTTGCCGGCCACCGACTGATACGACCCGCTCACATCACGCAGGCCCGATGCCTTGATCAACGGCGCCACCTGAATCTGCCGAAAGCCGGATTCGCCCGCCATTTGGTCGATGCCGACCAAATGCCGATAGAGCCAATCACCGACCGCACCAAACGCGTAATGGTTGAACGAATTCATCGTGTCTGACCACAGCGTGCCATCTTGGCGAATGCCGTCCCAGTGTTCCCAGATCGTCGTCGCGCCTTGCCGCACCGAGTAGAGCCAGGAAGGAAAATCCTCCTGCCGAAGCAGCGCCACCGCAGTCTCCGGATAGCCATTGTCCGACAGCGCCGCCAGCAAGTATGGCGTCCCCACAAACCCCGTGTTCAGATGCGTGTTGTTGTTCACGACCAAACTGTTCAGGCGCTTGGCGATCGCCGCACGTTGCCCCTCAGACAGCCGCATCATCTTCAGCGCCAACACCTGCGCCGTCTGGGTCTGCACGGTCAACTCGTCGCCAGCGAAATAGGTCTTTTGAAAATAGGCATCAATGCCATCACGCAGGGTTGCATACCCCGCCGCATCATCCGTCCGGCCCAGCTCCCGCGCCGTCTGCCGCATGATCTCCGTCGTGTAGCGGTGGAAGCAGCAAGCCAAATACGGATGCGGCGTCGCGCCAAAATTACTGCCTGGCACATCCAGCGCCACCCAGTCACCGTAGTGAAAACCTTGGTTGCCCGTGTAAGGCGTCGGCCCGGCTTGATTGTTGAAGGCGATCCAGGCCGCCATGCTGTCGTATTGATCCTCAAGCACACTGCGATCGCCCGTGAATTGGAACACCTGCCACGGCACGATCACCGCCGCATCGCCCCAGGCCGCAGACGAATTGGTCTCCGGCTGAAGTGGCGTGATGACATCCGGAATGACCGCCGGCACCCCGCCATTTTCTAACTGATCGCTGGCCAGGTCCGCGAGCCACTTGCGATAAAAGGCGGCGCTGTCGAAGTTGAACAGGCCGGTGCTCGCAAACACCTGCGTATCCCCCGTCCAGCCGAGCCGCTCATCGCGCTGCGGGCAGTCGGTCGGCACATCGACAAAGTTGCCGCGCTGGCCCCACACGATGTTGTCAAACAGCCGGTTGAGCATCATGTCGTTGCATGTGAAATAGCCTGTGCGCGGCATCGCCGTGTGCACCACCTCCGCCGAAAAAGCGCGCGGGTCCAGCACCAGCGGCCGATTTGCCTCAACAACCACATAGCGAAAGCCCTGGAAGGTAAAATGCGTCAACGCCGCCCCATCTCCCGGTGTCGCATGTGGCAACACGAGCATCTGCTTGGCCTTGCGCAGATTGCCAAAATACGCATTGCCCGCCGGATCCAGCACCTCGGCATGATGCAGCGATAGCGCCGTTTCGCCCGCCGGCAACAAGCGCGCCAGATCCACGCGCACCCGGCCGACCAGGTTCTGGCCAAAATCCAGCGTGACCGCCCCATTTGGCGAGGTAAAAATGCGCTGCACCCCGACCGTTTCCGTGACCCGACAAGGCTGATCGCGCTGAGGCGTCAAAACCGCCTTATCCGCCTCGACCACTGTCGCCGCCTGCCAGCCATCCCGCGTGCCGTCCGTCAAGAAGTTGGCATTTGCCTGCTTGCCATCGATCACCTCGCCGTCATAAAGCTCCGACGACACAATTGGCCCCGGCGCCGTCCGCCACTGCGCATCCGTGGCCACCACCGCGCGCGTGCCATCGGTGTACGTCACCACAAGCTTGGCGATCCACGATTTTTCAGCGCCGTAAAAATGTGGGTGCTTGTCCCATGTCAGCATCCCCAAGTACCAGCCGTTTGCCAGCCGCGCATCCAGCCGCACCGGCCCGCCGCCTTGAAGCAGCGTCGTCACGTCATACACCTGATACTGAATCGCGTGGCTGTATGACGTCCAGCCCGGCGTCAACAGGTCGTCCCCGATCTTCTCGCCAGCCGCGTACACCTCATACAACCCGCGGGCGCTCGCATACAGCAGCGCCGATGCCACCGGCTTTTCGGGCTGCACGGTTCGGGAAAACAGGAACTCGCCTTCCCCCTCAGTCGGGTCGTCGCGGCACGTCACCCAGGCCGCCTCATCCCATGTCGTCCCGGTGAAAAAGGCGGCCGATTCCTGCCATGTCTGCCCGGTCGCATCGACTAGGGTGACCGTCACTGAATACCGCCGTTCAAGCGCCAGATTCAGTCCATCAAACGCCGACACCACATGGACCCCGGGCGCCAGCGTGTCCCACCACACAGGTTCGACGATCTCAGCCGTCCCGATTCCAACCGCACCGTCCGTCTGCGTCGAAGCGCCGCCCACCAACGCAATCGCCAGCGTGCCTTCCACCACCTCGGCCGGCAGGGCATCCACCGTCCAACTCACCCGCCGAAGCGTTCCAATCAGCGGTTCTTCCTGATCATTCACGCGAATCTGTAACAACCCCATCTGCTTCACCCTTTCGTCTGGAGCGACGCCGCTGCCTCCAGCACCATCACCGCACTGAGTTCTTCCGACAAAGCCACCAGCGGCAGCATCACCCGTTCCCGCCAATTGGCCCGTGCCAATAGCCAGCCATCGTCGGTCAACGCATGGTCTGCGAGCACTGCGCAGCTCGCCAAAATAAAGTCGCGCAGCCCTGCATCGCCGGTCTCTTGCACCAGCAGCGCCGCATACCGGTAGAAAATGCCCTTGAACAACCCGACATCCCCGCCGCCTTCACCGACATCGACCAGCACGCCATCCTGCGCCAGCCGGGCCAAAGTCGTGCGGGCACACGTCAGGGCATCCTCAAGATACTGCCGCTCGCCGGTCACATGGAAAAATTCGATCAGCGCGCCGATATAAACGCCCTGATTGTACGAAAACGGCCACTGCACATCGATTTTCCCATCGCCCAGCCGGTTGACGCCATCCGCCACAAATTGCGAATCCGCATCCACCAGCGTCTCGCGAAGCCATGCCAGATCCGCCAGACTCTTCTCCAGATACGCGGGCTGCGGATCGAGCTGATAGAGTCGCAACGCCAAGATCATCGCAGGCGCATTGGCCGGCGTGTTCTTGTAATCCAGCTGCATCCGCGTCCACGCGAAGCCGCCGCCTTGCGCCTCATTCCACGCCGTCCGGAACACGTCCGCACAGACCTGCTGGGCATCCGCCAGATAGCTTGCCGTCCCCGTCGCCTGATATAGCCGCACCGCCGCCAGCGCGTTCCACAACTCATCATCGTAATAAACATGCAGCAGCGTCCCGTGGTTGCGCGCCTTGTTCGCCGCATACGTGGCCTCGGCCCGCCGCAGATCAAGGGCATCCCCGCTTCGCGAAAAGGCATCCAGCTGACTGTCCACCAGATGCGCCACCCACCAATAATTAAAGACATCATTTTGGTGCCAGTGCATCAAAGGATAAACATTGTTGTAGCCCTGCAATGGATCCGCCGAGCGAAAATAATGTTCTAGACTGCGCTGCGCCAGAGCCGCTTCTTCCTCAAAATTCATTTTCACACCTCATCTCTCCACCAAAAACAGCCCCCACCATTTCGGCAGGAGCTGCGGCGCGCTGGCCAGGGGAAAGGCCAACGCGCAAAACGAGATCAAAAGTCAAAGGCCACCGTCAGAATCTGATACGGCCGCATCGTGATATTCACGCAATCATCCACCAACAGGTCTGTCCCGTCATCGACCAGCGTCTCATCCAAGTTCGCCAAGTAAGCGGCCTTCGCCGGCTGATTCGGTCGGATCATGACCCCTTCGTGCCCGCCGGTGTAATCATGCAGGCGCACGAGGACATGTTGCCCATCTTCGGAAAGCTTGATGGCATCCACCGCCACCGGATGCTCGCCCGTGAAGGTGAACAGCGGTGCCGCCGTGTTTTCGCCGACACCGGCGTTCACAGTCAGCGGCTGGTTCAGTTCGCTGGCCACCTTCTCCACCTCGCCGACCAAGAAGTCACCGTCATGTGGCAGCAAGGAATAGGTGAAGTCGTGTTCGCCTTCGTCCGCGTGCGGATCCGGGTAATTGCCCGACTTGAGTAGCGTCATCGACACCTGCTTGTCCTTGATCCGATAACCATACTTACTGTCGTTGAGCAGCGCCAGGCCGTAATCGCGCTCGGAGAGATCCGCCCACTTGTGCGCGCAGGTCTCAAACTTCGCCTGATCCCAGCTGGTGTTGTCGTTGGTTGGCCGCAGCACATTGCCATATTGAATGTCGTAGCGCGCGTTGTCCGCCAAGATGTTGGTGTTGAACGCGGTCCGAAGCAGGCGCTGGCGCTCGTGCCAATCGACATGGGTGAGAAAATCGATCTGCGGCTTGTCTGAATAGAAGCGAATCGTCTGCTTGATCGTCGACTCGCCAATCACATACTTGGATTCAAAATCGGCATAAAGATCGTTTTCCTCGCCGACTCGCCAGCTCTTGGCGACCAGCCGCTGAGCCTTGTCCGGATAATCCTTATTGATATCCCAGTCGTCGAAATAAAGCGGCTTATCTTCGTAGATCGTCAGGACGTTCCCGCCCAATTTGGGGTCGAGAAATTCGCGGCCGGTTACGCGGTCCCGCAACGAAACGAGATGCCCGTCTGAGTCAAACAGCACATCGTAAAATGGCGTCGTCGCCGTGTGGTCGCTCACATGAAGCGCCGGAACCGGATGCGGCGGGGTCAGAAGGTCGCGTTCATCCGGTGCGTCCGAGAGCGTGAGGGTCACGCTACCCATGGCCGGCACTGTCACTTGTACCGCAGTGCCCGCCTTGACCTGGGCGCGCGGCGCAAAATCGCCATTTGGCAACTTGGCGGTCACGAGCTTCGGCAAGTGCACCAGCCCCGTTTGCGGCCAAGCCAAATGATTGACCACCGTCACCTGATCTGGTGCCTTGGTCGTCGTCTGGTCGGTCAATGCGGCCTGCAATTCCGCGACACCGTCAAACAGCTGCTTGAACTCGACCGCCGCATCTTCGTAGACTTCGCGAATCGCCGAGCCGGGCAGAATGTCATGGAACTGATTCCGCAGCAAGATGATCCACAAGTCGCGTAATTTTTCCGTCGGGTACTCGATGCCGCGCTCGACATGCGCCGCCGCGTACCGCAACTCAACATCCCGCAGTGCGTATTCGGCGCGCCGGTTCCACTTTTTCACATTGGCCTGCGACGTGTACGTGCCGCGATGGAATTCCAGGTACAGCTCCCCACGCCACGTGGCGACATCCGCCTCAGCCGCTTCGATCTTCCCATCGAGCCGGTCAAAATAATCATCCACGCGGCCGGGCCGGACATGCGGCAAGCCCGGCAGCTCATCCATGATCGCCATATTCTTGATCTGCTCGCGCGTTGGGCCGCCGCCGCCATCGCCGAAGCCATAGCTCAGCAGCAAGTCGTCGTTCAGCGGCTTGTCCGCATACACATGATACGTGCCCAGCACCGTCCGCGGCGTCAAAAGGCCATTGTACGTGTATCGCCACTCCCGCGGGTTGTCGAACTCGGCTTCCGGCTCGACCGTCGTGACAAAATGCGTCAAGACCTTCGACCCATCAATGCCTTGCCAGTAAAACGTGTCATGCGGCATCCGGTTTGTGTCGTTCCACGAGATCTTCGTGGTCATGAAATTCTTGACCCCAAAGCCCTGCATGATCTGCGGCACCGCCGCCGAGTAGCCGAACACATCCGGCAACCACAACACATTTTGCCGGGCGTTGAAGTGCTGGTGGAAATAGCCACTGCCATACAGGAACTGGCGTGTCAGACTTTCGCCACTAGGAATATTCGTATCCGGCTCCAGCCACGTCGCACCATTGGCCTCCCAGCGGCCTTCCTTGATGCGGGCCTGGATCTCCTCCCACATCTCCGGATAATCTTCCTGCAAGTAGGCATAACCCTGAGGCGTGCTTTGGAAAAAGACATAGTCGGGATATTCCTTCATCAGCTCCAGAACAGTCGAAAAGGACCGGGCCACTTTTTCCTGCGTGTGGCGCAGCCGCCACAGCCACGCGACGTCGATGTGCGTGTGCCCCACCGCCGTGATCGTGTACGCCTTTTTCTCCCCGGCATGGCTGGCGATGAATTGATGGATCTGGCCGAGCACCGCCTGCGCCACGCCATCGATCGTGCTTGGGGTCATCTCCGCCCAAACGAACTGGGCAAACGCCTGGCGCACAAGAGTCATGTAGCCATAGCGCAGCGGCTCATCCGGCCCCAGCGTCGCCACCGTGCCGACAATGTTGTCGAGATAATCGAACACATCGACCACCGGCTGATCCAGCACCCCGGCACACAGCGCCTTCAGGACATAATGCTGAATCTGCGGCTCGCCGCCACCTTCCAGCCCGGTCCAGAGCTTGATTGCGATTTGAAGCGTCTGGCCGGCAAAACTGTCCTCAAAATAGGCATCTTCGTGATTGGAATCCACCGCCTGGCGCGGCTTGCCATTCACAAACACCAGCCCCTCAAACCCGGAATTGCCGCCGCCTCCTGTGCGACCCAATTCCATGTGCAGGACAAAGTGCGCGCCTTGTTCAAGCTCTGGCACCGTCAGGGAAAAACGCAGCCAGAAATATTTGTCGCGGCCTTCCCACTTGCTGCCAAGTGACACCGGCGTCCATGTCGCATCGGCCGGCTCCCAGCGCTTATCCGCGCGGGTGTCCGGCGTCAGCTCAAGATCGGGGACCTCACTGAAGCCTGCGTAGAACCAGCCGTGCAAGATAGCCAGCTGCTGGCGGGCTTTCGCGAGAAAATCATCTACGGAATAATTCAAATCGTTCTCTCCTTATCAATCAGCTGCGATCAGCCACGAAATTTATGCAGCGACTTGAGCAGCGGCATGAACGTGCCCCCGATGACCGTGCGATTCTTGAACGCCACAAAATGGCCGTCGGTGGTGTGATACCAATCGGAAAATGGCACGCGGTCCGTGGTATCATGCAGGAACTTGGCCAGCGGCGTGGTGAAGACCGCCAGCCCCTTGCGATTTTCCGCCAGGGCGCCGACCCACATCAGCCAATCCGCCTTTGTGTATTCCGCCCGTGGATCAAGCGGCGTCCCGTAATCGTTGGCCTCTTTGGCGTACCGCGCGAGCTCCTTTTCCTTGACCTCAGGGGTGAAGAGATTCAGGTGCAAGACATCATCCCAGACCAAGTTGTATTTCAAGGACCAAGTATCCGCCTGGTCAAAGGCCAAGCGCGTATCCGTGTCATTGGCCGCCGTCTTTTCCCAGATTGCGGCCATCTCTTGGGCGGCCAAGGTCAAGCGCTTGGCATCGTCTTCGTTGATATCCAGCAGCGCCTTACCCAACGCGCCTAGCGCGACGATTGCCTTCAAGGACAGGTTGACGTTATGCGCCAAATGACCGGCAAAATCATCCGTGCAGAGCTGGTTCTCCGGATCTTGACCATTGCGAATGAGGAAGTCGCTCCAGGCGATCAGCTGATCCTTGTGCGCCCGGACAAAACCATCCTTGAGCAGGGCGTCCGCGGCGCAACTCATGATGATCATGTCGCCGCATTCCTCAACTGGCATCTGGAACTTTTCTTCGTAGAGATCCGAAGAAGCCGGATAAGTGTAGTACGGCGGAATCGTGTCACGGTCGATGATCCAGGTACCATCATCGCGGCCGCGCTGTTGCTTCATGCCATAGACTTGGCCCGTCGCATATGGATAGCGGCCCGCATCATGCGGCGCAAAGGCAAATGGCCACACTGGCAAGCTGGCGAAACGGAAGATTGGGCGCAGCATGCCTTCCACCAACTGCGGGTTGAACGCGAGGTAAAGCGGCGTCGACGGATAGGAAACGTCGACCGTGGCAATGCACCCGTTGGAGTTGCATTCCTTGCTGAGGAAAAGCAACTCGCCATTTTCATCCTCGACCAGCTTGTGCGCCGCGATCGACTGGCGATAAGCCGTTGCGCAGATCAGCCGGTAATCATCCCCACCGACTGTGGTGGCCTGCTTGTTGATGGACTCGTTGAGCTGGGCGCAATGCGCCAAAATTGGGTCGATCTGCTGGCTACGCACATCCAGCAAGTCCAGCAGCGATGGATATTGCTTCTTCCAGTACGCGTTCAGCGTGAGGCCAAAATAATTGATCGACGCCACATCGTCGTATGCGATCAACAGGTCGCAGCTCCCGTTGTCATAAGTCGACAGGTTCATCGACGCCTTCAGCGAATAATCATTCCACTCGCTGACCGCGCTCACCGTGGTCTGGCTTTCATTGCTGGCAGCCAGATACAGATAGCCCCAATCAATATTGATGAGGTCACCGGACTGGTTAAGTGGCGTCTGCCGCGCCTTACCCAGCATCACCGCCGTCGAATGCGCCAGCTCAAACGAGGACGCGATCAAGCGGTTGTCGTTCAGACTTTCATAGGTGATCGTACTGTCGAATGTCAGCTGCAGCTCGGCATCATGGGCCTTGCCATCCGCCGACGCCAGCGCCGCCCGGAAATACGTGACTGGCTCGGACACCGCCTCAAGATCAGCGAGGTCAAAATGCTGGGCAAACGTCAGAGTCAGGTTGACTTGCTTGTTTTGGAATGTCGCGATGGTCTCGGTCGGCTGAATGCTGAGGTCGACTTGCGGCAGTTTTTCAACGCCGCGATTTTCGCCGATCACCGAATAGGTTTGGCCCGCAATGCGCAGGACCGCGCGAATCGGCATCTGTTTACCGTTCCAACTTTCAGTTTCGCGATCATTGAGGTGATCTGCCGGGGACCAGATGGAAAAATATGGATCATGGACGATCAACGGGACTGATGGAATTCGATCTACCATATGTCACAACTCCTTTTAGACCGGCTCCGCAGCCGGTCAAACCTTACTCGAATTTTGAATAATTGCGGGGAGCCGAGCAACAATCTGCCCAGTTCCTAAGTTCTATAAAACCTGTTTGTGCTAACGCCCGGGTGGGCTCCGGCCAGAAACTGGCTGGAACGCTCCCAGGCAACTTTGAGCCCGCAAAGGTCGCGGTCTCAAAGCTTGCCTTCGTTGTAAGCGGCTTGGCCGCTAACAACGACAAGGGGGCTGAGCCGTTTCTGGCCGGAGCCCGCCCTCAAATCCAGCACTGAAGTTACTAAACACGTACTGGAAATATATTGCCGGATTCCCAATCTTTCTCATTGCGAGAAACGTTTGAACCGGCCTCTGATTACCGTTTCCTGCACTTCTCCAAATGGACTTCTGTGCAGTCGAAGAGGTCGTCAATCTTGCCTGCCCTTCCTCAAAAAAGCAGAGACCCAGAGCCCTTTGTGGTCATCGCGTGTGCAGATGGCAAAAGGACAAAAGGTCTCTGTCGAAGAAGGCTTTTTAACTTGGCGGCGGACCGCCATAACGATGTATCAGTGAGATGCCTATCCGCGCTAGTTGGGCTTCACGCGGCAGGTCTGAGGCATCTAGTCGCCCAGTCACGGATGGCCAAGGACGCCATTCGCGCCTGGGCCGCACTAGCTGCTCAGACCTATTCGCCGCGTTCCGCACCCTTTTTGCTCAAGCTATACGGCACAACATCTGAATCAAAGTTATCCGGATTTGGCACCAGGCCCAGCGTGTAATCAATGGCCCCGCCGTTCATCAGGGTGTCGTGGGTGATGTATGGCTTGTGGTACGCCTCACCGTTGACTTCGAGATGGTCGATGAATTGATGCTGCGGCAGGTTTTGCGTGGTGGTCAGGGTCAGGTCCTTGCCGTTTGCCAGGTGCACGATGATCTGGTCATACAGCGGCATGCCGAACAGATATTGATCGGTGCCTGGGCAGAATGGATAGAAGCCAAGGCTGTTGAAGATGTAGCAGGACGCCATGGACCCGTTATCTTCATCCCCTGGATAGCCTTGCCAGCCAGCGGAAAACAGTTTGGTCATCATCTGCTTGATCATCGGCTGCATGTAATACGACTTGCCGGCAAAGGCGAAGAGATATGGCAGGTGGAAGCTCGGCTGGTTGCCCATGTTGATCTGGCCAAACTCGTTGACTTCCATTTCTGCGACTTCGTGAATGATGTGGCCATAGCCTTTGACGTCGTATTTCGGCTCAGAGTTGGCCATGGTGGTGATCTGCTTCAAGAACGCCTTATCGCCGCCGTACAAATTGATCAAGCCCTGAATGTCATGCGGTTCCTGGAAGGTCGACTGCCAAGACGAACCCTCGGTGAAATCGCCGCCCCATGAGATCGGGGAGAAGCCTGGCTTGAAGTTACCATCACGGTCTTTGGCCACCATGAAGCCGACCTCTTTATCAAAATTATTTTGATAATTCAGCGCCAGCTTGCGGTACTTGGCCGCCAGCTCGTCCTTGCCAAGATGCGCCGCAACGATCGAGATGCACCAGTCGCTGAACGCATAATCAAGAGAGTTGTTAACGGATTCTGGGACGTCGGCCGGAATGTAGCCATACTTGGCGTAATCATTCTGGTAGCGCCGGCCCAAGCGACCGTTTGGATCCTGCTCCGTCGCCGAATGCAGCATCCCTTCCAGGAACGTTTCATTCAACTCAGGCGCAATGCCTTTGATCACCGCGTCTGCAAGAACCGCGTCGATCAAGTTACCCGGCATGCCGCCGCCATCTGCAGGCGACAGCCATTTTGGCATATAGCCGCCTTCTTTGTAGCTGTTGACAAAACCGTGCAGGATCTTCGGATACTCGTCGCCTTCGATCAGCGATTGCAGCGAATACACTGTGCGCGCCGTGTCCCAAAAACCGTTGTTGGTGTAGAGATACCCCGGCTTGACGTCATCGGCGTGCATGTCGTAATGGACTGGCTCGCCATTTTCATCAAGTTCGTAGAGTTTCATCGGGTACAGGAACGCGCGCCAGAGATTCTGGTAGAATGTCTGGACCCGCTCGCGGTCGTGATCAGAGATCTCGATCTTGCCGAGCTTGGCGTTCCACGCATCCGTGATGTTGGCCGAAAGCGTTGCCTCGTCTTCTTGCGGCATGTTGCGAACAGCATAAGCCTCGCTGATGAAAGACGTGCCAATGCGCAGCGTGACATCATCGCTCGTGGCGAAGCTCAGCTGCAAGGCGCCGTCTTCGATCGTGGTCGCATCGACGACGGGGGAGGTCGCTTCGATGTGGAACCGCAATTTCAGCGGCGTGGTGCGGTCCGCGTGCAACTGCAACGAGTAACCCTCGATGACATTGCCCTCGTGCTTGGTCACTTCACCCTCAGTCGGGAAGGAAATGATTACACCGAGTTCGTCATCGGCGGCTGTGATGTGCATCAGCGCGCCGTATTCGGAAGGCACCAGCGTCGTGCGGATGCGGTCGTTTTTCTGCACGATCTCCAGCTTATTGGGCTGGAACGTGGAGAATTGCGGGGCGTATGGCACATCCAGCAGGCCCTTGGAGCGCGTCGCGAATGGCAAAATGCGCACCGAGGCGAAGTCGCCTTTCGTGCCCGCCCACATCGTCGGCTGGTGGGTCAGACGGAAGCCGCGATAATGCTGGGCCTCTGGGTGGAACCACCAGTTGTCATTGGTGGTCTCGATGGCAAAATAGTTCATCCCAAACGGATAGCCGGTGAAGGGAAAACTGTTCCCGCGAGACAGTTCAAACGTGTTGCTTGTTGCGTGCCGTGTGTCAATTGAAGAAATATCCATCTTCTATTGATCCTCCGATTGTTGGATAGTCAGCTCGACGCGCGAGCCGGTTCCAAGATAGTTGATTTTGATCAGTGACTGCGCCGGGTAAAGGGTGTAATGCACCTCTAGCGTCCGGCCTTGGTCGTCGACTGCCGACACCGATGTGACGGCGTGCGGAACCTTGAGCATCAGATAGGACTGGGTGCCGGCGTTTGTCTGCAGGCTCAGCTGGAGCTTGCCCGCGTTGTCCGTCTCACTCAAGACGCGCGCCGTGGTGCCGATGATGGTCGTCGCGCTTGGGGCGCGGTCGACATCATACAGCAAGCTGGTCTGGCCAGGATGTGTCGTCACCCGTTCTTTGAGATCAAAGTCCGGGGTCTGCAGATCGACAAAATTGCCTGTGCGTGACACACTGTTGCCCGGCTCTGTTTCATCAAACACCGCCGTGACCACATACGGGCCGCGAACCAAACTTAGGCTGTTCGTTTGGTTCCACTGGTCGCCGCGCCCATCGATCGTTTGGGCGACCAGATCAACATAGGTCTGCTCCGTCGCCGCATCTTCGGTGAACACCGCTGGATTCGCGTCGACATAGAGGAACTGACCTTGGCCGATAGGGGTGATCGGCGCAGGCGTTCCAGTGATGCCGAGAAGCGAAAGCAGATGCGCAAGCGGGGTGGCGTGGGTCTTGCCATTCTCATTCCACCAAGCCGGCATATCGTTATACGGATCCTTGTTGTCGCCAACATAGATCAGCGTGCCGCCGCGCGCCACCCAAGCCGCCAATTCACTGTTGACCGCTGGCGAGGCCGGCTTCATGAAGTCGTAGCTCAACACCAGATACTTCAGTTCATTGAGGTAATTGGGAATGCGCGTGACATTGTCGATCTGCACGCACCGCAACGGCAGGCCGCGTTTCAGCAGTGGCAAGCTCATGCCGTAAAACATCGGGAACTCATTGCCGGAATATTGCGCCAGCTGTTTTTCCGTCAGCTCGCCAAGCATCGGCGTGCCATGATCAGCGTGGTCCGGATCCGGATACGTCCGCTGGTAAAGCGCGGTGTCACTGAGCGCAACGCCGAGGCGCAAGTCATTGTTGTGCTCATAGTGATAGTCCGGCTGGTCCATGTTGCCAAGGGTCTGGAACATGTTTTGCAAAAGCGTGCGGTAACGCGGCGGAATTGGCTCGCCTGGCTTGGCATTCGGGTCGTCCGGATCCGGCTTTGGATACCGGCCGTTGAACACCCGGTTTGGCCACGGGCAGACCTCAAACCGTGAGACCTCGGGGTGCAGCAGCGAAGCCGTCACCGTTTCAAGATAGCTAGCCTGATAAGACGACCATGGATAACGCGGGTTGTCTTCAATCGGATCGGCCAGGTACCACATCCGCTTGCCGGTACCCTTGATCAGCTCCTGCATAACGGAATATTCGCAGTACGCCGTTTCCAGTGTCCGCTCCTTGGTCACACCGCGATACGTGTTCGCGGTGCGACTGTTGCCGGTCCAGACCTGGGCGATGAACCCATCCAGCGAGTCAATGGAATTCAGCAGGCCTTCTGGGCTCATGATCTTCCATTGCGTGTAGTTGATCAGGCTGTGAGTCGGCACGTAAAAGCGCACCACCTTGCCTTTTTGCGTCAGCGAGTACTCCTTCACCGAGTCCGCCACCCGCTCAAGAATGCGTTTATATAAAAGGGCTTTGAGTTTCGCGGCCTTGTAGTGCGCCGAGACATTGGTCGTCGGCGCCTGCCACGGCTCGCGGTAAAACAGCTCATATTGTAATTTGAAAGCGTCCGAATAGCCGGAGTGATCCCAGAACTCGGGCTCCTCCATGTGGATCGCCTCGACCCCGGCGTCGATCGCTTTTTTCATCTGCTCAGACAAGTAGTTGGAAAATGCGATGGTCGGGACCATATACGGAATGTCTTTGCCATGGCCGACAATGGATCCATCAACGCGGCGCTGCGCTTCAGCCCAGTGATCCAGGCCGTCCCACCTGCCGTACAAATAATCCTGATAAGTGCCCCAGGCGATTCCAGTCATCAAGTGCACGACATAACCGCGTGCCTTGTATGCCCGGATCCGCTCGTACAGGCTCTCATCGTTGCCATAGACCATGACAAAATCGACCCCGACGTCCAGCGCCGGGTCAAACGGGGCAGACTCCTGAAACCCTGTGAGTTCAGATTGCCTCGTGCGAATAAAGCTCATCGATTACACCTCATGAATTGCTGGGACTTTTTCAGCCAGCTTATTGAACTTGCGGAGCATCATCCCCATGATCACGTAAGCTGGCAACCCAATGCCGAGGAAGAAGACCAACAACGGGTTGATCATGTAAAGCAGCGCGGTGACCGCGATCATCAAGACGATCAAGACCACCTGCAACGGGCAGATAAAGAGAAACAGAAAAGGTTGCAGCCATGCGCGGAACCCGTGCACGTCAAAGTGAGAATACACCGGGAAGAAGAAGACCATCGTCAAAACGATCAACATGCGGGTCAATTTGAGCATGATCTCAATGACCACGTTTGTTTGCCCGACACCATTGAGCATCGCCGTTTCAACTAGGAGGATGAATCCTGCGGCCGCGAAGCTCAGTGTGATCTTCCAACTCGACTTGAAGTTAGCCCAGTAGAATTGTTTGAATTCGCGATAGACCTTGCCGTCATAGTTGTTCTTCATCTTGTCTCGGATACAATCAAATGCTGTGAGTGTCGCAGGTACAATTCCCAGCACAATGCCGCCCTCAAGCGTAAAGAGGAACCAGCAGAGATTGATCTTCATCATGTAATAGATGTCGTTGATGACACGCATCCCTTTTTCTGCAAACATCTAAATCACCCCTTAATAGCGCCGACCATGATACCCTTTTCAAAGTATTTCTGAACGACTGGATAAAACAGCATAACTGGCAATGTGGAGATAATAACAACACTATATTTCATAGTCAGCTTCAGCATCATCATCTGCGCGTCAGCCCCTTGGCTCAGCGCGGTACTGGTGTCACCGAAGGATCCTTGCACCAGGATCTCCCGCAAGATCAGTTGCAGAGGGAACTTGGAGCGATCAGTCAGGTAGATCATCGCGGTGTAGTAATCGTTCCACCGGCCAACACCGTAGAACATCGCCATAACGGCAATGATCGGTGTTGATAGTGGCAAAACAACACGCCACAGCAGTTGCAGATCGTTGGCCCCATCGACATAGGCACTTTCCAGCAATTCGTTTGGAATGTTGGCCTGGAAGTAGGTCCGCATCAAGATCATGTTGTAAACGCTCAAGGCGCCTGGCAGGATCATGACCCAGATCGTGTTCAAAATGCCGAGCTGCTGGTTGACCAAGTATGTCGGGATCAAGCCGCCGCTGAAGAACATGGTGATCGTGAAGAAGATCGTGATCGGGCCTTTGCCAACAAAGTCTTTACGCGACAGCGGATAGGCGCCGAGGGTGGTGACGATCAGGTTGACCATCGTCCCTGCGAATGTGTAAAGAACGGCGTTGCCAAACCCGGTCAGGATGTCCCCGTTTTTCAGAACTTCGGTATACCCTTTAAGGGTGAACCCACGCGGCCAAAGAAGCAGCGGTGTGTCGAAAATCTTGTTTGGATCACTCAAGGACGCCATGATAACGAAGATGATCGGGTAGAGAATAATGAGGGTAAAGATCGTGATGATTACAATGTTCACGATATCAAAAACTCTGTCACCCCTGGTTGGTTTGTAAATCGCACGTGATGCCATAGATGTCCCCTCCTTCTACCACAGACTGGTATCGCCAACGTGCTGGGCGAACTTGTTAACGATGAACAAGAAGATGAAGTTGACGACGTTGTTGAACAGTCCGACGGCAGTCGAGAAGCTATACTCCCCATTGACCAACCCGACTTTGTAAACGTATGTCGACAGCACTTCTGAGGTCGAAAGGTTAGAGGCATTCTGCATCAAGAAGGTCTTATCAAACCCAACAGCCATGATCCCCCCAGTTGCCAAGATCGCAGAGATCACGATGGTCGGCATAATGGCTGGAATGGTGATATTGCGGATGATCTGGAAGCGTGACGCGCCTTCCAGATAAGCGGCTTCGTACTGATCCTGTGGAATCCCAGACATCGCAGCGGTGTAGATCAGGGTCCCCCAACCAACACCTTGCCAGATCCCAGACCAAACATACAGATGCGGGAATGCACCTGGAGAACCCAGGAAGTCAACGGCCTTACCACCAAACATGGTGATAATGCTGTTGATGACACCGTTTTGGGTGCCGAAGAAGAAGTTGATCATCCCGACGATAATAACTACGGAAATGAAGTTCGGGATATAAGAGATCGTCTGAACGGTCGACTTGAACCACTTCACACGAATTTCGTTGAACATCAAGGCCAAGATAATTGGCAGTGGAATCGAGACCAACAGACCGTAGATACTGATCCGCAACGTGTTCCAAATGATGTTCCCAAAGAAATAACCTTTGAAGAAACGTGTAAAGTTATCAAGCCCAGTCCATGGACTACCGAAGATCCCGAAAGCCGGGGAATAATTCTTAAAAGCAATGATGATCCCGTACATCGGCCAGTAACTCCAGATCAACGTGAAGACGATCGGGATGAGCATCATTAAATACAATGTCTTGTGCTGGCTGAAATAGCGTTTTCTGAGTTGACGCCGCTTTACCTTATCAATTTTCGGTAAAGCCACTTTTTTTGCTGTTGCTGCCGCCATACACGGTTACCTCCCTTCAAATGGGCAATGCATTGGCCCTGAAGGTGCCGCGGCACTAACCAGCCCTGAGCGGGGGCTGGTGTCGCGGTACCTTTAGGATATAAAGATTGCCCAAGGTTCCTACCCCGGGCAATCAACGCGAGGGGAATTAGTTATTCACTCTCGTAACGCTTATACTGCGCACGACGGATCTTGACCCATTCGTCAACACCGATCTTCTTCAACTGCGTCTTGTAAGCGTCCCATTGCTTGTCAATGTCCCACTTGCCGGTGACAAACTTCACACGTGCCTGGTCTACATAGTTATTCATATCTGTTTGAATAGTCGATAGCTTATTGGCTTCTTCAACTGTCCCTTGCAGACTTGGCAAAACTTGCTTAGGCATGTGATTCAGCGGATCGTCAGTGAAGACTTCAGGCTGCAGACCCTTGGAAATGGACTTCAGCTTTTCTTCAACTTCCAGATATGGGAAGAACCCTGCATAAACGTTGTCAACATACTGGTACGCGCCCAGCTGGGCGCCCTTTGGGTAGTCCAAGATCTTCTTGACGTAGACCTTGTTCCCGTTCTTGTCGACATTGTAGGTCACGCCTTCTTTACCGAAGTAACCGAAGTCGGAACCTTCCTTGCTGTAGAAGTAATCGACCCACTTGAGCATCTTCTTGGTCTTGGCTTCGTCTGCATCCTTGGTGATGATGAAGGCGGAAGTCCCCATGACACCAGACTGGGTGACCAGAGAACCGTTCTTGCCGTCAGGGCCATTCAGAATAGCGATTGGCTCGTAGTTGTTCATGGAGCTGGCACCGATAAAGTCAGAGCCGACCCAAGCGAACAGACCAACTTTGTCCTTAGCAGCATCGGCGACCCACTTATCGTAGTCCATGCCAGAGAAGGCAGTCTTAGCGATCAGGCCCTTCTTGTAGAGCTCTGCTTCGTATTCCCAGACCTGCTTCATCTTGTCGTCGGTGAAGATATATTGCAGCTGGTCGTTATCGTCGATGTAGAAGTTGTTTTCCATCGCGGTACGGCCGGCCGTGTTCATACCGAATGCAGCTTTGATCATGAGTTCAAACGCACTGAACTGACCGGAGTCCATGTAGAACCCTTGCTCATCAGCCTTGCCGTTACCATTAGGATCCTTGGTCACGAACTGCTCGAGAACGTTGGCCAGTTCGGTCGTGTTGGTTGGCTTCTTCAAGTTGAGCTTCTTGAGCCAGTTCTTGTTGATGTAAAGCTTAAAGTTACGGCCGCCGCCAAGTGGGTCAGTACTCATATATGGCAGGCTGTAGATATGGCCGTCAGCGGAAGTGATGGCTTTGGCAATCGAAGGATCTTTTTCCATCAGCTTGGCCAGGTTTGGCGCATACTTTGGAATCAGTTTTTCCAGAGGTTTGAAGAGGCCCTGGCTACCGTACTTGGTCAGCTCTTCGTTAGACCAGCCCGTCTGATAGAAGCCATCTGGCAAAGTCTTACGAGAAAGGATCAACTGCTTCTTGTTGTCCCAGTCCTTGACTTGTTCCCAGTTGACCTTGACGCCGGTCTTCTTTTGATATTGTTTCCACATCCAAAGATCTTTGTTCTTTGGGTGAACGTCGCTATGGTCTGGCGAGATCAAGGAGATCGTGTTCTTGTCTTCCTTGCTTGCGCCACTCTTTGACCCGCAAGCTGCCAATGTGACGGCGGCTGTGAGAACCATTAACGTTGTGCCCAGTACCTTAACAGACTTTTTCATTATGTACTCACCTCATACATAAAATTTTATTTTGAAACGACTGCAACATTCATCGATCTAAATCTTTGGTCCTTGATCCTCATGCTTGTTGATGTCTAAGCATCAAAGGCTGTCATACGACCGCTCCTGTTACCAAGTTCAAAACCCTGTCAGTCAATTAACCGTTATCGACTTCATACCCTGGCGAGAGCCCGTGACCATCGGAAACTCGCAATTTGTTACGAATAATAATTGAAAGCAATGAACGCACAATTATAACAAAGTATTCCCCTAAGACTTTCACTTACCCTGGTCTAACCACCCCCGAAAAATTTTGGTTTCAAATCGTACCAGCCACATGTAGAATAGAGGCATGTCCAAAAGTTGTCAACGCTTACATTTATTTTCATCTCATTTTTGGGCTAATGACTTTCGTTTTATATCATTTAGCGAGAGTCAAAAAGTTGACGTTTCGCATCACACCGGTCTTTGTGCGAAGGCCGTCCAAAAAAGGTGGCGTTTAATTATGAATCGAGGGTCATCCAAGCCCCTGTATGAGCAGATCTACGAGGATCTGAAAGACAAGATCAACGACAATACGTACCCGATCAACACGCTGTTGCCAACGGAAAAAGAGCTGACCGGTCTTTATAATGTCAGCCGCATCACGATTCAAAAAGCGGTCAACTTGCTGGCCGCCGAAGATATGGTGACGCGGCATGCCGGGGTCGGCACCACGGTCATCCACCAGGAACGCCTGCCTTCCAGTAACCGATTGATCGGTCTCGTGATGTCCGGGATCTCAGATTCGTTTGGGCGGCGGTTGGTGGAAAGCATCACGGACGCCTGCAACCTAGCCGGCTATTCCCTGATCATCAAGTTCTCCCATGAAAGCCAGCGCAAGGAGCAGGCCTGCATTCAAGCGTTGCTCGACATTCCCGTGCAGGGCATCCTGATTGCGCCCCTTGAAAAAACGTTCTTCGATCCGTTGCTGATGCAAAAGATTCTGGATGGGATGCCAATCGTGGTACTCGACAAGCAATTCACCGGCATCGACTCACTATTTGTGGGCACCGACCACACCTCCGGCGCCGAGCAGGCCGCGCAGCTGATTGCCGGGATGGGCCATCGCAACATCGCGTTCTTCGGGTATGACCGCATTGCGAACTCTTCGTTGGAAACTCGTGAGAATGCGTTTGTCTATGTTTACTCACAGACAAATCATCCTCTCCGAGCAGCAGCCTTCGCGCACATTGTCCAATCGCATTATTTCCAACACGACGAGGCAGCTCTTCAAGAGGACATCAAACGCATTCGAAACTTCATCGCCACCAAGCGACCGACATGCGTGGTGGCGATCGACAATTACGTCGCCTCACTGACTCGCGAGGCCATCAAGGAATTGCATTTAGACATCCCCAAGGACATTTGTCTGTTTGGATTTGACTCCGACTCCTCCGCTTTTCCCTCCTTGCGCTATACGTACCTAGCCCAGGACGAGGAAATGATAGGGAAGACCGCGTTCACTATGTTGAGTGACTACATCACAAACAAACGCGTCGCAGTCAAAAAGCAATTGATTCCGCCTGCCATCGTGGATTACGGCAGCGTCATTCGGGCTTCGGAAATGATCCGCGCCTAACGCAAAAAAATGACTTGGCTAGGGAAAAATGTAAATGGTCAGAATTGGGAGCCATGACAAAATCTGTCACGACTCCTTTTTTGCGCCATTCGTTGATGACAGACCATTATTGTTAGTCGCCTCGTTAACGACCCGCTGGACGCGCACCAAGTAACCGCGCATTTGTTGCCATTTTTCGCAAGGAATGGCGTCAGGGATAACCACCAGCTATCATCAAGGCAGACAGATCTCGGAGGTGCCTCATGTCAACTTATCAAAACCCGGTTCTCGCCAACGTGGCGGATCCCGACGTTCTGCAATTCCAAGGCCAGTACTACCTCTATCCCACCACCACAGACAAAGAAGTCGGTGGCATCAAAGTGTATACGTCGCGTGACCTTGTCCACTGGCAAGACCGCGGAGTCGCGATGCGTGGCGGTGATCAGAATTGGGGCACACGCGGGTTCTGGGCCCCGGATGTCACCGAATTCGACGGCCAGTTCATCATGACCTACACCGCTGAGGAACATCTGTGTATCGCCGTCAGCGACGATCCGCTCGGGCCATTCGTTCAGCCAATATTTGGCCCGCTACATCCTGCCACCAAGGAGATCGACGCGCATGTGTTTGTCGACGATGATGGTCAGGCCTACTTGTACTTTGTCCGCTTCACCGGCGGCAACGTGATCTGGGCCGCGCAACTGACACCCGACCGGCTCGGCATCGAAGAAGAAACCCTGGTCGAATTGCTTCGGCCCTCACAGCCCTGGGAAAAACAGATGGGTGATGTCAACGAGGCCCCCTTCATGCTCAAGCACGAGGGTCATTATCTCCTGACGTACTCCGGCTCACATTTTGCCAGTCCGAGCTATGGCGTTGGTTTGGCGATCGGCGAAAAGCCATTGGGTCCGTTTGTCAAACATTCAGACAATCCCATTTTGCACGGCACGGAGCTGGTGCACGGCCCCGGCCACCACACGTTTGCTTGGAGCCCAGACGGCAGTGAGCTGTTCATCCTCTATCACGTGCACGCCGATGCGACGCATGCAAACCCACGTAAGATGGCGATCGACCGCGCCGTCTTCGCCAATGATGCAAATGGGGGGCCGCGGCTCATCATCAACGGCCCAACCAGTGCGCCTCAACCGATGCCAGCCGGCGCACCTCAATAAATCGCAAGACGCAAACAGGCCACGATTCGTGATCATCGAATCGTGGCCTGTTTTATGCGGCAACACTATGTTATTTGATTTTGGCTAATGTCTTGGGATGTGGGACTTTGGCCGGCTGATACGCGACAAACAATTTGCCATACTTACCCGGCATCTTGATGTTCGGTTCGCGGGTCATCCCCGTGTTCTTGAAAAACTTGGTTCGCTTGGACTCGCTGGATTTGAGTACCCACACAAGATCGATCTGGTTGCCGGCGACCTGAGCAGTCAAGGCATCTTGGTCTTGATACTGGTTAAGGTTGACGGCCGAGACATCGACGATCTGCCGACTGCCGAGATTCAATTCCTTCTCGTAGTCCTTCTTCAGTTCCGTTGCTACTTCAGAATAATCTTCGTCGCCCATCAACCGCACCGACAAAACCGTCTCCGAGCGGCCTGACACCGAGACCCCGATCGAGATGGCCATCGCCAGCACCGCGACGACCGCGATGACCCATCCCTTGTAACTGTACCAGAGATAGCCAATCTTCTTCGGCCACGTCAACGTCTTCAGCGTCTCTTTGACGCGGCGCGCGTCTTTTTTCTCTTTTGATTCCATTCACGTTTCCTCCTACACAGGTCCTGAGAGCCATCATGCGCCAGAAATAAAGCGCTGCCAAGGGTGAAAAGTGGCGGTGTCATCTTTTCTTTTCGACGAAGCCGCCAGCCAGCCTACTCATCCTTGGAAAAATAATAAGTCACATGGATGTCCTGTGGGTAGTTGCCAAAGTCCTTGCCAAACAAGGTCATGCCGCCTTGATGCGGACTAGTCGGATCGATGCCGATTGCAAAACGTAAGGTTGAACTGTCCTGCAGGTCGAGATTCGCCAATGATGCCTTTGAGATCTCATAGCCGTCCAGCCCGGTGCTGTCTCGCTGTATATGCAGATGCTTGAGCACCCCATATTGACTATGCGTCGACGGCCACCACCGCGGGGTCAACTTGCCGCGCACGTCCGAGTAATTCGCCGGCACGGTGATCGTCCCGATCTTCACATCATTGAGCCAAAACGAAATATCGCTAGGCCAATTATTGTTCGAGCCTGGGAATTCCGAGGAGATCTCAAACGAGATGTCGATCATCTCGGCGCGGCGGTTGCCTTTCACCTCATTTGGCAGCATGTATTCAATACGGCCTTTGGTGAACCAAAGAAGAGACGCAGACAAGCGTTCCGGTTGGAGAAAGACAGTCGGGTCATCGAAGTCGCCGATCGCCTCATCCTTATTTGCCAGGCCGCAACTCGGCTCGATGCCTTCATTGGCAAAATAGTTGCCGAGGGGCAGTTCATAATCCAGCCGCTTGAATTCCGGATAGACAGTCTCTGGCAACGAAAAGTTGATGTTGGCGGCCTGCACCGCGAATACTTTTTGACGTTTATCCCCTTGCGTGTCGGCGCGCTGGACGATCAGCCCCGCTTCACCCAGCGCCTTCAGATGCTTAGAAACGATTGCCTTGCTGTAATGCAATTCGCTGGCTAATCGAGTCACATTCATCGGTTGCTTTGCCAGCTGATTCATGATCTCGATGCGCGTCTCAGAATCCAGCGCATGAAGCACTACCAGCGCGTTTTCATCCAGTTGAAGTTCCATTTTGATGGCCTCCTCCAAGTGGTATAGTTGCCATTTCAGTTAACATTCTAGCACTAATTTTGTGGGGTAGCGACCGGTCGTTCACTTTTATCACAGAACGTCAAAGCCCCGTTGACACTGTATTTTCTTGCTATATGATGAAAAATGTAAGCGGTTCAGAATTAGTTACCCATATTGGCAACATTTTATAAAAATCGTTGTAGGTCCCCTCGCCCACAACCAATTCTGTGTGAAAGAAGCGTGGCAACATGGCAAGAACGGAATATCCACGGCCCCAATTCGTGCGCGACGGCGACTGGCAATCGCTCAATGGCACCTGGCAATTCAGCTTCGATGATAACGATCGCGGCCGCGGTGCCCACTGGGAAAAAGGTCTCCCGACTGACCACAGCCAGATCAACGTGCCGTTTGTTTATCAAGCCCCAGCCAGTGGCATCGACGACCAGACCGTGCATGACATCGTGTGGTATCAGCGCGACCTCGCCATTGCAACGCCCCAAGCCGGTCAACGTGCCTTGCTCCATTTCGGGGCGGTCGATTATTTTGCCGATGTCTATGTCAACGGCCAGCTGGTCGGCCACCACGAAGGCGGCGATAGCAGTTTCTCCTTCGACATCACCGATGCATTGATCGCCGATGCCCAACAAGTCCTCACCGTCCGCGCGGAGGACCGCACCTACGACGAGACCCTGCCCCGTGGCAAACAGTCTTGGACCGGTCATGCCGAAGCCATCTGGTACACCAACTCCACCGGTATCTGGCAGCCGGTATGGATAGAGATCGTCGATGCCGCCCGCCTCGCCAGCGTGCGCCTGACCCCTGATCTGGATCACACCAGCATCGGCATCGCCGCTGAGCTCAGTGATGCCGCGATTGGCAGTAACTTGAAAATTGAAATCTCCTTCAAAGGCGAGTTGGTCGCCGAGGATACGGTGCGCATTGTCGCCAATCACACCGTCCGCACCATCGATCTGGTGCAACAGCACATTTTCCGTACCTCGTTTCACAACGATGGCTGGACCTGGACGCCGGAAAACCCCAACCTGTTTGACATCACGTTCACCGTTCTCGCGCCAGATGGTCAGCCGACCGATACGGTTGCTTCGTATTTTGGCCTGCGCAAGGTCAGCCGCGAAAATGGCATGATCTTCCTGAACAACCGGCCGTGTTACCAGCGACTGGTACTGGATCAAGGCTACTGGCCTGAGGGGCTTTTGACCGCCCCCACCGACGAGGCGTTCAAAAAGGATATTGAACTTGCCAAGGCGGCCGGCTTCAACGGTTGCCGAAAACATCAAAAGGTCGAAGATCCGCGCTTCCTCTACTGGGCCGACAAACTCGGCTATCTCGTGTGGGAAGAGATCGCATCGGTGCCCTATTTCTCGGAGAACTCGGTGGACCGCGTGATCGATGCTTGGCAAGACACCGTTCGCCGTGATTACAACCACCCCTCGATCATCATGTGGGTGCCGTTCAATGAAAGTTGGGGCGTCGATCGCATTCACTACGACACCCAGGTCCAGCACTTCTCCACCGCCGTGTATCACCTGGTCCACGCGCTGGATGACACGCGTTTAGTGATGACTAACGATGGCTGGGAAACGACAGATGGCGATGTGATCGGCATTCACAATTACAGTCACGGCGATTCCGCGGAGAGCGCCGCTTACCACCACTTCAAGGACACGCTGAGCACAACTGAGAAGATTCTCGATCAATCCTCAGCCAACTGGGCGAATTTTGCCAGCGGGTATGCCTATCAGGGCCAGCCAATCGTGTTGTCCGAATTCGGTGGGATTGGCTTTGATGCGTCGCGCAAAGACGGATGGGGTTATACCCGCGCGACCTCGGTCGATAATTATCTCAGCGAGTTGACCCGCGTGCTCGATGCGCTGCAAGCGTCTGAATGTCTGTGGGGCTACTGCTACACGCAGCTGACCGACGTCATGCAGGAAGTCAACGGGGTCCTCACCAAGGACCGCGAGCCAAAAGCGCCACTAGAAGAGTTGCACAAACGCTTCGTCTTTCCACGCTTTGGCCGACTCAACGACACCGCGGCCGATTACCGTCACTGACGCTTAGCCGCTCGACACATCCCCTTCTCAAGGAGGCAACTCCCATGCAATTCACCAACCCGCTGCCCGACGATGGCAAGCGGTATGCCGATCCTTGGCTCATCCGCGTTGGCGATACCTATTACTACTGTGGCGCCGGCCCGCATAGCAGCATCCTGATCAAGACCAGTTCCTCTCCCTTGGACATCTTGACCACCGATGATCACGTGATCTGGCAGGCCCCGGTCGGCACCAAATATAGCTTCGAAGTCTGGGCGCCCGAGCTGCATTTTCTCCGCGGCCACTGGTACGTGTATTTCGCAGCCGATGACGGTCTCAACGACCACCACCGCATGTACGTCTTACGCGGCGGCCAAGACGCCAGCGATCCACTGGCTGGCGCCTATGAATTTGTCGGGCGGCTCGAGCTGGATGCGAACCGCTGGGCAATCGACGGCACCGTCCTTGACTGGCACGATCAGCTGTATTTTATCTGGTCAGGCTGGGCCGGCGTGGAAAATGTGGCGCAGAATCTTTACATCCAGCGGCTCAAAGACCCTGCGACCCCAATTGGCGAGCGCGCGTTGATTTCAGCGCCAACCCGCCCGTGAGAACAGCACGGCGGCACTCCCGGCGGCCTGCCATACGTGAATGAAGGCCCCGAAGTCCTCATTCACAACGGTTTCTTGTCGATTATCTACTCAGCCAGCGGTGTGTGGACCGATGATTATTGCCTCGGCCAACTGCGCTTCATCGGCAGCGACCCGATGGATCCACATGCTTGGCAGAAAGCTGACGATCCGCTTTTTGAGAAAACGGCGCATGTCTTCACCCCGGGACATTGCTCGTTCATCACCAGCGCCAGTGGGCAAGATTACCTCGTTTACCACGCCGCGATTCACCAAGGCGCCGGCACGATGCGCAACATCCGCATGCAGCCGTTCACTTGGACCGCTACCGGCGATCCAGTCTTCGGCCATCCCATCACGCCCGGCATCCCCGTCGCATTTACTTAACTGCATCACGCCTTACGCTGATACCCTTTCCCCCAGAACCGGGTCCAGCACAATTCTCTTCCTCCCTTTTTGGAAAGACCACGTCGTTTCCTCCCCCGGAACTGACGTGGCCTTTTTTTGTGGCAAAAATTGTGTCTATATAATAGGAAGAAAAGTGCTAGAAAGTGGCGAAAACGCGAGGCACGATTGGGGCAAAAAGCCCGACTGCCGCGGCTGGGGACCACTAACATAGGTGTGTTAAATAGCAACAGATGTGTGTTCTGCGTGCAAGGTTATCCGATTTTTGTATATCCAGCGAAAGCCCCACCGCTTTTGGGAGTTGGAAAGAGGAACTTTATCTCGGCTTTTCTTTCATATAATGGCGGTCCCCAAAGCAAAAGGGATTCCTCAATGCGCAGACACGCACCGAGAAATCCCTTTGCTTCTTATGATCTGGCAATCCGACTGAGGTGAGCAGTCAGACTATCAGCTGCCAGTTGATCTGGTTCTGCGACGCGCCGCTTATAGTGGCCAGCAACTAGTAGCGATACTCACATATCTGGCAAGGAGATTGTTGCCACGAGCATCTGGTGGTCAGACAAAATTCGCCGGACCACGTGTGCCTCAACCAAGTTAATTCCGGGGGACAGAATAATGTTGTCGATTGCATTAACCTTCATGGCCGAATCTCGCCATTTGTACGTGTCAAACCAGTGCCCAGAATTTCCATTGACCCGTGTATAGGAAGAGTCAAACGCCTCCCATTCACTGAGGGACTGATCCATATTGAAGTCTCCAACGACCACCTTGTTTCGGTGTTTATCGTCGTGTACCGCCTGCATCAGCTCCGCCACCTGTGCACTGCGTATTGCTGGTGTCTCAAACGACAGGTGCGTATTATAGAACGAAAGCGTATCGTCGCCAAGCCGTATGACTACGTTGATAAACACTCGGTCCTCCTCACCGGTGACACCATACTTATGAATCTTGACCTGGGAGATCTGATGTCTGGCAAAAGTCGCGATTCCATACTGGCCACCCATTAGCGCAAGCGTTGGGGCAAATTGCCATTGGTAGTTCCGACCTGCAACAATCGGAAGCATATCGTATGGTGCACGCGCTGTGAAGCGTTCGATTTCTTGCAAACCGATCACATCCAGATCTTCATCGACAAACAGTCGCTCTACGGCTGTACAATCTGGATCTTCTCCTGAAGCCATATTAAAAGTTGCGATTCGAACCTGCATTTTCACACCTCCTATTCACGTAGCATATGCCTCAGAATCCAAGCATACAGAATACTAAAGCCGATGCCGAACGCCACGCTCTTCCAACCGAAAACAAATAGACCAACGCCAAGGATGACAAAGTTGATATTACGAATCGTTGGTGCAATTCGAATTTGTTCGTTACGCCGATGCAGAATTAAGGCAATCACGTCAACGCCAACCGTTGAGGCATTCTCTGATATGCAGCAATAGTAACCAAACGCGACGGCCACACAAGCCAGTGGCACATCGAACCAGATACTGAGAGTCACCTGGAAAGCAAGGTCGTAAAACAAATTGAAAGACAATAAGTACGTCACACTTGAAAACAGCGACTTGAAGAAGGGGCGTGCGGACATTTTTTTGGACCGCCGTTTTGCTAAAGTGCACAACGACGGTGTTCGTTCAGGTTTTTACCTCC
>NZ_RHOG01000031.1 GCF_003946405.1 Lacticaseibacillus yichunensis | reverse complement strand
ATGCGGTAAGGCCGTGCCACAGGCGCTTTATGCCTACCGTCGGATTTCTTGTTACTTGTATTTGCCCCCCTATTAGATACTGGGGGCTTGAGGCGGCCGGCTAACGCCGACCGCCGCCGCTCGCGCTAGCGGCTTTCGCGCTGCACGCCGCGCACGGCGGCGATGCGTTGCAAGAGCCCTCCGGAAGGTCTGTGAGAACTTTCGCTCTCAACATATACAGACTGTTTGTAGGACGTATTTTGAAACTGAAAGTTGAACTGTAACAGGATCTTAACATGAAGACTTCTCCCATTGCTTGAACATGATTACCCTGCGACCACTGCTGCATTCGCGTTGCCTCCATATTTTTGGACGACTATGCAACAATTTGATTTGTTGCTAGCTGATACCATAAATAATTTGCTGGATAAATTTGTCTCTTCTCCGTCCCCGCAAAAAAGCCCATACCATCAACAAGGAAAGTCGCGATATGGGCTCTAAAACTACTAAAAATGTAAGCTTTTATTGGACGCCAAGCCCCAAGCATAACTTTGCAAAACCTAAGCCATGTCTTTTATTTTAGTTCCTCGGTTTAAAATCGAAGTGCAACACCTGATAAAGCAGACCAATTTGCAAAAAAAGGCCATGAAGACCTATTCTTGTTAGCGACCAAACAGACAAGAAAGCAGGAATCTTCATGACCCACTCTCAGAGTACCACCAAACGCTCTTATCACCAACTAACTCCCGATGAAAGAGGCAAAATTGAAGTACTACGCACGCAGGGCAAAACTCTGAGCGACATTGCGGGTGCTTTGCACCGCAGTACAAGCACGATTAGTCGTGAGCTAAAACGCGGCTCTGTTGATCAGATGGACTCAAACCGCCAAATCCATTCTGTCTATTTTGCCGACGCTGCTCAACGTAAACATGTTGAAGCCCGGCTTAATAGTCATGCAGAAGGCTTGTTAGGGCGCTGCGACTACTTCTTCAAGGAGCTAATCAAAGTACTTAAGCAACGCCCTCGTATCCATAGCGTGGATAGCTTTGTCCACGACTTTCAGATGCGTTTTCCCCGCCTGAGATGTCCATCAACGCCAACAGTCTATCGGTACATTGACGCAGGGCTACTCCCAATTACCAACCTTGACTTACCCGCCAAACTGCGACGTCGTGTCAAACGGCCAGGATTACGCCACGCTCGGATTAACAAGCAAAAACTGGGCGAATCTATTGAAAAGCGGCCAAAGGCCGTTGACGGTCGACTAGGAGTCGGTCACTGGGAAGGTGATCTGGTCAAGGGGAAGCGAGTTGAAAGTGAACCAGCATTAATGACACTAACAGAGCGGTACTCCCGAACCGAGATCATCGTGAAGCTTCCTGACTATCACGCAGATACTTGCCGCCGCGCCCTTCAGGCAACGATAGATGAATATGGGGCTAAGGAGTTCGACTCCATCACGTTCGACAATGGTTCAGAGTTCTCATCTATAGCTAGCGTGACCGGGACGAAGATTTATTTTGCGCATCCATACTCACCCTGGGAGCGTGGATCAAATGAGAATGCTAATGGCCTTCTACGTGAGTATTTCCCAAAAGGCAAGTCATTCAAGAACGTAACCCTTGATGAGATCCAGGCAGCACAGTCGGCATTGAATCATCGCCCAAGGCGCTCACTGGGCTGGTTACGTCCTTGCGACTATTACCCCAATATGGCATAAGCTATACCACTAACAAGAATTGGTTATAAAGTGTTGCACTTGATTTGACAATTGAGGAACGAGAAAAACTAGTCCGAAATCTCATCATAAGAGCAAGTGTGTTAATCAGTCCGTATTAGATAGTTTTCCGTCGACAATTTTGTAAACATTATCAGAAAACTCTCGCAGACGATCATCGTGCGTGACGATAACGACTGCTTTTTCCTCGTCATGCGCAATATTGGCAAAAAGTTGGCCAACTTCTTTGACACGTGCCGTATCTAAGGCTGCCGTAGGTTCATCGGCTAGGATGATCGCCGGGTCTGTATAAAACGCACGGGCAATTGCAACGCGCTGTTGTTGACCGCCAGACAATTCGCCAGGGTATTTGTTTAATAATTTTTGAATGCCTAGCGTTTCAATAATTTTGTCAAATCCATCTTGACTGAGGTTATTGTTAGGCTTCACCTGGTCAACAAGTTTGAATTGGTCTGCTACGGTTAAATATGGCACGAGATTGTACGCCTGCAAGACGAAACCGATTTGTTCAAGTCGTCTTTTTTCGGCTTCTTTGGTACTCAAATCACTGATATCGTGACCATTCAAACGAACTGAGCCGTCTGTTGGTGTTTGTAACCCGCCTAAAATGGTTAGCAAGGTACTTTTACCAGATCCTGAAGGCCCAATGATAAGCGACACCTCACCAGCTTTAAACGCTAAACTGACGTCTTCTAGTGCCGTAACTAAATTGGTTTTCTGACCAAATTGTTTCGTCACGTGTTCAAGGGCTAGTTTTTCTTCACGCATCTTTTTAACCTCCAATTACTGATACCGGATCAATCTTACTAATCACACGAATCGGAATGATTGCACCCAGTAACCCGGTTACCATCAATCCGACCGCAATTAGTCCCATCAATCCCCAATCAAATGCCATTGGTACGCTATCTGGAATCCCAAATTCAGTTAATGCCGATAGTACGGCACCAACGACGATACCAGTTGCCATGATAAAGAACGTCTCAAATAACGTATTTTGGGCCAAAAAAAGATTTGGAATGCCTTGTGCACGCAAAACTGCCAAGTTAGGCAATTTTTGAACCGTTAGAATGTAGAGGAAGATGGTAATCACAATCAATGAAATGACAATCAGGAATCCAATCATGAGACCAAACGTCGCTTTTTGCGGTGTATAACCTGGCAATTTATTGATAAAGGCTTGGTATGAATAAGTCTTTAATGCTTTATCATCGACCGATTGTGACGTTTTTGAAGCAACGACGCTACCCTGGAATTGATCTGACACGCCCTTAATGATACGCCATTGCGCTAACTCGCCATAAATAACAGGTGCGGTGTTATACGTGGCATTTTTCGCATAACCCACGATTTTATATTTCGTATCAGATAACCCAATCGAAATTTTATCCCCCATACCGTAAATATCCTTATCAACTGAGTCAGCGAGGACGACTTCGTTAGCTGTCTTTGGCAAGTTCCCCTTGGTTAATTGTAGGTTTTTAGCGATGTACTCGTCGTTATTCATCCCAACGAATTGTGCGGATTCACGTTTTCCGCCAATTTTCATATTAACTGGTGTAATGCCAAGTGTTGCGGTTTTGTCGTCGCTTAACTGATCAACCTGTTTCGTTGTCAGTAATGACTGTCCGGCATTGCCATTAGCGTCTTTGGTCATTACAAACGACTTAGACTGCCAGCTGTCCACCGCTGCGGTGTTAGCTGTTGCCAGCCCGAGCGCCAGGGCACTTAAAATGAAAATCAAATAACTGATTAAGACGACGACTGTTAGAATCAAGCCGTACCGTAGTTTTTCTTTTTTAATCTCTCTAATTGCTAAAAACATTTGTTCCTCCTGTATTTGTTGAAGTTCAACAAAATTACTATACACAAGCATACATAATATTATGATGAGATTACAAACTGATTTTTCTAGGATGTGTCTTCAAACTATCTAGTCATTAACACTATTGACGCAGCGTAAACAAATGTTCGGAACACATATGACGTCTTATCGTAGCAAGTAGCTACCCGTCTAACATGTTTAAGCCGATTAGAGAAACACTCAATTGAATGTCTTTCTTTATATATCCACCAGTCTACTGACCATGGTTCTCGATTATTCTCTTTTGGTGGGATTGTATACTTTCCGCCTTGGCTCGTGATGAATTCTCGAATTGCTTTACCACCGTATGCTTTATCGGCAACGACATTAACCCCAGTCAACTGAATGGTTTTCAATAATTCAAGCGCTACGGGACCGTCATGACGATTGCCTTCTGTTAACATAAATTTAACCGGGTTTCCCAATGCATCGACCAGCGCATGTATCTTAGTTGAATTACCACCAACGGAACGACCAATATTATTGCTTTCAAGTTGAGGACCGCTTTGTTTAGCACCTGCACTATGCTGATGCGCAATAACAGCCGTCGAATCAATATGCAGGTATTCCATATCCGTGTCCTCGCGAAGTGCGCGGAAGATACATTCCAATACACCATCGCGGCCCCAGCGGGAAAGCCGTGTATAAACCGACTTCCATGGTCCAAATCGTGCAGGTAAATCACGCCAAGGCGCACTAGTCCGATTGATTCACAGAATTGCATTTAACATGGTCCGATTATCTCGTAATATTGGACGCCCTGTACTGTATGGTGGAAATAATGACTCGATCTGGGTCCATTGCTCATCAGCGATCTCATAGCGATGGGTAAGCATCACAATCAGCCCTTTACTCCAACATATCAGATTCAGGTCGTTTCGTACAACTAGTAGGCAATTCGCGAATATTTTTGAGTTTGAAGACACATCCTAATTTATATTGTTAACTTGATGTGGCTTTGATTACGGATATACATTTTAATCATACCAAACTTCCACCGTTTATTCCACTTGTATAACAATGTGTTCAAACGTAACCTAAAAACAGATGCTCCATGTGTTCGACTGAAAAACTGGTTATTCAGTATAAGTCCAAAAGGCGCAACAGCACCCACGACTTGAACGGCATCGATTGAAAGCCGCAAACTAAACACGCTTGCGGCCATCTAACAATTTAAGGACCTGCTTCAAAAAATCAAAACTATAGACATTCGCAAAGGATAACGAACTGGAAGCTTGTTTGCCACGAAATTTAATTCAAAAAGAGTAGCCATGTTACGGATAACGCATACAAAAATGCCGCAAAGCATCCGAAAAGGTTTGGCTCCATCCTAATTTTGGAAAATGATGGGTGGCTTCATCGGTAGATCACCGTTAAGCACCTCTAAGAGGCTCTTGTCGATGTCGCGCTAAACCGGCATGGCAGTTCTGGATGTACCCGCTTATATCTGTGCACAAAGCTATCAACGCTGCGGATTCGAGGAGACACTCTGAGCACCACCATAAGCTCTGCGTAGAATTCTGAGCACTGCTCTAAGTGTGTGCCTGGGCAACACGAAGCACTGTTCTTCTCGTATACGGCAACACCGATTTCGGCAAAGTAACGCCGGTAGTGTCTGCCAGCACCACGGATCTGTTCGGTATTGCCACGCCTGAGTTCACGGCTAACCGTAAACTTGTTGTGATAAATCTGCTTGGCGGTTTGAACGATGACAAAAGCAGCTTGATGGAGTGCTTAAAGCTTCCCCCCGTTCGTCTAAACTGAGTTATTTATGTTGTCCTGTCGTGCTAATCTGAGAGTGGGCCATGATGACTCCTTTCTTATATGCATAAGGTGCTTATAAGAAAGGAGTCATCATGACCTTTTTGGTCTAGTCTATCAGCTTTTGCACTTCAAGTTAAAATCGGAGTTACAAGAAGCCTGAACTCAGTATAACGTTTTGCTAGTAAAAAAAAGAAGCCAACAACGCTTCTCTTTTTTCGTGGGGTGGCACGTTTGTGGCACATTCCATCAGCACATTATATAATATTGATTTAGCAAAGTGTCCTAAAGGGCGGTTTACACCGCGATTCTAAATTTCATTCGTTTGATAATATTATTTCCCGGGAAACATAGCGGGAGTTGCATACTCCGGGAACGCAAATGTGGCGGCCTAGGGGTGAAATCTCCAATTGGTGTGATGCTGTCACACGACTTGCTGGGCTTGTGGCCTGGGCGTGCGGACGGTGTGATCGGGTCACACTAGTTCACTGGAATATCCTGGGGTGTCATGCGGACCACGGATGTTGGTTTTCTGGACTAAAAGAGACAAATTCGTGGACCACGAGTCCGAAAGCTCTGATGCGGTCTGGATTTCGCAAGCTCTGAGATTGCCAATCTGCTTCTACAGGGGCAGACCTTCGATATTTCCGATCTTAGAGATCGTGGCAACGTAACTCTATCTGGGTTACCCCCTGCATCGGTGTGACGCCATCTTTTTTTCCATCAGGAATTCGGGGGTCGTGCGGACCACGGGACCGCGGATGTAGCCTTTTTGGACCAACCATGGCAAATTCGCGGACCACGAGTCCAGAGGCTTTGGCGTGGTCACAAGATTGCAATCTCCGAGATTGCCGATTTGCTTCTGCGAGGTCTGATCTTCAATAATTGCCGATCTCAGAGATCGCAGTATCCAGTTTCCAGCTGGGCAAAGCTCGCAACAGTGTGACGCCATCACACTATTTTCCATCAGGAATTTAGGGCGTGCGGACCACGGGACCGCGGATGTAGCCTTTTTGGACCAAATAGGGCAAATTCGCGGACTACGAGTCCAGAAGTCCTGATGCGGTCTAGATTTCGCGATCTCTGAGATTGCCGATTTGGTTATTTGGGGTTAGATTTTCAATATTTCCAATCTGAGAGATCGCAGTATCCGGGTTCCACCTGGGCAATGCTCGTAACAGTGTAATGGCATCACATTATTTCAATCAGACATTTTGGGGGCGCGGACCCCGAGACCGCAAATGTTGTCTTTCTGGACTAAACATGGCAAATTCGTGGACCGCGAGTCTGAAAGTTTTGATGCGGTCTAGATTTCGTGAACTCCGAGATTGCCGATTTGCTTCTGCGGAGTCAGATCTTCAATTTTTCCGATCTCAGAGATCGCAGGATCCGCACGCCCCCTGGGCAAAGCCCGTAGCAGTGTGACGCCAACACATTATTTTTCATTGGACATTTAGGGTGTGCGAACTCCGAGACCGCAAATGCTGTCTTTCTGGACTAAACAAGGCAAATTCGCGGACCACGAGTCCAGAGGCTTTGGCGTGGCCATAAGCTTGCGATCTCTGAGATTGCCGATTTGCTTCTGCGTGGTTGGATCTTCAATATTTACGATCTCAGAGATCGCAGGATTCGTTTTCCACCTGGGCAAAGGTCGCAACAGTATGACGCCATCACACTATTGTCTATCAGAAATTTAGGGGTCGTGCGGACCACGGGACCGCGGATGTCGCCTTTTTGGGCCAAATATGGCAAATTCGCGGACCACGAGTCCAGAGGCTCCGGTGTGGCCACAGGCTTGCGATCTCTGAGATTGCCGATTTGCTTCTGCGTGGTTAGATCTTCAATATTTACGATCTCAGAGATCGCAGGATTCGTTTTCCACCTGGGCTCGGATCCTGGAACTGCAGCTGTTGTCTTATTGGACAATACATATCAAATTTGCGGACCACGAGTCCTGAAGTTCTGATGCGGCCACAAATTTGCAGTGTCTGAGACGGCCAATTTACTTTTACTGGAGCAGATCTTCGATATTTCCGATCTCAGAGATCGCGCCCCCCTGGAAATGGCTTTATTATTGGTGTGATGCTGTCACACTGATTCAGAATCCAGGCGAGGGGCGTCATCTGAAGTGTGATGCCATCACATTACTTTTTTGACGCCCTGGTGGTCAGATCAAGACTTAATCACGCAGTTGGCCCACGCGCCTTTAACGGTCATTTTGACCACTAACGGTGAATAACGGATCGAAGTCACCCTTCTAATGCGTTTCTGGGGCAGGCTTGATGAGAATGAAAATGCCGGCCTGACGCGGTTCCTGACTGTGGCCGCGAGAAGTGGGGCACAGTGGTTGGCGCCGGCCACAGGGAAATGCCAGAGTGCCGGCGTTTCTAGCCAAGGCAACGGCCGGTGAAAAGGTAAAAAAAAGAGCCAAAACAGATGTCTTGGCCCAAGCTTTTTGTGATCAGTCTTTGGCTGGCAGGTCATCATCCACGATGGCGTCCAGCGTTGCTTTTGAAGGAATGAAGAAGACTTCGCCTGTGATTGGGGTGGAGAAATCGAGCAGGCGGTCGGATTTGCTGAACATGTTATTCAGCATGCGCTTGGTGACGGTCCAGTGGCGCGCGTACCCGATGAAATAGGTCCCGTTCACATTTTTCGCCGGATCCGCAAATGGCACATTCATCCGGACAATCTTGTGCTCGACGCCGCCTTCATTGTCTTGGGAGGCGACGTTGTGGGCGTTCGGTGCCTTTTCCTCGTCTTCGAGCTCGACATCGGAGTATTTTTTACGGCCGATTGCACGTTCCTGTTGCTCGATCTTCAGCTTGTTCCACGCCTCCATGTTGTGCAGATATTTCTGCGCGAACGCGTAGGACCCGTTGATGTAATCAGGATCTTCATCGCCGATCACCGCGTACTCCGGCGTGTCGAGCGCGCTCGGATTCTCCGTGCCGTCGACGAAGCCGATGATTGCGCGGCCTTCGAAGTTGCGGAAACCGTGAGTTTCATCGATCGTCGTGACGTTGGCGCGGATGCGGTCCATGACTTCGGACATGATCTCGAACGGCACGGCCGAATTGCGGGCACGAATGTGGAAAAATAGGTCGGCGGGGGTATTCGGTGCGGTGAATTTCGGGCCTTCGATCGCCTGGAATTCCTCGAGCTCAGCCGGCACCTTTGCATCGGGGAATAAGTAATCCCAGGCGTTGCGCGACAGGCCAAATGCAACGGCGAGGCCGCTGTCCGGATAGCGAATATTCATGGAGTTGATGAAGGCAGGCAGGCGCTCTGAGAGGTCTTGAATGGTCTCAAGGTCGCTGGCATGGTCCTGGCGGTTCAGTTTCATCGTAGCAAAAATAATATTATCGCCGGCGTCTTTATAGACGTCTTGAACTTGACGCAGATTGATCGGCATATTGGTCCCTCCAGTTTATAATCTTTATCATCAAGTAAAGTGTACCATAACCCGGTGGAAAAAAGGCCGGCCGAGACAAAAAAGTTGTGCACAACTTTTAGACGAGCTGGCGGGCTGCAAGTGGTCGATCGTCAGTTTTCTGAGCCAGGCTTTACGACCTGGTCAGGCCTAACCGCCGTTCGTCATACCCTTTCTTCCGCCATGTTTATTTGCTAAGATGGGATGACTAACAATAGAAGGAGAATCGCCTTGTTAACTGTATCGAATGTGTCCATGGTCTTCTCAGACCGCAAGTTGTATGACGATGTCAATTTGAAATTCACCCCCGGCAACTGTTACGGCATCATCGGCGCAAACGGCGCTGGCAAGTCCACGTTTTTGCGCATCCTCGAGGGCAAACTTGCCCCGACGACTGGGACCGTTTCGCTTGATCCCAACGAACGGATGAGCAGTCTGAAGCAGGACCATTTTGCGTTCGACGATCAGACTGTCATGAACACGGTGCTGCAAGGTTGGGCACGCCTTTACGAAGTGATGACTGAAAAAGACGCCTTGTACGCAAAGGCGGATTTCAATGAAGAAGATGGCATGAAGGCCGGCATGCTTGAAGGCGAATTCGCCGAGATGGATGGCTACACCGCCGAAAGTGACGCCAGCCAGCTCTTGCAGTCGCTTGGCATTCCGGAAAGCGCCCATCAGACGCTGATGGCGGAGCTGCCGGAAGGGGACAAGGTCAAGGTGCTCTTGGCCCAGGCGCTGTTCGGCAAGCCGGACGTGTTGCTGCTGGATGAGCCGACGAACGGGCTTGATCCGCAAACCATCGCCTGGTTGGAAGACTTTTTGGCTGATTATGAAAATACGGTGCTCGTGGTCAGCCATGACCGCCACTTTTTGAACCAAGTCTGCACGATGATGTGTGATGTGGATTTCGGGAAAATTCAGCTGTTCGTCGGCAACTATGATTTTTGGCTGGAAAGCTCGAAGTTGGCGCAACAGCTCCGCAGTCAGGCTAACGCCAAAAAAGAAGAGCAGATCAAGCAGCTGCAAGAGTTCATCGCCCGATTTTCCGCGAATGCGTCCAAGTCCAAGCAGGCGACGTCACGGAAAAAGCAGCTCGACAAGATCACGTTGGACGACATCAAGCCGTCGAGCCGCAAGTATCCATTCATCAAGTTCGACCCGGAGCGTGAGATCGGCAACGACCTGCTGCGCGTGTCCGGCGTGTCTAAGACAATCGATGGTGTGAAGGTGCTCGACAACGTCAACTTCATCCTGCGTCCCGGCGACAAGACGGCGTTCATTTCGCGCTCGGACGTCACGACCAGCGTGCTGATGCAGATTCTGGCAGGCACGATGACGCCAGACGAGGGCACGATCACGTGGGGCGTCACGACGACGCAAGCAGCGATGCCAAAAGACTTAACGCCGGAATTTTCTGATCCGTCGCTGAATATCCTTGAGTGGTTGCGCCAATTTGCCAGCAAAGAGGAAAGCGACAACACCTTCCTGCGTGGCTTCCTGGGTCGGATGCTTTTTTCCGGTGACGAAGTGTTGAAGCAGGTCACCGTCTTGTCCGGGGGCGAAAAGGTCCGCTCGTATTTGGCGAAAATGATGCTGAGCAAGGCCAACGTCCTACTGTTGGATGACCCGACCAACCACCTCGACCTGGAAAGTATCACCAGCCTGAACGATGCGCTGATCGACTTCAAGGGGTCGCTGCTGTTCACGAGCCACGATCATCAGTTCATTCAGACGATCGCTAACCACATCGTCGAAGTTGGCCCGAAAGGCATCGTCGACCGCGCCGACATCACCTATGATGAGTTCATGGCACATGAAGTCGCGCAGGCCCAAGTTGCCGGCATCTATTAATAAGCAGTTTCGGCCGTCGCGGCATGCGGCGGCTTTTTGATTCAGGGTGCGAAGGCCCGCGGGATGGTGGAACAGCTAGGTCAGCTCATGCGCTTGGTGGTGCTCCTTGCCACCGAGTGCAGGAGATGCCTAGATGTTTCCACCATGCGAGCCGGAGCCGAACTTGCTTCAGGGTGCGAAGCCGAGCGTTTAGGGGTGGACAGATAGTGCGGCCCGGGCGGTTGATGGCGCACTTGGCCATCGGGCGAACGGGACGACTATATGTGTCACCCTTGCTCGGCGAAGCCCAACTTGCTTCAGGGTGCGTAGCCGAGCGTTTAGGTGTGGCCCAAAATCTTTCGCCAACATTTTTGCTCAGGGCCCGTCGATTTTGCACGGCTTGCGTAATATATAGGTGTCGCCAAAAATCGTCACGGCAGCGCAGGGCCCTGAATGATACAATCAAAGCGATAACGCACAGGAAAGGGCAACCGCAAATGAAGATCATGCATACCGCCGATTGGCATATCGGAAAAAAGCTCAACGGGTTCGATCTATTGGAGGATCAACGCGCTGTTTTTGACGAGCTCAAGTCACTCGCGAAGCAGGAACACGTCGATGTCATCATGCTGGCCGGGGATGTGTACGATCGCGCCCTGCCCAGCGAAGAGGCGGTGACGCTGGTCGATCAGATGCTATTTGAACTCAATCGTGAAATGAATCTGCCACTTCTGGTGATCTCGGGCAATCATGATTCCGGGGTACGCCTCCGCACGGGCCGGGAGTGGTTCCAGTCGACCGGGCTTTATTTGAACACGCGGCTGGAGGAGGCGTTTTCCCCGGTGGTATTGGGCGACACGCAATTTTTCCTGTTGCCATTTTTCCAGCCGGTCGACGCGCGGCTGTACTTCAAGGACGAGACGCTGACGAATATTCAAAAAGCGATCGAGCCGGTCGTGGCGAAAATGCAGACGCTGTTTGACCCGACCAAACGGCATGTGCTGATCGCGCATTTCTTTGCCGCGGGCAGCGAGCATTCAGATTCGGAAACGCTGGTCAATGTCGGCGGCCTCGATGCTGTGCCGGTCACAGCGCTTGCCCCGTTTGATTATGTGGCGCTGGGCCATTTGCACAATAAGGACGCGGTGCGGGCAGAGAAAATTCAATACGCGGGGTCGCTGTTGAAATTTTCCGTGTCCGAGGCGCATCAGGAAAAAGGGGTGTTCATCCTCGATACCGAAACGATGGCGCGCCGCTTCGTCCCGCTGGCCCCGCTGCATGAGTTGCAGACGCTGACCGGCCCGTTTGCGGATTTTTTGCACGCGACGCCGGGCGAATACGACCGCGATGCCTACACTGCGATCACGTTGACCGACACGGCGGTGATTCCCAACGTGATGGCGCAGCTGCGCGAGGTCTTTCCGCGCGTGTTGACGCTGGCGCGGGCGAACGGCATCGAAGGTGAGGTTGTCAGCGAAACAACGAGTGTGAAAATCAGTCCGATGGCGATGCTGGATACGTTTTTTGAACAAGTGACCGGCGACAAGTTGACGCCTGAGCAGGCCGAATGGGCGAAACAGGCGCTGGCACACACAAAGGGGGCGGAGTGATGCAACTGAAGAAATTGGCGATGGCCTTTTTTGGGCCGTATCGCGAGGCTGAGGTGGACTTCACCGCCTTTGAGAACCGGCCGCTGTTTTTGATCAGTGGGAAAACAGGCAGCGGGAAGACCACGATCTTCGATGCGATGGTCTTTGCGTTGTACGGGAGCACATCCAGCGATGACCGGGATGGCGCCGCTTTGCGCTCCACCTTTGCGGAGGAAAGCGACATCAGTGAGGTGACTCTGACTTTTAGCCATGGGGGCCGCGACTACGTGATCACACGGCGGCCGGCCCAGATCAATGCCTACAAGAATGGCAAAGGTTCCACGGCCCGTCCCGCACAGGTCTCGATGCGGATCGCCAAAAATGGGGAAGAGGAGGCCGAGCTGACGAAGCGCGGCGGGGTGGATGCGCGAGTTGGCGCGATTCTCAACTTGGATGCCCAGCAGTTTCGCCAAATGGTCCTACTGCCGCAGGGCGAGTTCCGCCAATTTTTGGATGCTAGCAGTGATGACAAGGCGGTGCTGCTTCGGCATTTATTTGGCACGGACCGCTATGCCAGTTGGGAATTGGCCCTCAAGGACATGGCGGACAAGGCGGCGACACGGTCGGCTGAGCTGAAGGCGCGCCTGCAGACGCTGGCCGGGCAGTTTGAGTACCCTGAAGATGTGGTGCGGCCGGCCGCCGATGCGCGCATCGCAGATCAACTCGAGGCGATGCGCCCGGTGCTGGCCAGTTTGGTCGCGGCGGCCGAAACGGCGCAGACGACGCTGACCAGCTCGCGCAAGACGTTTGACCAGGCCACAGCGCAGCTGGCGGCGGCGCGTCAACTTGAAGTCGCCTATGCGCAGCTGAAAACAGCGACTGCGGCTCTGGCCACGCTGGCGGCTGAGCAGGATCAGCGCACAGCCCAGCAGGAAAAATTGGGCCAGCTCCAATGGGTCGATCGCCGCACCGCCGTGGCTGATCAACTGGCTGAACTGGCCAAGCAGATCGCGGAAGCAAAGACCGAATTAGCGGCAACCACCGACGCATTTTCCAAAAATCAGGAGGTCCTGGCTCAGGCGACTGAGGCCCAAAAGACACTGGCGGCCCAGGGCGCGGCAGTCGACGCCAAACGCGATCAGTTCAAGCGACTGGCGACGCTGCGAACACAATTGCAGGGGCTTGCGCAAGCGCTCACGGCGCAGGCCACCAGCCAGGATGCGGTGACGGCGGCACAGGCGACGCTTGGCCAGCTCACCGAGCAGCAGGCCGAGCTTCATGTCGAACTGACCGCTGGCGAAACCGCGCTCGCCGGGTTGGTAGCTGGGAGTCATGTGGCGGCATTGCAGGCGGCTGACCAACTGCTGGCGGCAACGCGGCCCTTCGCGACCCAGCACGCGGCACTTCTTTCACAGCAGGCGCGCCTCGCCGCTTCGGAGCGCCAGACAGCGGATGAGCTGACGGTGCTTCAAGCTCGCGAAGAAGCGGCTCAGCAAGATTATCAACAGGCGCATGACGCCTTGTTGGCCGATCAGATCGCAACCTTGGCCGCCCAACTGTCGCCGGATGCGCCATGCCCAGTTTGCGGGAGCTTGGATCACCCACATCCTGCCGCGACGGCTGTTCTGAACGGCGTGTCGCAGGAAACCATCGATGCGCGTCAGGCCACCTGGCAAACGGCGCAACAGCAACGCGTCGCCAAGGAAACGGCGCTGGCCCAACTGACAAGTCAGCTCGAAACAACGGCGAAGCAGCTCAACGTGAATGAGGCCGAGATTCAAAAGGCGGCCGGTGGCTTGGCGGGCGGGGATGCCGAAGCCACGATGGCGGCGCTTGTGCAACGGCAACAGGACTTGAAGGCAAAAGTCGCAGACGAAACGGCGCAGACTGAAACGCTCACTGATAGTCAGACTCGGTTGCAGGGGCAGTTGACGCAGCTGGAGACCGCCCATCAAACGGCAGTCGAGGCGGCCAACACCGCCGCGCTTGAATTTGCGGAAACGGCTGCCAAGGCGCAGACCCTGCAGGCAGCCTTGCCCGCGGACGCGCCAGCCAAGGATGAGATCGAGACGCAAAGTCAGCAGTTGACGCAGGCAATTCGCGACTATGATGCCCGGCTCGCCGGTGCGACCACGGCTGTTCAAAGGGCCGCCGCGAAAGATAACCAATTGCGTGCGCGCCAGGCGACCCAACAGGAACAATTGGATACGGCCCGCTCGCGCCTCGAAACGGGCAACGCCGCATTTGACGAAGACCTGGATGGCTTTTTCCCGCAAGAAGGTCGCGCGCAGTTCGCCGCCTTGCGCGCGCAGCTGGATCAGATTGGAACGCTGACTGAGTCGTTGGCCGAAGCGACCGAGGCTCTTGCCCGCCAGACCGCGTTGAAGCAGCAGGCCACCACCACCATCGCCGGTCAGCCGGAGCCGGATGTGGCGGGGCTTAGCGACCAGCGAGACAGCGCGGATGCCATTTTCACAGCCGCCCAACAAGCCGTCGCGGCGGCCACGGCCAAGCGCGACGCCAACCAGCGCCTGTTTGATCAGATCGAGGCCGCGCACCAGCAAAGTGGGGCGCTGATCGACGAGGCCAACGCCCTCAGCAATCTTTACGCCGTGGCGCATGGGAAAAATACGCAGAAGTTGAGTCTGGAGCGGTATGTCTTGCGGGCTTATTTGGCGAAAGTTTTGACGGCGGCGACGCAGCGCCTCCAGACCCTTTCTGCCGGTCGGTATCAATTCAAGCTCCACGAGGCGGGCGGTAGTACCGCAAATCGCTCGGGCCTTGAAATCGATGTATACGACGATCAACTCGGCCAAACGCGCTCGGTTCACACGCTGTCCGGCGGGGAAAGCTTCATCGCCGCACTGAGCTTGGCGCTGGCGCTGGGCGAGGTGATTCAACAGGAATCGGGCGGGGTCTCCATTGATGCGCTGTTTATCGACGAAGGCTTTGGCTCGCTGGATAGCGCCAGTTTGGATACCGCGATGAACGCGCTTGAAAGCATCGAAGGCAACGCGCGCATGATCGGTATCATCAGCCACGTCAGCGAGCTACAGGCGACTGTCCCAGATCAGCTCCAGGTGATTGCGGACGGCACCGGCGAATCGCATCTTAAAATTATTCATGCCGCGGATTGAGCACCGATGCAAAACTTTTACATTTGCCCGAACGCGGGCTGGGCGTAGGCAACTTAACCAAATTGCCCGTTAGCAGAGAAACCGCTCATGTGCTAATTATGCGGAAGTGTGTTATAACTATCACGTCGAGAGGCGCCATACCTCTCAACTCTATTTCATCGAAAAAGAGGCGAGAATGATGGCAGGAAAGCTCAGTAAAGAAGAGCGTAAAGCGCTGATCCAGGAAGCTGAAAAGGAGCGCGCAGAGCACCCAGTCAAGAAGACCGAGTCAGGGTTTGCCACAATCGACAAAGCAGCCGAGAAGCTCGAGAATGAAAATTAACCTGATACTAGTCTGTTGCAGCGTCGATCAATGATCGGGGCTGTTTTTTTGATTCAGGGTGCGCAGCCGAGCGTTTAGGTCTGAGCGGATAGTCTGCCTTGGGTGCTTGAGGCGTACTTCGCCTCGAGTGCCCAAGACAGCTAGACGTCTCAGACCTGCTCGGCGGAGCCCAACTATGAAAGGGTGCGCAGCCGAGCGTTTAGGTCTGAGCGGATAGTCTGCCTTGGGTGCTTGAGGCGTACTTCGCCTCGAGTACCCAAGACAGCTAGACGTCTCAGACCTGCTCGGCGGAGCCCAACTATGAAAGGGTGCGCAGGCCCGCGGGATGGTGGAACAGGTAGGTCGGCTCGGGCGGTTGCAGCTCACCCTCGGCCCACCTCATGTATAATGGAGGCAACAAGTAAAAGAAACGGAGCCTCATTATGACTGAAACTGCACCATTTCCGTGGTCAGATAAAAAGATTGCCGCATTTCGCGAGACCCTTTTGACCTGGTATGACCAAAATAAGCGCGACCTGCCTTGGCGCCGCGATCATAAGCCGTATCACGTGCTCGTCAGTGAGACCATGCTCCAGCAGACGCAGGTGCAGACCGTTATTCCATACTATGAAGCGTTTCTCACCCAATTTCCGACGGTGCAGGCCCTGGCCGATGCACCGCAAGCGCAGGTGATGAAGGCTTGGGAGGGGCTCGGTTATTATTCCCGCGCCCGCCACTTGCAGGAAGCGGCGCAACAAGTCGTCCGCGATTATGCTGGTAATTTTCCGACCACGGCCGTTGAACTCCAGACCTTGCAGGGCATCGGCCCGTACACGGCGGGGGCCATCGCCAGCATCGCCTTCAATGAGGTGGCGCCTGCCATTGACGGCAATGCGTTTCGCGTTTTCGCCCGGCTGTTTTGCATCGAGGATGATATCGCAAAGCCGCAAACGCGGGCGGTGTTCGACTGCGTGATTCGGCGGGTGATCGATCCCGCGCGGCCGGGCGACTTCAATCAGGCCATCATGGACCTCGGTTCGACTTACATGCGGGCCAGCGACCCCGACGCCGAACATTCCCCAGTGGCCGCGTTTGACGCCAGTTTTCAAAGCGGGCGCGTCCTCGACTTTCCGGTTAAGACGAAAAAGCCGCGGCCGGTGCCGATCGCATACCTCGCCTTGGCGATTCACAGTCCGGCCGGCTGGTTGTTCATGCAGCGGCCGCAGACTGGCATGCTCGGCGATCTCTGGATGTTTCCGCTGATCGCCGAAGATGAACTGGAAGAAACGCTGGCCCCGGCCCGTTTACAGGAGGCGGCCCAGCAATTCGGGGCGGAAGCAGGGACGACGCTCACGCTGAGCGACCCGGGGCTGCGGCCAGTCACCCATACGTTTACGCATCAGAAATGGACGATGACGATCGTGCAGGCCGAGACGGACGAATTTTCCCTGGCGACGCTGCCGGCGCGGTGGGTGCCGGAACCTGAGCTGGCCAGCCTCGCCTTGCCGACCGTGCAGAAAAAATTGTTGCGCCGGATGCAGCTACTCAAGGAGTGATTCCAAATGAAAACTTTGATCGTGGTCAGTCACCCGACGCTGGACCAGTCTCAGACCCAGCAGTTTCTCAAAGCCAGCGCGGCGACGATCGCCGATGCGACTTGGCATCATCTCGACGCCAGCCTCCCGTTTGACCCCGCACAGGAACAGGCCCTTCTGCGCGCCGCCGACCGCATCATCTTTCAGTTTCCGCTGTATTGGTATGCGGCACCGGCCAGTCTCTATCAGTGGCTGGACGAGGTGTGGGTCCGCTCAGCCGTGTACGATGCCCACGGCGGCCTGCTTACCGGCAAGAGCCTCGGCCTTGTCGTCAACCTGGGGCAGCCGGCTCGCGGCTATCAACTTGGCGGGGCGGAAGGGGTCAGCCTCAGCGAACTATTTTCCCCATTTGCCGCGCTGGCGCGCAAAACAGGGCTGCGCATGCTGGCGCCGTTGGTGATCGATCAGTTTTCGTATCAGGATGAGGCGGCACACCAAAAATTGTTGGTGGCTTACCAGCAATATCTCACGTTGGCTCATCCGGACAAATTAAGTGAGCAGGCCGACTGGTGGCTCGACCAACTGGCTGACTTGGGGGACCAGGCCGCGCTGGTGGGGCAAACGCTGGCGACTCGGCAGGAGACCTTGGTCCATCTGCAGGAGACGATCAACGAGCTGAAAGAAGGGGAAGAAGATTGAGCGAAACAGACTGGCTACTCAGCCAAGCAGAGGCGCTGGCCGCCATCGCGGAAGATTATGAAACGCGCGCCAAATTTGTTGCGCTCAGCGATTTTATTCGCGCCCAGGCGCAGCGCCTCGAGTTGGCCGAGGGCGAGGTGGACGGCCGCACGTGGGACCATTCCCGCTGGTGACAGTCATCCGCCGCTTTTGGCCGAGAAAAAATCCCCCTTAGGTCCAATGTCCGCCGCTTTTTTCCGTGGTAAAGTAAGCATAAATCTTGGAAACGGAGCGAGTGGCATGCAAGTATTGATCGATCATCTGAAACAATGGGCGTGGTTGCGCACCCTTTTAATGGCGCTGTGCGGCGTGTGGTTTGTCCTGGCGCCGGGCACCGTGTATTCGACCGTGAAGTGGCTGATCATCGTGGTTTTGATCGTGATGGCGGTGCCGGACCTGGCAACTGGCCTGCGCGATCGGCGAAGCGGCATGGGTGACGCCGGCTTCGTGCGCGGTGTCTCGCTTCTGATCGCGGCGCTGCTGGTGTGGGTTTTGTTGCGCCCAATCTTAAGCATGATGCCGCTGTTGATCGGCATCGCGCTGATCGCATACGGCTTGGACCGCGTGACCTCCGCCAAACGCAATCAGCGCTACGTCAACGTCTCACCGTTGCCGCAAATTCTTTATGGCATATTGGTCTTGCTCGTCGGCATCGTCCTGGTGTTCAATCCATTCCGCAGCGTGCTGCTAATGCTGCAAGTCATTGGCGTAGTCTTGATCGTGATGAGTGTACTGGAGCTGATCACAGTGCTGCGAATGAAGTAGGATGCCCGATGCGGCTAAACAAATTCCTTTATAATAGAAGAAAAGCGATTCTCGCATAAATGATACCTGCGAGAATCGCTATTTTTGTGGGCAACGACTGGGCCGAGCGCTCGCGAAGAACGCTCACTGAGTTCAAAAGTGAATTGAACAGAACGGGGATGCTCTGATATCTGAAGGCGACCGGCTAGTGGCGTGGCGCCGGTCGGATGGTGCAGGTGAAAATTGGGCTCAGCCCTGAAATTTTCGTTAGCGGCTTGCCGCTTACGATAAGGCCGAGCTTGAAGGCAGACGCGGCGCCTTTCCGCGGGTGGCGCCAAGTCGTGCCCAGGGCGTTCCAGCCCGATTTTCGCCAAGCCAGCTCTACCGCGCCCCGCCACTCGCCGTCGCCGGCCCCAACCGCACAAAAAAGTGGCCCTGTTTCCGGAGCCACGCACGCATCTGCGACTTATTCTTCAGTTTGTTTTGGCAAAACGATTGGCACGGCCCAGTGATTGATCGGACCGAACTTATGCCCAACGGCGATCTCGTTTTGAATCGCGGTGTCGACGAAATGCTTGGCGATGCGAATCGCATCTTCCACCGGGGTGCCCTTGCCGAGTTCCGCGGTGATGACGGCGCTGAGGGTGTCGCCGGTACCGTTTTTGCGTTCGGTGGCAAAATACGGCCCGGTCAGCCAGAAATGCTTGCCGTTTTCCAGCAAAATATAATCGCGCACTTCCGTCTGGTCATCGCTGTCGTGGCGACCCTTGAGCACCACATTTTTCGCGCCCAGGGCCTGAATCTCTGCGGCGGCTTCGGCAATGTCGGCGTCGGAGTGGAGCTCGCGGCCAACCAGATGCTGGGTCTCATAGAAATTCGGGGTGATGACAGTGGTGAGCGGCAGGAGCACATTTTTCAACGTTGAAAGGGCTTCTTCTTCCATCAGGGTGTTGCCGTGCTTGGTGGAGATCACGGGATCGAGCACCAAGGCACCGAAATCGTACTTCGTGAGGTTCGCGGCCACGGCCTTCATAGTGGCGGCATCGGCCAGCATGCCGGTCTTGGCGGCGCGAATGTGGAGGTCATCGGCGAGCACATCGAATTGCTTATTGATGAAATCGACCGGCATCACCACGCTGTCGAAAATGCCATAGGAGTTGCCAGCCACGGCGGCGGTCAGGATCAAGGTGCCATACGTGCCGCGCATGAAAAAGCTGTGCAGGTCGGCTTGCGCGCCTGCGCTGCCGTCGCTATCGACGCCGGCGATGGTGAGAACTTGTGGAAATTCATTAGCCATAAAACGGATGCCTCCTAAAATGGGATGCGCCTATTATAAGGGCATCCCAAGATTTTTGCACGAAAAGTTCGTGAGGCTTTAATTAAAGGCGCGGCGCTGCGGTAAAACGACGCGGAGCCATTCGCCGAAGAACGGATATTGATGGGTGAGCTCCAGAATCTGCACGTCACGTTGCGGGTAGCTCAGGCGAATTTTGCCATGGGCCGCATCGACGTGAACAGCCAGGGTCTGATGATTTGGCAGCGCCAATTCGTAGCTGCCGGACGCCTTGCCTTGCCGCATGAGGATGGCGTTGTTGCTGGCGATAACGAAGAGCTCATCCAGCGCCGGCACATTTTCATCCGAGCGGGTCGCGGCTTCAAGGGTCAGGGTGTGGCCGACCAACTCGTCTGGAATGGTGGTCGAGGCCCAGGTCAAAATGGTGCCGTCCTGGCTGTCCGTGCCGAGGTCCATCCAATCATGGCCCTGGTCATCCACCACATGGTAAGAGGCAAGGGCGGCGGCGCCGAGATCCAGTGTGAGCTCGATGTCGCCGGCTTGGGTGACGGCTTGCTGCTTGGCAACCGTCTTGGTGTCGTCTTCGCGGGTGGCGAAGGCCAAGCCGTCGACCGGCTGCAGCACGGTTTCGTCGACCGTCTTGAAACTGTAATCCGCGGTGTAAAGCGCCTTGGTGATCAGACTCAAGGCAGCCAGTTCGTCGGGTTCAAATGGCTGGCGCTCCGGATCCGTCGCGGTGATCTGAATCAGGGTCGGCAGGTTGACGGCCACTAGCCGCGCGTCGTCGGTTAGCGCATCCTGTAGGGTCATCAGCAGCGTATTTTTCCCGTCGCCGGCCAGGTAGAAATTCACCGCGCCATGTTCCGGCTGCGGGGCGATCGGGTCGAGCCACAGGCGCTTGGCAAAATCGGCGTCGAGGCCATCCAGGTCGGTGAGGGCTTGCGCCAACTTGTCCGCCAGCAGGCTCGTGTAGCTCAAAGTCGCATTGAGCAGCGCCGGTTCGTTCGCACTCCAAAGTGGGTCGTTGCGCATCGCGTCCAGCTGCTTGCGGTAGCGGGCGGCGATCTTCGTGCGCGCCTCTTTGGCCGTCAGATGAACCGGGATGATCTCTTGTAATAAATTGTCTTGATAATTAAGCATTGGCCTGTTCCTCCTTGAGTTCAAGTGCGCGCATGAAGTCATCGCGCAGACTGGTCAGGATGTTCTCGAACTGGGCCACGGAGCTATAGGTGTTCATCACGGCTTGGTATTCGTAACGGGTGATCGCAGCGGCAACCTGAATCTGGCGCTTTTTGGCATCAAATTCACTGTCGGCTTCAGCCTTGGCCGCATCGAAGCGACTGCGCAGCTTGCCTTGATCAGGCGCGCTGGCCCGCCGCGGGGTTGGTGCCGGCTTGTCATCATCATCCGGGTCGATGAAATTCTTGATCAAGCCGCGGAACGAACTGGTCGGATTTTGCCGAGTCGGTTGGGCCGGGGCCTCCGCCTCAAGACTTTCCAGCTGGTTGGACAAGGTGTTCACCTCGGCATATACGTGTTTGCGCATCGCCTCTAGCTGCAGATCCAGATAATGATCCGGATCCTCGGAAAATGCTTCCAGCTGCGGCAAGATCGTGCGCTGACTTTCTGTGACTTGGTCGATGGACCGGGTGAACACATTCAGCCGGCCAAATTCGCGCCGGTGGAACCAGTCGCCGAAAAAGACTTGCCCATTATCGGCTACTTCGAAAAACGGAATGTGGCCGCTCAAAAACTTGATCAGGTCCGCCTGCAGAAAATCATGCAGCTCGTTTTCGCCGGTCTTGTCATACGCCAAAATGTAGCCAGGGGTCTCGGCCAGCTCAAGCCGCAAATTTTCGGCGGTGGTATCGATGCCCTTGTATAAGCGATAAGTGGACCGTTTATCCCACGCATCACTAAAGTCATTAAAGAACTGTTTTTGGTAGGTCAAACTGGATTGAATCGTCATGGCATTTCCTCTCACATTCTTCACTATTAGTTTTAGTGTACCGCAAGGCCCGGGGTTTAGAAACGCCTCATACCAGGATTTTAGAAGATTCCTTCTATAATTCTGCGTTTCGGCAACCGCTTTCGTGAGCAGGTGATGAAAAACGCCCGAATGTCGATGAGAAATTGCCCATCTCACCGGACAACTACGAGGCCCTTCGGTACAATGAACACGTCACATTTTTTTCGAGGAGGTCCGCGTGGTGCGCAGGCAAACACTTCATCTTAATTGGCTGTTTCTGGGGTCGCTGATCACCAATACCGGCATCAGTTTCATTTGGCCATTAACCACGATCTACATGCATGAATACCTGCACGAAAGCCTGACCGTTTCGGCGGCGGTGCTATTTTGCAATTCACTTGCGATGATGATCGGCAATTATGTCGGCGGGCGTTTGTTTGACCGGTGGAAACCATATCCCACAATCTTGATGGGCATTGGGCTCGCGGCACTCACATCCGGCTGCCTGATCGTGTGGCATGGCTGGCCCGCGTATCCGCTGTTTCTGGTGGCAATGGGCTTTGGCAATGGGATCGTCATCACCTCGGTCAACTCATACGCGACCCTTGCGACCAGCCGGCGCCCAAGTTTTGTCTTCAACGTGCTCTATTTCACCTCTAACTTGGGCCTGGTGATCGGCACGCTGATCGTCGGGTTCGTCTTGCCCCATGGCATCTCGTACATCTTCGCCTTAGCCTGCCTGCTGTTCAGCCTCTTCTTCGTGGTGGCCCTCCTGCACTTTAATGTGGAAAAACCGGTCCGGGTCAAGGCCGCGGCTGCGGCTGGGGCCCCGGAAGTCGCGCCGTATCGGCTGAATGTGGCGTTATTGCTGACGGTCCTGTTCATCACCTGGATCGCTTATGAGCAATGGCAAAGCAACATTTCGGCGTTCATGTTGACACCGCAGATCGGGTTGACCGTGCGCGACTATAGTTTCCTGTGGACCGTTAATGCGAGCCTGATCGTTTTGGGCCAGCCAATCTTAACGGCCTTTGATGATTGGCTACTGCGCCACATTCGCCTGCGCCTGACCGCGGGCTTTACCCTGTTTGCTAGTTCGTTCCTAGTGCTGATCGTCGCCACTCATTATTGGCAATTTATTTTGGCCATCAGTATCCTGACGATCGGCGAGATCTTGGCGCTACCCGCGGTGTCGACTTATGTGGATCTGTATTCGCCGCGCAACCAAAAAGGCCGCTACCAGGGCTTCGTGCAGATGTTTGCGTCGGCCGGGCGCGCGGTGGGGCCGCTGATCGGCGCGCTTTTGATCGAGGCCCTGAGCTATCACATTTTGTTCTTCATGCTCTTTGTGACACTGCTCACGGCTGTTTTGATCTTCACCTTGCGGGCAGCGGCGGTTCATCTTCCGACAAAATAGCTTATGTAATTCATAAATAAAATGCTATATGTTCACAAAATCTTCATATCTTATGGGTATCATTAGAATCGAAATGAGCCCCCCAACTCATTTCACCCCCATATCCAACTCTTTCATTTTACTCCTCCAGTACGACCAGATATCCGACCACCCACCGGATATCACCCGACGTCAGAAGCCGCCAGAGACAAATGGCGGCTTTTTTGATGCCGTCGCAAATGTGGCGCGGTCAGGCGGCTGTGTGAGGGTAGGAGCGTCCCGCCAATTGGGATGACGTCCCATGACAGCATCACGATATGGAAACGGGCAGCGTCTCATTCCGCCCAGCCTTTTTGCCGATTATGCAAATAGTCCTTTACAGCGCTGCGGTTTCTCGATACAATGTTACTTGTGTTTTGGGTCCGTAGCTCAGTTGGGAGAGCGCTGCCTTCGCATGGCAGAGGTCGTGAGTTCGAATCTCATCGGATCCATTTTCTTCAAAAATCAACCTTTCGGGTCCTTAGCTCAGTTGGGAGAGCGCCTGCATGGCATGCAGGAGGTCGACGGTTCAAGTCCGTTAGGATCCAGATCGTAGCATCGCGCTGGCGGTGCTTTTTTTATTTTTCGGAAAATTCGCGGGTGTAAGCGCGTGCCTTCTTGACACGCAATGCCTGTTTCATTAGGCTTTACCATAGCTTGGACTGGATGCTTAAGGAGGCAAAAAACATGTGTGGCATTATCACATTTAACGACCCGACCGTGCTGGACAAAAAAGGGACGATCAATGCGATGATGGAAATGATCCGTCATCGCGGCCCAAATGTGCAGGGCGGCGGGGAATATATCAATTCAGAGCTCGCGATGGGCTTTTGCCGCCTGAGTATCATCGATCTAAAGGGTGGGGCACAGCCACTGTATAATGAAGACAATTCTGTGGTGATCACGTTCAATGGTGAGATCTACAACTATCAAAGCCTACGCGAAGAGTTGCTGGCGAAGGGGCATGTGTTCCGCACGAAGGCTGATACGGAAGTTTTACTGCACGGGTATGAGGAATGGGGGATGGCCGGCACGCTCAGCCGTGTGCGCGGGATGTTCGCCTATCTGCTGTGGGACGAAAATAAGAAGACGTTGTTTGGTGCCCGCGACTTTTTCGGCATCAAGCCACTTTACTATTATCACGAAGGCCAGACCTTCATCGTTGGCTCCGAGATCAAGGCGTTTTTGAAGCATCCGAATTTCAAGAAGGAACTCAACACGGAAGCGGTCAAGCCGTATCTGATGAATCAGTACAACGATATGAACGAGACCTTCTTCAAGGGCGTGTATAAATTCCCGGCCGGTCACTGGTTCGAGTTCCACGACAACGAGATGCAGATCCACGAATATTGGGATGCCAAGTACGACATCGATCAAAAGCGTGATGAAGAGGCGACGGTTGAGGCAATCGATAAAACGGTCGTCGATTCGGTCCATCTGCACAACATTGCCGATGTGCCGGTGGGCAGTTTTCTGTCTGAAGGGGTGGATTCCTCTTACGTGACCTCGGTGCTCAAGCCAAAAGAAGTGTTCAGTGTCAATTTTGACAACGGGCCGTTCAACGAGGCGAGTGTGGCCAAGGAGCTGGCCGATGACAACGGGCTGAACTTCAACGAGATCACGGTCACCGGCGATGACGCCTTCCGTGACTTCGCTGAGATGCAATATCACATGGACGAACCGGATGGCAATCCGTCGGTCATTCCGTTGTGGTACCTGTGCCAACTTGCCCGGCGCAAGGTCACGGTGGTGCTGTCCGGGGAAGGCGCCGACGAGCTGTTCGCCGGCTATGTCAACTACGGCATGCACACGAAAAAAATGGTGGTGAAGGTCTTCGCGAGCGGCTTGCGCAAACTGCCGCGGGGGATTCGCCATTCGCTGGGGCGTGGAATCAAAAAACTGCCAGCGTTCCCTGGCAAAGTACATCTCTATACCTGGACGGCCGCCCCATCTGAGTATTATGTCGGCGAATCCGTGATCTATGATCCGGACCAGCCAACGATTTTTACCTCGGATCAGGCCAATGGCATCCTGCAGGCCAAGTACCAAAATGACCACACCGTGCATCAGATGTATCAGGCCGATTTTGCCAAGGTCCAGGATGCAGAGCCGGTCAAGCAGATGCAATACATCGATCTGCATCACTTCATGCTCAACGACATTTTGCAAAAGGCCGACAAGATCTCGATGGCGCACTCGCTGGAGCTGCGCGTCCCGTTCCTCGACCGCGATGTCGCGGAGCTTGCTAACAGCATTCCAAGCAAAATGCTGCTGAATACGAAAGACACCAAGTATGCCTTCCGTAAAGCTGCGGGCAAGCATCTGCCAGCCGACTGGGCCAACCGCCCGAAGCTCGGCTTCCCAGTGCCGGTGAAGACGTGGCTGCGCGAGGCCGACTACTGCGACCAGGTGCGCGCGCTGTTTAAGGAAGACTGGGTCGCTGACCTGTTCGATCAGAAGCAGTTGGTCCAGCTCTTGCAGGACAATTTTGATGAAAAGGTCGATGCGCGCCGCCAGCTCTGGACTGTGTACACATTCCTGACCTGGTACAAGCTCTACTTCATCGACTGGGACAACACACTCGCAAAATATGAGCATGTGCAGCCGGATGTGAAGGCGTTGATGGATAGCGGCAAGCTGATCTGATGAAGTGAACAGGTAAATGAAAAGCCACGCGCTGATGTGCGGCTACTTTGATCTTGAGGATCGAGGCGGCGGATGTCGGCGGGTGGCTTTTTGGTTAGACGAATACGGGGACGGTCAGGGTGACACCGGAAAAACGAATACGTACCGCCGTCCCACCCAGGAATCAAAAAAGCGAAGCCCAAACTTCGCTTTCCAACTTACTTCTTGATGAAGGTGACATAAGCCCAGTACAGGCCGGCGACAATGGCGAGAAACAGGATGACTTTGATGATCAGGCCGATCACGGAGCCGACGAATGGCAACAGGACCAGCGCCAAGATGATGATGACGACCCAGGTGAGCAACTGCTGGAGTTGAGATTTTGACATGAGTGTTCTCCTTTCGTAAATAAATTTCTGTTGTCTCTATTATAGCAAAATCCTTCTGCGTAACTGTATCAGTCCGGTAAAATCAGTCGCAGGACTGAGCGGGCCAAAGCGCGAACACACGCGTTTTTTGCCTGAATGAACAGTGCACGATACAATCGAACAACACGCAATATATGGCCGGCAGACATAATTTTTCCAATACTCGCCACTATATCTAGGGGGTGTCGCGTGCTATACTGAGTCTATCAGTTTGAAAGCGAGTGAGTGCCATGATCGATCTCAAGGTAAAAATCAATGTGAAAAAGCGCGACGGGCGGAGTGTCGACTTCGACCAGCAGAAGATCACCAACGCGATCATTAAGGCCGCACGTGCGGTCGATGGCGAGCTGACCCCGGCGGATTATCATCTGATCGATCAGATCTCGGATGACGCCGTCGCCACGATCTGTGAGCGTTTTGCAAAAGACGTCCGTATCCCGGAAGTCCAGAGTATCGTTGAACAGGCGTTGCTGGATGCCCATCAGTACGAGTGGGGCAAGGCCTACACGGATTATCGCGTCCAGCGCGACATCGAGCGCAGCAAGAAGTCCGACGTCAATTACAACGTCCAGCGTCTGCTTGACCGCGATTCCAGTGTTGTCCACGAAAATGCCAACAAAGACTCCCGCGTTTTTTCCACGCAACGGGATCTGACCGCCGGGGCCGTGGCCAAGGCAATCGGGCTGAAAATGCTGCCGCCTGCCGTTGCCAATGCCCATCTGCGCGGCGATATCCATTGGCATGACCTCGACTACACGCCATACATGGCTGAGACCAATTGCTGTCTGATCGACTTCAAGGAAATGCTGACGCACGGTTTTTGCATCGGGAACGCCGAAGTCGAAGCGGCACATTCGATTCAGGTCGCCGTCACCCAGATGACCCAGATCATTGCGAACGTCGCCAGCTCTCAGTATGGCGGGTGCTCGTCGGACCGCACCGATGAAGTGCTGGCGCCGTTTGCCGAGAAGAATTATCAAAAACACTTGGCGGAGGCCCAGACGCTGCCGATCGATGAAGCCGCGGCGGAGAAGTTTGCCAAGGAGCGGACCAAAAAAGATATTTACGACGCCCTGCAGACGCTGGAATACCAGGTCAACACCTTGTATTCAACGCAAGGTCAAACGCCTTTTGTGACGGTGGGTTTCGGGCTTGGGACCAGCTGGATCGAACGCGAGATTCAAAAAGACATCCTGAAGATCCGCATTGCCGGCCTTGGCAAGGAAAAACGCACCGCGATCTTCCCGAAGCTGGTCTTCACCCTCAAGCGGGGGCTCAACCTGAATCCCGAGGATCCAAATTACGACGTCAAGCAGCTCGCCCTGGAATGTGCGACCAAGCGGATGTACCCGGATGTGCTGTCCTACGATAAGATCGTCGACTTGACCGGTTCGTTCAAGGCGCCGATGGGATGCCGCTCCTTCCTGCAAGGCTGGCAGGATCCGGAGACCGGCAAGGAAGTTAACGCCGGCCGCATGAACCTTGGCGTCATCACCTTGAACCTGCCGCGGATCGCGATGGAGTCCAAGGGGAATCAAAAGAAGTTCTGGGACATTCTCGAACAGCGCCTCGCCATCTGTAAGGAAGGCCTGGTCTATAAGGTGGAACGCGCCAAGCAGGCCACGCCGGAGTCCGCGCCGATTCTTTACAAGTATGGCGCCTTCGGTAAGCGGCTGAACGACGACCAGAAAGTCGACGAGCTGTTCAAGAATTCCCGCGCCACCGTGTCTCTGGGCTACATCGGCCTGTATGAAGTTGGCACCGTCTTTTACGGCTCGGACTGGGAAAAGAATCCGGATGCGAAGGCTTTTTCGCTGGCTGTCGTCAAGGATCTGTATGACCATTGTGTCGCCTGGGAAAAGGAATACGGCTATCATTTTTCCGTGTACGGCACGCCGTCTGAAAGCCTGACCGACACGTTTGCGCGGCTGGATAAGAAGCGCTTCGGCGTCGTCAAGGACATCACGGACAAGGATTATTACACGAATTCCTTCCACTATGATGTGCGCAAGGCCCCGACGCCGTTTGAGAAGCTCGATTTTGAAAAAGATTACCCGCAGTATTGTTCCGGTGGGTTCATCCACTACTGCGAATATCCGAACCTCAAGCAAAATCCGAAGGCGCTGGAAGCCGTGTGGGACTACGCCTACGACAAGATCGGCTACCTGGGCACCAACACGCCGATCGATCAGTGCTTCGAGTGCGGCTTCAAGGGCGAGTTCAAGGCGACGGAAAAAGGGTACGAATGCCCGCAATGCGGCAATCACAACCCGGACACCTGTGATGTCGTCAAGCGGCTGTGCGGCTACCTCGGCAACCCGAACAAGCGGCCGATGGTGCACGGACGCCAGGAAGAAATCATTCATCGCAAGAAACATCTTGTGCTCGGCAACGACAATTTGGCCGGCCAAGCGTAATACAAAACCAGCGATCGCACGTGCATGCGATCGCTGGTTTTTGTTTAGGGGAATAACTTCAGTGCCGGGCAGTGTTTCTACTCACGCTTCGGCGGCTGACTCGGTAACTGATTCCGCGGCCGGTTCGGGCACCTGATTTTCAGGCCGCTCAAGCAATTTTTCCCGGCTCATCTGGGCGATGATGGTAAGGGTCAAGCTGACCAGGATCAGGCCGGTGACGCCAAAGATCGGGCCGGCTGCGATGCGGTCAAAGAGCATCCCGAAGAACAGGGTCCCCACTGGATTGAGGAGGGTCGACATCATCCCTTGCAGCGAGAAAACGCGGCCTTGGAGATCAGCGGGAATCAGCTGCTGCATCAAGGTGCCGATCGGGGTGTTGATCAGGACGACCATCACGCCGCTGGCCACGTTCAGCGCGAGGTAAAACAGCACGTTGACCGCGTTTGGCCAGTGGAAAAGAAGCGGCAGGCCGTTGAGCATCAGCAGGCCGCCCATCAAGGCGATGAAGCGAAAGGAGATCAGAATCGGGTGATGGCGAAAATGCAGGACGGACAGCAGGAGGCCCCCAGCGAACATGCCGACCGCAAAGCCCGCATCGGTCACGCCATATTGCGGGTTCGACAGCTTCAAGGTGTGGACCAGCAGATAGGGCAGGCCCACGTTCAGCGAGGCAAAAAAGAAGTTGATCGCCGCCGAGGACAGTGACAGCAATAACATCAGCCGCTGATTGGCCAGGTAGTGAAACCCGGTGCGAAAATTTGCCCAGACGGATTCGCGCGGGGCAGGGTCGGGATCAGGGGCAGGGGCAGGCGTCACGGTAGGGTCAGGCATGTCGGTGCGGCCCTCGGTTGCCACCGGCTGAAACTTCAACAGCATGATGCAGGCCAGCTCGACCAGCTCAAAGCCGATCTCGATCAAGGCGAACACATCGATCGAGACCACGGTGTACACCAGCGCACCCAAGATCGGCGCTAGGAACGTGGCCAGCGAGCTGATCGACTGATTGAGTGAGTTGACCTGTTGCAGGCGGCTCGTCGGGAACAATTGAATCAGACTCGCCGTCAGCGCCGTTCCCAGAAAATTGTCGGTGATCTGCAAAACGATGATCAGCCCGATCAACTCCGGATAATATTGCGCCGGCCATGCGTGAAAGACTAGCGCAAACGCCAAGAGCCCAAGACTGGTCGTGATCTGCGCGGCGATCATGATCTTGCGGTGCGCCATCGTGTCGACTACATAGCCGACAAATGGCGTGAGCACCACCGCCACCAGGGGCCCGGTGATGAGACTGATGCCCATCGATAAGGCAGAGCCGGTGCGGCGCAGGATGTACAGGCCAATGGCAAACGACAACATGCCACTACCGAACGTGCCGGCGAAGCGCAAAATCAATAGTTTGACGATCTGCGCATCAAAGCGCTTGGGGGTCGCAGTCTCGGTCATGACGGTCACTTCTTTCTATTTTCAACGCAACATCAAATATAGTGGACGGTCAGCTCGCCCATGCTCATGCGGCCGGTCAGATGCACCACCGGCCCCAGTTGATCCGCTTGGGTGCCTTTTTCCGTCAACTCGGCGGCAAAGGTCTGAAGCTGATTGTCGATGCGCCAGTCGCGCGGCACGAAAAGCTCGAGTTCACCCATTTTCGCATCGAGGTCGATGGTGGCCTCGCCGGCAGGAATCTCACTGCCGTCAAAATAGATCTTGGCATCGCCCATCTGCATGTCGATCTGCGCCGCGCGAAAATCGGGGAGTTGCACATACCGCACCGCATTGCCGAGCCGGACGTGGATCTTGACGACCTGGTCATCCGAAGCGGCGATGGTCTCGGTGGAGTCGCCAATTTTTGTGGACCCGTTGACGATCACCTTGAGGCCATGACTGCGGTCGCGTTTTTGCAGAGGAGAAAGAATCATCGACAGGCCAATGCTCAGCAGAAGCGCCGCCCCGAGGATGGTCCAGGGCACAAGGCGCGTGATGCCCAGCGGATGGGCGAAGAGAATCGCCAGAAACGCTAGGGAAAATACGATCCCGGGGGCGCTGATCTCGCCGATGCTCTGGAAAAAGGTGGCGCTGAGGATCAGGCCGAAGACTATCTGCCAGAAGGTGAGGTGAAGGGTGAACCAGCCCATTTGACTGCCGACCAAGACGACCGCCGAGGCGAGGAAGAACAGGCCCCAGAACCACTGGCTCCATTTAGAATTCGTTGACATCAATATCCCCTCATTTCATTGAGCCGCGCGACCAACTCTTTGTAGTAGCGGCGCGAGGCGTAAACAGTTTTATGTGAGTCGCGGAACGTCACCAGGCAATTGGACACCGAGCGGTTGAACCCGCTGATCTGGGTGAGATTGACGATGCTGGATTTCGCGACTTGAAGAAATTCGGCCGGCAAGCTGGCGGCAAGCACATACAATTTTTCGTTGGTGGTGAACAGCTGCTCGCGCGTGTGGACCTGAAGCAGGCGGCCGGCTGTTTCGATGAACAAGACCTCACTCAGCGCCACGAACGTTTCGGTGCTCCCTTGAAAAACAGGCAGTGCCGCCGGGGCATCGTGCGCTTGAAGCTGCGCCTGGATCGCGTGCACGCGGCTGTCACCGGCCGGGGCACGGATGATCACTTCGGGTTCTTTCAATGTGTTGTCTTCTTCGATCCGAATCCTCATCCGCGCCCCTCCTTTCTGAGTACATCATTATTACACCATTAAAAAGCGATAAGCGAAACCACTTTGACGTGACCGGTCAAAAATCGTGTCTGAGCGGTTGACTGAAGCGGGGAAGAAGGGGGTGTGTCGCACGGAACTCTTTCCGGGAAGTATCGGTATATTTTCCCGCGGGCTTCCGTACCCGATAATAGTCGGGCTTCGGTGCGCCTGGTCGAGACAGCTAGGTACGCCCACCACTCGATGGCTAAGTGCGCCATCAAGTGATGGGCTAGCCACCCTGCTCGACCATATGCGCGCATCTTCGCACCTTCGCACCCTCGCCTCCACACCCTATAGTCAGGATCCAGCTCGCATGGTGGAAACATCTAGGCGTTTCAGGCACTCGATGGCCAAGTGCGCCACCAAGCGCCTGAGCCGAACTAGCTGCCCCACCATCCCGCGGGCCTCCACACCCTTATATAGTTGGGTTCCGGCCCGCATGGTGGGGTCATCCAGTCGTCCCGGTCGCCTGATGGCCAAGTACGCCATCAACCGCCCAGGCCGAACTAGCTGCCCCACCATCCCGCGGGCCTCCACACCCTGGAATCAAAAATGGCCGCCCTGGGTGGGGGCGACCAAAGGAGTAAGGATTGACCAGCCGCTGGGTGGGCGACTGGCGATTTTTACTTGGAGGAGTAAAAATGAAAAAGTTGGGTATGGGTATGGAAACGAGTGGGTGGCTCGTTTCTATGTTTCCTATACTAAAGGCGAAATGTGAAGAAAATGTGACGAAATCGGCCAAATGTTGTGAAAGTGACGAGGTGTCGGCACAATATTTAGACAACCGTTCGCGAGGAACAGACCGTCAGTGGCATTTTCGTGAGGACACGTCCTCCGAGTCGTTTCAGTTGCCTTTTTGCCCGTCCGCTTCTATGATTTGGGCAAAGGGGATGAGTCTATGGAAATTCGTTTTGATGAAGGGTCGATCAAGAAGCTGACGCCGCATCTCGGCGCGGATAAAAAGTTGCTGCTGACGTTTGAAGATGGCGTCGGCCCGTATTCGCAACATGCGATGATCCACATGCAGACGCAGTTCAGCTTTAATGTGGTGCCGGCCAATGAGGCGACGCCGGATTATGAACAGACTGTCGACAGCAATCTTGGTCCAGTTTTGATCAAAGGCTACTCGCAAGAAGATCTCGACCCGCACATGGTGGTGCATTTCCACCCAACCACTGACACGATGGCACTGAACGGCGATGGCGGCGAGATCGATGGCAACCTCGGCTTCATCGATTTCACTGAGCCCAACGGCATCCGCGACAACCCGGCTCGCTGAGGCGGGGTCGCGGCGCTTGATATGACAAACGCACCGAAACGATGTGATGAATATAACGAAAGACCGGTGGCTGGATTGTGAAAATAGTCACCGGTTTTTTGTTGTCCCGTGGCGTTTTGGCCCCGTAATGAAATGTTATGAAAACACACTATCAGAAACGCCGCGAGTGGTGTAGAATCATCGTGACATAAGAAGTGACTGGTGGAGGAATGTATTTTGCGGTATATGTTTGAATCGGCGCTGACAATTCATGAGATCAAGGCCCTGTATGGTTCAGTTGGCTGGAATAAGTATCTGGTCGACGTTGGCGAGACCGCGCGCGGCATCGCCAACTCGACGCTACTGACGGCGCGCGATGACGAGGGCAAGTTGGTTGGCATGGTGCGTGGTGTGTCCGACATGCACACGATTGTTTTCATCCAGGACCTGATCGTCTTGCCCGAGAATCAGCACCAGGGCATCGGCGAGCAATTGCTCCAACAATTCGACGATTATTTCAAGCAGGTCGCCCGCATCGTGGTCGTCTGCGGGGACGAACGCCTCACCGGTTTTTATCAACGTGCGGGATTTGAACAGGCAGAAAATACGCAGGCGACGACCTTCATTCGCCCGCGCAAGCTGCTCGAGCCACGGTATTAGACGCAAACGGCGACTCGCGCAGGCGACTCGCTATTTTTTTCGGGGGGAAATTAATGGCAGAAGAACAAACCGTTAGCCGCATGCAAAAAGCGGAAGGCGCAGATACGATCATGGATCAGGGGTACATCACGGAGCGCGAGGAGCCTGCGATGATGGACAAAAAATGGTGCAAGCTATTTGAGGCGCAGATCAACGATGAATTGCGCCTGCGGACTTTGGCCCAGCGCGTAGTGTTAAAAAAGTTCAACTATTACATGGGTGAAGGCCGCATCATCTACGACCCGAGCCGCCTGACCGAAGGCGATGCCAAGCAAACGTGTCAGATCGCGCTGGGTTATCACAAGTAAGTATAATAGGAAGACAATTGTGTCTGAGTGACGAAAAAAGCTGCCAGGATCCGCATCCTGACAGCTTTTTGCTTACGATTCGAATGGCCCGGTCAACACGATCTTGCCGACTTGATGGCCGGCCTCGCTGCGCGCCGTTGCGTCGCGTAGATTGGCTAGACTGCGCGTGTCGTAATGGCGGGTGACGCTTGCGGTGATCTTACGGGTCGCCGCAAGTTCAGCGATGCGCGTCAGAATTTTTCCCTGGCTGGTTATTTCCCAGGAAAAGTCGCTCTTGGTGAACATATACTCGAGGTCAAAACTGGCGGCCTTATCCTTCAACAGCGCGACTGGCAACGGGCGGTCAGGTGTGACGATGGTCGCGATGTGGCCAAACGGTGCGATCAGTTGGCAGGCTAGCTGAAAATAGGGCGCAGGGGCAAACAAGATCGCGACCCCATTGACCTGGCGGATATTGTTCTCGGCGAGTGCGGCTTCAAGGTCGCTGTGATAATCCAGCGCGAGCGCGACGCCATGCGCGATCAGCCAGTCATGGTTGACGGGGCTGGCCGTTGCAATCACCGTCAACCCGGCCCAGTTCGCCAATTGCGTCAGAAGCGACCCAACGCCACCGGCCCCGTTGATTACCAGCAGCGTCTTGCCAACGTTGGCGTCTGCTTCGGGGACGAAGCCCATTTTCTCAAACAGCAGCTCCCACGCGGTCAGGCTGACCAGGGGCAGTGCCGCGGCGTCCGCATCGCTCAGGGCGGATGGGGCTTTTGCGACCAGTCGGCTGTCGATCAGTTGTTGTTCCTGATAACTGCCGGCGCGGCGAGTGGTGCCGGCGTACAGGACGCGGTCCCCAATGGCAAAATCGAGCACTTCTGCGCCGCGTGCGAGCACCGTTCCCACTGAGTCGTAGCCGACAATCTGTGGGGTCGTCGTCGCCGGCGCGTTTTGCCGCCGCTTGGTATCGACCGGGTTGATCGAAAAGCCGGCGACTTGCACCAGCAGGTCATACGGCTGTGGCTGTTCATCCGGTACCGTGATGAGTTGCAGGCTTGCCGGATCGCTCAACGGCAGGCCTTGGTAAAAGCCAAATGCATGATGTGACATAAGGCGCCTCCTTGTTTGTTTGTATGCCTAGTGTAAATCTTGTGCGCTTTTTGGTAAACTATGGAGAGAAAAGAGGGTCGATCATGGCAGAAAATGAAAAAGTTGAGCCGGCGCAGGCCGCTGCTCAGGAGACGGTCGAGGCACAACCAAGCAAGTCAACGCGCAGTGATTCCCATGTGAAGCACGGCGATCACCGCACCGCGATCACCGTTGTCTTGGTGATCGTGCTGGCCGCAATATTTTCCGGCTACGGCTGGTTCGTGTACCATCCAGATGATCTGTTTGCGATGGCGAGCGTCATTTGCTTTGGCATCGGGTTAGCAGTTGGACTGTGGCTGTTAGCTTGGCTGGACGGGAACGCTCATTCACGCTTCGGCCGTTTTTGCCTCGACTTTTTCTTCGGGGCCGCACTGATTGCCTTCATCTGGATCTTTTTGCTGGGGCTGACCTTCTACTTTGAATTTTTCATGGTCGCGCTGGGCGTCCTTCTGATTCTGAGTGCGCTGTTCACACTGCGCAAGGTTTAAACAGATACCATCTATTTGAGGTTTCATCTGAGAAGCAGCTGCCAATTTGGGGCTGCTTTTTTGCTGTCCTGAGGCGGTGGTTTGCGTTTGGAAAACGCTGATGTGCCGGCCTTTTCGGTGCACGCCTGACGTTGAAAAACTTTGCTCTTACGCCGTGTACTTAGAAATGTTGATAGACCGGCATTCTTAACTTGATTCGACGGACGGCAGAGGCGCATTAGACGGTGCAGTTCGATCCATTATCCACTTCACACGACCAAACTCACCGTTAAACGCGTCTGGGAGGATGACGGTTGTCGGGAAAAATTTCGGGGTGTGGCATCGTGGACTCGGGGTCCGTAAATGTTGGCCTTTTGTCTGGAAATGGTCAGATCCGCGGATTCAGGGTCCATCAAATTGAACACGCCCAAGATTTCTGGCAGAAACTAATGTGATGGCATCACACTGATGTGACAGGTGCGCGCTGGGACTCGCTGACTGCAATCTCTGAGATCGGAGATTTTGACAAATCAGCCTAGAAGAAGCAAATTGGCAATCTCAGAGATCGCGCGCTTGCCAAAATCACAGAACTTCCGGTCCACGGGTCCGCAAATAGTCACGCTCTCAGGAATCTGGCAGAAAGTAATGTGATGGCGTCACACCGATGGGACCCGCACGCCCCAGGGTGGTGCTCTGTTGCCGCGATCTCTGAGATCGGAAATTTCAACAAACCAGCCCAGCAGAAGCAAATCGGTAATCTAAGAGATTGCGCGATTGCGAAGATGACAGTTTCGTCGGTTCGCTGGTCCGCGAATAGCACGCCCTCAAGGTGTCTGGCAGAAGTTATGGGATGACATCACACTGTTATGGGCCGTACGCCCCCGGGTACTCGTTTTCCGCAATCTCTGAGATCGGAAATATGAATAATCCAGCCAAGAAGAAGTAGATTGGCAATCCCAGAGATCGCAAGGTGACCAGGATGACAGAACTTCCCGTCCACTGGTCTGCGAATAGCACGCCCCAAGGGCGTGCGGACATTTTTTTGGACCGCCGTTTTGCTAAAGTGCACAACGACGGTGTTCGTTCAGGTTTTTACCTCCC
>NZ_RHOG01000030.1 GCF_003946405.1 Lacticaseibacillus yichunensis | reverse complement strand
TGAAACACCAAAGCAGCGCAGTCCCGTGTGAATCATGGGATTGCGCTGCTTTTTTGAAATTCTATGAATAATCCAGGATGTAATAATAATCCGCGCTTTCCTTGCCCAAATCAAACCGCGTCGGGTACGTGTTGTCGACAAACAAGCCGTATGCCCGCCCCTGCGTTAAGCCGATCACAAACGGAATACTCTTGTACAGCCGCGCCAGGTCCTCCTGATGCGGGCGGCCTTCATCCGTGTTCCAATTTTCCCAGGCATAGCCGCGCTTGTCCAAAAAGCCGGCGTGATCGCCGAGCCCGTACAGATGCTCATCCGGCCGAAGCGACTTGACGATCTCAAGCGGCGCCACCCCTGGCACATCCGTCAGCGAGTGGTCCTGCATCGCCACCGCCGACGCATCCAGGTTCTCGGCGCTGGCGATCTGCGGATCCGTATCGCGCACCAGCGGCGTCCGCGCCCCGCGAAAGTCCTGCACCATCGCCGTGCCATCCGGGTAAAACGCATCGATATGGCCCGCCTCATCAACGGTCACCACCACCGCCTTCGTGGCCAGCCGCATGCCGTCTGCGGTCTCATCGATCGTCAGCGCAAAATCTTCGGCTTCCATCGGCACTGTTGCGTACGAATGCGGTAAGTCGCCGCCATTGCGCACCTGAATGATGTTCGGCCGCAAAGCGCCAACAGCAAACTGGCGGCCATCCGCCAAAGTCAGCCAGGCAAAACGCCCGCGTTTTTCAATAATCATAAGCGCACTCCCTCAAATCAATTCATTATATTGTCACGCGCCTAGGAATCGCACCAGACATCCGGCCATCCCGCTAGGCACATCCACTGACCCCATGCGGCGCATTTAGAACCACACCAACCGCATTTCTTCTGCGGGTCCAGTACATTTTAGCGAACCGTTTCACAAATGAAAGCACTCGCGGCCAAAAAAATAGCGGACAGGCCACAAACGCCCATCCGCCGCGAAATAAATCGTTAAATTTCTTGATATGTGCCCGTAGACCCACTATAGGCAAACTGATGCGCGACCCCGCCGACTTCCACGAAGACCGTGTCGTAATGCTGGGCCAACCCATCGACACTCAGCGCGACCCGCAACCCGTTGTCATCGACATCGATCACATAGCGGTTGAAGGCTCCATTTTGATAGGCAAAATCCGCGCCGTTGTCCTGATAATGCTCATAATGGCCATGCGTGCCGAAGACCTTGAAGCCAATCGTGTCCTCTGTGGCCGGATCCACATATTCAACCAGTGGCCGAAGCGGCAGGATGCTATTGTTTTTCACAAACAGCGGCAAGTGGTCCAGCGGGGCGGCCACGACATAATAGTCGCCACCTGTGTAAGCCTCGCCGGTCCAATAATCCAGCCACTCGCCCGCCGGCAGGTAGACCATCCGGTGATCAACGCCCGGCTCGACCACCGGCGCCGCCAGCAAGGTCTCCCCGACCAAAAATTCATCGTTGATGGTCTGCGCGGTCGCGTCATCTTGATAATGCAGCACAAGGGGCCGCATCACCGGCAGACCGGTGCGCGTGCCGGCTTCAAACAGATCGTACAACAGATCCAGCAAGCGGTAGCGCAATTCCAGCATCTTGCGATAGATCGCCAAGGTGGGCTCGCCGAAGACCCAAGGCTCCTGAAGCGGCGTGCCGATTGCCGAATGGTTGCGCAGCAGCGGGGAAAAGATTGCCGCCTCGATCCACCGCGTCAACAGTTCCGGCGTCGCGCTTTCACCAAAGCCGCCGATATCGGTGCCGGCAAAACTAAAGCCGGAGAGCCCCAGATTGGTGAGCTGCGGAATGACCAGCCGCAATAGCGCCCAGGTCGAGCGATTATCGCCGGTCCACACCGTCGCGAATTTTTGCGTCCCACTGAAGGCCGCGCGCGTAATGATGAACGGCCGCTTGCCTGTTTTCGCCTTCATCCCCGCATAGGTCGCGCGGGCCATGTTGTGGGCGTAAACGTTGTGCAGTTCCAGAATCGTGGTGCCATGGTCCTCATCCGTCAACGCCACATCATCCGGCAGTGGCCCGTCGAAGCTGGCCGGCTCGTTCATGTCGTTCCAGATGCCACTCACGCCATTGCCCGTGAGAAAATCGGTATTGTGCGCCCACCACTTGCGAACGGCCGGCGCCCCAAAATCGGGGAACACCGACTTGCCCGGCCAGACCCGGTTCACATACAGCTGGCCGGCCGCGTCCTTGGCAAAATAGCCATGCGCGACGCCTTCATCATAGACGCGATAGCCAGGATCCTGCTTGACCCCCGGATCGATGATCGTGACGACCTTCACGCCGTCTTCGCCGAGCTGCGCGACCATTTCCTTGAAGTCGGGAAAACGCTTGGGATCCGTCGTGAACACGCGGTACCCATCCATGTAATCGATGTCGAGGTGAATCGCATCAAACGGCAGGTGGTACTGCCGCATTTTCGCCGCGACCGTTTCGACCGTCTGGCGATTCATGTAGCTCCAGCGACTCTGCTGGTACCCCAGCGTCCATTTTTGCGGCAGCGGCGTGGTCCCGGTCAACCAGGTGTACTCGCCCACCACGTCTGGCATGGCCGGCCCGGCGAAAATGTAGTAGTCCAGCCGGCCCGCCACCGCATTGTAATAGAAGTAATCGCGGCTTTCGCGGCCAAGGTCCAGCCGACTCGGAAATGTGTCTGGGAAAAACAGCCCGTATGCGCGGTCCTCATGCAGGCCGATGACAAACGGAATGCTCTTATACAGCCGCACCAGGTCTTCTTGATGCGGTGTCGGGTCATCCGAGTTCCAATTTTCCCAGGCGTACCCACGCTTGTCAGTGAAGCCCGTCTTGTCGCCCAAGCCGTAAAAATGATCGTCATCCGCCAAGGTGAACGCCACCTCGATCGGCGTGGCGCCTGGCACATCGGAGACATGATGCTCGCCGACCATGGCGTGGCGCGCCGCCGCATGTTCGGCGTCGGCTAGCGCCGGATCCGCGTTGGTATCAAGCGGCTGACGGCGGCCGCGATACGCCGTCACCACCGGTTGAGCCGAAGCATCGACGACATCCACATACCCCACGGCATCCATCGTCAGCGTCAACGCCGACGTGGCCAGCGTCACATGGTCGCCGTGATCATCGACGACCACCGCAACGTCTTGCGCCTGCCCGCTCACCACCTCGCGATTATGCGGCGCGGGAACCGCAGCGTCATACACATGCAAAATTTCCGGCGTCAGCGCCGTCACGCCGCGTTTTCGCCCATCGGCCAATGTGATCAGCCAGGTGCTCGGTTTCTCGGTGCTTTGAATGGTGATCTCACTCACAATGAATAGCCTCCATGACCGCTAGTGCTGTGCGTTGAAAGCGGCCTCAATTTGGCTCAATTGTAACGCAGCGGTGGTCGGAACGATATAGTCGGCTTGCGCCAAAACAGTCTTGTCACCAATGCCCACGGCGAATTGGCCCGCTGCCTTGATCGCCGCCACCCCGGCCGAGGCGTCCTCGAACGAGACCACCTCATCTGCCTGCAGCCCCGCGAGTTCCTGGGCCCGCACATAGATCTCCGGATCGGGCTTGCCGCGATGCAGCGTGGCCGGATCCACGATACCATCAAAATCATCGGCGATCTTCAGCTGGCGCAAAATGGTCGGCGCATTTTTTGACGCCGAGGCAATGATCATTTTCAGCTGCTTCGCCTTCGCATCCGCCAACAGCTGGGGGATCCCAGGCAAAATATCGGCTGGGGTCATGCTTTTGATTGCCTCGACATACATCGCGTTTTTCTTGGTCGCCAGTGCTTCCTTTTCCGCCTCGGTGAAGCGGTCTTCCTGGCCGGCCCCACGCAAAATAAAGTCCAGCGAATCCATCCGCGAGCGGCCGCGCAAGCCATCGTTGGCTTCGGGCGGCAAGGTGATGCCAATCGATTCGGCAACCTTGCCCCAGGCGGCGAGATGGAACTTCGCCGAATCCGTCAACACCCCATCCAGATCAAACAGTAAGCCTTTTAGCATAATAGTCTCCTCTTCTTAAAAAAGCGCCGCGCCATTTCCAGCGCGGCGCCAGCCAATTAATTTTCAGCTGCCGGCAATGCTACAGCCTTGCCGTTAATGACAACGGTCAGTGCCGGGCCGGCCACCAACGCGATGTCCGTGCCTTCGCGGGTGACCGAGATCGCCAGCGTGCGCCCGCGGTACAGGATCTTGAAGCTGTAATGCGTCCAGTCCTTTGGCAAAAACGGCTTGAATGACAGTTGATCATCGTTGTCGCGCATCCCCGCAAAGCCCTGGACGATTGCGAGCCACGAGCCGGACATCGAGGTGATGTGCAACCCGTCTGTCGTGTCGTTGTTGTAATTGTCCAGATCCAGCCGCGCGGTGCGGGCATACAACTCGACGGCCTTGTCTTCCTTGCCAAGCTCCGCCGCCAAGATCGCGTGAATCGAGGCACTCAACGAGCTTTCATGCACCGTCAGCGGTTCGTAAAAGTCGAAGTTCTTCTCCTTTTGTTCGCGCGTGAAGCGGTCATTCAGGAAATAGATGCCCTGCAAGACATCCGCCTGCTTGATGTACGGGCTGCGCAGAATGTGATCCCAGGACCAGTGCTGATTAATCGGCCGTTGATCGGCAGGAATGCTGCTGGCCGGGCGCAGGTCCTTGTCCAGGAACGTGTCGTGCTGCACGAAGATGCCAAGGTCCTTGTCTTCCGGAAAATACATCCGGTCGATGATGTCCTGCCAGTGCGTCTTTTCCGCATCGGAGACCGCCAATTTTTCAACGACAGCCTTGTCCGCTTTCGGCAGGCGCGCCAGTGTGTATTGCAGCGTCCACTGGGCCATCGTGTTGGTGTACCAGTTATTGTTGACGTTGTTTTCATACTCGTTGGGCCCGGTGACACCATGGATCATGTACTGGCCTTTGCGCTGGGAAAAATGCACCCGGTCCGCCCAAAAGCGGCTGATGCCAACCAACACATCGATGCCCGTTTCGTTGACATAGGACTCATCGCCTGTGTAATCGGTGTACTGCTTGATGGCAAACGCGATTGCCCCATTGCGGTGAATCTCCTCAAACGTGATCTCCCACTCGTTGTGACATTCGATGCCATTGAACGTCACCATCGGAAACAGCGCCCCGGCAAGACCCTGTTGCTGGGCGTTGTGATATGCGCCGGGCAGCTGGTCGTGGCGATATTGGAGCAGCGCGCGGGTCACATCGGGCTTGGTCGTGGCCAAATACATCGGCACGATATAGGCCTCGGTGTCCCAATAGGTCGCGCCACCGTATTTTTCGCCGGTGAAGCCCTTTGGCCCGATGTTCAGCCGTTTATCCTCACCATAATACGTCATGAAGAGTTGGAAAATGTTGAAGCGGATGCCCTGTTGCGCGGCCTCATCGCCGTCGATCACAACATCCGACAACGCCCAGCGCTTCGCCCAAATAGTCGTCTGCGCATCGAGCAACCCGGCCCAGCCAGCCTCCAGTGCCTGCGCCATCAGCGTCTCCGCCGCCTCAGCCTGAGCCTCCGTTGGCACATCACGGCTCGTGACCACAATCACTGTTTTGACCAGCTCCGCCGTCTCGCCGGCAGCCAGCGTGAAGCTCGCCTCGCGCTGGACCCGGCCACTGGTTGAGGTGGCGGTGCCTTGAAGCGGCTGGCCGTTCAGCGTGGTGTGTTGTTTGAGCAACACACTGAATTGTGGCACCTTGAACGGATTTGGCTTGGTGATCAACTGAATGGTCTCCGCCTCACGATTTTCACCCAGCGGCTGCCAGAAACTATCCTCGTAATTCGAGTCTTCGTTGACGACATTGCCATCAAGCGCCGGGGTCGCCGTGAGCGTCGCCGTCCCCGTCAAGGCCTCGGCGGTCAGCTTGATCAGCCCCGCTTCCTTGATCTCGTTGGATAAGAAGCGCTGGAAGGTGAGCCGAACCTTGGCGCCGCCTGCCTCGACGACGAAGCTGCGCGTCAGCAGGCCCTGGTGCATGTCCAGCTCGAGGGAAAAATCACTCGGTCGAAGGGTCGCCAGATCAATTTTCACGCCATTGAGCGTCAGCCCGAAGTCGATAAAGCTCGGGGCGTTGATTGCCTTGCCAAAATACTCGGGATACCCATTTTTCCACCAGCCAACGCGGGTCTTGTCTGGATACCAGACGCCGGCCAAGTAGGTGCCTTGCAGGTGGTCGCCGGAATAGCCTTCCTCAAAGTTGCCGCGCATGCCCATGTAGCCGTTGCCGATCGCGGTCAGGCTCTCCTGGAGGCGCTTGTCTTCGGGGTTCAGCGTGCGACTTTTGATCACCCAAGGATCGATCTCAAAAATTCGTTTCATATGTCTTCACTTCTCCTTGTCACTGTTCACATTCCTAAGCGTAAAGGCAGCCAGGCGGCACGACAACAGACGCCTTGGTGTTACCGATAACAACATCACCGGTCGAAAAAAGCGGGGCAATACGCGTTTGTCCCGCTTTTTTGGTGCGCCTTGTGGTTGGCGGGCGCTGGGTTATTGGGAAAATGGGTGCGGAGGGCCGGGGTGGCGGTGCGTTGGTCGTTCTGGTTGCGTGCGCCAATATGTTAGATTGGCGCTCCGCCATTTCGCGCCACCAGTTGCGGACGTCCGCCATTTCAGAATCGTCGTGCTCCAGCCCGCATGGTCGAGACATCTAGGTCGCCTCACACACTGGCCTAAGACCGGTCCAATGCGCAAGGCGAGCCTAGCTGCACGACCATAACCGCGGGCTTCCGCACTGGTTCTCATCCTCGTGCTGCGCCCCGCATGACCGGCGCATCTAGCAACGTCAATCACTCTGCTCGCAAAGGACGCGAGCAAAGCGCTTGCCGCAGCTAGCTGTCCGGTCATAAGCGCGGGTCTCCGCACTGGTTATCCTTTATCCGCGCCCTGTGTAATGCCGTTCACGTAGAACTTCTGCATGATCACGAAGATGATGGTGATTGGGATGGCGATGATCACACATCCTGCGATGAACTGCGCGAAGTAGGTGGTTGAGGCGCCTTTTGCGCTGTGCAGCATGTTGTACAGGCCATACGCGATGGTGTAGTCCTTTGGGTTGCCGGATGAACTCAGGATGATCCCTGAGAAGATGAAGTCGACCCATGGCGCCATGAAGGTGGTCAAGGCGGTGTAGACGATCATCGGGCGCGACAGCGGCAGGCCCACGTGAATGAAGCTTTGCCACTTGGTTGCGCCATCCATCACGGCCGCCTCATCGATCGCGATCGGAATGGTGTCGAAGAACCCTTTTGCAATGTAGAACCCGAGGCCCGCGCCACCGATGTAGACCATCGTCAAACCGGCCAGGTTCAGCATGTTGAAGGACTTCAGAATGTAGTACAAGGCGATCATCGACATGAACCCAGGGAACATCCCCAGGACCAAGGCAATCTGCAGAAACGGCTTCCGGAATTTGAAACGCAGCCGAGACAGCGAATACGCCACGGAGATCGTTACAAAGGTCGACAGCACCATGGAGACCAAGGAGACCACCAGGGTGTTGCGGATCCAGTACAGGAATGGGAACTGGCTGTTGGTCAAGATCCCGACATAGTTTTGAATGGTGAACTGCTCCGGCCAGATCGTGGAAATAAAGCCCGTGTCGTTATAGGAAAAACTCGCGAGCACGATCCACACGATTGGAAACAGCCAGACCAGCGCCAAGAAGATCAACAACACATAACGCGAGATCAAGGAGACGCGTTGACGTTCATGATAAGATTTCATCTCGTTAGCCCTCCTTGAATGCGTTTGTGCGACGGTATGCCAGCAGCGAGAACACCGCACTGATGATGAAGATCAAGATCCCCAAGACCGCAGAGGCGTTGTAGCGCTGCAGCTGCCCGAATGTCAGATTATACAACCACGTGACAAGCAGGTCGGTATCGCCGGCACCGTTGTAGTTGTTGTTCATCGGATACCCGCCCGTCAACAGATAGATGACGTTGAAGTTGTTGATGTTGCCGATGAACTGCTGGATGAGACTCGGCGCCATGACGAACAAGATCTGCGGGAACGTGATGTGGCGGAAAACTTGAAGGGGACCCGCCCCATCCATCCGCGCCGCTTCGATCTGATCTTGCGGCAGGTTCTGAATGATCGCGGTGGAGACCAGCATGGACACCGGAATCCCGATCCACATGTTGACCACGATGACCGTGGCCCGCGCGACCCACGGATTGGCGGAGGCGCCGATGAAGTTGATCGCGTGATCGATCCAGCCCCAGCTGAGCAGCAAGTTGTTCAGTGGCCCTTGCAGATCAAGGAACTGCGCCATCAAAAGTAGTGACACGAATTGCGGCACGGCGTACACGATGATGAACAGCGTGCGCCAGAAGCCTTTGAAGCGTATTCCTTTTGATTCGATCAGCATCGCCAGCAAAACGCCGAAGAAGAACGTGGTGGCCGTGGCCATCACCGCCCACAGCAGCGTCCAACCCAAAACTGGGAAGAACGTGCCGGCCAGGTCCCCGGAAAGGACTTGCCCGAACGCCTGGAACCCGGTCCAGGAAAAGGCGATCGCGTGCTCGCGGTTATAATTAGTAAACGCCATCGAGATCATGTACATCGTCGGCAAGACGGTGAAGGCCACAATCAAAATGATTGGAATGGTCATCAACGTCGCGTGCAGGCGGGTATCAAACAGGGACTTGAGCTCCTGTTTGTTGGTCTCGATCGTTTCATGGTCGCGGTCTGCGACATAAAGATTGCGGGTCGAGCGCAAGTTGAAGATATACAGGCCGATCAGCGCCGCCAAGATGATCAGCGCCAGCACCCCGAACAGCAGGATGACCACCGAATTGCTCGGCAACTTGGTGATGTAGATCCCCTGGGCGTTGTCGAAGACCACTTTTTTGGCCTTGATCGGGCCCAGCGAGGTGAAAAGCGACAGCTCACTGATCCCAGTGTGGATGAGCCAAACGAAGAAGCCGACTTCGATGAGTAAAAAGGCCAGGCCTTTTGCCCATTGTTTGTGCTTCAACTGGCTGGCCCCCATCACGACGAACGAGAGCTTGGTCGCCCAGTCGCCTTTGGTGAAGACTTCCCTGTATGTCGCTGCGGGCTTGCGCTTATTTTTTCTCTTAAACATAGAACCTTCTCCTTTTAAGAGAAAAGGTTGAGCGCACGGCCCAACCTTTGCTCGAGCGTCTTAAATTACTTCTTCGAAATGGCGTCTTGGAACTTCTGGAGCTGCGTCATGTAGTCGGCCGCCTTGATGGAGCCGGTGTACGCGCCGTTGGTCAGCGCCGCCGCATCATTCCAGACCGTTGCCATTTGCGGCATCTTCGGCATCAACGTCGAAACGGCGGACTGCTTGTCGACCGCAACGGCAACCGGATCAGCCTTTACATCAGAGGCATCAAGGGCTTCCTTGTTAACAGGAATCTGACCTTGGCTCTTGTAAAGTTCGGTCTGACCAGCCTTGTTGGTGACCCAAGCGGCCAACGTCTGGGCGGCCTTTTGGTTCTTGGTCGCGGTGTGCGAGTTGACAGCGAAGGCCATCACGCCGATAAATGCCTGCATCTGCTTTTGCTCGCCATTGATGGTCAGCGTTGGCAGAGTCGTCACAGCGAAGTTATCGCCGAGCAAGTTCTTGATGTTCGTGGCATCCCATGGGCCGTCGATGATCGCGCCGACCTTGCCAGCCTTGAGCTGGTTCAACGCGTTGGACGTCTGCATGACACCCTTGTTCGCCTTTTGCTGTGCGAACCACTTCATCGCGGCCACGCCTTCGTCGGAAGCAACCGTGGAGCCGTCCAGTGTTTCGCCATCATCGCCGTAAAGCTTGGTGCCGGCGGTCAGGAAAACAGGATAGACGTTGTATGGCACGGTGAAGTCCAGCCCGATCACACCTTTAGCCGTCAAGCTGTCCCAAGACTTCACATCGTCTGCGGACAATTTGCTCTTGTTGTAATAAAGGATGTTGGCTTGCTGAGCCCATGGATAACCGTACATCTTATCCTTCCAGGTCATCGCAGTGGCGGCCATGTCGATGTTGTCGGCCTTGACTTCCTTTTCTGCGTCTGGCGACAGCGGATTGATGTAGCCGGCTTCAGCCATTTGCCCCAGCTGATCATTTGGCACCTGGAAAACATCCGCAGCCTTGGCTGGGTCCTTGCCGACATCCGTCTTCGCGTTGGATGAGCCGTTCGGGCTTTGCGTCAGCTTAACGTTGACATCCGGGTACTTCTTTTCAAAACTGGCGACCAGTTTCTTATAAGACGGCACCTGCGCGGTATCGACCCAGAGGGTGACATCGCCGGAGATCTTGGTGGCAGTAGAGCTCTTCGTCGAGCTATCGCTGGACGACGAACCGGAGCCGCAAGCTGCGAGCAGCGTGATCGCAACCAGCGATGCGCTCCCCATGATGACCTTTTTCCATAACTTCATAATGCTATTCCTCCCTAATGAAATAGACTGATAACGCCTAACTTGAAGTGTCGATAAGTGAGCTCATATGATTTTAAAAATTGGTCTAGCCAAAATTATTTCATCTAAGTTCGCCTGTCGCTGCCTTACGTATTTTATTATGCAAAGTTGAAACCGCTTTTACAATCAATAAACCTTTGTTACCGTTATCAGAATCAGCTGATGGATACGGCAACCCCAAGCGGCAAAAGCGCGCCATCGCCAAACTGCTGGGTGTAGGCCGGGGCCTTGACCTCAATAGCGACTGGCTGATCCGTTGTGTTGAACAAGCCGATCAAAGTCTGGTCAGCGAGCTTGCGCGTCACCTGAATCAGACCATCTTCGCGCACCTCAAGCTGAGTGGTACCGGTGCCGAGCAGCTTGGCAAAACGGTGCCGAAGCGCGATCAGTTGCTGGACGCGCTGCCAGATCGGCTGGCCGAGCTGCGACCAGTCCATCGGCTTGCGGTCATCCGGATCGTTGGCCCCTTCCATCCCCATTTCGGTGCCGTAGTAAATGCACGGCGCGCCGGTCTGCAGGAACGTAAAGGCCAGCGCCTGCAGCGCCTTGTCCTCATCGCCCCCTGCGATCGTCCGAATGCGCGGCGTGTCATGGGAATCCAGCATGTTGAGCATCACCTGATCCGTCTGGTCGCGATACAGCATCAGCTGATCGACCAGCAGCGCCATCGCCGTTTTCGCGTCCTGTTTTCCCGTCAGGAAGTGGTCCTCGATCTGCTGGGTGAACGCATAATTCATCACACCGTCAAATTCGGTGCCATTGAGCCAATTTTGGCTGGAGTGCCAGATCTCACCGAGAATGTAGAAGTCCGGCTTGACCGCCTTGCACGCCGCATTGAACTTTGCCCAGAAATGATGATCGACCTCGTTGGCCACATCCAGCCGCCATGCGTCGATATCAAACTGCTTGATCCAATACGTCGCCACCGTCAACAGATAGTCTTGCACCTCGGGGTTGGCCGTGTTGAGCTTGGGCATGTTGTCACCAAACGCAAACGTGTCAAATTGCGGCGCGCCTTCCTTGAGCACCGGGTTGCGGTAAGGGGTCACCGGGAATTCGTAAATGTGGAACCAGTCCTTGAAGCGGGACTGCTCGCCATTTTCAACAACATCCAGCCACTGCGGCGACGCGTAGCCCATGTGATTGAACACCGCGTCCAGCATCACCTTCATGCCGCGCTTGTGGGCCTCGTTGACGAGCTTGGCAAACAGCGCCTTGTCGCCAAAATCCGGGTCGATCTCAAGGTAATCGATCGTGTCGTATTTATGGTTGGAGCTGGCTTTGAACAGCGGGCAAAAATACAGCCCGTTGATACCCAATTCCTGCAGGTCATCCAGATGATCCAGGATGCCCTGCAAATCGCCGCCATAATAATCGTCACGGCCGGGATGGTCGCTTGGCTGCCACGGCTTCGTGCCGTCCGGATCGTTGGTCTTATCGCCATTGGCAAAGCGCTCCGGAAAAATCTGATACCACACCGTTTCCTTCACCCAATCCGGCGTTTTGACCCGGTCGATCTGGTGAAAATACGGCATCCGAAAATAATTGCCGAGCTCCTGGCGCTCCGCTTCTGAATCCGCGCGTGTGCCGCGATCGCCAAACAGCGTGGTGGTGCCATCCGTGCCGGTCACCACAAAGAGGTACTGCAGGCGGCGATACGGCGCCGTGAGCGTGGTACCCCAGTATTCCTGAAGCTGGCCCGTGCCAAGTTTCGCCAACGTCTTTTCGTGATAAATGAACGTCATCTTGCCATCGCGGTCTTCAAACCAGTTCGGGTCGTTGAACAAAACGGAGACGCCTGCGACATCCCCCGCCTTGGCGTGCAAGCGCACGCGCATGTGAGTCGGGTCATACAAAAAGGCATCTTCACTTTCCGGGCGGTGCCGAAGTGCTGCTAATTCCATCTGTTAGTCCTCCATCTCTTCAACATAGACCACCCCAGCATACGGGCTGAGCGTGAGCTGATCACCGCTCAGCGTTGCGGTGCCAGCGGTCAAGCGCGCCGTGGCCCCAGCAGACGGTGCCGCCAGCGTCAGCGGCTGATCCGTCAAGTTGATTGCCACCAGCGCGCGGGCGCCGTCAAGCCGCCGTTCATACACATAACTGCGATCATCCGTGGTCTGCAAAAAGTCATCGCCGCCTGCAAACAACGGCGTCTTTTTCAACTGAATCAGGGCCTGATAAAAGTGTAACACGCTGCCCCCTTGTGCTTCCTCATCGCGGGCATTGCGCGTCTCGTCCCGCTGGCCATCTAGCCACGGCTGATGCGTGGAAAAGCCGCTGTTGGCGCCGGTCTGCCACTGCATCGGCCCGCGCGCCGGCATCTTATGCGTCGCGTTGACCATCGCCAAGATCGCATCGTCTTCATAGCCCGCCGCCTTGGCTTGCGCAAAGAAGTCATCGACATTCAAGTCATTGAACGCCGCTTGATCCGGCAGCGCCATATTTTCCATGCCGAGCTCTTCGCCGTAATAGATCACCGGAATCCCGCGCTGCAAGTACATCAGCATCGCCAGACTCTTCACCTGCGTGTCATGCAGCGGCCCGGGCTTGGCGTAACGCGTCGCCACCCGCGGCATGTCGTGATTGTTCCAATAAAGCACCGGCAGCGACACTCCGGCGAGCGTTTGTTGCCACGTCACCTGGTTTTGCTTGAACGCTGGAATATCCATTGGCTGCGGCTGCATCCCCGCTGGAATCCGCGGATCCACTTGGCGATCGTCGTCGGCAAACGTCCGGAACGTGATCACGCTGTCCATCAACCCGTTATGCTTGCTCGTATAATCCACCGCCAAATTGACATTCGCGCTCGCCGCCTCGCCCAGCAAAAATGTGTCCGGATAATCCGTTCTGATCTGCGCGCAAAATGGCCGCAGCCACGCCTGGACATTCGGCAGATTGGCGAAAAATGGCTCGGCGACCACCGGCGATTTTTCACCTGGGGCCAGCGGAAAGTCCTGCCGCAGATCCGCCTTGGCGATGTGGATGAAAGCATCCAACCGAAGCCCATCGACGCCTTTGTTCAGCCAAAAATCGGCGACATCCCTTATCGCATGGCGCACCTCCGGATTTTGCCAATTCAGATCCGGCATATGCTTGTCGAATAGGTGAAAATACGACTGCCCCGTGCCCGCTGGATCCGGGGCCCACACCGACCCGCCGAAAAAGCTGCCCCAGTTGTTGGGCCGTTTTCCATTTTCCCCGGCGAACAGATAGTAGTCGCGGTAAATGCTCTTCGGGTCGGCGATCGCGTCTTGAAACCAGGGATGCTGATCCGACGTGTGGTTGAGGACAAAATCCATGATCAGGTGGATGCCGTGCTGGTGCAGGTCGGCGATCAGCCCTTCCATGTCGGCCATCGTCCCCATCGCCGGGTCGATGGCAAAATAGTTCGCAATATCATAGCCATTGTCCACTTGCGGCGACACAAACACAGGATTGAGCCACACCGCGTTGATGCCAAGTGAGACCAGATACGGAATGCGCCGGCGGATCCCCGCCAGGTCGCCGATGCCATCGCCATTGCTGTCCTGAAACGACTTCGGATAGATCTGGTAGATCACCGCATTATCAAACCACTTCGCCATAGTTATCCCCTCTCTTTGTTCCTCCTAAGCGTAAAAAAATGCGCCACCGGGAGCAACCAGCAAGCGCCTGTTAGCGATAACAAAAGAGGAGGGTGCGGAGGGGGCCGGGAGGTCTGAGCAGGTAGTTCGGCCTGGGCGGTTGATGGCGTACTTGGCCATCGAACGACCGGGACGACTATCTGTCTCAGGCCTGGCCCCCGGAGCCCAACTGAGGGTGCGGAGCCGAGCGCTTTGGGGTGGGCAGATAGTTCGGCCCGGGCGGTTGATGGCGTTTTTTGCCATCGGGCGACCGGGACGACTATCTGTCCCACCCCTGCTCGGCGCAGCCTGACTAGGAAAGGGTGCGGAGGCCCGCGGGATGGCGGAACAGCTAGGTCGGCTCGGGCGCGTATGGCGTCCTTGGCCATACGTGCATGAGACGCCTAGATGCTTCCGACATGCGGGCCGCAGCCCAACTGAAGGGTGCGGAGCCGAGCGCTTTTTGGGTGGGCAGCTAACTTGGCTCGGGTGCTTGAGACGTTTATGTTCTCCTCCCTTTTCCTACCAGTTGACTGTTACGATTTTGTCGGCACCTCTCGCATACGACTGATGACAATCGGGATCGTCCATGTTACTCTATTTATAGAGATGATGACCAGACAAAAAGAGCGCGGTCACCAGCCGCGCCCTCGAGAAGACTCTCTCTCACATAGTATGGTGATTCCACATATTTAGTTCAAAAAGCCGCTAACCTGTGAAAGTTTGGGCGGCTTTTTGTGTCTGACGAATTACTGCTCTCGCCTTACTCTCGCAAAATCGCGCCACGCCTGGGTGCAGGCGGCCAATAATTGCACCACCAACAGGCATTCCTCTAGCAGCTGCCGAAGCAGGCACACCAGAGTAAGCACGCATGCGAGAGTCACTATGGCCAAATGCGCCACAGGGACAAATATCCTCCTTTCTCAAAGATTTCAGCGATGGCAGAATGTTTCACTGCATCGGCATCATCTCCTCCCGGGGGATCACCGCTTTTACTGTGTTGCTCATAGTATACCAGAGAACGGTCGTTTAAAAGAACAATAAAAGAAAATTATTTCCTTATATAAAAGGTAAAAATACTAGTATAGATAACAAACGCAGTCGACTTCTAGATTGCTTTTCAAACAGAATTGATACGCTATATTTTTGACACTAGCCCCTCAAGCCAACTGGTGAAAATCGTAGCTGTCCATGTTACTCTAGTTTTAGGGATGATGACCATACAAAAAGAGCGCGGGTGGCGACCGCGCCTTCGAGAGCGAACCTCTCTCACATCGTATGGTGATCCCACTAGCTTATTTCGTGAACTATTCGGCCATAAATGACCGAGCTTCTGGGAACACCGCTGACTTACACATCCAGCACTGAGCTTTTTGTGCAGAGGTTACGGCTATTGACCAAGGCGCGTCCCGCGCCACAAACCCTATCAGGTTTTAAACTGTTTGTTGCTCAGCTGCCAAGATATTCTTAGCGGCGTTAATATCACGATCATGGCGCGTGCCACACTGTGGACAGATCCATTCGCGCACGTCTAGCTCGTGTTTTCCGTCGTCGTAACCGCAATTTGAACAGCGTTGCGAGGTTTTGTATGGCGATACTACCACAACTTGTTTACCATACCAGGCCGCCTTGTACTCAAGCATCAGGCGTAATTCTCGCCAGGCCTGGTTTACGATGGCACGAGCCAGCTTGTGATTATGCAGGAGGCCCTTGGTTTTCAGGTCTTCTAGCTTGATCAGGTCGTACTGGCGTATAAGTCCTGTGCTGAGCTTCTGGAGATAGTCGCGACGTTGGTTGGCTTCCTTCGCGCTGTATTTGGCCACCATGCGCTTAGCCTTCAGATAGTTTTTGAAGTCACTGAGTTGCCGCGGGGCTTCCAGCTTAAGGTGGCGGTCCCAAGCGATTTCCTTTTCGGCTTGTGCACGCCGGCGAGCCAGGCGTTTTTCCCAGTAGTGTTTTTTCTTGGCGTTAGCCTTGTCGAAACGTTTGGTGGGATACTTCATGCCGTCACTGGTGATGACCAGGTCTGCGATTCCCATGTCTAGTCCAACCGCTGCCTCGCTCTTCGGCCACAATTCTAGTTCAACTTCCGCAACCACTAGAACGTAATAATCGCCCACGCGGTCGCGCACCACCGTAGCAGTTTTGATTTCACCAACTGGGCGCTGCCCCGTACGGAACAGGATCGGGCCCAGCTTTGGCATGCGCAAATGGGTTGCATCGGTAAGCACAATATTGCCGTTGACCGCATTGGCCCGGTACGTTGGCTTAGCGAAGCGCCGGGCTTTGAACTTAGGGTACCCGGCACGCTTCTTGAACAGATTCTGAAACGCTAGGTGCAAGTTGTGACTGACAGCAATCAGGCTAGTCGCATCAGCCTCTTTGAGCCAGGGATACTGCTGTTTGAGTGGCTTGATCAGGTAGTTCATCTGAAACTCATTGAGGTACTTACCGCCATTATTATGGCGTTGAATTTGCATGTTGAGTAGTTCGTTCCACACGAAGCGGCACATACCGAAGTTACGTTCGATCTGTTGGCGCTGCGTTGCGTTTGGATAGATGCGCAGCTTAAAGGTCTTCAAGGTCAAGTGAGTTCAGCTCCTTAGCCCGTTGATCATCAATGTATTTAGCAACAGCCTCCTGGTTCGTTGTTCCGATACTCTCGACGTAGTAGCTGGGTGACCACAGGTGACGCCCTTGGTGTTTCCAATAGCTTCGTTGAAGTTCGGGACACTCAACGAACATTTGACGAGCCGAAATACCCTTTAACCACCGAACGATGTTAGTCACCGACAATTTCGGCGGTGCACTCACCAACAAATGAACGTGGTCATCCTTACCAATCTCCATATGGTCGATACTGAACCCATATTGTGCGGCGACCTCATAGAGGATTCGCTTAAGCACAGCTTCGACGTTTCCTTTCAGAACGCGGTTTCGGTATTTAGTGCCCCAAATGAGGTGGTAATTGAGATTATAGACAGATGTTCTACCATACGTGACACGTTTAGTATCCTTCATACTAGTAATTATAGCATGGCATCTTGTACCATGTGAAGAGTGCCTGGGACACAGAAAAAGGGCAATTCATCACGTCCTTGAAAGAACGTGTTTCCTTGCCCTAATTCAAAAAGCCGCTAGCTGTGGAAGCGTGAGCGGTTTTTTGTATGGCAACTTACTTGACCTGTCAAGCTCTCACTAAATCGCGCCAAGCCAAAATGCAGGCGGTCAAGACAAAATAAATACGCCACCTGCGAGTCTCCCCGCAAGTGGCGTATTTGCGTCTCATAAAATTTATTTTCGCATCGAGTCGCGGATCACAAGCTCCGGCGTCACCAGCAGTTCTCCCTGTGGCGAGCCAGACTGCGCGATCTTTTGCAACAACATCCGGGCGCACAGCCGGCCGAGTTCCTGAATCGGCTGTTTGACCGTGGCGAGTTTGGGATTGGACACTTGATCCAAAAAGACGCCATCGAAGCCGAACACGCCAAAATCATTGGGAATGGCGGCATCATGATGCGCAAGCCCCCGGACAATACCGATCGCCAGGCGGTCACTGGCACAAATAAATGCCGTGTTGCGGGCGAATTTTTGCCAATTATCATTGATGAACTGTTCCGACAAATGACTGTGGTTGGCCATCCGGTAGATCTTCGGAATCATCTGGTGCTGCTGCATGGTGTTGATGAAGCCAGCTTCGCGCGAATATTCGAATGCCTCTTTCACATCGATGCCGATGAACACCAGCGACTGGTAATTCTTGGCGATCGCGTATTCAGTGGCCATGGTCGTGCCCTGTTTATTATCCGTGTCGACAAAATCATACCCGTACCGATTTTCACCAAACACCACCGCGGGCTTCTCCAGCCGGTCGAGCCATTCCTGGTCCTTGGCCCGGGCGCCGGTGATGATGTAGCCGTCCGAGTTGCCCAGATCATAATTGCGGCTCGTGACCAGCTGCAGCGCGTACTGTTTTTCATCCAGGCCCTTGGCGATGCCAAACAACAGATTCATATAGTAGGGTTCGGTGGTGTCGATATCTTCCAGAATGAAAAACTTGATCACCTGACTGCGGTTATTGGCCAGTGCCTTCGCCGCCACATTCGGCCGGTAATCGAGGTCTTTCATCGCCGCGAAGACGAGCTGTTTGAGCTCATCTGTCACCTGCTCTGGGTGGTTGATGACCCGCGACACCGTCATCTTCGAGACATTTGCTTTCTTGGCGACATCCGATAATGTGATCACGTTAACGCCCCCTCGCGTCTATTTTACAACGATGGCAGCCCTGCCTGGTGAAAATTTCACGCCTGCGCCGGATCGACCAGCCGCTGGAAGAAAAATTCGTGGCCGTCGAAGCGATATTCAACAATGCCGCAATTTGGCAGGCGCTTTTTCTGCTGCGTCCCATCCGGCTGCGGCCACAGACTCATGAAATTGCGAATCGCCCCGGCGTGCGACACGATCAGCGTCGTTTCCGCCGGTTCGTGTTGCATCAGTGTCAGCACTGTCTGGCCAATCCGCGTCCGAATCTGCGTCTCGCTCTCCCCGCCATACGGGACAAAAAAGTCGCCATACGGAATTTTCGGATTGAGGTATTCCGGCTGCGCCTCAAACTCGCCGAAGCCCCATTCGCGCAAGCCCTTGACCCGCGTGTACGGCTGAGCGGTGACTAGCTCCAACGTGTCCGCGGCCCGCTCGGCGGTTGAACAATACGCCGCGCCGAAGTGGATGCCCGCCTGCTGGAACCAATCGCGTGCCTGTTTTCCCTGCTGAATGCCCTTGGCCGTCAGCGGCGAATCGCACCATCCCTGAATGCGGCCCTGCACATTGAACAACGTCTCGCCGTGCCGCATCAGATATACTGTCTGCATTACCTGAGCCCCTTTTCCTTGACCGGATCGATCACGCGTTTGAAGTGAAAAAGTGTCCCGTCAAACGCATATTCGGCGATGCCGCAGTTCGGCAAGTGGTTGGCCAATTCGGTCTCATCTTCCGGCCGCCACAACACCATGAAGTTACGAATCGCCCCCGCATGCGACACCACCAGCGTTGACGCCGCCTCTTCGCGCTGCATCAGCGTCAGCATCGTGTACCCCATCCGCGTTTGGACCTGCGTCTGACTTTCCCCGCCACGCTTGAGAAAATAGTCCCCATAAGACTTGGCGAGGTCGACATGCCCAATCGTCGCTTCAAGATCACCAAAATGCCACTCGCGCAGCCCATCCAGCTTGGTGAATGGCTGATCCGTGACAATTTTCAACGTGTCCTGCGCGCGCTTGACGGTCGACGCATACGCCGCGCCAAACTTGATGCCGTTGTCATGAAACCAATCGCGAGCGGCTTCGGCTTGGGCAATGCCGTTTGCGGTCAGCGGCGAATCCACCCAGCCCTGAATGCGGCCTTCTTGGTTAAACACCGTTTGGCCGTGGCGCATGAGATATACGGTCTGCAACAATGATCGACTCCTTTTGCGTGAATGACTCCAGTATACCCCACGTCGCGGGCGGGTGCAGAATGGCGAAGGGCGGTTGTACCCGGATTGCTTCTGGGCACAAGCCGAAACGCTGAATTGCGCGACTCTCTCCTCGATTCAAAAGGGGGGCCTGCCCATCAGCGTTGGGCAGCCCCTCACTTATCACTTCCTATTATTTATCAGGCCTGAGCGACATTACCTCCCTATTCCGGCTGGTTCTGGCCCCACTTCAAAAACATCTGGTGCGCGTACGCGGGATCCGAGAAAGCACGCTGAACATCAACGACCAATGCTTTGGCGCTGTCAACATTGTTTTCGTAATCGACCTCGTTGATCTTGATGACCGATTCCTGGATAATCGTCGCCGCTTTTTCATCCGCGACCAGGGCCTGCCAATCAGCCAGGCGCTTGGTCATGTCGCGCTTGAAGTCGTTTGGCACGCGGGTCGGCGCGCCGAAGAACTGCTCTTGGGCACGCTGCATCTCATCAAACGTGATCTGATGATTGGAAAATCGCTGGGCGGCAAGCACCACCGGCTTTTTCTTGGCATCGTCCTTCGCGAACCCCTGCGCTTCGCTGATCAACCTCCGCCGCAAGTTTACGTCGCGTTTGAGTAGCGCCGCGCCTTTTGCCGGATCGATCACCTGCATGTTGGCCAGCGTCCCGGTCACATCAGCCACATCCCCGATACTGATTTCAAGGGAAAACACATTTGCGTCAAATGGCATTCACACGTCATCGAACCTGCCAGAATAGTCTAGCATCGGATCCAGCGCCTCAACAGTACTTTCGTTGACATTGAGATGCTGGATATCTCGCTGGAAAAGACGATTATTTTTGCCGATCATCACCTCCGTTGACCCCCGGGTGATCACGCCGCTCAACATTGCTTTGAAGTTTTGTGAGAACATGTTCCGCCTCCGTTATCGGTTTCCAATTTGTCAGTTCATTCTCATTCGCAGGTAGTCCCGCTTCAGGCCAGTAATGTTGAATTTGACGATTCACGGGCCAGCGCGAGAGACCGTAAAAGGGCACATGCTGGGCTTTACGCCACAATGCCTGCCAGTGAATCTTCCACACCCGGCGTGCCAATACTTGGTCTTCCACCTGATACGTCCCCGGATATGGCGCGACTTTCGGTATGTCCGTTTGGCTGGCAAGCCAGAGTCCTTTTACGCCGCGCGTATTGAGCAAAAGATAGCGTAGTGGTGGCAATCGGCTCAGGGCGTCTTGGACAATGGCCGTTTCGCGGGCAGCCTTTTTCTTGAGAGAGCCGCGAATTCTGCCACCGTCACTTCGTAAAACTGATTCTTGGACGCTGACGGCTTCGCTGATCGTTAGTCTGCCCTCCTTCACGCGTGCCAACACCTTCTCAAGCTGTGCAGATTTTGCCTTTGAGACCCATCCATCATTGGTAATGCGTCCGAGCCAACTAGCTTCTACGCCATACTGTTTCTCAGTGATCTGTGCCGCTGTCTTTTTCAACTGACTGCGCGTCTCAGGGTTTGCGGCAACAACGCCCGTCGAAACTTCTCCCGTGAACTGGAATAACGTGGCAGCGTCCCAGAATAATTCTCTCTTCGTGTGCACCGCTGGCGTGACTTCAACAAACACACGCGTCGACATCATCTGAACCGGGTCCGCATCACCTGCTTGGGCTACGTCCATCCCCATTTCGATCAACAACCGTTTCGTGACCCTTCCACTCTCTGGATCAAAGACATCGTACTGACCAGCATCAAGAATCCACCCATACAATGTGAGTGTCTTCCTCGGCCTTGCCATTGACCGTTCCTCCCTTTCGATTGTTTGAGAAAAGTGTAGTCTCTGATTTCTCCTTTGTCACACAATATGCTTGTGCATTGATGATCGAAGTTTGCTTGAGAATTGGTTATTTAAAAGAAATAATTCTTTCCCTGTCGTGACACTTTAAATCCCTTAATATCTAGGCGATAGTTGCGCTTTCTCATCCGAAGAAAATTGTTGACAAATTTATTTCTCAGGTGCTATATTATAGCCACAGTGGAAGGGTGTTCGGTGTGGCCACACGAACTGATTTCCCGGAGACAGGCGGACCCAGCGGGGAGGGCTTCCTCGAGCAAACCTAGAGTAGCTGCTATGAAGGGCATCCGAGTCAGTGGTGTCATAAATTAGGTGAGTGGGTGTTTCACAGATCCATCGTTTTACCAGTTTTACGAGCGCGACGGTCCCTCAGTCGCGTCGTTGTCCGGCAGTAAGCATCGACTTTTGATCACGCTGTCGCCGTTGAAATCTGATCGCGCCAAGCCCCACAAGCAAGGCGCCCGCAGTATCCTAATCTAATAATCACGCAAACACACTGGCAATGCTTAAAACGACACCTCGACCGGTGTGTTTGTTGTACATAAGGGCCAGAATCTTTTTTTTCGATTCTGACCTTTTTTCAAAAAAGTGAGAATCGACAAAAAATCTAAACATGCACAAAAATTTCACCCGAATTTTGGGCACAATGCCAAACCGGGACAAAAATAGGACGACAAAAAGAACGTTTCAGCTCTGCGTATCATCGCGCAGAACCCGAAACGTCTTTTTTGGTCGTCCGAGAAATTGCTAAGCCGTCATCTTCAAAGTCATGGCATTGATCGCCACGATGACCGTCGAAAGGCTCATGACCAGCGCCCCAACTGCTGGGCTCAAGATGATGCCGACCCCGGCCAGCACACCGGCCGCCAGCGGAATGGCGAGAATGTTGTAGCCAGCGCCCCACCAGAGATTTTGTGTCATCTTGCGCGATGTCGCACGACCCAGCGTCAGGAAATTCAGGATGTCCTGTGGATCCGACTTGACCAGAACCACATCGGCCGAGTCGATCGCGACATCCGTCCCCGCGCCGATCGCCACACCGATGTTGGCGGAAGCCAGACTCGGCGCGTCGTTGATGCCGTCGCCGACCATCATCACAGTGTGACCAGCGGCCTGCGTCTCCTTCACGATGCGGGCTTTGTCTTCCGGCTTGAGCTCGGCGCGAACTTCGAGGCCTCCAAGCTGGGCAGCAACGGCTTCAGCAGCCGGCTGATTGTCCCCTGTCAGCATGATCGGTGTGATGCCCATTTTCTTCAGCTGCGCAATGAACGACTTCGCGGCCGGCTTGATTTCATCCCCTTGCGCGATCAACCCGCGCACGGTCTTGTCTTCGATCAGATAGCTGACCGAGTTCCCGGCCCCCGCAAGTGTCTTGAATTGAGCCTTGTCGTATGCGATCTGGTTTTCATCCAAATAAGCCGCCGTGACAATCGCCAGCGCGCGGCCATTCACGGTGCCAGTCAGACCAACGCCTTGAAGCGCCTGCACCTCTTCCGCTGAGGCCGGCGTGACTTCGCGCGCCTTTGCCTCATCCAAGATGCCGGTAGCCAGTGGATGACTGGAGCTTTGTTCCAGGCCGGCAAACTCAGCGAGCACCGTCTTTTCATCGGCATCGCCAAACGCAGCCAGCGTGTGGACCTTGAAGACGCCTTCAGTCAGGGTCCCGGTCTTGTCCATGAGAATCGTGTCGACGTTTTTCGCCGATTCAAGCGCCTGCCGATCGCGGATCAAGAGCCCGTGCGTCGCGGCGAGGGACGTGCTGCGCGCAACGACCAGCGGAATGGCGAGCCCAAGGGCGTGCGGACAGGCGATGACCAGCACCGTCACCATCCGCTCAAGCCCAGTATCCATTCCATCGATGGCCAGCCAGGTGAAAAACGCGATCAGCCCGACCGCCATTGCGGCATAAAACAGCCAACGGGAAACATGATCCGCCATCGTCTCAGCCTTGGACTTTTCAGCTTGGGCCTCACTAACGAGTTTGGCGACCTGCGCCAGGTACCCATTTTCGCCGGTCCCAGTGACCGTGGCCGTCAGTGTGCCATTGCCATTGACCGCCCCACCGATGATGGTATCGCCGGCCTTTTTTTCGACCGCCTTGGCCTCGCCGGTGACCAGCGCCTCATTCACTGCACTGGTCCCAGAGATAATGCGCGCATCCGCGGGAATCTTTTCGCCGGCCAAGATCTGAATCGTGGCCCCTTCTTGCAGGTCACTGAGCGGAATGTCGCGCGTCGTGCCATTGTCAACGACATGCGCGGACCCAGGCAGAAGCGCCGCCATTTTCTCCAGCGCGTTGCCTGCGCTCATCACCGCATTCATTTCGATCCAGTGGCCCAGCAGCATGATCACGATCAGGCTGGCGAGCTCCCAGAAGAAGTCCATCACATGGCCCTGCGGCGAGAGAAAATGATTGGCAATAAATGCGTAGATACTATAAACATAAGCAACCGAGATACCCATCGCGATCAGGGTCATCATTGCCGGTGCCTTGTCCTTCAGCTCCGCCTTCGCGCCTGACAGGAACGGCTCGCCGCCATAAATATAAAGGAAGGTCGAAAGAATCAACACGATCCAATCAGAGCCGGGGAAGGTGAACTGAAACGGTAGATGGAGCCCCATGAACGGCGACAGCACAAACACCGGTACGGCCGCGATCAACGAGACCCAGAATTTCTGTTTAAAATTGCTCATGTGCATGTGGCCGCCACCCGGCATCGCCATGTCCATGTCGCCGTGGTCCATGTTCATGTGATCCATGCCGGCCATATTACCGTGGCTCATATCCATATGACTCATATCGTGATGATTCATGTTCATCTGACTGTGATCCATCTTTGAATGATCCATGTCAGACATCTCGTCATGGCTCATTTGGCTATGGTCCATGTCAGACATCCCATCGTGACTCATCTGGCTGTGAGCCATGCCCGGCATGTTATCGTGACTCATTTCACTGTGGTCCATGTCAGACATATCACCATGGCTCATATCCATATGGTCCATCTGGTTATCAGCCATATTCATATTCTCGTGGCCCATCCCTGCCATGTCGCCATGAGCCATCTTGCTGTGGTCCATGTCCGTCATGTCGTCGTGCGTCATTTCGCCCATTGGCTTCTTGTCTTTCATCTCATCAGTCATGGTGGTCCTCCTTGCAGTTGCAGTCAGTTTCCTGCATCCCGCCTGGTAGGCAGTCGCAGTCGACCATTTCCGGCGCGTCCGGCAGCTTCTTTGCCAGCGCGGCCTGCAGCGTTTCGATGTCGCCGCGCGACAGCGGCAGCGTTTCGATCAGCTCGACCAACGTTTTGCCCCGCTTCATCGCACAAAGATGGGAAAATAGTTGGCTGGCTGTCCCATTCATCGCCGCTGTCTCAGAGATCAGTGGCTTATAGATGAAACTGCGGCCGTCTTTGCTGGTCTCAAGCAATCCTTTTTTCACCAGCCGGCCCAGTAGCGTCTTGATCGTCGAATCCGACCAGTCGCGTTTTTGCTGGAGCAGGTCGATCACTTGGTGGGCCGAAGCCTGGCCAAGCGTCCAGATGATGCGCATGACCTCCCATTCCGCCGGGGTGATCTCTTCGATCGTATTTGTGTCATTCATTGCCGGGCCTTCTTTCGTTTACAGTTGTAGATTACATTTCTAGAATAGCACGCCGTTTACAGTTGTCAACGACAAAGATAAATATTTTTGTACTTCCCATTTTCATGATAGCAAGCCTTGTGCCCGCGATGCTGGCCAGGCGCTCGCCAGATCAGGGTAGCGCACCCTCTTTTTTTGTTTTTGCTTCACAAAACCAGCGCCCGAGCCAGCAGCCGTCAACGCGCCCCGACGCCACCGGCCGCCTCGTATTTTGCCCCGCAAAGCTGTCTCTTCAACTGTATCGATACGGCAACAGACACAGTGAAAAACAGCCGCTCATTGTTTTGCCATTTTAGGCGAAAATCATGAATGCGCTGCCAATGCCGGCGCTGTAGCAGCCAGTTCGTTCTATGAAACACGCGGTAAAAACCACCGGCACATTCTGAAAATATATGCTAAAATGAAGTTGTCAAAATTCTGTTTACAGTAGGAGGAATTACACTTATGCCATTCGTACGCGGCACAGAATTGTTCCAAGCGGCTCGTAAGGGTCACTACGCTATCGGTGCGTTCAACACCAACAACCTTGAATGGACCCGTGCTTTGCTTCAGGGTGCTCAGGACCTCAATGTCCCGATCCTGATCCAGACTTCCATGGGCGCTGCTAAGTACATGGGCGGCTACAAGCTTTGCAAAGCCCTCATCGAACTTGAAGCAGAAGCAATGAACATCACCGTTCCGGTTGTTATTCACTTGGACCACGGCGATTACGAAGCTGCTAAGGAAGCGATCGCTGCTGGTTACAACTCCGTGATGTTCGACGGCCATGATCTGCCGTTCGAAGAAAACGTTGAGAAGACCAAGGAGATCGTCAAGTTGGCACACGCCAAGGGCATCTCTGTTGAAGCCGAAGTTGGTTCCATCGGCGGTGAAGAAGACGGCGTTGTTGGCGAAGGCGAACTTGCTTCTGTTGAAGAAGCCAAGACCTTGGCTGCAACCGGCATCGACTTCCTGGCTGCTGGCATCGGCAACATCCACGGCCAGTACCCGGCAAACTGGAAGGGCCTGCACTTCGACCGTCTGCAAGAGATCGCTGACGCCGTTGATCTGCCTCTTGTCCTTCACGGTGGCTCCGGCATTCCTCAGGATCAGGTTGAAAAGGCCATCTCCATGGGCATTTCCAAGCTGAACATCAACACCGAATGCCAGCTTGCCTTTGCTAAGGCAACTCGCGAATACATCTTGGCGAACAAGGATCAGGAAGGCAAGGGTTATGACCCTCGCAAGCTCCTGGCACCTGGCACCAAGGCCATCACTGACACCTTCAAGGAGATCAGTGGCTGGATGGGCACTCGCCCAGTTAAGATGGTCCCAGAAGAGATCTAATCCCTTCTTACGACTGCGCACCGAGGTCAAGGCCTCGGTGTTTTTTTGTACCCTGGGAAAATTTGCGGCCTGCCAGTTTTTTGTCTTCAGGAAAAATAGTGTCCATCTGGCTCATCATTTGCCTCCTGGATTTTCTCCCAGCATCACCCAGACACACCAAAAAACCAGCGATCAACAGAGATCGCTGGTTTTTTTGGCGCGCGCCCAAGGGAGGGGACGCGCATCTAGACAGTTACTTGAGCGGATAAAGTGAGTTGACGAAACCTGCCTGCTGGAATTGGGGGTATCCAGCGCGGCCCGCCTAGTCTTCCCGCTTCCGCCGCCAGCCGGCCAAAGCCAGCACACTCAGCAGCGAAACGCCCAGAACTGCAAGCAGACTGTTGTGGCTGTCGCCAGTTTGCGGCAGCGTCTTACTTGCCGCATTCTGACTTGACTGGCTGGCGCTTGTGCCGGCCGTCTGACCTGACGTTGGCGCTGCAGCCTTCCCGGTCGCTTCGCCTGTCCCGGCGCCGCCAGTCAGTGGCAGCGATGGGCCATTTTCCACCGCCGCATCATCCGTCATCGGCTGATCGCCAATTGAGTCTGCCACGACCTCAAGTGCGATCACTTCCTCCGGCGTATCAGTGAGCGTGACGTTGCCGTCCGTGCCCGGGGCAAAATGCCAACCAGCCGGCGCCGTCACAGTGCGCATCGTACCGGCATTGCCATCCAGCGTCATGGAGTCAACCACATCACCATCTTCATTGACGAAGGTGATCGTGTAGCGGTTGGCGGTCGGCACATCCGTCGTTGGCACTTGCGTCTTCACCTGTGGATTTGTTGTCTTTTCCTGACCAGCTGGCTCCGCGACCAATTTCGTGATCGCGGTGTCCGGTGTATCAGTCAGCGCGACATCCCCATCAACACCAGGCGCGAACGTCCAACCATTCGGGGCGGTGACGGTAAAGTGATTGCCCGCGTTGCCATTGAGCGTCCGGGTGCCGACAATCATTCCGTCATAGGTGACAAAGTTGATGGTGTACGTTTCCGCAGTAGTAGGCTCGCCATTTTCCTCCTTGGTCCAAGCTTGCGGATTATCCGTCGTCTCAACGCCCTTTGGCTCCGCGACCAGTTTCGTGATCGGCGTCTCCGGCGTGTCAGTCAGTTCAACATCCCCATCAACACCAGGGGCAAAACGCCAACCAACTGGGACATCCACCGTGAAGTGGTTACCTTCGTTGCCGTTGAGTGTTGTGGTGCCAACGATCGTCCCATCGTAAGTGACGAAGTTGACGGTATACGCTTCCGCAGAAGGCGCATCCTCATTCACATCGTTGGTCCAAGCTTGCGGGTTGTTCGTCGTATCCTGGCCCTTCGGCTCCGAAACCAGTTTCGTGATCGGCGTCTCCGGCGTGTCAGTCAGTTCAACATCCCCATCAACACCAGGGGCAAAGCGCCAACCAGCTGGGACATCCACCATGAAGTGGTTACCTTCGTTGCCGTTGAGCGTTGCGGTCCCAACAACCGTCCCATCGTAAGTGACGAAGTTGACGGTATACGCTTCCGCAGAAGGCGCATCCTCATTCACATCGTTGGTCCAAGCTTGCGGATTATCCGTCGTCTCAACGCCCTTTGGCTCCGCGACCAGTTTCGTGATCGGCGTCTCCGGCGTGTCAGTCAGTTCAACATCGCCGTCCACACCCGGGGCAAAAGTCCAACCAGCCGGGGCATCCACCGTGAAGTGATTACCTTCGTTGCCGTTTACGGTCATGGTGCCAACAATCGTCCCATCGTAAGTGACAAAGTTGACGGTATACACTTCCGCAGAAGGTGCATCCTCATTCACATCGTTGACCCAGGCTTGCGGATTATCCGTCGTCTCAACGCCCTTCGGCTCCGCGACCAATTTCGTAATCGGCGTTTCCGGCGTGTCTGTCAGTTCTACATCGCCGTCCACACCTGGGGCAAAGCTCCAGCCTTCTGGGGCATCCACCATGAAGTGGTTACCTTCGTTGCCGTTGAGTGTTGTGGTGCCAACAATCGTCCCATCGTAAGTGACAAAGTTGACGGTGTAAGCTTCCGCAGAAGGTGCATCCTCATTCACATCGTTGACCCAAGCTTGCGGATTATCCGTCGTCTCAACGCCCTTCGGCTCCGAAACCAGTTTCGTGATCGGCGTCTCCGGCGTGTCAGTCAGTTCTACATCGCCGTCCACACCTGGGGCAAAGACCCAACCAGTCGGCGCAACAACTTGATGCAGATCGCCCGCATTACCATCGAACGTCTCGGTTCCAACGATGGTCCCATCGTAGGTGACAAAGTTGAGCGTGTAATGTCCTGCAGAGACGGCGGGTTCATCATTCTCCTCCTTGATCCAAACTTGCGGGTTATCCGCCGTCTCAACGCCCTTTGGCTCCGCGACTAGTTTTGTGATCGGCGTTTCCGGCGTGTCAGTCAATTCAACATTTCCATCCACACCAGGGGCAAAACTCCACCCAGCTGGGGCATCCACCATGAAGTGATTCCCCTCATTGCCATTGAGTGTTGTGGTTCCAACAATTGTCCCATCAGAGGTGACAAAGTTGACCGTGTATACTTCTGCAGATGGCGCATCTGCATTCTCATCATTGAGCCAAGCCTGCGTACCATCAGTCGGAACCTGACCAGCTGGCGCCGCGACCAATTTCGTGATCGGCGTCTCTGGCGTGTCTGTCAGTTCCACATTTCCATCCACGCCTGGCGCAAACACCCAACCAGCTGGGGCAACAACTTGATGCAGGTCTCCCTCATTGCCGTCGAAAGTCTCAGTGCCAACAATCGTCCCGTCGTATGTGACAAAGTTGACCGTGTATACTTCCGCAGAAGGCGCGTCTGCATTCTCATCATTGAACCAAGCCTGCGTCCCATCAGTCGGAACCTGACCAGCTGGCGCCGCGACCAATTTCGTGATTGGTGTTTCCGGCGTGTCTGTCAGTTCCACATTCCCGTCCACGCCAGGGGCAAAACTCCAACCAACCGGGGCTTCCACTGTGGAGTGGTTTCCTTCGTTACCAATCAGTGTTGTGGTGCCTACAAGTGTCCCATCATACGTGACAAATTCGACCGTGTAGCTCTGGGCAGTCTGATCGTCATCAACCGGCACACTATTTTTCACTTGCGGATCCGTCGTCGGAATTTTCGCCAAACTGTATGTGACTGCCACCGTGGCATCGCTCAGCGTTGAAAGATCCGTCGTCGCGGTCAGCACAGCCTGCGCGATCTGGGTCTGATCTGGAATCAGCGTCTCGCCATTACCCAAGCTGATTGGCCGCAGTGTCTGCGCCGCATAGATTGCTTGCGGCGTCGCGACACTCGTGCCAAGTGCGTGGTCGGTCACGATCTGCCAGTCGATCGTCTGCACGATATCCGCCGGCAGCGTAGTCGCATCCACGCCCACGCCAGCCACCGCGTGAATGGTGCGCGTGGTGGTGGCCATACTGTTGGTCAGCAAATGCTTCACATGGATGGTCAAGGTCTGGTCCGCTGCCGCGGAAAATTCGTACGTGCCGGTTGCGGCTTGCCCGGCTGCCAAAACATATCCAGCAGGCTTGTCATCCGTTTGCCACGAAACAGTGGTGTCGGTGCCCCCAGCATATGGCGTCGATTCGCCCACCTTTTTGCCAGCCGCATCGTCATCCACATAATTCAGGGTCAGATGCTGGGTGATCGGGGTGTACACAACAGTCAGCGTCGGTGCATTTCCCGGAAGCGCCACAGGCAACGTGCCTGGCTGTGAATATGCGACTGCGGCTGCGGACGGCGTGTACCCCTCAACGTCCGGGCTGACAACCGCATCATAGGCATCCAGTGCCGTTGCGACGCTTTCGCCAGTTGCCTTGTCGGTGACCACGTGCCAATTGATCGTCTGAATCACTTCTGAAGGTGCCTTGGATTGATCAGCGGCCGGCGCGCCAGTTGCATCGTTGAGCTGATAGTCAATGGTGCGATGGGTCGTGACAGTGCCGGTGGAAATAATGTGCGTCAGATGAATTTTCACCGTCTGATTCGAGTCAGCACCAAAGGTATAGGTGCCGCTTCGATCCTGGCCCGCAGCCAAGGCGTACCCATCCGGCAGATCATCCGTATTCCAGTTGATCACCTGATCCGTCACCCCGGCCACCGCCTTCGCATCACCCACGATCTGGCCGTCCTCGTCATCATCGACGTATTCGATCGCCAAAGTCTGGTCAGTTGGCGTATACGCAACCGTGACAGCCACATCCTGCGCTTCATCGGCAGGAACATTGCCCTCACGTAAAGGCGCGACTTCAGAAGCGTCGGTGCTGTAGCCCGCAACGGTTGGACTCGTCACAGCCGCATAGCCGTCCTGCGCCGTCGCGTAGCTGGTGCCAGTTGCCTGGTCCGTGACCACGTGCCACTCGATCGTCTGCAGGCTGTCCGCTGGGGCCTTGGATTGGCCGGTCGCCAGCGTCCCGTCTGCATTGTTGATCTGATAGTGAATCGTCCGCGTCGTGGTCTTCGTGCTGTTAGTGATGATGTGCTTCAGATGAATGATCACTGTCTGATCGTTAAAGGCCGTATAAGTGTACGACCCGCTGGCATCTTGCCCATCGATCAATGCATAGCCAGCCGGTTTGTCATCGGTGTTCCAAGAAACAGTCTCGTTCGTCGCCCCATCAATTGGATCCGAGCTCAAAACAGTTTGACCGCCGAGATCATCGTCAACGTAAGTCAGGGTCAAGGTCTGACCATCTGGCACATAGCCAACCAGCACGTCTTCCGCGTTTGCGACCTCAGCCAACGGCAACGCGCCTTGTGGCAAAACACCGACCGTTTGCGTATCCGCAGTGTACCCCGCGACAGTTGGACTGATCACCGAAGCATACGCCGACTGTGCGGTGGCAAAGCTCGCCCCTGTGGCTTTATCGGTCACAATTTTCCACGTGATCTCCTGAGTGGCATCGGTCGGCGCACCGCTTTGATCGGCTGCCGGCGTACCATCCGCCTTGTTGATCTGGTAGTGAATGGTGCGCGTCGTGGTGATCGTGCTGTTCGTGATGATGTGCGTCAAGTGGACTGTTACGGTCTGATCAGCCGCATCGGTCAAAGCGTATGAGCCCGCGGCGTCTTGCCCCGCGGCCAACGTATAGCCCGCCGGTTTGTCGGTGGTGTTCCATGAAACTGTTTCGTTGGTGACACCATCGATTGGGTCGGAGGTGGCCACAACCTTGCCATCCAGGTCATCATCGACATATTCGATCGTCAGAGCCTGGCTATCTGGCGTGTAGGCAACTGTCACGTCCGCCGCATTCGTCACTTCCGCAGTCGGGAGCGACCCTTGTGGCAAGGTCTCGACCTCAGCAGAGTCTGCAGTATAGCCTGCGACGGTTGGGCTCGTCACTGGGGCATAGGCAGACTGCGCCGTTGCGACGCTTTCGCCTGTCGCCTCGTCGGTCACAATTTTCCACGTGATCTCCTGAGTGACACTCGCAGGCGCCTCAGTCTGGTCAGCTACCGGCGTGCCGTCCGCCTTGTTGATCTGATAATGAATGGTGCGCGTCGTGGTCTTCGTGCTGTTGGTGATAATGTGGGTCAGATGAACTGTGACCGTCTGATCATCCGCACCAGTCAGCGTGTAGCTGCCCGCGGCCTCTTGCCCATCGGCCAATGCGAAGCCAACTGGTTTGTCATCGGTGTTCCAATCAACCGTTTCGGTGGTGACGCCATCGATTGGCTGCGAGCTGCCCACCGTTTTGCCCGCCGCATCATCATCCACTTAGGTGAGCGTCAGCTGCCGGGGAATCGGCGAGTAATAAACAATCGTTGTCGGTCCATCTGTCACGTTAGCCAATGGCGTCGAGGTTTGACTTGAAAATGCGATCGAGTCTAGGTTCGGGTGGTACCCCTCAATTTCTGGACTAACAAACGGTTTAAAGAACGCATGTGTCGTTGCGATACTCTTGCCTGTTGCCTCGTCGGTCACAACTGTCCAAAGGGTCTTCATAGCCACATCAGCAGGTGCAAGTGACTGATCGGCAGCCGCATTTCCATCCGGATCATTGATCTGATACTGAATGAGGTCCGTCGTGATCTTGAAACTGTAGGTGATGATGTGCTTCAGATGAATCTGAATCAGCCCAGTCCCATCCACGGCGAATGGATAGGTCCCGCTGGTCGCTTGCCCATCAGCCAGCTTGTAGCCAGTCGGCAAGGTGCCCGCCGTCCAGTCATATGGCGTATTGGTGGCGCCCGGAATCGTCTGAGGATCCCCCACGACCTGACCGTCCGCATCGTCATCGACAAATTCAATGGTCAGAGCTTTGGCGGCCGGCGTGTAGGTCACCGTGACAGCCGAATCAACCGCCTCGCGCAAAGGCACATTACCGAGCCGCGCCTCCGCGACTTCGGCCTCGCTTGCGTCGTAGCCTGTCACACCTGGCGTCGGGACGGCTTCATAAAAGCCCTGCGCCGTGGCATAGCTTTCGCCCGTGACCTTGTCCGTCACCGTGTGCCAGGCGATCGTCTGCGTTTTTTCAGCTGGGGCCTGGGTCTGATCTTCTGCGACCGTGCTATCTGCGTTCAGAATCTGGTAATGAATCGTGCGCGTTGTCTGCGTGGTGCCAGTGGTGATCTGATGTGTCAGATGCACGGTGTAGCTCTGAAGCGCGTCTGCGTCGTCGTCAAAGACCAGCGTCGCAGGCACGTCGCTGGAAACGAGCGCGTAACCTTGCGCCTCGTATGCCGCGATCGCATCCGCCGCCGAATAAATGCTCGTTTCATTAGAGCCACCATGCACTGTCTTCGTCTCAAGCGTCGTATCAAGGGCATCATCAATAAACGAGATCTGCGCCGCCTGTTCTGCCACGAGCTCGTACTGCACAATATCATGATTAAAATAGTACTGAACCTGCCCGCCGATCGTGGCCGTCAGATTCTCATGCGTCCCGTAGTCATCATCGCTGTTGATCACGCTGCGCGAATTTTCAACGAGCTCGTAGCCGGCCGGAATCAGCGCGGTATCCGTGTCGTTGAGTGTCTGTGGAAAATCGGTCTCAGCCATCGTGTCTGTCCCGGCCTGGTAACTCTTCGCGAGGTCCGGCAGGTCCACATACTGGTCGGTGCCGTTGTCGTCGACATAATGCAGGCGCGCGGTCACTTCGGCGTTGGCCGTGAAGGAGACGGACGCGGAAGTCGCCGCAACGGAAATGTCTGGCTGATACGCATCCGCGTAGTACGCCGTCTGCAGGTAGCCGACCCCGCCGATCTCGTGAAATTGATCATCGACGTTCCAGTCCAGCTCAATGCGGTCGGTGGAATTGTTTTTCGGAATCTGAGTGTATTGCAGAATCACGGACTTGACCGTGGCCCAATCAGTGATCTGGTCGGCCGTGACATAGCCCTCGGTGCTCGGCTGTGTGCCTTCGCCGCCCGTCACCGGTGTCTGCGCGGTCGTCGAATAAAGCACCGTGACCGTCCCAGCCGGAATCTCGGTGCCATCCGCATACGTCGTTGGCACCTTCACTGGGCCAGTGAGGTGGCCATTGACCGTGGAGCCAATGCTATCGCCAACCTGGGGCAAGTTGATCAGCGCGGTCGCATGACTGACGCCTTTATCAGACGTGTTCATCATCGTCAGAAAATTCGCGACGTCGCCAGTTGACTGCAGCACATCCTGGGTCCCGCTCAAAACCGCATCCCCATCCACGTTGCCCTGCGCAAGCGACACGATCTTGGAGGTGGCGACTGAGGCGATTCCCCAAGTGCCCGGACCGGCGACCTTATGATCTGAAAACATCACTGCACTTGCATCGCCATCCGTCAAACTTAGATCGGACGGCTTTTTCGAATTGGTCAGCTTCACAAGCGGCGAAGTCACATAGGCCTCGTACGGATAGTCGCCTGGCAAAGCATCGGCACTGTTACTGAGGTTGACCTGGACCTTGCCTGTCTCCTGAGTCGTGACCCAGATCCCAGTACCGGTATAGTCGATCTTGATGCCGCGCCGGCCATCCGCTGTTGTGTATTCCGTCACCGTTGCGGCCGGATCAACACCTGAAACACCATTGAATGTCGTGGCCGCTGGGAGCACATAGTAATAGATCGGTTCAAACACGCTAAACGCGGTCTGTCCGGCATCCCCAGTCGTCGACAAACTGATCAGTCCCGCCTTGATGGCTCCTGGTTCGCTCGTCGACTGATTCACATAGATCGAAACTTGGGCAATCGTATCTTCCGCCGTGATCACAGTCTGAGTTTGGGTCGCTGTGGCCGTTTGTAAGCCGGCACTGGTCAAGGTGATCGACGTTTTCAGCTGATCACCGCGATTGACCGGCGTGCCATCATCATAGGTGGAAGCAAGCTTACCAGTGACATAAATGCCACCGATGTCACCTTTCATGGAGTTTGCGGCACCACTCACAGTACCCGGCACCAACAAATCTGGAGAAAGCTCGATCGTTCGAATCGCACTTCCAGTGGTCGTCAATGTCGCGCCAGGAGCCGCCACGCCGCTCATCTGCGTGCCATCCGCCAAGGTCAGAACATACTGGTAATTCGTAATGCTCAGCAAATAATCCGCACCAGCTTTGCCCGCGTTCGTCATCGGCAAAACTACACTGGTTGCCGCAAAGCCATCGGGAATCGTGATCGTCAGTTTGGCGTCAGTCAATTCGGCGATCGAAGAGGTACTGAATGTGTAGCCTTCCAAATAATCTGCATCATTGGTGTCATCGGTATCGAGCAAAATTTTGCTGTGATCATTATTACTATTGCCCTTGGCCGTCACGCTCGCCTTGCCCAGCGGGATCTCTGAGTCGGCCGCTGCAATGACCACTTGCCACGGGTTATCCGCCTCATCGGTCAGCACATCTCCAGCCGGATTGGTGATCTGTTCAAAGGAGGCATCACCCGCCGCAGTTAAGGTCTGTTCTTCTGAAGTTTGAGCCACTTCAAAAGCCCCAGCCAATAAATAGGGCTTGGAATCGGTCTGCCCGCCTTTTTTCGCCGGAACTGTGATGAGTACATCCCCACCAGGTGCGGCCTGTGTGATGGTTGTGCCATCGGTAAACACATTCAGCTTATTTGTCAGGTCACTGTCCAGTGTAAAGCCCGCTGGTACGGGAATCGTGATCGTCGTGCCACCATAATTGACGGCTGAGTTGACCCGGCTATGAGACCCGCCCTGGTCTTGGACCCCGTTCCATTCATTTGCGCCGATGGAAAAAACATAAGTGGTATCCGGCAGCAAGGCATCCGTATTTTTGGAAGGATATTTCAGCGTCGGCGTGTCTAAGTCGAGCCCCGGTGTGAAATATTGCGTCAAGGTCACCGGCGTTTGTTCAACGCCATCAATGGTGTAAGTAAATGACTTGACCGTCGTGCCCACTTCTGTCAGGCCGGCCGAGCGATCAAAGCCATTCGTATATTCATGAAGCACGATCTCCTGAGAGAAATTGCCCCCATGACTCAAAACATTGGTCACCGTGATCGAGCCGTCCGCATTCTTCTTAGTCGTGGTCGTCCCATCTGCGGCCGGCATTTTTTCGATCTCGCTGTCGTAGGAATAAGTATCTCCAGCCGGCAGGGTCAGCGTAAACGTCGCACTTGTCCCGGCAGGCGCAAACATCGCAAACGTCAGAGTCACATTGCCCTTAATCCCATCATTACCGATCGTATCGTGATCCAGGCTCACCGTCCCAGTCGCCGTTTGGGCAGCGGCCACCGCCGCGACCTGCGTTTTCAGTTGTGACTGGCCTTGAGTGGCCGCGGTCTTCGAAGCAACGGACTCCAAAGTAGCCGTATCTGCGCTGGTGTCTGCAGAAGCGGTCACCTGATCGGTAGAAGTTTCAGTCGCGCCGGGAGTTACTGCAGAAGTACCCGTTTCCGCAGTAGCTTCGGTGGCTTCAGTGCTGTCAGTGGTGTCAGAAGCCTGGGTTGCCTCCACAACCGTCGCATCATCATCCGTCCCAGCCGCCGCCGTATCCGTCGCCGAACTTGTCGCCGAACTTGTCGCCGAATCCGTCTCCGAACTCGTCTCCAAGCTGACCGCCGAACTAGTCGCTGAGCTCCCCGCCGCACTCGTCTCCGCCGCAACCGGTGCCTGCGTCTCAGCTCCCACCAGCTGAGGTGCCTGCATTACCATTGCGCCCGAGAAGATCAGAGAGATCCCGGCCGTGACCCAGACCTTACCCATCTTGTACATCTTGAAATGGCGCTTTTCATCGTTAGTGAGCTGATCCAACCGCTTATGTGTATTCTGCATAAATAGTCCCCCAATTTTGAGATGGCGTCTGCCTTGTGTTGTCGCAATTTATAAATATCTATTCGAGTCCATATTACCCAAGATCAAAATCAGCTAATGTCTAATTTCGAAAAATATTTTTGTTTGATTTGAAATAACTTCACTTTGTAAACAAGCGGCGCGAAAAGATACATTATAGAAAAGAACTAATTTTCCGCCAGCTAAATTTGTGTCTAGACCGTTCAACCCACACTTTTGCGGTCATGGTCACTTACGGGGGTCAAGACTTGTCAAGAAATACGGCCGCGTCCCCGTGTCAATTTTAAATAACGGACGTCAACTAATTAACAAAACGACCAAAATCTGTCCAATTTTCAAAAAAATTGAATTCTTCCATCATTTTTGTCTGCAAAAACGGCAAGGCCCAAAAATCCGGCCCCCACAGCCGCCCGGATCTGGTCAAAAATTATAATCAACTCACACCAAAAACGGCACAGAAAAAGGGGTCTAAAATTTTTGGTGTTGATTGTGACAACGCCGGAAGTTTTGGACCTTTTTTGAATAACAAAAAAGGCACCTGGTCTTCCCCGGTGCTATGCTTTAAGC
>NZ_RHOG01000003.1 GCF_003946405.1 Lacticaseibacillus yichunensis | reverse complement strand
CCTCTGCATTCATTATACGACAGTAACGGAACGGTTCCCATGAAAACAAGGCACTTACAAATATTCAGTATCCACTAAGTAGTAGGATCTGACGCATCGATTGTCGTTGCGCCGTCCGCCTTCGTCACTTTTTGAACAGTGAACTTGATGCCAGACAGTGGCTTATGAACACTGGTGTCGATGCCAGCTTCATCATCAGTTGTCCCAGTCGCAACACCTGCACCGTCTTTGGTCGAATACTTATGAATGGTAATACTCCGAGTAGACGTGTCATCTGAAACTAATGAACTGCTTGCCGCGATCGTGCTTTGGCCGTTATTGACCAAGGTCACTGCGGTTGTGGTGAGCGCACCCAAGGCCAGGCCGCATACGCCAATTGTATAAAGTAAACGTACAGATTTTTTCATTATCATTCCTCCGAAGATCGCGTCTAGCACGCGATCGAGATACGCAAGTTAGCCTTGCGTTCCACAGCTCAGTTGCCGGCCGAATGGGCACGGCGCTTTTTGAACAATTGCAAAAGGACAAATGATCCGGCCATCACACCGGCCGCAAGAACCAACAGGCTGTACCCCACAGCGGGTACGATGCCACTGGTCTGCATGATCTTTTTGTCTTTGACCTTACCGACGATGGTGCCGCCAAGCGTCTGCTTCTTGGTGCCACCTTCAGACGGAGCTACCAGCCCGGACTTGGGGGTATAAACAAAGTCACTGATGAGCTGGCCAGCCATTTTATAAGGAAGAGAAAAAACGATCGGCGCTGCGGGCTTCGGGACGCCTGGGCCCTTTAACTCCGCGAGCAGGTAATCGCCGGTGGTCAGCTCAGGCCCGCTGATTGTCGCGGTGCCTTGCTGGTCGGTGACTAAGATCTGATCCAATGCATCCGTCCCGCCAACCACTTGATAGGACGATGCATCTGCTGGATCGATCTTTTGTTTGGAAGAAAGGGCCTGCACCTTCACAAGGTGGTATCGCGCGCCGGCTAGTGGCACCGTTGTCTGGGCGGTGCCGGCTTCGCTTTTTGCGGATACCTGTTTTTGAATGGTGATGCTCGGCGCACTTGTTGCCGCCTGCGCCGCGGACCCTTGCGACCCACTGATGGCCAGAAGAAATGTCACGACTGTTAACGCGAATACGCGCAACCGGTTAGTCAACATCTCTCACCACCTTATGTTTGCTGCGATGTAATTGGCTTGTTGTGTCCGACTTCATCACCTTCCTCGCGACTGAAACCAAGCTCGTGAAAGCCGGTCAATACGTCTTGAACTTGATCACAGTGACATCTTATGGAATTTGCTAAGCCCGGAAACAATGTGATACACATCTGATACAGAGAATTTTTAAAATCCCGTGCGGCCCCGGGTTCTAATGGGTCATTTCGGTGCTCTGATTGACGGCAGGTGGTAAAGCGGTCCGCGTGCGATCTGGAAAATAGCGTGCTTCCGCTTCTCGGCGTGCGGCCACCGCCTCATTGAAGCGATGGAAACGCTGGTTCAAAACAATGCGTCCCCGCAGCATCAAGCGCGCGTTCCAAGTCTGGCTGGCTTGATCAAAACTCACGCCGACCACCCCACTGCGGTTTGTCACGCGAATATTCAGCGACGCCGAAACGTTGGTCCCATTCGCAACGCCCAGCTGTGCGGCGCACCCGGCGTGTTCCCGCAGCACCGGTGTCGTCAACATCACTTCCCGCGAACGTTCGCGGCGCAAACACCCACAACTTTGCGTGGTGCCCCTGCGCAAGCGATAACTGTCCACGTCAAGCGTGTTCCCACAATCACATTGACAATGCCACATCGCATTCCCATTTCCGGCGTGGCCGACCCAACTCACCACGACCAGCCGCCCGAAACGCTTACCCGTTAAGTCGATTCGTCTGGTCATCCTAGATTCCCCCTTTCGATAACGCCATCATAAGGGGATTCGGCCGGCGATAACCAAAAGCGTACGCATCTGATACATAATTCTTTTAATTTGCGGGTTGTTTTTCCATTGTCATCAACGTCGCATATCTGCTACACTAGCCAAAACTGAGCGATTATATTGATACAATCCGGTTTGGTAAGGTGTGTCTGGCAATCGTTTGCATAAGCGGCGAAAAAGAAGCACACTAATAACAACAGGGCACGTTTTTCTGTGGGGAGAGTAGCGCGTCTGGTGGTGAGGAGGGACCCATTATGGGTTATATTGGACCGACGATCAGAGACATTCGCACCAACAAAGGTCTCAGTGCGAAATATATGTACAACGACATCATGTCGCGCGTGAACTATTCGCGTTTTGAAAGTGGGAAGATCGATACCTCTGCCGAGAACCTGATGGAGATGCTCAAACGGATCAATTTAATGATGTTCGAGTTCGCCAATTTGTCTGGGCGCGACACGGCTGCGGCGGTGGCCGAAACGGATCGCATGACCCAGCTCGTCGCTGAAGGACATGCGACTAAGAACCCTGAGAATTTTCGCGAGGCCAGCCGCATTGTGTACAAGAGCTGGCAAGAGGAAGGCTACGTTGCCGATCACGACATGTATCTGACGATGAAGGTGTACGCGGACTTCTACGCACATCATGGGCAGGTGATCGACGCGATGCCGGAGCTGCGCGACCTGCTCAATTATCTGGATAAAACAGAGACGTGGTATTCCTACGAGCAGATGATGTTGTATAACCTCTTGCCAATTTTGTCCGTGGACGAACTCTTGATTCTCCTACCGCTGTATCTCCAGCGCATCAACAAGGTCAGTCAGATGGATGCCAACATGGCCACGATCGGCGAGATCTTCGTGCAGGCCTTCCAGGTCGCGATCAATCACCGCGATTACGGCGTGTTCAAGAAACTGTTGGGCATGTTCAACGAGACCCACATTCAGGAGCGCTACATGGCGCCGCATTTCTACCGGCGTCTGTACAACGACTACGCGAATTACTACGATAAAAAAGACAATGCGTGCCTGGGTGAAGTGGAGTCGATGCTGGCCACGGTGCGGAATCTTGATTTTCCTTCTTATTATCCGCAACTTGCCAATACCGCTTTGTCGCTGCATGTTTGGCTGGCGGATGACGCGCCGAGCCTCAAAGATGTCGAAACAAACGGCTAGTGTTGCCTAATCCACTGACATAACCATAAACAGGTCTAAAACTTCGAGTGCTGATCGCACACGGAGCTTTAGACCTGTTTTGTTATATGAGGCTCTGCATTGATTTGTGTTTTTTCCTCTTGTCGCAAAAATATCTTCTCGAATCAAAACAGGTCCTCCCGAAAGAGCACCTGCACAAATATTTGTGAGTGGGAAAATTTCCCAGTCAATCCCGTTTCCGCCGCACGCTGAAGATCAGGCCAATCAGCCCAACCAATAGAGTGAACCCGCCGACGATCGACAGGATCAGGCCGCTTGAACTGCCGGCTTCAGGAAATTGCGAGGCCCATTTTTCCACCTTGATCAGGACATTATCTGAATCGGTGTTGGTGATCGTGATGGCTTTTTGCTTGGCGTCATTTGGATCCGCGAAGTCGTAACCAACCGGCAGCTGCGGGGTGTAGGTCAGGGTGTCGCCAATGTTGCCGGTGAGCGTCACACTGTCGCCGACTTGGACATTATTTTCATCCTGATACGTGATGGTCGCGCTGGCCTGCCGAGAATAGAGGACATAGGTCGCGGCGTTGCGCCCGGTGTAGGTCGAGGTGACGGTGTTGCCTTGGACGGTGGTCAGGTCGGTCAATCCTTGCGGCGCGTCGAGGGTGCCGCCATCCACGGAGACCCAGGAACGGGTGGTCGTGGCGTTTGGAACGTCCGGGGTGATATTGAAACGCGGGCCAAAGGTGATCTGGCGCAGCGCGTCCATATCCTCGAACATGCTGGTAAAATTCGTGACCTTGCTGGTATCCCAGTTGGTGAAATCGAGGACCGCCAGATTGACGGCCCGAGTGAACATGTTTTGCGTGGTGGTCAAATTGGTGGTGTTCCACTTCGCGAGACTGCCGATATTCCGCAATTGGGTGACCCGGAACATCGCCAACATGGTCGTGACGTTGTGCGTATCCCAGTTATCGAGGTCACCGATGTCGGTCAGGGCCGCCGTTTCGTCAAACATATAGGACATGTCGGTCGCCTTGCTGGTATCCCAGCCTGACAGATCCCCAATATCGTTCAGCGTCGAGGTTTGGGCAAACAGATAGTCCATCGCCGTGACGTTCCCGGTATTCCAATCATCCAGGTGGCCGGGCGTCTTGAGCGCGGTGAAGGCAAACATGTGCGACATGGTGGTCACTTGGCTGGTATTCCAGTTGCCGAGGTCCCCCACCGAATTCAGTTTCGTCGTGTTGTAAAACATAAACGACATGTCGATCACGTTGCCAGTCTCCCAGCCGCTCAGATCACCGGGATTCTGGACGGCGCAAGCGCTAAACATACCATCCATCGCCTTTGCTGCGGCGGTGTCCCATTGCGACAGGTCGCCGAGGTTGCTCAAGGCTGTGGTTCTGGCGAACATGGAACTGAACCAGTTGACGTTCTGGACGTTCCAATCATCGAGGCCCGTGATCGTCTTCATTTTTGAATCGAGCTGGAACATGGCGGTCAGATCCTGCACCTGCGAGGCATCCACATTGGCAAGGCCTTTGACCTGGGTCAGGCGCTGATAATTGCCCGCATTTTTCCCGACCGCATCTGTGCCAAACAAAAATCGGCAATTGGCCGGCAAGATCACATGCCCATCGATCGAGATCTGGGTGATGGCATTACTGTAGATGCGCCACGGCGATTCGCCTATGGAATCGGCGCCGGTACCCGGGCCGATGTGGAGCACGTTGCTAGTATCGATGTACCAGCGGCAGGTACCCCAGATGCCCTTTGCCACCACGTTGGTCACCTGCACGTTGACGTTATCCGTCGAATCCGTGGTGATCGTCGTGCTCGGCAAATTGGTCAGGCTGAATGGATCGTCCGTGCGAATGTATCCAGCAAGCGGCCCACTGCCTTTGACGCCACCCGCCGTGTTGATGTTTTCCTGATCGTAGAACATGTCGGTCGGCGCGATCAAGGCGCCGGGCCTGCCCATGTATTTGATCTTATAGACAGGCGTTTGGGCCCCACGATTGTTGACGGTGTAAAACGTGTACAGTGCGACTTGCATCGGCCAAGCCGGTACAGTTGTCCCCTGGCCGTTCGCCGCATTGGTGAATGTGTAGACAAAGGTAGCCGGGAGATAATCGGCATCCCCGAGCTCGTTGGGATAGTGCACCGTCACGGAGGACCCGGCTTTGCCTGTGATGATCACGGTCTGGCTCGAGCCAGTGAGCTGGTCGACAAAATTGATCGTCGCACTCATTTCCGCTTGGGTCGTATAATTCGGATCGAGCATCACGGGAATGGTGACGGTGGTGTCGCTGCCATCCGCCGGCGCCACCGCAGTCGCAACGGTCCCAGAACCACTCGCTAACATATAGCGAATCGGCACCGCCGAGGAGACTGTTGCGCCGGGCTTGCCACTGATCGTATCGGTGCCAACGACCGTCCCCGCAGTGGTCACGTAATTGAACGTCACCTTCCCCCGCGAGTCGATCACCTTCGTCGTGACATTGACGCTTTCGGCGAGCATCATCACATCTACGGTATTCGCGCCAGCTGTCAGCGTGTACGCGACACTGTAGTCCCCATTTTCCGTCGTGTAGCCATCCGGCAACCAGCTGGTCACACTGGCCCCAATCGGCCCGGAATAGCTTTTGGTGGCGATGATGCGCGGATCATCGTATGGATCGGACTGATACTGGAACCGGACACGCAACGTCACCCGGTCAGCCGGGTCAGCCGCATGCACAATTTGCGGGGAAAATTGTGTCGGCGCCATTCCCACATAGGTGACGCCAAGGGTCAGTGCGGCGGCGGATAATAGCACCATCTGAGGACATCGCTGAGGACGCCCACGTGTTTTTCGAATAGAATTCGTTAAAGTCTGCCACATAACATTACTCCTCCATGTTGATCAGGGTGCGAAGCGGGGCGCTTTGGCCTGAGCGGCTAGCTTGGCTCGGGTGCTTGAGGCGCTCTTAGCCTCGAGTGCACGAGACAGCTAAACGACTCAGGCTTGCCCCGCGAAGCCCAACTTCAGGGTGCGAAGGCCCGCGGGATGCTCGAGCAGATAGGGTAGCCTAGTGCTTGGTGGCGCACTTGGCCACCGAGTGCTGGGCGTACCTATATGCCTCGAGCATGCGGGCCGAAGCCCAACTTCAGGGTGCGGAGCGGGGCGCTCAGGGGTGAGCAGCTAACTTGGGCCTGGCGCTTGGGGCCGCCCTTAGTCCCGAGTGACGGGACCAGTTAGATGCCTCACCCCTGCCCCGCACAGCCCAACTTCAGGGTGCGGAGCGGGGCGCCTTGGCCTGAGTGGCTAGCTTGGCTCGGGTGCTTGAGGCGCTCTTCGCCTCGAGTGCACGAGCCAGCTAGACGACTCAGACCTGCCCCGCGCAGCCCAACTTCAGGGTGCGAAGGCCCGCGGGATGGTGGAATCTCGCCACTTGCGCACGCCTGATCCATACGTGGCCACGAAGCAGACTCGCACCACAGATTCGATACCCGATCTCCAGTATGCCCGCGATCACCGGCCACACACTTAGCTGTATCATAACTGTTTCAATTTTGAGCGAAAAATCGGCGCAATCATGCGTCATGACGGGGTTCCTCATGTAAAAGGCGCGAATGACTTGGCCCACGAGACGCAAAAACCGCCGACCCATGTTCGAGTCAGCGGCTTCAATCAACTATTCAATTTAGCGCTCGCGTTTCCGGCGGCTGAAGAGCAAGAGGCCCACTGCTCCGGCCAATAGCGCGACCGCCCCAGCAACCTGCAGGACCAGCCCACTGGCGCTCCCTGCTTGTGGGAATTCGGAGTGCCATTTTTCCACTTTGATAATCACGTTGTCATCCGCGCCGGTCGAAATCGTGATGGTCTTTGGATCCGCGTCGCTTGGATTTGCGTAGTCGTAGCCACCTGGCAGTTGCGGTGTGTAAGTCACGTTGGCGCCGATGTTGCCGGAGACTGTTACCGGATCGCCGACCGGGTCGCCGGTTTCATCCACATAGGTGATGGTCGCTGTGGCTGTCGCGCCTTGATACGTGTAGTCGATCTCGGTGTCTTGAGTCGTGTCCGGATCGACGGTGACTTGCTTCGCCTCTGTCGAACCATCGGAGCCCACGACCTGATAGCCCTCAATGGCATCTGGCGTGTAGGCCGCCCAGATGCCGACCGGCTGGCCATCATCCCCGATGATCGACGGGTCGCCATCCTCTAGCTGCCATGAACCAGTTGCGCTTGCGTCGAGTGCCCCAGTCACCATATCGTAAGAGACGGTGCGGTTATAAGTGACGCTTTGGTTGATCGTCGTTACCGTATTGTCAGGCTTGGTGACGGTGATCTTGCGGGTGATGGTTTTTGATTGCTGATCAGTCGTGTGTTTGTGAGTCAAATGCACGGTGAAATCATCCGTATCATCATGCGTCACGGTCACCGAACCAGTCGCGTTCTCGTCGGGTGTCAGTTGGTAATTTTCCGGTACATCCAGTGTGTAAGCCACATCGGTACCGCGCTCGCCTGTGATTGTTTGGGTGCCAACTGTTTTGCCACCATCGTCATCATCAACAAAGGTTGCAGTGGCTGAGTCTGTTTGAATGGCAAAGACGTAGGTGCCGGCAGGACCGCCAGCAAATGTGGAGAAATACACGCCTTTGCTGTTTGGCGTCGGACTTGTCAAGTTTGTGAGGCCTTCTGGATTATCGACCGTACCATTGTCTACAGATAACCACCAACGTGTTTCGTTACCGTTCGGAAGAGTCGTCGTATTTACAAATCCAGGGCCAAAGGTGATCTGGTGCAAGGATGTCATATTGTCAAACATGCCGCTCGTATTGGTCGTTTTAATCACTGGAATACTGCTTGTATCCCACCCCTCAAGGTCGAGCACCTCGATGGCGGCATCCCCAGAAAATAGGTTCTGCATGGTGGTGACCTTACTTGTGTCCCAGTTTGAGATATCGCCCAGGCTGGTCAAAATGGCGTCTTTCGAAAATGTGCTCATCAAATTAGTGACGTTGCTCGTATCCCAATTTGAGAGATCCCCCAGGCTGGTCAAAACGTAATCATTGCCAAACGTACCATTAAGCGTCGTGACATTACTTATGTCCCAGTTTGATAGATCGCCAAGGCTGGGAACAAGCACTAAGGAATTAAATGTGGTCGTGAGGTTGGTGACATTGCTAACGTCCCAGTTGGTGAGATCTCCTAGGGTGTTGACCGCTTTCATTGAATTAAATGCACTGCTCATATCGGTGATATTGCTAACATTCCAGTTGGATAGATCACCAATGGAGCTGATCCAACTAGTATTATTGAACATTAGTGCGATCGTCGTCACATGGCTCATATCCCAGTCGGATAGATCAAGCGGGCTTGTGAGCTTCGCGTACGAAAACATGCTGCGCATATCCGTGACCTTACCTGTCTTCCAAGTTGAGAGTGACCCAACATTGACGAACCCGGTCTGTAGAAACATGTTTTGCATTGTCGTCACATTTGAGGTATTCCAGTCTGACAAATCTGCCGATATGGTTGACGTACGACTACCCATGTATGAAAAAGTATTTTTAAAGGACGTGACATTCGCCGTGTCCCAGTTATTCAGCCCCTCGATCTGAGTCAGCTTATCATCATATGAAAACATACCCGACATATCAGTCACTGCTGAGGTATCGAAATTCTCGAGCCCTGTCACACTGGTCAACGACGACCACGATCGGATTGTATTCACATTGCCAAAGAGATAGGCAGAGATTGCCGGTAATTTAACATGACCTTCAACGGAGATCTTCTTAATTGTTGTCTGGAAGGCCTCCCACGGCGAATAAGTCCACGTATGAAGCCCATCTGGATCAACGACTGGCGAAGTCGTCGTGTCCATCCCTGTCCCTGGTCCAATGTGCAGGACGTTATCGGTATCGATGTACCAATGGCAGGTGCCCCAGATGCCTTTTGCGACAACTCTCTGGAGCTGAAGCACTTGATCATCACTGGCATCGGCCGAGATGGTCATCGCTGGCAATGGATTTTCCCCAAATGGGTCGTCGGCGAGGACATACGAAGCCAGGTCTCCCGAGCCCAAGGCCCCCGCGGCGGTGTTGATGTTATCCGCAGAATAGGTATCATTGGCGGCATCGGAGATCACAGTCCCTGGCTGGCCGGATTCTGCGATATCTTGAATCACGGTTGATGCGCCGGTCGAGGGATCCGTGTATGTCAATTGATAATGGCCATCCGAATCCGCATCGGCGGCACGGACCGTCTGGACGTTGGTGCCGCTTAATGGTGTTTGCGCGACCACGCCAGCCGTTGTCCCGATAGCCAGTAATGCGACCACGGTGACCCATTTATGTGTTTGCTCGTCGAAGCGTTTTTTCTTGTAATTACGTTTTTGATCACAGCGGTATTGCCCTTGCGTCACTGCACTCACCCTTTCATCACGCGCCTGACCGACCGGCCAAAGCGCGTGTGCCCGCGGCTCTTACGAAATTCGCGAAAACCCAACGATTCCCGTCATTTCCTTTTATGTAGATAATAGCCTCTCGGGATTTCGAGCGTGCTTCGTGTAACACATCTGATACTGGAAAAAGATAGGTAGTGAACTGAAACGTGGTCAGATGCCTGGGCGAGGCGCATCGAACGTTAAAGTGGGGCGTCGCGTTCTGTATAGTGGCATGCGGACTTTACCGCACCAGTAGCCGCACCAACAACGCGCCCAGCGCCACCTGCATCACCAGGGTCCCGCCGCCAAACAAGGCGATGCGCTTGCCTTCTTTGAGAAAGGCGCGCAGGTCCAGGCGCAGGCCGATCGCTGCCAGGGCCGTGGTTTCGAGCCAGCCTGAGAGCCAATGGGCATCGGCCGCGACGACTTTTGGCAATTGGATGACGCTTCCCAGCAGGCAAAAAGCGGCGAAACCCAGGACATACCAGGGAATCAGGAACTGTATTCGCCGCGCGGCGACCGCGGTGGGCTGGGGCTGGGATTGGCCTTGAGTCTGGGATTGAGTCTGGGATTGAGCCTGAGCCTGAAGCCGAGCCTGGCGTTGATGCTGATGGCTAAAGAACAGGACGGCAAAGACCAGCAGGACGATGCGCATGATCTTGAACAGGGTCGCGTAGACCACGGTTTGGCCTTCGACCATGCTGGCGCTGGCGATGACTTGGCCGACGGATTGGACGGTGCCGCCGATCAGCGCGCCGATCGCCAAAGCGGAGCGGCCGACCAAAAGCGGCGCGAGTAGTGGTAGCGTCAGCATCAACACGGTCCCCATCAGATTGACGATGGTGACGATCGTGCCGACTTGCCGCTCGTCGGCTTCGATCACCGGGGCGATCGAGGCGATGGCGCTGGAGCCGCAGATCGCGTTGCCCCCGGCCATGAGTTGGCGCTCCTGGTCGGCGAAGTTGAGGCGCCGGCCGAGCCACAGGACAAAGGCGATGGTGCCGCACATCTGCAGGGCGACGAAGAGAAAGCCGCGAATGCCGATGGCGCTCAGGGTCGACACGGTGAGGGTCAGGCCCAGCAGCATCACGGACACTTCCAGAAACTTGCTTTCGGCGAATTTGGTCCCGCGGGCGAGTTGCGGCTGACGAAGAATGGTGTTGCCCAGCGCGATGCCAAGCAGGATGGCCAGGGTCGCGCCGCCGAGGGCCGGCACGAGCTGGGCGGCGGCTTGGGCGATGATGGCGACGGCCAGGCTGACGGCGATGCCGGGGAGCGTGGCGAGAAAGGTGGTGGTGCGGGTCTGTGTCTCAGTCATTGAGGCGCCTCCTAGAAAAATGATAAGATAAGCGTATCAAATGATTTTCGCGTTACGATACAGATTCTCAATGATACTGATAGAAAAGAGCGATTCAGATGTTTGAGCGATTGCGCGTTTTTGATGCGGTGTATCAGACCCGCAGCTTCACGGCGGCGGCGCAGCGGCTGTTTGTCAGCCAGCCCACGGTGTCGCACCACATTGCCCAGCTTGAGGAGGAGCTGCACACGCCGCTGTTTGACCGAAGCGGCAAGCAGCGCGTCATTCCCCTGCCCGCTGCGGATGCACTGGCCGAATTTGCGCAGGGCACGTTGACGTCTTGGGCGCAACTCCAAGACCGCCTTGCCCATTTGACCGGGGGCAAGGGCGCGTATTTGCGGCTTGGGGTGTCGCAGAGTATCGCGACGCTCCTGTTGCCTCGCGTGATCGCCGCGCTCCAGCAGGAATTGCCCCAACTGCAATATGATCTGACGGTCTCCAACTCGCAGGCGGTGTTGGCGGGCCTTGGCGAGAAGCACCTGGACTTGGGCCTGCTGGAACAGCCCCTCAATCGCAGTGGGATGACGCGCCAGTTATTGGCCGCGGATCAATTGGTGCTGGCCGGGGCGGCAACGGGCCGCCTGTTGACCCGTGAAAATGGGTCCGGGATCAATTTTTACACGGATCAATACTTGCACGAAACGGATCGCCAGCCGACCAGTATCTGTCGCGTCAACAACAATGCCGCGCTGGTCGAAATGGTCGCGGCCGGGGTCGGCCAGGCGGTGATGTCGGCGGCCTTGGTGCCGGATGGCGTCCCGACCACGCCGCTTGGCCCCCATTTCCTGCGCTCGTTTTATCTGATGCGGCCCAGCGACAGCCAGGATCCCTGGTTGCGCCGCGCCAGTGACCTGATCGCGCGGGTCGCGGCGGACGGCGAAGACGAAGACTAGGCCTTGGACAGAGTGGCCCGCGGGATCGCGTTTCTGCGGCGCGTGCCCGGGCCAATCAAAATAGCGTCGACCACTTTCCTTCTATTAAAAAGGAAGTTGGTTGGCGCTATTTGTGTGGCCACATTTGCGGGGCGGGTCAGGTTACGCCTCGTCCATGTCGATCATGTCCACGGATTCCTCGAGGCTGTCGGCGATCTCGTTGTCGTCGATGAAGGTCGCCCACTCTTTGGCGGATTTGTCGGCGCTGATCGAGCCGCTCAACTGGTCGAACACGCTTTTCATAAACGTGGCCTGCGACTTGTCGACGGCGCGGTCGAGTTGCGTCTGGTTCCACCGCTTAGCCGGCTGCCGGCGCTTATTTTTCTCCACCTCATACGCCATCATCTTGGCGCGAAAGTTGCTGACCACCCTCGAGTTCTCATCCAAGTAAGTTGTTAATTCGTCCACATCCATCGCTTTGCCCTCGCTTTCGTTTGTCGATTCCATTGTCGAACATTCGTTCCCAAGTTGCAAGTGCTTTGTTGGGGAAAAATTGGGCGGCGCCGTGGGCGGCTGGCGCGTGCCTATTTTTCCTATGGCGGGCTGGGCCTCGTGGTCGGGTGCGGGCATTTGGGGGCGGCTTGGCCTCGTCAGACGGGCCTGGCCTTGTGGGGCGCGGGTCAGCCGGTGCCTTCTTTGCGCATGCGCTTGCGGTATTCGAGCGGCGAGGTCTGCATTTCCCGTTTGAATTCGTGGTGGAAGGTCTTGACGCTGCCAAAGCCGCAGCGCTCGGCGATGTCGGGCATGGGGTCGTCGCTTTCGGTGAGCTCAAAGCAGGCTTTCATGACGCGGTAATTGAGAAGGAAGCGGCCGAATGTCGAGCCTGTGTTGCGTTTGAAAAACCGCGCGAAGTACTGGGGGTTAAAGCCGACGAGACCCGCGATGGCGGGCAGGCTGATGGGCTCAAAGTAATGATCGTTGATGCAGTCGTAGATCTGGTTCAGCTGGCGCGTGACGGTCTGAGCGCGAAGGATGTTAGGGTCGGCGCTATGGGCGGGCACGTCCTTGAGCTCGGGCAGGCGGTGGACGAAGCAGTCGAGAAGCAGATAGAGGTTGCCGATGACGGTGGCGCGCAGTCCCCCATCCCCTGCAGCCTGGCGCAGCGCGGCGAGGATCCGCGTGACTTCGGCGGCGACAGGCTTGGGCCAGTCCTGGGAGCATGGCGGCCGGTGCAGCATGGTCTCGTTGATGCCAGACAGCGATGTCTGCATCAATTGCACGTCAAAGATCGCAATATCGAACTGAAAGACGTTGCGCAAGGAATTTGGGCTCGGGAGAAAATAATGCGGCTGGCCCCCGGCGAAAAAGAAGATGTCCCCTGCCTCAAGCGTGTACATGCGGTCCCCCACGCCGATGCGCGTCTGGTTCTGCACGGCCTGGATGATCTCGATCTCTTTATGACGATGGGGAAAAACAGGGCCGCCGCCATCGTTTTCAAAGTAGCGAAACGGCAGCGGTTCGGACCAGACAGGAATCTCGATGAAGGTGGACATGGGGGCCTCCGAGTGAAGTTCAAAAATATTAGGGACTGGGGATCGTGTGAGAGTGCTTCGCCATTTCAGAATAGTAGGGCTCCGCCGAGCAGGGGTGGGACATCTAACTGGCTCGTGCACTCGGTGGCATGGTTCGCCACCAAGCACCCGAGCCAGATTAGCTGCCCACCCCTAAGCGCTCGGCTCCGCACCCTGTCACTATTCGGCACAATTTTGTCTTGTTTCTGGGAAGAAAGCGCTTCATGTCATCATTATACTAAAGCCGACTCAAATAGAAAGCCGGTTTTTCGGCAAGGAGGAGCTCTATGACTATCAAGATCGGCATCATTGGTTGCGGCGGAATCGCCAACGGGAAGCATTTGCCGGCTCTCAGCAAGCTTTCTGATGTGTCGCTTGTCGCATTTTGTGACCTCATTCCTGAGCGCGCGGAGAAAGCGTGCCATGAGTATGGGGCACCTGGCGCGACCTGGGGGACGGATTATAAGGAGCTGCTCAAGCAGGATCTCGATGTGGTGCATGTGCTGACGGAAAATGCCCAACATGCCCCACTGACGATTGCGGCGCTTGAGGCGGGCAAGGATGTGATGTGCGAAAAACCGATGGCGAAGACTTACGCGCAGGCGCAGGCGATGCTGGAGGCGGCCGAACGCACGGGCCAGCTTTTGACGATTGGGTATCAGAACCGTTTTCGCAAGGATTCCCTGTACCTGCATGAGATCTGCGAGGAAGGCGCGCTGGGCGATATCTATTTTGCCAAGGCTCATGCCATTCGCCGGCGCGCGGTGCCAACCTGGGGCGTCTTTTTAAACCAGGAGGCACAAGGGGGCGGGCCGCTGATCGATATCGGCACGCATGCGCTGGATCTGACACTGTGGATGATGGCTAATTATGAGCCGGATTATGTCGTCGGCAAGACTTACCGCGAGCTCGGCGATAACCCGCATGCCGCCAACGCCTGGGGACCCTGGGATCCGGCGAAGTTCACGGTGGAAGATAGCGCGTTTGGTTATGTCGTGATGAAAAATGGCGCCAGCATTTTTCTTGAATCCAGCTGGGCGCTCAACACGCTGGATGTGCGCGAGGCCAAAACGACGCTGGCCGGCTCCAAGGGCGGCGCGGATATGAACCACGGCCTGACGATCAACGGCGAGGACCATCAGATGTTGTGGCAAAAAGACGTGGATCTGACGGTCGGCGGCGTGGACTTTTTCGATGGCGCAGGCGATGATCCGGCGCTGACGGAGGCGCGTCAGTGGATCGACGCGGTGAAGAGCCGCAAACAGCCGATCGTGCAGCCGGCGCAGGCGCTGGTGGTCACGCAGATTCTCGAGGGAATCTACCAGTCGTCCAGTACCCACAAGCCAGTTTTCTTCTAGGAGGATAAATCATGATTCGTGTGACTGTATGGAACGAGTTTCGGCATGAAAAAAGTGAGCCCGCGGTGCGCGCGGTTTATCCGGACGGCATTCATGGCCAGCTGGCGAGTTTTTTGGCGGCCCCGGATGTGCGCGTGCGCACCGCGACGTTGGATGAGCCGGATAACGGCCTGCCGCAAAGTGTTTTGGACGAGACGGATGTCCTGCTTTGGTGGGGACACATGGCGCATGGCGATGTGGCAGACGCCACGGTGGACCGGGTCTGGCAACGGGTCATGGACGGGATGGGGCTGATCGTCCTGCACTCTGTCCATTTTTCCAAGATCTTCAAGAAACTGATGGGCACGTCCTGCAACTTGAAGTGGCGCGAGGACGGGCATCACGCGCGAATCTGGAATGTGAAGCCGTCGCATCCGATCGCGGCCGGCATCGGCGATCATATCGAGCTTGAGCAAGAGGAAATGTACGGCGAGCAATTCGATGTGCCGACGCCGGACGACTTGATCTTCATCAGCTGGTTCCCGGGCGGCGAGGTCTTTCGCAGCGGGATGACGTATCATCGCGGCAACGGCAAGATCTTCTATTTCCAGCCGGGACATGAGACGTATCGGAGTTATTACAATCCAGATGTCCAGCGTGTGATTCAAAACGCGGTGCGCTGGTGTGCGCCGGATCATCCTCGCGAGCGACTGTTTGACCACTTCGAGGCCTTGGAGGTTCTATCCGATGACAACCGGTAAACCGCTGCGCGCGGGCCTTCAACTTTATAGTGTGGGCGAGGCGATGGCGGCGGATCCGCTGGGCACGCTCAAACAAGTCGGCGACATGGGCTATGACGGGGTCGAGTTTGCGGGTTATTTTGACCAGCCGGCCAGCACCCTCGCCCATCACGTCGCGTGCGATGGCATGGTGGTCGCAGGTAGTCACATCGGGCTGGAGAACTTTGAGGATCTTGACTCGGTAATGGCTGATGAGGCGAAACTTGGAAACCACAATTTGATTATTCCCTGGATGAATTTTGCCTCGCGGGATGAATGGGCGGATGCGATGGCTCGGCTCGAAGCGCTGGCGCTGCAGCTGGCCGCGCATGATTTTTCCCTGATCTATCACAATCATGGGCACGAGTTCACGGCGTTTGCGGACATCGACTTGCTGGACGAGCTCACGCGCCGGGCGCCGCATGTGCAGCTGGAGGTCGATACGTACTGGCTCGCGTATGCAGGGAAAAATGTGCTGGCGTGGCTTGAGGCGCATGCGAACCGGGTGGCGATGTTGCATCTCAAGGACATGGCCGGCGTCGGGGAGGCGCGGGAAAGCGTGGTGCTTGGCACAGGCGACTTACCACTAGAAGATTACGCAAAATTTGCGCAGGCGCATGGCATTGAGTGGCTGGTGGTGGAACAGGAGGCCTTCAGCCAGATGTCACCTATGGCCGCCGCGGCGCAAAATGCGTCGTATCTGAAGAAATTGATTGGGAGGTTAGAAGGATGAAACTTGGTGTATTTACGCCTGTATTCAACGCGTTGTCGTTTGACGAGATGTTGGACAAGGCGCAAAGTCTGGGGCTCGAGGCGATCGAGATCGGCGCAGGCGGCAATCCCGGCACGGCGCATCTGAATCCGGAAGAATTGCTCGCGAGCGCGGACAAGCGGCGCGAGTATCTGGACAAGGTAGCGGCGCACGGGCTGACGATCTCGGCGCTGTCCTGTCACAACAATCCGATCTCGCCGGTGCCGGCGGTTGCGGCTGAGGCGGATCGGACGCTGCACAACGCAATTCGGCTGGCCGAGCTGATGCAGGTGCCGGTAGTCAACGAATTTTCCGGGGTGTCTGGCGGGAATGAAACGGACACGGCGATCAATTGGCCGACGATCGCGTGGCCCACGGAATACAGCGATAGTTATCAGTTCCAGTGGGAAAAACGGCTGGTGCCTTATTGGCGACGAATCAATGACGAGGCCGGGGCGGCTGGCGTCAAGATCGGCATCGAGCTGCACGGCGGCTTTTTGTGCCACACGCCATACACGATGTTGAAGCTGCGGGATGCGGCGGGCGAGAATATCGGCTGCAACCTGGATCCAAGTCATATGTGGTGGCAGGGCATCGATCCTGTCGCGGCGGTGAAGATCCTCGGTGAGGCCCGGGCGCTGGTGCATTTTCACGCCAAGGACACGTACCTGGATCAGGACAACATCAACCTGCACGGACTGACAGACATGCAGCCATACGAGGCGATGAAGTCCCGCGCCTGGACATTCCGGACGGTCGGCTATGGACATGATATGAAGACGTGGTCCGACATGATGTCCGCCCTGCGCCTGTATGGCTATGACTATGTCGTGTCGATCGAGCACGAGGACCCATTGATGTCAGTGGATGAAGGCCTGCATCAGGCGGTGAAAAATCTGAAGGGCGTGCTGATCAAAGAGACCCCCGGCGCCACCTGGTGGACCGGGGATACGATCTAGAACAGTGCTTTGGCTTGCGCTTGGACCGCGACGCATAAGCCAGGTCCGCGCATTTTTTCTACTATTGAAATGACAACTGGAGGCATTTTTTCATGAAAGAATTGACGATGGCGATCGTCGGGTATGGCGGCATGGGCTCGTATCATGCGCATGCACTGATCCCCGACGCCGCCCACATTCACCTGAAAGGCGCGTTCGACATTGACCCGGCGCGCCAACAAGCGATCGCCGATGATGGCTTCGTGTCGTATCCGAGTTACGGCGCGCTGCTGGCCGACCCAGAGATCGACTTGGTGCTGGTCGCCACGCCGAATGACCGCCACAAGCCGCTGGCGATTCAGGCGCTGAACGCCGGCAAGCATGTGATCTCGGAGAAACCGGCGATGATGAGCCCGGCGGAACTGGAGGAAGTGCTCGCCGTCGCAAAAGACGCCCACCGCGAATTTTTCACGCATCAAAATCGGCGGTGGGATCCCGATTTTCGCGTGATCACGGAGATCGTTGAAAGCCACTCGATCGGGGATGTGTTCCGCATCGAAAGTCGCGTGCATGGGGCCAACGGAATCCCTGGCGATTGGCGGCATTACGCCAAATACGGTGGCGGCATGATTCGCGACTGGGGCGTGCATTTGCTGGACCAGCTGCTATTCTTGCTGGATGGACCGATCAGCCGCGTGACTGCGGAGACCAGCACCATTTTGGGCAATGACTGCGACGATGGCTTCACGGTGCGACTCGATTTTGCCAGTGGTATCCGCTGCGTGGTCGAAGTCGGCACCACGAATTTCATCCCCCTGCCCCGCTGGTACGTCAAGGGCACCAGGGGCACGGCCGAGATCATCGACTGGGATCTGGCCGGTGAGCAGGTCATCGCGACTGGCGTGGACACGACCGCGCCCGCCCCAATCAAAGCTGGCGTCGGCCTGACGAAAACGATTGCCCCGCCGACTGAAAATGCGGTGCGCCACGCCGCCCTGCCAGCCGGGACGCCGCTTGCGGAGAGCTTCTACGACAATGTCCATGACGTGATCACGGACGGCGCCGAGCGCATCGTGAAAAACGAGGAAGTCCTGCGCCTCTTGCGCCTGATCGACGCGATCTTCCAGGCAGCCGAGACCGGGCAGAGCGTGGGGTTTGAGTGACAAACCAAAAGCAGAGAGATCCCTGTTCAAAGCCCTTCCCAAGATTGGCTGGGCCATGATATACTGAATAAGAAAAGAGCCCGTGCTGGTAACACGGACCCCCATCTGAAGCTACAGAACCGTTAAAAGCGGCCGGAGTTTCGATGATCACAATATTACGAGACCATCACGCCCCTCCAACAGGTTAGTGACGGTCTTTTTTATTGCTTGTGCTGCTTCGGCCATGAACCAGCTCAATCAGCATGATGATAAAGCTACCAAGCTGAAGGAGTAGTTCAAGGCAATCTGCGACACTCACTCAGGCGCCTCCTTTCGGTCAGAGTCGTTCGTTGGTCCCATAGGCACCATCTCCTTCCGATTGAAACTGCCGACCGCCGTTCACTGTTCTGCCTAATCAGGATACCACGAGACGTTATCCTTTGGAAAGAAAAAGCGTGAGATAAAGTTCAAGGAAAGATGATATAATAATTATTTTAAAAGTAATCCCCGTGTGACTCCTAAACACAAAATGTTTTTCATCCATTTTAATCATTGTTATGTTTAAAAGTGAGTCTATATTTCTTAAATGACTTGTTGGTATCCTCAAAAAGTGCTTTTCAATCCTCGATACCCATGGTAATCTGAGATTTGAGGAGGCCCATGCGCCAACAGGGCTCCTCATCTGGAGCGCAGAACCGAAACAGCGGTCGAAGTTACGATCTTAGTCTACAGGGCTAGTCACGTCCCCCGGAAAGGTTTAGTGATCGTCTTTTTTCGTCGTTAGTGCTGGATCGGTCAGCCAAGATTCAGATAGGTCAGCGATGGCCTATTTTTTTGGCTCAGTTTTCTGCCCAGCACCAGCCGAAAACTTGCCCCGCCCCCTTGCCTTTTCCGCCCATTGGCCCAAAATACAGATGAAAACGTTCACGCGAACGCGAAAATTTGGCGATGGAAGGACACATACTATGAAAAAATGGACGCGGCTCAAGTATCATCCCAACACGACACTTGGCCCAAACGGTACCCGAATCACGAGCTCCAAGACCCATGCGGACCTGGCGAGGCGTCTGGCGCGCGAGGGGATGGTGCTGCTGAAGAATGACGACAATACCTTACCGCTGACAGATGGGGTCAAGGTCGCGGTGTTTGGCACCAACCAATTCGACTATGTCAAAGGCGGCGGCGGCAGTGCCGATGTGGTCGCCCCTTATGCGCACGGCCTTTATGACGGGCTTGCGGAAAAAGAGGCGGCCGGGCAACTCAGCGTGTTTGCCCCACTCAGCGATTTTTACCGAGAAAGTGTGCAGGCGCAGCGGGCGGCGCATGTTGAAGTCGGTCGCACCACGCAGCCGGCGCTGGATCGCGCGCTGGTCGAGGCCGCGGCGCGCTTCACCGACACTGCGATCATCACGATCGGCCGTTTTTCCGGCGAAGGCAATGACCGCCAGCTCAAGCCCGGCGATGGCGACTATTATCTGGCGCCGGAAGAGGACGCCATGGTGGCCGCGGCGACGACGAATTTTGCCCATGTCATCGTGGTCTTGAATGTCGGTGGCGTCGTCGATACCAACTGGTTCAAGGACGACACGCGCATTCAGGCCGTCCTCCTGGCGTGGCAAGGCGGCGAAGAAGGCGGGCCGGCCGCGGCGGATCTGCTCATCGGCGACGCGACCCCGAGTGGCAAGCTCCCCGACACCTTCGCCGGCCGCGACGATGCCTACCCGGGCGCCGCACATTTCACCGACTCCCCCGACTATGTCGATTACACCGAGGATATCTTCGTCGGTTATCGCTATTTCGAGACCTTTGCCGCTGCGCGAAAACAGGTCAATTATCCCTTCGGCTTTGGGTTGTCCTATACCCATTTTGCGATCAGCGGCGTCAGTGTTGCGCCGCAAGCTGTCACGTGCGTCACGACCATTTCAAAGGTGGGTGGCACTGACGGCCAGGCCGAAGCGTCCGACGGTTTCCAGGTGACGGCAACGGTGCTGAACACAGGCGACCGCGCCGGCAAAGAGACGCTGCAATTGTATCTTTCCGCGCCTCAGGGGCAGCTTGGCAAACCGGCCAAGGAACTCGTCGCGTTTCAAAAGACGCGCCTGCTTCAGCCGGGCGAGGCGCAAACGATTTTTCTTCGCTTCAACTTGGACGATCACGCAAACTTTGATGATCTCGGCAAGATCGCGAAATCCGCGTTTGTGCTGGAGCGCGGTAATTACGCGCTGAGTCTGGGCACCTCGGTTGCGGACGTTGAAACGCTGGATTGGCATCACCGTGAGCCCGCCGACCGCATCGTGCGCCAAGCGGCCAGCCTTGTGACCCCGCATCAGCTGGCAAAACGGCTCTTGGCGGATGGTAGTTACGAGGCCCTGCCGACGGATAACGTGCAAAAGACGGCCGTCAATGATGGCAGTTCTCGCGTGCCGCTGGATGCGACGCTACCGCTGACCCAGGCGCGGCGCCTGACGCCTCAGCCGGTGGACCGGCCGGAAGACTGGAATGATCCAAGCGAGGCTGGCCTCAATCTGCTGGATGTTGCGGAAGGTCGAGGCACGCTGGCGGATCTGGTCGGTGAAATGACGAATGGCGAACTGGCGACGTTGGTGTCGGGCATTCATGTCCAGCAAAGCGTCTCCAACACCGGCGGCTTTGGCGGATTGCCGCAACATGGGATTCCGGAAGTAATGACGGCGGATGGCCCTGGCGGTATTCGGGTCGAACGCAATATTGGCCAGTCCGCCACTGCCTGGCCGTGCGAGACGCTACTCGCTTCGACGTTTGAACCGGCGTTGCTTCAAGAATTTGGCGCCGCGATGGCCAGCGAGATGAAGGAAAATAATTTGGCGGTCTGGCTGGCGCCGGCGCTGAATATCCATCGCGATCCGCGCTGCGGGCGCAACTTTGAGTATTTTTCCGAGGATCCGCTTTTAAATGGGCTGTGTGGGGCGGCTGAGATCACTGGGATTCAGAACCAACATATCGGCGCGACGATCAAGCATTTTGCCTGCAATAATAAGGAAGAAAATCGCGGCGAAAGCGACTCACGCGTGTCTGAACGGGCACTGCGCGAGATCTATCTGCGGCCGTTTGAGATCGCCGTTCAGCTGGCCCAACCGTGGGCGGTGATGACCAGCTACAACATGCTCAACGAGAACTTCAACGCGCAAAATGGCGAGCTGTTGAACGATGTGCTGCGCGGCGAATGGGGCTTTGACGGGCTGGTCATGACGGATTGGTGGAACCGGGCGTTTCACGCCAAAGAGATCGCGGCCGGCAATGATCTGAAGATGCCGGATGGCGAGGCAGGCAACTTGATTGCGGCGCTGGCGTCCGGCGACTTGACCCGCGAGCAGCTGGAAACGGCGGCGCGCCATGTGCTAGAATTGGTGCTTAAACTCGACTGACAAAAGGAGTCCCCACAAATTGACCACTGAGATCACGACACTGGAAAATCCAACTGAGGCCGAACTGGATCAATTGATGTCGATCTGGCTCGCCAGCAACCTCGACGCCCATGGCTTCATCGACCCGCATTACTGGCAGGCCAATGTCCCCGCCGTGCGCGAGGCGCTGGGCGAGGCGGAATTGATCGTCGCCAAAAACGGTCCAGCGATCATCGGCTTTGCCGGGCTTCAAGGCGACTTTCTGGCTGGGCTATTTGTTGACGCAACGTGGCGCGACCGCGGCATTGGCGGCATGCTGATGGCGGCCTGCCAAGCGGTCCATGCGCGTTTGGCGCTTGAAGTCTATGTGGCCAATTCACGTGCGGGCGATTTTTACCTGCATCACGGTTTTCACGTGAGCGGGCGAACGGTGGATCAAGGGGAGCCAATATTAGAGATGGCCTGGCACCGCTGATTGAGGCAGCCGCCGTTAAATTCCGACAGGTAGACAAAAACAGCGAACGGATTTTTGTCCAGTTCGCTGTTTTTTTGCCTTTTATCCGAAAATTACCGCGCCAGCGTCAAGCCAAGCGCCTCATTTCGGCCATCTTGGTAGGCGAAGACCGCCCCGAGATGCGTCGGGTCGGCGAGCCAGTCCGCCGGGGCGTGGCCGGCGAAAAACAGGCGCTTGGCTTCCAGCTCCCCTTGAATCGAGGTCGCCGTGAAGACGGTGACGCCGGCCAAGTCGGTCTGAAGCGGCCAGCCGGTGCGCGGATCCAGCAGGTGGTGATACTTCACGCCATTTTTGACCAAGAAGCGCTCATAAATGCCCGAGGTCACGGCGGAGCAAGCCGGCAAAATGGTCGTGCCCAGGTCGACGCTGCGCGCGCGACCGGGATCCTGGACGCTGATCACCCACTGGCCATCTTCGCGGCGTGGCGACCGTCCGACTGTCAAAAGGTTTCCGCCCAGATCGATGATGCCCACGGTCACGCCATATGCCTGCCACAGCGCCTTGATCTGATCGGCGATGAAGCCCTTGGCGATGCCGCCCAGATCCAGCTCCATGCCGGCGGTGTTCAGGCGCACGGTCTGCGTCGCCGCATCCAGCTTGACGCCATCCGGGTGGCTCAACGCCAGGCCTTCAGCGATCTCCTTGGGCGCCGGGACATGCGCACCTGCAAAGCCGATCTTCCAGCGTTTGACCAGCGGCCCGATCAAGGCGTTGAAGCCAAAATTCTCCCGACTGGCGGCCACGGCCTGATCGATCAAGTCATAGGTCGCGCTGGAGACAGCGACGCCCTTTTCCCCCGCCGCATGATTGACCGCCATCACTTCCGATTGCGGCCGATTCACGGTGAGGCGATCCTCTTCTTTTTGAATCAGGACGGCGGCTGCCTCAAGCGCCGCATCGTCTTGCTCCCCAAAAACGGTCAGGTTGATGCGGGTGCCCAAGGCGTGTAATGTCCGTGTGCGTTTTGTCATCGTTGTTCCCTCACAAAAGCTTGCATCAAGATGGCTGGTTCCGTTGGCGTCAAATTGACCACGCGGTACGCACCGATCGTGGCCGGGACGATGAAGGTCTCGCCGAAATGATACGTTTGGGCAGGAAACTCATCCGTCAGGGACTCGACGCGAATGGCCGTGCCCGAAACCAGGTTCAACATGTTCACCCCGTGGTGCGCGTCGATCGTGCTCGGCTGGGCGGCCAAGTGATGGCGCCGGGTCTCGATGAACTCAAGGGCCTGCAGCCCGGTGTGCTCCTCTTGGTGGCCATCCCCGCTTACGACCGGTTCACTCGGATCGATCAGCTCGCGGCGGGCGAAGTCTTCATCAAAGGCCATGTTCGCGTTGGCCTCGCCATGCGCCAGGTGAACGGGCCGCGGCCGGCCGTCCAAGCCGATGCGGCCCCAATCCCAGAGCTTGAAGGTGAAAATATACGGCGTCTGGGAGATCTCAAGAATCACGGTATTGGCGCCGCCGCTGTGAATCGTCCCTGCCGGAATGGAAAAATGATCCCCGCGATGGGCCGGAAAACGGTTGATGAATTTTGTGTCATCAAAAGGCTGCCCGGTTTCCTGGGCGGCATGGAGCGCCGCAAAAAGTGGCCCCTTCTCGCAGCCATTTTTCACCCCGAGATAGACGCTGGCGCCTTCCCCCGCTTCGAGAATGTAGTAACTCTCACTTTGGGTGTAAGTCATGCCAAATTTGTCTTGGATATAATCGATACGCGGGTGGACCTGGAGGCTGAGGTTGCCACCGCCCATGGTGTCCAGGTAATCGAAGCGAAGCGGGAATTCGTTGCCAAAGCGGGCTTGGACCAGCGCCCCTAACAGTTGCATCGGTCGTTGGTGCACCAGGGCGATGGCCGGCACGCGAAGAAAGCCGCCGGTGAGGGCGAACTTCAGACTATTTTCCTCGGGCACGCCGTCAAACGCCCAGCCGTAATTGGGCACGGTTGGGTCGAGGGCAAATTGCTGCTTCATCCACTGGCCGCCCCAAACGCTTTGGTCAAAATACGGCACGAGCCGAAATGGGCGGTGTGCGGCGGTGTCCAGGCAGGCGGCCAAGGTCGCGGCAGATGCGAGGCGCGGGGCGTCGCGAGCGGTGGTGTCGAGGTACCAGTTCAGGCGCGGCATGTCGGCGTTGCGCTGCCGGTCGCCGAGGCGCCATTCGAAGAAATAACCGCGCTTATATTTGCGGAGCATGTCTTCGTCGCCGTTGGTCGCGTGCCAATTCGGTTGGCCGGCGCGCAGGCGCAGTTGGAGCTGCCAGCGGGTGATGTCGGCGTAGAGGAGCAGGTCCGGCTGGTCGACAAAGAGGCTGGCGGCGCATCCAATCACCACGATCTGACGGTCGCTGGCGTCGAGACGTGTTTTCACTTCTTGGCGGGTCGTCTCCGGGAAAAAATCGGCGAAGACTTGATGCGACAGCCGGCCAAAGACGCGGTCATCGGTGAGCTGCTGGGCGAGTTGCGCGGTCAATTCGGCTGGGGCAATGGCGAAGTCGTCGGCGTTAACGACCTCAGCGTTTGGCCAGGTGGCTTCAGCGAGTTGGCGGATCGCCTGCTGGTCCACGCCGGGGAAGCAGTCGATCACGATGCGCTTGGCGTGGCGACTGAGGCGGTCGTGTTGAAGGGCGGCCACGATGGCGGCGGTGCCTGTTTCGACGTGGCCGGCTGCCTCGATCTGCGGGTCGCGGTCATACGGCACGCCCGGATGAAGTCCGGCCACTGCCTGTTTTTCAGTCATGTGCGTCTTCCAAAATGGCGACCAGACCGCGCATGGTACTCAGGCTCGTCTGGGCACTCTTGCGGACCGGAACCTGCGCCTGGAGCTCGGGCAGGCCCGGTTCAAACAGCCCAAAGCCAGCGGAGACGCCGCCGCCGATCGCGAGGTCATCTGGGGCAAAGCGCGACACAAATGGTAAAAGCGCGTCTTGAATCGCGGCCCCAAAATCGCGGAACGCCTGTTGGGCCATGGGGTCACCGGCTTCGGCGCGGCCAGCCAACGCGGCACCATCGCTTGCGTCGCTTCCGGCGGCCTTGGCAAACCGCATCAGGCCTTGGTTACACAGCCAATCATCGATCACGTCATCTTTGAACGGCACCGGGTACAGCATCCCCTCGTCGTTCAAACCGTATTGGGCGTCGGTGAGCACCTGGCCGTCGATGATGAAGCACGACCCGGTGCCGGTGCCCAGCGTGATGTACATCCCGCGCTTGCTGGCTCGGTCCGGCCGCATCGCGTATTCGCCGCGGCCAAATGCGGTGGCGTCATTTTCAAACAACACCGGCACGTGCACGCCGTAATGATCGGCGAGCACCTGGCCAAATGCCGCTTTGAGATCGACGCCATACAAGCTGTCGTATTTGCGCCGGCCGTGCATCAAACTCTTCCCCGCCGCATAGTCGAAGGGGCCGGGAAAAGACGAGGCGAGCCCCGCGATATCGGCGGGCGCGATGCCACTGGCGTCGACGACATCACAGATCAGGTCGGCAAAATGCGCGAGCAACGCGTCTGTTGGCAGGTCTGATTTGGCCGCATAGTGTTTTGGCTGCGTCCAGCCGAACTGCCCGTCTTCGCTGAAGGTGTTGCCCTTGATGCCGGTGCCACCAACGTCAAATAAGATATATTGCTTCAATAGTTTTCTCTCCTTAATCCGTGATAGAATCGGGGCATGGAGGCCGTCTATGGCAAACTCGCAAGCTCCCCTATACCAACAAGTCGCGATCGATCTCACGCGCCGCATTCAGGCCGGCGAATGGGCGCCTGGCAGTCCACTGCCCGCGGAGGAAGTCCTGGCGGCGCATTATGCGGTCAGTCGCATCACCGTGCGCAAGGCGATTGGCGTCCTGATCGCCGCCGAATCTGTACAGAAACGTCGCGGAGCAAGCGCGACGGTAGCCAGTGCGCAGAATCCGGTGCCGGCCGCGACGGTGATCGCCCCGCCGACCGGATTCATTCAGGAACGCTTCGCCGCGGAAAAACAGACCCGCTTCACGCTCAATCCAGCGTATGCGGATGCACGGCTGGCGGCGCGACTTCAGGTGCCAGTTGGAACGGCGCTGTGGTGCCTGACGCGCCATGTGTTCGACGCGGACGGCATGGTCGCCTTGTTTCAGACTTATTTTACCGCAGAAGCGCTTTCTGTTGGGCGTTTACGCCAAAGTCTCAACGGCGGTCATTCATTTTATGCTTTTTTGCGCGGCGAGGCGCTCTCACCTCAAGTCCAGCGCGAAGAGATCACGGCGCTGGACGAAGATGCCGGACTGCGCGCGATCTTCGGGTTCAAAAACGCCCGGCCGCTGCTTCGTCGCCAACGCGTGGTGGCCAGTGCCAGTGGAAATTACCGCGAGTATAGTGATTGTTATTATGCGGCGGACCGCTATCGGTTTATCTTGGACTTTGCCAGCGATGGGCATGAGGCGGAACCGTTTTAAGTGGATCTGGCGGTTTGAGCTGTGTCTAGTAGGTCGGATAGATTTGCTAGCCACAAGAAAGGCGCAGCGATGGTGATCTGCGCCTTTTTGCGTGCAATCGGGGCGGCTCGACTATCTGCTCGACCGTCCCGCGGGCCTACGCACCCTTAGTTGGGCTTCGCCGAGCAGGGGCGGGACAGATAGTCGTCCCAGACGCCTGATGGCAAAGAACGCCATCAAACGCCCAGGCCGCACTATCTGCCCACCCCTAAGCGCTCGGCTACGCACCCTTTTCATTCGTCGCAATTGTCACCACGCCTTGTGCCTGCGTCCGCAGTGCGGCCTGCGCATCGTCGAGGTCGGTGGTTGTGGCGGTGAAGAGGTCGAATTCGAATTCGTAGAAGCCGGCGAGGTCGACGTTGAAATTGGTCTCCCAGAAATTGTTCATGAGCCAAGCGAAGACCTGCTCGTGATTTTTCGCCGCGGTGTCAGGGCCGGCCAACTCGATCTGGTGTGGGCGTAGGCTGCCCAAGGTGATGAGCGGCGTATCCTGCGGGCAAACGCCGAGTGTTTTCCCTGCTTCATCGCGATAGAGAAAACCCGAGTCCAGCGCCCAGAAATCGGCGTTGGTGCCTGGCAGCTGGTCGATCGCCGGGCGAAAGAGCTGGTCGATCTTTTCCGCATAAAGATCGCTGGTCGCCGCAAACGGCAAGGAGACGTACAGGTTTTCCGGCGCCCATGTACTGTCTTTATGGACGCGCACCGAGGTCTGAATCAGCGGGAGGTGCTTGTAGAATTTGAGTTGCACCGAATAAAGCTGGGTGCCTGTCAGGGAAAAATCGAGGACGACCGTCTGATAGACCGGGCCATCCGCGATGGTGCGGATGTCGGTCAGCTGCGAAAGGCTGCGCTGAACGCCATTGCCTTTGCGGTTGCGGCCCATCCGCCGGCGCTCGTTACATGGATCAGTTTTCACCGGGGTCACTTCATACACGCCGTAGAATGCAGGCGCCAGTGCATCCTCGCGTAACAGCGAGCGGCCCGTCGACTTGTCGGTGAGTGAGGCGATGCCGATCGTGCCATCCAGCCGGTATTCATAGTCGTCGGTCTCAATGACCAGGTCACTGGCCACGCCGGGATGCGCAATATCGCGGACCCCTTCTGTGCCGCGGGCAAAGCCCAGATAGCGGGAGTCGACTGCCGCGTTTTTCCCGAGCCTGATCGCGTAACGGCGAGTCTCTTTTGGCGCGAGATGCGCGGTGATGGTCACCTCATAGGCGCGCGGGGTGCCTGCGATCTGGCGCGGGACCGTGGCGCCCGTCTGGAGATCCACCACCTCCAGATACGGCAGAAGCGCGTCGCACATCCGGTGGCCCTCCAGCAGCTCCGGATACTCGAAATTCAGCACGGCCGGCACGTCGACGGCGCGGTCATGCGGATTGATCACCTTGTACGTCTTATGGCGATTGGCGCGCGGGGTCGCCATGTGGTAGTCGTAAAGCAGCTGCTGGTTGAGGTAGTTATTGGCCAACACCGAGGCCTGCGTGGCAAACGCCGCCTTGCGAAACGAGAGCTCGTTGACCATCGTGTTCCATGGCTCGGAAACGGAGGACGAATAGCCCCAAGTGTGTTCGGCATACAGCATCAATTGATGGCGAATCGCGGCCGCCGTTGGAAGCTGTTTTTCAGCTGGAGTCGCGAGCAATTGCCCCACATGATACCGGCGCTGGGCGTTGCGGTAGATCTTCGTGGCGGCCGGCGTCGAGCCCACCCCATCGGCCCACCAGTCGTTCCAATCGCCCCTGTATGTTGGCAAGGCGCTTAGGTCCTGACTGCGCAGATACGCGAAAAATTGGTTGAGGCCGATCAGCTGAATGCGGATCTCATCGCCATATTGCGCGTTCCATGCCGCGATCGAAGCCAGCAGCGCCTCATTTGGCCCGGCGTTATCGGAAACATAGCCGGAGATCATGGCCGGCGCGAAATCATAGGCATACCCGCGCGCCGCCAACGCCTCGAAGTAGTTAAAAATACGGTCGTGCGCGATCGGCATCTGAGGCGAAGTGATGTCGCCGTTATGTTCATCGGAGATCAGGTAACTCATTTGGCCGCCGGGAATGATGTACAGCTCGTCGCCAAACTGGTAATGCGTCCCGTTCCAAACGAGGAGCTTGCGGCCATCCGCGGTTTGCCACCAAAACGGCACCTGGTCCTCAAACAGCGGCGGGGTGCCGTGATGGCCGTGCACGCAGGTAAAGAAATTGTCGATCTGATTGTCCAGCAAGGCGTCGGCATAGGCCCAACCAAACCCGTTGACGTCACAGGCCATGCCGGAATCCAATTTGCGCTCCAGCGTGTTCGCCCAGGCGCGCCCTTCGCCGAGCACATCCGTCAACACGTCTTTATCCACCAACTCGGTCATGTTGAAGGCGTTGAGCGACACGTCGATGTAGCCGCGCTCGACATACTCATCGAAGCGGCGTTTTTCGGCGTCGGTCGCTTCGCTAAAAAAGTTCTGCACCTGCCAGTAATTTTCACAGGTCCAAACGAAATCTGTGTGCCCATTTGCCTTGAGTTCCTGGTCGATGATCGCCATCGCCTGGCGAATGAACTCGACGTGCTGCAAGGCGATATCTTCCTGGCGGTCGGTGTAGCCGATATCCGTGTGCGAATGGTTGATCAAAAACAGCGTCTTCATTGGGTCTCCTCCTAATTTGTCTTGTCAGCTCGAGTCTACGACAGCGCTTGCAGGTTGGGTAGTCTTTTTCAAAACGCCGGTGTAGCGAGGTTTAACGGCGGTTGTATGCTCACGTCGCAAAACTGAGACTTGTGTTTGGACGCCAAAGTCGGATGATATAGATGAAAACGGTCTCATAGGAGGAAAAAGGATGTCATTGTTGACAGATGCGAGTCGCTGGCACGAGGCGCGCTCACGCTCCCTTTCTGCGGAAAATCCGACAGGGGAGCCGGGATGCGGCGGGCGCGCCACCACTGGCACAGGTGCTTCGGCTGCCCGCGAGCTCGGCGTTGGCTGGAAGGTCTCGCCTTCCGTGATGGTCGAACCGGGCGCGACGCAATTGGTCGGAGCGATCACCGGACCGGGTGTGATTCGCCACATCTGGCTCACCTGCCCACCTGAAGTCTGGCGCGAAACGGTGCTGCAGTTTTTCTGGGACGATGCCGCTGTCCCGGCCGTGAACGTGCCACTTGGCGATTTTTTTTGCGAAGGCTGGGGCCAGCGGTGCAACGTCAATTCCATGGCCGTTGCGGTCAATCCGGCCGGCGGAATGAATTGTTACTGGGCAATGCCGTTTCGCAAAAATGCGCGCATTCAGCTGATCAATTTGGGCGACCGGGAATTTCCGCTTTACTACCAGGTCGACTACACACTTGAGGAAGTGCCGGCTGACACGCTTTATTTTCACGCGACCTGGCGCCGCAGTGACCCCTTGCCTGCAAAAACGCTGCACGAACTGGTGCCGCAGATCAGCGGGCGCGGGCAGTATGTCGGGACGTACTTGGCATATGAATCCCACAGCACGGGCTGGTGGGGAGAAGGCGAAATGAAGTTCTACCTCGATGAGGATCGAGAATTTCCGACGATCTGTGGCACCGGCACTGAGGACTATTTTGGCGGCGCCTGGAACTTCGAACAACCCGCCGGTGAATACGGGCGCTATTCGACGCCTTTTCTCGGGCTGCCTCAGGTGATCAAACCAGATGGCCTGTATCAAAGTCAGCCGCGGTTTGGCCTGTATCGCTGGCATCTGGCCGACGCGATTCGCTTCACAATGGGGCTGCGGGTGACACTTCAGTCGCTGGGCTGGCGCAGTGGCGGCCGCTATTTGGCGCAACAAGATGATCTCGCCACCACTGCCTTTTTGTATTTGGAGACGCCGGGATGTGAGGCACTGGCACAGACTTTGACGGCCGATCAACTTGAGATTCTGTGACTGGGGCTGGGCACGAGTTGGGTCGCAAGACCAATTGACACCGGTTTCATTGGTGATAAACTGAACATAACGGGCGGCGAATATGGACCGTCCCCATCGGCAGTAGCTTGCAAAGGGAGGCATTCTTTTGACAGAAGAATTTAAGAACAATGATTTTGCAGACGTGATGCTCAACCGCCATTCGGTCCGCGAATTTGACCCAAGCGTGACCATCGACCGCGCCGAATTGACCGCGATGATCCAAGAAGCGACCACCGCGCCATCTGCGTGCAACTTGCAGTCCTGGCATTTTGTCATCATCGACACGCCGGAAGCCAAGGAGAAACTCAAGCAGGCGGCGATGAAGTTCAACTACCCGCAAGTCGACTCCAGCTCGGCGATCATTTATATCGCCGGCGACACGCAATCGCACAAGGTCTACCGCGACGTCTGGACCAAGGTCTATGAAGCCGGCAAGATCTCGAAGGAAAAATTGGACCAGATCTTCAACTCCTTCCTGCCACTGTACGAAAATGCCTCGCCAGAATTTTTGACCTTGGACGCGACGATCGACGGCTCCATGGTGGGCATGCAGCTCCTGTTGGCGGCCCGGGCACATGGCTATGAGGCCAACGCGTGGTCCGGCTACGACTTCAAGAAGATCATCCCCGCAGTGGGCCTTGACCCGAAGCGCTTCGTGCCTGTGATGGCCATCGCGATCGGCAAGCCAGCCGCTGGGGCCGACATCTTGAAGACCGACCGCTATGATGTGAACTCGCAGATCTCTGTTTTGTAAGGCTCGTGAGAATCAATGAGGCGCAGACCGATTTTTCCGTCTGCGCCTCTTTTTACGTGCAATGGTTGGCGTGGTCACCGCACCACCAGCATCACACCGTTATACAAGTTGATCACGATCACCGCGACCAGCATTAGCTGAAAGACGCGCGTGACCTTGGCCGGGCTTAGCACATGGCTGAAATGCGCGCCAAGCAAACCACCGACGATCGCCGCTGGGACAATAAACCACAGCATACCCAGGTCGAAGTCGCCCAGCCGGCCAGCCACCGCGATCGAGACCAATTTCGCCAATCGGGAGAAAAAAATGGTGGCGATGGAATACACCGTGGCGGCCTTGATCGGCATGCTGAACAGAAGCATCAATAACGCCACGTTGATCGGCCCCCCGCCGATGCCGAGCAAGCTCGCCAAAAACCCGAGGACAATGCCGCACAGGATGACCCACGCGGCGCCTCGCAGCGCCAGCGTTCCCCAGTGGTAAACGGAATTGAGCAGCGCAAACAAAATGGTCAAAATGGTGAGCGTGATCTGAATGGCGAGCACCGGGGCATCGCCAAGCGCTGCCAACAAACTGGTGAGGGCACGCTCCCCCAGTAGCCCGCCGGCCAGCGCCTCGATCGCCAGCCAGAGGATCATTTTCAGCTGAAGCCGGACGCCATGGCTGACTTGGCTGATGGTCGAGACGATCGACATGGTGAATACCGCCACGGTCGACAGAAATGAGACTGAGGCGACGCTGTCATAGCCGATCACGTCGAAGACTGGCTTGATGATCACCCCGCCGCCCATGCCAGAGATCGCGCCAAGGGCATTGCAGACGACGATAACCACCGCGTAAAGCAACCCGATCCACATAAAAAGCCCTCCCCGTTATACTTTGCTTGTAAGCAAAGTATAACGGGGAGGGCGCGCTGGTTCCTAGCACAGCGGCCAACAAGTTGATTCAACTGGGTGAGTCAAGTGCGGCCTGGGGCGTGCCGGTGTTTCGTTTAAGGCCGCGGATCGATCGTCGGAAATTCCGCGATGCGCAGTTTGGCGCCGCCATAAGGGACCAGCTCAAGTGCGGTCGCCTCGCCTGCATCCACGTTGTACGGCGGTTCGTCCGCGGAGTTGCCGCGCATGTCCCAATTGTTGAGGCGCCAGCCCGTGGTGCGCAGGCTGATCGGCGAATGCAGGCTGTCAAAGACCTGGCCATTGACGAGTGACGCCGCCGAATTTTCCACGACCTCAAACTTGGCATGGGTGGACAGGCCATAGCGCCACTCGGATTCCGGGGTCAGGCCAAAATCCGGATACGGCTGGTTGCCAAAGAGGCGCTGCCAGTGTTCCTTGATCGGCAAGGCAAATAGTAGCGGGCCGTACAAAACCCCGGTGGCACGATTGGCGCGCGGCGCAAAGCGGACATCTGCGCCAAATGCCAGGGTCAGCTGGTCGCCATCTTGGACGGTGAGCACCAGGTAGCCGTCTTGCGGGGTCAGCGGCCGTGCCTCACCATTGACGGTCAAGGTCGTGCCCGTCGCCCAGGTCGGCACGCGCAGTTTGAAGATGAACGGCGCCTCGGTGGTCACAGCGAAACTTGCGCCCAGCGTGAAGGGATAATTGCTGGTGACATCGATCTTGCGCGCGCCATCTTGCACCGTGGCCGGCACTGGCGAGACGCACACGAGGCCATCGTTGTCCTTGAGCCAGGTGCTCGCCACGAATTTTGGCCAACCCTGATGCATGTTGGCCAGACAGCAGCCAAAATGCGGCTCCAGGCCAAAGGTGTTCGCGTGGTCATCATTTTGCGTCCAATTGCGATGGGCAACATCGGCGCGGACTTGGTTGACCTGTTGATCATACTGATGGGCGGTCCAGTCGCGACTGATAGTGGCAGGCAGTGCGTTGAAGGCCAGGCGCTCGAGGCGGTCGCCGAGACTGCTGTCGCCAAAAACAGCGGTCAACGTCTCAAACGAGAACATTGCCTCGACGATCGAGCATAATTCGGTGCCCTGCGTGGGATCGGTACCGGACAGCCATTCATCGCCGGAAAACAGGCCATGGAGCTGGCCGTGATAAGTCTGAAGCGTCGCCCACGCATTTTCAAAATCGGCTTTGGCCTGCGCATCGCCATCCAGTTCATAGGCCAGCGCATAACTCTTCAGCGACATCGCGACGTTCACGACATGATTTTGGTGCGAGAAAAAGCGGGTGTAGCGGCGGAACGGAAAATTCTTGTACAGATCGGCCCAGTCAGCTGTCTGCTTGCGCAAGATCGCGATCAAGTCGAGAAGTTGGTCGTCCTCCGTCTTGCCATACAGCCAAAGCAGGCTCATGATCTCATCCCAGCCGCGCGCCTCGCCCCAATTAGTCAGCGGCCATTCCTCAGTATGCGCCAGATGATAATGCGCGTACTTGGTCATCAGGGGCACGACCCGCGCGTCGCCGGTGGCTTCCTGATACTGAATCAGCACTTTCAAAGCAACCATCCGCGGCCACCAGTCGTCATTGGTGGCGGGGCCAAAGAAGCCGTCTTCACTCTGACTATTCAAGATCCATTCGATCCATGGTTGAACCTTGGCGATCAGCTTTTCGTCGTTGAGCAAATAAGCCAGTGGCACCAGGCCATCGAGATAATACGGGCCGCGCTCCCAATCCTCACCGTCGCCACCCTTCCAGGCACTATTTTTCACATCGTCCCAGTGATCTTCAAGGCCGCCAGTCAAGCCGTTTGCCTGAATGCGCAGCTGGTCTCTGAGCCAGCCGGCCGGGTGAATCGCGCCCAGCGGCAGGTGGGTGAACCGCGCCGTGTCGTGCAATGTTGTCGTCATTTTTGTCCTCCAATAAAGCGCTTTCGATTTCTGCTTTATTGTAGCAAGACGCGGCCGGCTTGCAAGCTTTGTCCGCACTTTTATACCAAAATCGCGATGCGGCTTGAAAAGCGCTTGCAGGCCTGGCTACAATGAAGGGGAACACAGAAATGGAGGTCCTTCTTATGGACGCAAAAACAGAAGCACAACGTATTTTGACAGAATCCGGCCAGGTCGCCGTTGCCAGCTTGACCACGGATGGCAGCGCGCCAGATGTCCGCATCGTCTTGTACACGTATTTGAAAGAGGCGAACACCTTGCTGTTCATGACGGCGGGCAATGCCAACAAGGTCGCGGAATTTGCCGCACATGACGCCGCCGCCTTCACCACCCTGCCGATCGGCGAGACCAACGATGTCGTGCGGGTCCGCGCCGCCAAGATCAATGGCATCACGCCGGATGAGGCCCAACTCGCGCAATACATGGCTGCGTTCCCGCAGACGGCAAAATACGCGGCACACGGGACCTTCTTCGCCCTGACTTTCAGCGAGGCGGATGTCACCGTGAAAAATCAGGAATCGACTGTCGAATTTTAGGCAGTATCGACCTCGCTTTCCTAGAATCAAAAAACCACGTCCAAAGTCAGGCGTGGTTTTTATTTACATTAGAATCAGATCTCTGTCGCGCCGGTCACGGCATCTGGAAAAACAGGCGTCGGGACGGATTCACTTGCCCCCGTCGAGGCGTCGGTCTTGGAAGCACTCGTCGACGCGTCGGCCGCCGTATCGGAACCGGATTCAGAGGCTCCGGTTGAGGCATCCGGCGTTGGTGTTGGGGTCGCGCTGGACTCGGACGCGCCGGTCGAAGCATCCGGCGTCGGCGTTGCGGCTGGCGTGCTGGCTGATTCGGAAGCACCCGTTGAGGCATCTGGCTTGGCAGCGGCGCCGGCTTGAGAAGCCCCTGTTGTCGCATCCGCTTTGTGGCTTGGATCCTGCACAAGTTTTTGGCCCGTCCGCTTGAGGTAGTCCGCGATGATCGGCCAAATGTCTAGCACCCATTCGTTCACACCGCGATACCGATCGTCGGCGTCGCGCATGGCACGGTAAAAATGCATGATGTATTTTTCATTGACCTTGTTGCCTGGCACCGGCATGGACACCAAGTCGGTCTGATGTTGGCGAAGCGCCCAGATCACCTGCTGCACATGGGCAACGGCACGTGGTGGGTGCACTTCAGAGGCCATGTCCCCGACCTGTTTTGGATACCGTGGCGCCAACATGTCATCATGATCCAGGGCATGGTTGTAATAGATGAATTGGTCGTTGTCATCCATGTAGGTTAATTCCATCGGCATGGAGTTGAGGAACCAGTTCAGCTGATCGACCGTCAAAAGCCCGCGATCGAGCTCGACATATTTGTCGCCATTGACCGCACCGGTCTTGGCTGCGCCTTGCTCGACCCAATCGTCGCTGCGCGGAATGTCGATCGAGGTATCGACCGGATGGTGGCCAGTGAGATCCTCTTGCAGCCAAGGCTGGGCCGCTTTTTTCTCCTGCATCGCCGCCAGCACATGGACCCACTTGACGAACTTCGTGATCACCGTACCTAAAAACGCGACGGTGCGTTGGTCCTTCAGGTTGCCCAACTCATCAAACGCATCCTTGGCATTGGCCAGCAAAAATTCGTCGCCGGGCATCACCAAGGCGCCGACACCCGGGGCTTCAAGCACTTGCCGCAGGGACAACTGGGCGCGCGAGGAGCCTTGATCATGCCAGGATGCGCCAAGAATCAGGACCGGCTTGTTGGCCAGGGGGTGCAGCTTGTTGGACAGCCACTCGATAATATTTTTCATGGCTGGGGCTAAGGTGTGGTTATGTTCTGGCGTAGCGAAGATCACGCCGTCTGCCTGCTCGATCTTGCGCGCCAGGTACAACACCGCGGCGTTTGCGCCGGTGTCCTCGTCCTGGTTGAAAACAGGTACGTCGTTGATGTTCAATACTTCAATGTCCGCCTGGGCCGCATATTGATTGGCCGCAAACACAAGGAGCTGGCGGTTAAAAGATTCTTCGGCAATGGAGCCGGCAATCGCAACTAATTTCATGACGTTCCTCCTAATCTTTGACCCAATCAACAGAGCTGGCTTGCTTCTTGATGGCTGCCAGGGACCCGACGAGCTCCTGGGTGATCTTGCCAAACACGCCAAACTCCTTGAACAACACATCCAGCGGCGCGACCAATTGTGGATCCTTGAGGTCACCATTTTCATCAAAGGCATCCAAGGAATGGCCGACTAAAAATTCGGAGCTCGGCATCACGCTGGCACGCACTTCCGGTGAATCGAGGATCTGGCGCAATTGAGCCTGCGCGCGCGAGGTGCCTAGGGAGCCATATGACGCGCCAACGATCATCACCGGCTTGCCGGCCAGCGGATCGATGCCATACGACAACCAGGCCAGGGCCGAGCTCAAAACAGCCGGCACCGCGTGGTCATATTCGGGGGTGGCGATGATCACGCCGTCCGCCTCTTCGATCTGCTTGGCCAATGCGGTCACCTGGGCGGGCAACTTTTTGCCCGGATTTTTCATGAACAACGGCCAGCCGCCGATCTCGGCGATGTCGATCGTTGCTTGGTCCGCAAAATGCTGCTTCATGTAGGCAATCAGCTGGCGATTGGTCGAATGCACCGCGTTTGTGCCTGCAATTCCAATATAGTGTGTCATGATCATACTCCTTCAGTGAAAAGATCGACCCGCTCGAGGCGGCTTCTACCTGCTCATTATAGCGGAAACCGATTACATATTTCTGCCTTTTTTTGCAGGTGTATACGGGGCTTATAAAATAGCTGCGGAAGGACGCAAAAAGTGGCGCAGACGGATTTGACCGTGTGCACCACTTTTGAGCTGAGGCAGGCGAAGCAGCTCGCGGGCCGCCGCACTTGCAGTTGGGCGCCGCGCGGCAGGTCTGAGGCATCTAGTTGACCCAGTCACTCGGGACTCAGACCTGCCCCAAGCGTCTGGGCCAAACTAGCTGCACGACCATAAACGCGCACCTTCGCACCCTATTTCAAATAAACTTTCACTTCATACGGCCGCAGTATTTCCCCTTGATCACCGGCATAGTTGCTCAGCAGCAGTTTGCCTTCGCCTTTTGCCCGCGCCAAGGTCACCGGTTGCGCCGTGAAGTTGGCGGTGAGCAGAAGCGTTTGCCCATTCAGGTGGCGGGTGTAACTCCAGGTCTGCTCGTCGTCCGGGTCAAGTGGCGTGAAATCGCCGTATGTGATGATGTCGTATTGTTTGCGCAGGGCGTTCATCTTCTGATAGAAGGCGAAAACAGAATCCGGGTCGTCGACTTGGTTCTCGGCGTTGATGTCCGTGTAGTTCGCGTTGACCGCGATCCACGGGTCGATGCCTTCACGAGTGAAGCCGGCGTTGACGCTGTCGTCCCATTGCATCGGGGTGCGTGCGTTGTCGCGGCTGACGGCGTGAATCCCGGCCATCATTTGCGGATGCGTCAGGTCGCGTTTTTCCTCAACATGCTCGCGATACGCGTTCAACGTCTCGATGTCGCGATAATCCTCGATCGAGTTGAAGCTGTGGACGTTGGTCATGCCGAGCTCTTCGCCTTGATAAATGTACGGCGTGCCCTGCATGAAATGAAGCACAGCGCCGAGCATCTTCGCCGAAAGCACGCGGAAGTCGCCTTCATCGTTGCCAAAACGTGACACTACCCGCGGCTGGTCGTGATTGTTCCAGTACAGCGAGTTCCAAGCCTTGCCGTTCAGCTCTGTTTGCCAGCGCGCCATGATTGCTTTGAGCTCGCTGAGCAAGAACGGATGCTGGACCCATTTGCCAAACTTTGGATCCTGACCGATGTCCATGTGCTGGAACTGGAAGATCATGTTCAGCTCGTGGCTGTCAAACCCGGCGTATTTCAAGGCGTCTTCGGGCGTCACCCCGCCTGTTTCGCCAACCGTGATGCAGTCGAAATGGCGGAGCACCTTCGCGTTCATTTCCTGAAGGTATTCGTGCTCCCGCGGCCCATTTGCCGGCCACTCAGTCAAGCCAGTCAGATCATCCGGCTTCGAGATAAGATTGATGACATCCATCCGAAACCCATCGACGCCCTTATCCAGCCAGCGCGTCATCATGTCGAATACATTGGTGCGCACCGCCGAATTCGCCCAGTTCAGATCGGGCTGCTTTTTGGAAAATAGATGCAGGTAATATTGACCCGTCGCGTCGTCGAATTGCCATGCGGAGCCAGAAAATGCGGCTTCCCAGTCATTTGGCGCATGCCCGTCGACCGGGTCCCGCCAGATGTAGTAATCCCGGTACGGGCTGGTCTTGCTGCTACGGCTCTCGATGAACCACTGGTGCTCATCGGATGTGTGATTGACGACCAGATCCATCATGATCTTCAAGCCGAGCTTGTGGGCGTCGGCCAGCAGGCGATCAAAGTCCGCCATGGTGCCAAAATCGGGCTGAATCGCCTCGTAGTCGCTGATGTCATAGCCATTGTCATCATTTGGCGACGCGTAGATCGGGTTGAGCCAGATCACCGTTGCCCCGAGCTTTTTGATATACGGCAGGCGCTGACGAATCCCTTCCAGATCGCCGATGCCATCGTTGTTGCTGTCTTGAAAAGAGCGCGGATAGACCTGATAAACGACCGCTTCTTGCCACCAATTTTTTGCCAATTTGTAAACGCCTCCAGTTTTCTTATCAGCTCTACGCTAACATTTCTGCGGGCACATCTCAATTGAAACGCGGTAACAGATTGCCGCCGCGGCGAGTGGAAAACAGAGCTGAACGCAAAAAGGCGTCGGATGCTCATGGCACCCAATGCCTTGTTTCAACGAGCTACTATTTTTTCCTGAAGCGCACGACTATTTTCGCCGGCGCAGGGTCACGACACCGCCCACGGCCACAATGGCGACCAACAGCACCCCGGCAGCCAGCGTCAACCAGCTGTGCAGGCCCCGAGCGGTTTGATCCGGCTTAGTCTTGGCCTGCACCGCATCGTCAGAACTGCTGGCCGTCTTGGCGTCCGTCGCTTTGGCCGAAGATGAGGGGGCCTTGCTGCTGGCGTCTTTTGGCGCAGCCGCAAGCACCACTGTGGCCGTTGCGACGCCGGCCTGGTTGACTGTCAAAACGGCGCGCTGGACGTTGCTGGTCAGCGGCAGCCGTAGCGAAAAGGTGCCGTCGTTGGCCAAGGTGCTCGTCGCCAAGGTCTTCTCGCCTTCCTTGGCCGCGATCTTCGACCCGCCGGATACTTTGCTGGCGATCACGCGGCCTGTGATCGTCGCGGTTTTGCCAGACGTGGTCGTCTTGGTCACCGTGACGCGCGGCGTCTCGACCATCGCCGCCGTCACTAGGCCCAACTTGACCTTGAGTTGAAGAATGTGGCGCACCGCGTTATCCAGCTGCGCCATCGTGATCAACCCATTTGTCACGGCGGCCTTGATGGCGGGAATGCCGGTCGCATAATCGTCGGCCATCACGCCATCGTTGCCGGCTTCGACCGCCAGCACATCCGGGGTGCTCAGGTTATGGGCGGTCGCAAACTGTTTGATCGCGCCCATCGCGAGGTCGTCGGTGATGATGACGCCTTCGAAATGCAGGTCGCCGCGCAGCAATTTCACGACTTTGGCCGACAGCGAGGCCGGATAGTCGGGGTCGATCGCAGACATGACGATATGGGTGACCATCACGCTGTCCACGCCAGCGTTGATGCCCGCCTGAAACGGCACAAGATCCTCAGCCTTCAGCGTCGCCAGCGGCCGGTCGACCGTCGCGAATTGGGTGTGCGTGTCGATGGCTGAGCCGTAGCCAGGAAAATGTTTGAGCGAGGCGGCCACGCCTTGTTTTTGAATCGCCGGCACCACCTGACTGATCACATTGGCGGTATCGCCATAGGACATCCCCATGGTGCGCGCGTAGATAAAGCTGTTCGGGTCGCCTGAGACATCGGCGACCGGTGCAAAATTCCAGTTAACGCCCAGTGTTTTCAACAGCTGCGCACTCGTTTCGGCGGCCTTCACCACCGCCGCCGTGCCGCCCGAAACAAAGCTTTGTTGCGGGCTGGGAAAACTGCGACCCGCGCTGATGGCGGCACTATCGGACAGACGCGACACAGTGCCGCCTTCTTGATCCGTTGCGATCAACAGGGGCAACTTGCTTGCGGCCTGAAAGCCCGCGAGTTTTGCCTGCATCGAGCTGACGGTCTGGCCGGAAAAATCCGTGCCAAACAGAATCAACCCGCCCAGATGATACTGCGCGACATCATTTTGCGCCTGCGCGACACTGGCCGGCGTCCGGCTGATGAAAAGCTGCCCGATCTTTTCATCCAGCGACATTCGGTCGATGTAGCGATCAAGTGTCGCGGTGTCGACCTTTGGCAAACTCACTGCCTGAACTGGTTGTGTTGCCCCAGTCCCCAGCATGACCGCAGCTGCAAGGGCCGCTGTCCCCATTTTCCACCCTGTCATTGCGCACCCCTCTTTGGCTTGCTTTTCTACAGTCTACTACTAAACTGAAGAAGAGCGAATAGGAGGCACATTATGGTAGACATCCAAACACAGATCATGGACGCGGTGCGCGCCCATGACACGATCATCATCCACCGCCACGTCAATCCGGACCCGGATGCTTTTGGCTCCCAGCTGGGCCTGGCCGAGATCTTGCGCGAGGCTTACCCAACCAAGCATATTTTTGCAGTCGGCGAACCCGAGGCGCGGCTGGCCTGGATCGGCGTCCCCGACCAGGTCGATGATGCCGTGTATGACGGCGCCTTGGTGATCGTCATCGATACCGCCAACACCGAGCGCATCGCCGATAGCCGATACGATCAGGGCGCGCTTTTGATCAAGATCGACCATCATCCCAACCGCGAACCATTCGGCGACTTGCAGCTGGTGAACACCCATGCGAGCTCCAGTTCCGAGATCGTCGCCGATTTGGTGCGCGACACGCCCGACCTCAACTTGTCGCAAGCCAGCGCGGCAAAATTGTACGCCGGCATCATCGGCGACACTGGCCGCTTCTTATTTGATCTGACCACCCCGCACACGCATGAGGTGGCCGCCGAGTTGATGGCCACGGGCATCGATGCCCCGGCGCTTGGCCGCCAAGAGGATGAATTATCTCCCCGCGGCGCCAGTTTGATCGGCTACGCGCTGAGCAACGTGACCGTGTCCCCCAATGGCGCGGGTTCCCTGCTCATCACCCAGGACCTGATCGCCCAATTTGGCTTGGCCCCCGGTGAGGCGCAAATGGCGGTCGGATTCATCGGCAAGCTCGACACGATCAAATCATGGGTCGTGTTCACCGAGCGCGACGACGGCCGCTACCGCGTGGAACTGCGCAGCAAGCAGGCGCCGATTCAGCCGCTGGCCATTGCCCACGGCGGCGGCGGCCATCCGCTGGCAAGCGGGGCGATCGCCGATGATAAAGAAGAAATGCAGGCCATCGTTCAGGAACTCGACGACTTGGTCAAAACTGTTTAGGAGGGTCCCATGCCATTTTCATTCGTGCCTTACCATCCCGCCGCATTAACAGGGGTCCAAAACCCGGCCGACGTGGAACGCTTCAACGCTCACCTGCCCAACGCGCGGCTCGTTTTGGCCGGCGACACCCCACTGGCCGCAGTTACCCACTGGAAAAATGCGGTGCATCCGCAATTGATGCCGGTGGCCGTTTTGCTGGCCGAAAACTGCCCCACCGAGCTTTTCCCCGCCTTGATCGAGGCGATCGTCGCCAACTGGCTGGCAATCGCTAAGGCGCAGCATTTCGCCGGCATCAGCCTGACCACGCAAAGCGACGCGACGGCGCTGGCCAGCGAACTGAACATGCGCGGCATGCGGCGCGTGCGGACGACGTATTTGCCGGCAGTGCCGCTTAATGCCGTGACTCGCGAGCAGACGACGGCGGCCGGCGACGGTGACGGCGTTGATTCCGAAACGACTGCTTCGCCGGTGGCTGCAGGGCGCGTCCTGACCTTACGCGCGCTCTTAGCCACGCAGCCACTGGCGACTACCTTCAAGACGACTGTTCAGGCCGCGTATGCCGCTGTCCATCAGCTCAACCCAGTCCGCGAAATGACGCCCGATGAGTGGTGGCACCTGATCGAAACAGACTTATTGCAGGACCTCCCCACGGGCTTGATCGATGCCACTGGGCAGGTGCGCGCCTTTGTGTTGAGCTACCGCGCCAGCGCCACGGCGGCGGAATGCGGCTATGTTTTCGGTGAGAAAAACGACTTGTTGCCGCTGTGGCAAACGGTTATCGAAGCCCTGCAGGCACAGGGATTCACGACGCTGACCGGTGAGTTCGACGACACCGACCCCAGCGCCTTGGCAGTTTTGACCACCCTGCCGCAAGCCGGGCTCGCGGAACTGGCCACGTTCGTCATTAAGTTCTGACGGGTCAAATCGGCGATGCTGCCCCGTCCTTTTCTGGCAGGCCTGATTTTTCCCGCGGTCTGCCGTACAATGAGACATGAAACTATCTGAAAGAAGCGATTCAAATGACCAAACGCATCAAAGGCTCCTGCACTACGATTCTGGTAGGAAAAAACGCGACAATCGATGGCTCGACCATGATTGCCCGCAACGAAGACGGCTATGCGCCGCTCAATCCGGAAAAATTCGTCGTCGTGAACCCGGCCGACCAGCCGCGGCACTATCAGGCGGTGCTGTCCAAGTTCAACCTCGACCTACCCGACGACCCGTTGCGCTACACGTCCACCCCGGATGCCGTTGACGGCCACGGGCTGTGGGCGGCAGCCGGCATCAATAGTGAAAACGTTGCGATGACCGCCACTGAAACGATCACCACCAACTCCCGCATCCTGGGCGTGGATCCGCTGGTCGATGACGGGCTCGGTGAAGAGGACATCACGGCGATCGTGCTGCCTTACATCCATTCGGCGCGTGAAGGGGTCAAGCGGCTCGGCGCGCTACTCGAGCAATACGGGACCTATGAGACCAACGGCATCTGTTTTTCCGACAAGGACGAATGCTGGTACTTCGAAAGCATCGCCGGACATCATTGGGCCGCGATTCGCATTCCGGATGACGCCTATGTGATCGCGCCGAACCGCTTCAATATCGATGACTTCGATTTCGACTCGGATGACACCCTGTTTGCCTCGGACCTGCCCAAGCTCATCGACCAGTATCATCTCAATCCGGACCGCGATCGCGTCGACCTGCGCCACATTTTCGGCTCGGCGACGATCAAGGATACCCGCTACAACAACCCGCGGGCGTGGTACGGCCAGAAGTACTTCAACCCGGAGATCGAACAGGATCCGTTCGACCAGGACCTGCCATTCATCTGCCGCACGCAAAAGAAGATCAGCATCGAAGACGTTAAGTTCGTGCTGAGCTCCCATTATCAAAATACGAAATATGACGTTTACGGCTCGACCAACACCGACGCGGAAAAGAAGCTGGTCCGCCCAATCGGCATCAACCGTAACCAGGAGCTGCACATTCTGCAGATTCGCAATGATGTCCCCGCCGCGATCGCCGGGATTCACTGGCTCGCGTATGGCCCGAACACGTTCAACGCCATCATTCCGTTTTACGCGAACGTCACCGACACGCCGACGCAATACAAGAACACGACAGAACACTACAGCCAAGGCAGTCAGTACTGGCTGAGCTACCTGCTGGCGACGTTTGGCGACTACGACTTTTCCTTGTTTGAAGATCAGGAGAACATTTTCGAGGAAAATACTGTCGCGGCTTGCCGGCACCTGCAGATCGAGGCGGATGAAAAAGCTGCCAGCGAATCCGCGCTGTCCGATTACCTGGAGACTGTCAACCAGCAAATGGCCGACATTTCCTTCAACAACTCAAACAAGCTGCTCGGTCAAATGATCGACCTGGCCGCCCCACTGATGAAGTTGCAGTTCACCCTGCACGACTGATTCGATTGGACGCAAAAACGCTCGCAACAAGCAGAGCTTCTCTGCTGAGTTACGAGCGTTTTTTTGCGTACAGAGGCTGCGGGTTTTTCAGCAGGTCTCCCCGTTGATCGTCGTGCCTTGCTTGAAGGCCGCAAGCACGGCTTTGCCATCCGCGATGCGAACACTATTGTCCAGCAAATGCGCGTTGTCCTTCAACGAGATCTGCGCGTTGGCAAAATCCAAGGTCAACCCGGCCTGCATGAAGATCAGGTCATAATCTGAGGTGTAGATCGCCAAGCCTGCCTTGTTTTCAAGGCGCACCGGATAGTCTGGGTCTGGGGCATCCAAGATGATCAGCGTGAAGGTCGTGCCGATGCTGCACGCGCCGCCTTGCAGGGAATACTTGCCGCCGCCATCATCTGTGATCAGAACGATGACCTTATCCGCCAAGTGTTTTGCCTGCATCAATGCCACAAATGAATCCGTTAATGTGATCATGTCAGTCTTCCTCTCCGACCGGGTAGCTCGTGATCAGCAGATGCGCCACGTCGCGGGTATTCCGGTTCTTAAAATTGACACCATACGTCTTATCAAACGTGGTCACATGCAGGACGCGCCCGTCTGGCAGCAGCTGGCCCGCCGGATACAGCGCGCGAATGAACGGCGTGTCCTTGATCACCAACTGCCAATTTGCCAACGTCTGGGTGGTCAGGAAGGTCGCCAGTCGTCGCTGCTCATTTTGGCCAAAATCGTGCTGGGCGTAGGTTGAAAAATCGCTGTCGTAAGGCGGATCCAGAAAAATGAAGTCATCAGTCTGGGGCGCGGCCTGCGTCAAAAAGTCGGCGAAATCGCCGCAATACAGCGCCGTCTTGTTCAGTAGCGCGCGCATCGCTGGCGCCTGATACGCCGAGACGCGATGCGCGAGGGTGATATCGTTGTATGTTTTGCCACCATAGGGCACATTAAAGGCCCCCGTCTTTGAGTAGCGGAACATCCCCGAATAGCAGTACTGGCGCATGTTCAGATACAGCGCCGCCTGCACGCCAGGCGTTTCGGCCGCCATCTGGTTGAACCGCGCCCGCCAATAAACGTACAGTGAGGACTTGAAGGCCGTGTGGAGAATCGCATCGCGGTCGGTGGCGCTGATCAGCACGCCGTTTGCCGCCTGCTTTGTCAAAAATCGGAGCTTGCGCGCCAAACTCGCCGGCAGATCCGCGAAAAAGATGGCGCTCGCCTGCGCCGGCACAAACGTCATCACAGTCGCGTGGGCGGCGGCCCAGGCCGCGACGAGCACTTTGATCTGGGCCGGCTGGCGCATGCCAGTTTGAATCAAGGAATCCAGAGACTCACGATGGCGTGGGATAAAGGCGTCGACGGCAAGCCACGCCTTGTCCATTTCCGCTAAGGTCGCAAAAAAGTCGGGATCTTGGGTCTGCACGGCGCGATACAACCCAATCAACTGCGCGCTGTAGTCGTTGATCGCATACGCTTCGCCGATGTCCGCTGCAGCCAGCGCAAAATAAACGGCGCCACCGCCAATAAATGGTTCGAAATAATGATCGACCCGGGGCGGCAACGCGGCCATGATATACGGCAATTCGCGCGTCTTGCCACCTGGGTATTTTAATAGAGGCGAAAGTGTCACGGGCCAGTCCTTTCTTTGACGCGTTTTGATCAATAGTTGAACGCAAAGGCCATTATATCACGGAATGCGCGTCGCGGAAGACGCCTCAGCAAGGACCAAGCCCGCCTTGCAACTACTGCACAAAAACAGCCGACCCCATGCGCGAAGGTCGGCTGTTTTCGGTATGACAGAGCTAATTTACGCAGTTTTGCGTCGTTTCAATGATCTGATCAACGCCAAGGCGCGCCTACGCGTCTTGATGTTTGGACTTTTCGTCTGGCGGCGAGCGGTCGCCACGTCGTTTTTCGCCATTCTCTCACCTCCCAGTACCAGCGCTGTTGCGGCAAAATTGTGAGCTCCGACTCTCGTCACCTGCCCTGCGCGCCGTTATTTGAGTAATTTCGCCAGCTGTTGATACTGCTGAGACATCCAGGTCACATACGTCATCCCGGCTGGTAGCGTCTCCGTCACTTCAAGCATCGGCACCCCTGCCTGCTTGCATTCCGCAGCGAGCTCGGAGACAAGCTTGCTGTCGACTTGAATGTTGCGAACGAAAAAGGCGATCTTCTTGTTCTTGATGTCGGTCTTCAATGCGGCAAGGTCGGCCGGACTGGGATCGTTGTCATCCTCGATCGCATTGGCAAAGTGCTCATCAGAAACGGTGTACCCCATCGCACTCAAGGCGTTGTTGAAAACAGGCTCTGAAACCGCAACACGCTGGCCATTAGCGCCTTGCTTAAGCTTGGCGATCAAGTCCATCACCGGCTGCAACTTCTTGATATAGGCCGCTGCATTTTTCTGATAAGACGCTTTATTGGCCGGGTCCCGTTTGGCAAAATCCTTGGCCAGCGCGTTTGCGATCTTCGGCATCGCGTCTGGCTTGTACCAAATATGTTCGTTCTCCCCGTCCTTGACGCCGACGATCTGCGCCGCGGTGATCAATTTTGCCTTGCCACTCGCCTTCACGAGCTTATCCATCCAGCTGTCATAGCCGGCGCCGTTTGCCAGCGCGATATCCGCCTCAGCGACCGTTTTACCGACAGCGGTGGTCGGTTCATAGTCATGCGGATCGATCTCAGGCTTCGTGATGATCGACGTGACATGCCCGTGCGACCCCAGCACCGCCTTGGCGACTTCGCCATAAAAATCGACAGTCGCCACCACATTCAATTGCTTTTTGCCCGTATCATGTGCGGAACTGCTACTGCTGCAGGCACTCAGCGCAAGGCCCAAGGTGACAATAGCGACCAGGCCCAACGCCCACCGAATAAAATGCTTCAAGATGCTCCCCCTTTTTTGATCAAACGTGCCGCGTTTGTTCTAAACGTAACGGTTACGATTTAACGGTTTTGAGAATACCAGCTACGGAACGGACTGTCAAGGGCGCTTCGCCAAATTATTGGGCGTCGAAACAGTTTTTACAAACGCGACCCAGATCGTTACAAGATCGATAACTGTTTGCGGTCATGCTTTTACATTTGAGTTGATAGGCTGAAATAAGCGGTCCGAGGACCGGAATATTGACCTTGGAGGGTTTTTGATGAAGAAAAGACGCTTGTTCGCGTGGGCCACACTGCTGACGCTGTTGATCAGTTGGCTCGCCCCGAGTTTCAACGCCTTGAAAGTGCAGGCGGCCGGGATGCCAGTGACGGTGGCCCAATACCACTTTGATGGGGATTACAAGGATACCAGTGGCAATGGCCACGACGGCATCCCCCACGGCACGCCGACATTCAGCGAAGGCGTCTTCGGCCAGGCGCTGCATATTCAAAATAGCCACGGCAGCAAGGCCACCGCGGCGGACCAATATGTGCGATTTGCGCACCCAACTGGCCTGCAGTTCGGCAAGGACGCCTTTGCGGTCAGTCTGTGGTATCAGACAAAGCGCGGCGATTCAAACGGCGCCAGCATTTTGGGCAACAAGGATTACAACTCCGGCACCCACGCCGGATTCGTACTTGGGAGTTTTGGCCAGGACCTGCGCATCAACTTGGCGGATGGCCACACGCGCGTTGAATCCGACCGTATCGGCGGAACGATCGACGGGCAGTGGCACTACATCGTCGCCAACTACGACCGCGGCGGCGATCTGACCACCTACAAGGATGGCAAGATCACGAGCCGCAAGTCCTTACTGCCGATCAAGGACTTCGATGCCAGCGATGCCGCCAATTTGCAGCTGACGCTCGGCGCAGACGGACTTGGCCAATTCGGGCTCGATGATGCCTTGATCGACGAGCTGACTATCTACCGGGGCGTGGTGCCGGAATTCCGCATCAGTGCCGAATACGCCAAGTTTGCGGCGCAACAAGAGCTCAACAAGGCCCGTGCGCTGCTTGCGGCTCATTCGCAGCAGCCCACCGATCGCAAAGTAGCCCTGCAAAAGGCAATCGACCTGTTGGCGCAGACGATGAAACTTGGTGCCGACGCAACGAATGCGATTGCCGCGCTCAAGCAGGCGCAGATCGATTTTCTGGACGAGACCAGTAACACCGTTCCGGGAAAATTCACCTTCAACGTGTTTTCCGATGTGCATCTCTCTAGTGCGCAGACCGTGACGAATTTTCAAAACGCGCTCAAACAAGTCGACCGCATCAATCCCGACTCACAAGCGGTGATCATGACCGGCGACAACACCGACAACGGGAAGATCGACCAATACAACAACTTGTATGACAGCATCGACCAATTCATCACCCCAAAGCGCACCCCAATCGTCGCGCTGGGCAATCATGACGTCCGCTGGCAAGGGACCAAGCAGAACCCCAGCAAGGATGTCCAGGACCCGACGACGGCCCCTGGCGCCACGACGCCGGTGTTTGATCGCTATCTGCAATATAACCGCCGCTACATGGCCAACAGCAAGACCCATCAAAACCCGGCGGACCAGCGCAAGGTCTACTGGGATCAATGGGTCGGCGGTTACCATTTTTTAGTTCTCAACACCGAACGCGACTTGAAGGACCAGGCCTATTTATCTGACGAACAGATTGCCTGGGTCGACAAGACGATCGCGCAGGAAAATGATCCGTCCAAACCCGGTTTCCTGTCGATTCATCAAACGTTTGAAGGCTATGCCGACCACATCAACTTGGATCGCATCGGTGGCGGCGAGCAGAAGCTGAAAAACGTGCTCAAGAAATACCCACAAGCCGTGATCTTCACCGGCCACATTCATTCCGGCCCAGACATGGTCGCCACGTACCACACCGAGTTTGGCCACATCGTTGACGTCCCTGCCTTCATTCGTCAGGATTACGGCTCGGATCGTAGCACCCAGCTTGGCTACCAGGTCACCGTCGACGGCACCAAGATCCACGTACGTATTCGCAACTACGCGACGCACGAATGGATCTACGCCGACAAGATGGATTTTGATCTCAAGGACCGCGACCCACAATTCTCCGACAGCATTCAGCCAACCGGGTACACCGTCAGTGCCGCCAGTCTCCAGCGCGACAATGTCGGCCTCGACTATCTCTCAGACAGCGGCGAGGAAGCCCGCCGCACCAACTGGAAGTCCGCGGAAAGCAGCAATCTGGAAAAATACGGCTGGGTCGATTTTGCCTTCAAGCAGCCAACCGCGATCGATGGTATTCGCTACACGCCGAAAAACACGAAGATGGGCACCGACGCGCTGGGCACTATTTTAAGTTATCGCGTCGACATCAGTACGGATGGCGGAAAGACCTATCGTGCGGTCGGCCAAGGCAATTGGCAAATCAGCCAAAAGGAAAAATTCGCTCAGATCAAAAAGCAGACTGTGACGAACATTCGCCTGGTGCCGCTCGCCACATATGGCATGCAAGTCCAGCATCGCACCACTGGCTACGTTGAAGCATCGCACATGGCGCCGGCATTGCTGGCGGCCCCGGTCGAAAAACCGAGTGAGCCCGGGAAGCCAGAAGTGCCTGGCAAGCCGGAGACCCCGCAAAATCCTGGCAAGCCGGAAACACCGGTTAAACCCGAGGCACCAAAGCAACCGGAAGTACCAAGCAAGCCTGAGACGCCGAACAAACCGGAAACGCCAAGCAAGCCTGAGACCCCGGTAAAACCGGAGACGCCTGGCCGGCCGGACACACCGAGCGCACCGAAAGCGCCAGCCAAGCCGGCCCCAGCTGGGAAGCCAAACACAACGCCTGACAAGAAACCAACGACCAACAGCGAGCAACCCGCAAAAAAGGTCGTGGTGGTTCCAGCGCAAAAGACGATGCCAAAGACTGGCGATGACCAGGGCACTTTGTTGATCTGGGCAGGCTTGTTGCTACTCGGCACGATCATTGCGGGTATTGCCAGCGTCGAATGGCGCACCCACCGATCCAAGTAGCACACATTCTCTTATCGCATCGATTCCCCCGATCTGTGCGCGAATGAGACGACAAAAAAAGCGGCGCCGACAAACACAATGTCGACGCCGTTTTTGAGTCGGGATGGCGGTCCAGCCACGACAAAGAGGCCCCGAAAGGCCCCAATTTTGCTTTTATTCGATTACGTGACTGCAGTGCCCTATGTGACCGCCAGCATGCGACCAACTGGCGGGACCCTTTTCACCTTGGCGGGTAACGGCGATAGCACTGTCGCTACCTCTAGTCACTATAGTAGTAATGGTGACCGTCGTGGCTTTATACCACTTGAACTAAGTCAGCGGACCTCGCCCAAGTGGCCCCGGGAAAAGCTGATGATGCTCGGAACCCGGCGCACCGGGTGGATCTCCGAAAAATTGTACAGGAGAGCAGTAGGTTAGCAAGGCCTACACCTGCAATCGAGAATTCTACTTTATTTTATATAGTAAGCGGTTTCTTGTCAATCATCTGAACCGCTTGGCTCAAAGCTTCAGAGCGCCACAAGAACCGCGTCAGGACGCGGTTCCAGACCATCTGCAGACAGTCACGACCGCCAGTTTGGTGAATCGTTCATTTTATTGGCGAATCGTCAACTTAACAGCGCTTCGAGTTTGCTGAGTTGCGCCTCGAACGTCGCAAAGGCTTCCTCGAGATAATCAGCCTTGGTGACATCGATTCCAGCATTTTTTAACACATCGACCGGCGTCTGCGAGTCGCCAGCGGACAGGAACTGCTTGTATTGCGCAGCGGCAGGCTCACCTTCCGTCAAGATGCGGTGGGCAAAACTGGTCGCGATCGCCTTGGACGTCGCGTACTGATACATGTAGTAGTTATAGAAGAAATGCGGGATATGGGCCCAGTAGGCTTTCGGCCAATCATTCGGGGTCACGGCCGGCCCGGCGTACGCGGCATCGATCTTATCCCATTTTGCTGTCAGCGTTTCTGGCGTCAGCGGTGTGCCATTTGCCTCTGTTTCGTACATGAACTGCTCAAATTCAGCGAACTCCGCCTGACGATACAGTGTGCCGGTGAAATCACTGACGGCCTCGGTCAACAAGTAGATCTGTTTTTCCTTGTCGTCCTTGGTCTGCTCAAGCATATACGCATTCAGGAGGCTTTCGTTGGTCGTTGAGGCGATCTCGGCGGTGAAGATCGGATACCACGAGTTCCAGGGCAATTGATTTTCGTCCGAATAGACACTTTGCATCGCGTGGCCACTTTCATGGACCAGGGTGCTCATGTCGCCGTATGTGTCGGCCCAGTTGAGCAAAATATACGGATGGGTGCCATTGGCGAAGTTCTCAAAACCACCAGAGGTCTTGCCCTTGGTCTCAAGGACATCGACCCAGCGCCCGTCGAATTCAGCGCGCAGGTGAGCCAGATAGTCTTCACCAAGTGGGGCCAGGGCCTTCAGTGCCGTGGCTTTGGCTTCCTCATAGGTAGGCGCGATCGGCGGCTTTTTCCCGGTCAACGGCACGCTGCCATCATAGCCATACATCGGGTCGAGCCCCAGCACCTTTTTGCGCAGGGCATAATAGCGATGCAGCAGGTCCAGATGGGCGTGCGTCTGCGCGATCAAGGTATCGTAAACGGATTCTGGCACCGCATTGGCCGCCAGATCCATCTGCCGGGCGGAGTCGTAATGCCTGATCTTCGCGATCGTATTTTGCGCGTGCATGTGATCGTTCAATGTCTTGGCAAAGGTGAAGCGATGGTCATAGTAACTGGTCTGGAACTGCTTGCTGGCGATGCGGCGGACGTCACGCGGCGCGGAGGACGAGATTGGCCCCATCAACCCCTTCGTCAGCGCCTGCGTCTTGCCATCGTAGTCGATCTGGCCAAATGTCAGGTCGGAGTCATCCAGCGTTTCTTGAATCGCGCCGGCGCTATTGAGGCTCGAGCTGAGTTGGGCCAGCAGGGCTTCCTGTTCTTTCGGCAACACATGGCCGACCAGGGTGCGAATCTTCGCAAGCTGGCGCGCATAATCTGCCAATTCAGGCAAATTACTCTGAAATTGTGTTAGCGTCCCCTCATCCAGCGCCACAACAGCCGGCGAGAACCAGGCCGTCGCTTGGTCAAAGGCCGTGCCGACTGTCTGCACGTCCGCCCAATCTTGAAGGCCGGTCGCGTCGGTCGTGTCCTGCGCATTTTCCAGTTCCGCGTACAAATAGGCGCGGGTCAACTTTACCAACGCATTGAAATAATCACGCACTGCCTTGAGAAAATGGTCCCCGTCTTTGGTGAAGTCTTCGGCTTGGGTCGCCAAATCGGCCCCGAGTTGCTTCAATTCCGTCAACGCGGCCGCAAAATCCGTCGGTGTTTCGAAAAGATCCTGCAAATTCCAAGTGAGTGCTACTGGTGCCTCGCTTCGTTTCAACTGATCTGCCATGATACCCCTCTTTTCATTTTTCTCATATCGTTCTCATCCTAGCATATCTGGACTACCAGCGAAACGGGGGGTGGAACTTGACTGCGCCGGATTCATTTCCAAATGAAGTCATCCACGGCTTTGGCCACCTGAGCATTTTCATGTAGGGCACTGTGCTGGGCGGACTTGCCGGTGAAAATGCGGGTCGCGTACAAGGCGGCGGTCGGCATCAAATACCGCAGGCTGCGCGCACTGGCAACCGGGACCCGGCCATCACTTTCGGAGCCGTCTTTGAGGTCACCGATCAAATTGAGGACCTCAACGCCTGCTGGCCATTGATCGCGCAAGGCAGCCAACTGTCGATAATCAGGCGTTTGATACTTCGGTCGGCCGTCTTTGGCAAAAACATTATGTGCGAACTGCGCGCCAGTCGCGTTACCCGTGATGCCTGTGAGCGCGGCATTCCCAATGTTTGGATCCACGATGCCGTTGATTGAGGCCGCGATGGCAACGTAATGCACAAGTTGTGGCTGGCCAGGCTTTTTCCCGTCGCGCAGCTCATATGCCATGGTCGCGTTGTTGCCCATGGAATGCGCCACGATGCCGATCTTCTTGACGCCATACCGCTGCTTCAACGCGCGCGTCACGTTGCGAAGCCACAAGCTCAGGTGTGCAGGGTCGGGGTCGCGATTCTGCTGAAAAATCACCTGCACAAGCGGCCGCGTGGCAGTCTGGGGCCAGCGTCCGGTAAAATGGACCTTGCCAGAGGCGTTGACGGTGGCCACCAGCGCTTTGGTGGCCCCGGCATGCGCCACCGCATAATTGATCAGAAAATTGGTCGAGCCTTTACCTCCGCTGTAGCCATGAACATACAGCACTGTTTCCGGCGCGGGACGCGCCGTCTTTTGTCGATTGGGCTGGCAGCTGGCCAAAACCAATAGACCCAGCGCCAAAGCCAGTGTCGCGCGCCATTTTTTCCCCAAAAGAATCATGTGCCCACCTCCAGTTGCGCCCATGATACCCGCGGCCGGGAGTGAAAACAAGCAAACAGCCTTGACCTTTGGCCCTGCGCAATGGCTATAATCGAAGGCATAGACAAACGGAGGCAAATTATGACAGGGACCCTTTTCAATACGGTGATGATCATCGTCGGCAGTGCAGTCGGGGCGCTATTTAAGCGCGGCATGAACGAGACCATCACGCGCGACCTGATGACCGGACTGGGCTTGGCGGTCGTGTGTCTGGGGCTGAACACGACGATCAGCCACATGGGCGCCAGCCATTATCCCGTCCTCTTCATCGCCAGCCTTGCGATCGGCGCGGTGATTGGGAGCGCGCTTCGCCTGGAGGACCGCTTCGATCACCTGCTGGCGCGGTTTGACCACGAGGATGGCGGGCCGTCTCTGGCGCAGGGGCTGGCAACTGGCATTTTGCTTTACTGCATCGGAACGCTGTCGATCGTCGGGCCAATGCAGGCCGCGCTCAAAGGCGACCAGACATTTTTATTCACCAATGGGATGCTGGACGGCATCACCGCGATGGTCCTGGCCTCGACATTTGGCATCGGCATGATTGCCGCCGCCCCGGTCCTTTTTTGCTGGCAAGGCGCAATTTTTGGCGTGACGCTACTGGCCAGTGACGCGATCTCCAGCGCCATGATTACGGAACTAACGATCACCGGCGGCGCGCTGATCTTGGCGTCCGGCCTTGGCCTGCTCAAGATCAAGGATTGCCATCCGATGAATCTCCTGCCTGCGTTGGCGGTGCCACTTGTGGTCGTACCGATCTTGCAGGCAATGGGTCTCTAACGAAATCGGCTTAATTTAATGAAGGAATGTGAAAAAATGAGAACGATCGCAGTTTTATCTGATTCGCATGGCAATTACAGTGCGCTGCAAGCTGTATTGGCAGATGCCAAAGACCAAGGCGTGACCGATTATTTGGTGGTGGGTGACATGGTCAACCGCGGGCCGCGGCCTCACGAGGTCACAGCGGCGCTCCAGGCGTTGCATCCCCTTGCCTGGGTGATTGGCAATCACGAGGAAGTCTATCAAAGTTTGCTCGCGCACCAGTTCAAGGGATTTGAGGACAACGCCAAGGCAATCATGGCCGTGGTGACCTCCGGGTATGACCGAAGCCAACTGTCCGCCGACGAATTTCGCTTTTACGCCAGCCGGCCGCTGCAGCAAGACGTCGACATTGATGGCCTAATTCTGTCTGTTTTTCACGCGACCCCGACCAGCTGCCGCGGTTCATATACGGCACCAGATGCGCCGCAGGATCATTTTGACAGCCTATTTGAGGGATCCAACGCCCTGATCGCCTTGTACGGGCACACCCACCAGCCACTCTTACGCCCAACGACCCATGGCCAACTCGTGCTGAATCCAGGCAGTATCGGCCAGGCGGTGACCGTCGATCTACGGTTGGCTGGCGCAAAAGCCGAGTACGGGCTCCTGCGCATCGACGACGGCCACTTCGCGGGCTGGGAGCAGCGCAACGTCCCATACGACCTCGCCCAGGAGATCGAATGGGCCAAAACGAGCGACCTGCCCTATGCCAATCTGTATCTCAAGCTGATTCAAACAGGCGGCTTCACCTACAATCGCCCGGCCGTCGCCGCAGACAACCTGGCAAACGACTTCCTGCGCCAAGCCCAGCAACTAATAGAAAAAGACCCGTGGTAAGAGAAGGGTGTGGAAGCCCGCGGGTATGGTCGAGCAGATAGGCTAGCCTGGCGCTTGGGGCGTACTTCGCCCCGAGTGACGGGCGTACCTATTTGCCTCGACCATGCGGGCTGGAACCCGACTAAAGGCTGTGGAGGGGCGCGTTTAGGGGTGAGCAGCTAACCTGGCTCGTGCGCTTGATAGCGGTCTTCGCTAGCGAGTGCGCGAGTCGGTTAGATGTCTCACCCCTGCGCACCGAAACCCGACTAAAGGGTGTGGAAGCCCGCGGGATGGTCGGTCGGGTAGCTTGGCTCGGGCGCTTGAGGCGCTCTTCACCTCGAGTGCCCGAGTCAGCTAGACGATCCGACAATGCGGGCTGGAACCCGACTAAAGGAAGGGTGGAGGGGCGCGCAGTTCTCACCACATAAACTTCACACGCCTTGTCCCACATAAAAACGGTTCAGCGCAACTCATACACATTCCGTGCGAGCTACGCCGAACCGTTTTTTCCGTCAAATCAACTTACCAGCAAGGTGATCGCATTCGTGCTGGATCACTTGCGCGACAAATCCGGTGAACGCCTGTGTATGGGCGACGCCGCCACGATCTTTGAAAGTGACGGTGATTGCCTGGTACCGGGTCGCGGGCCGTTCGCCAAGCAGAGATAGGCATCCTTCTTTTGTCTCATAACGGCCACTTTGTTTGATGATCTGTGGCGCGACCATCACGACTGGCAAGGCGCCCATAAACAGCACGATCATCGCTTTGTTGACGCCGATCATATTTGCGGCCATGCCAACGCAATGGTCTTGGTGCGCGAGCAATGTATCTACCAAATTCTGCGCCAATTGATCATCCGGTAGGCCCGTCGCTGGAGCCGGTTGACTCAAAAAAGTTGGATCTTTCATGATCTTTTGCTTCATATCGCGCCTCCTAGAACAATGCGCCGACGATCGCCTGGCCCGCGTGGAAGATCAAGACGACCCCATAGCCCATGACGATGAACCCCGAAATAATATTGACCCACATCAGTAGACGCCGCGGCAATCGATTTTTTAATAGGCCGATCAAGGTCGTGATGGCGATGAACCAGATCGCCGTCGATGTGATAATGCCGAGCAGAAACGGAATCGCCTGTGCGGCAGTCAGCGTGCTGCGCAAAGCGCCAAGGGTCACGCTGGTGTCGACCAACGCCTGGGGATTGGCAAACGCTACGATCCAGGCTTCGCCAAACGCCTCTCGCAAGGTCAACACCTGGTTGTCATTGCCAAACTGGGCGCTGTGCGCGCTTCGCAAGATGCCCCAGCCCATCCAGACCACGACCGCCCCGCCGATCAACATGATCGTCACCTTGAGGACCGCGTTGCTGGCGATGATCGACCCGAGGCCCAAGAACGCAACGGCGGTCAGTGCCGTATCGGCGACCCAAACGAAAAACGCGATCAGAAATGCGCGGCGCAACCGCTGACTCATTGCCTGATTGAACATGAATATATTTTGCATCCCGATCGAACTGACCAATGCAAAAGTGACGAGCATTCCCCGTAAATAAACCCCTACCATGTGTCCTCCCTAATTTCAAAAAAATAGCATCCGCCATGCGCTTATGGGAGACCCCCGTATCTGCGCGCATGCGAATGCCTGACCCGCCGACCCGATGATCGATGGGAAAATAGCCTTTAGTCAATAGTCTTATACTACTGATGAAACTCGGTGGCGTCAAGAAAGTGGGCAAGGATCACCAGGCTGGTCAGCCTGCTCACGAAGCGCATTGCCCGCGGACCCTGTTTTCACCCCAAAGCGCAACGCATATTGACCTCATGAACGGTCGGCGTGTCGACCACATCCGTCTGGGTGAAGCCGTGATGCCGATACAGCACCTCGGCGCGCTGATTGCCGCGTGTGTAAGTGACCGTCATCACCTTCGCCCCAGGCAGCGTGCGCCCATACGCCTTCAGCGCTTCGAGCACCTCGCCGCCCAGGCCTTGGCCTTGCCGATCGTGCCGAATCACCAGCTCCCAGAGAAAAAGCGTCTCCTGCCAAGGCGCCAGCAGCGCAAACCCCACCAACTCGCCATCGCGCTGCACATTGAGGCCAACCACGCCCGGCTGCATCAGACGTTCATTGAATTTTTCCGCGGTGCAGACCCATCGCAGCTCTGTTTTGGTCAGCGGCAGGTCAAAATGTGTGGTCGGTGTCAGGTCAAGCACGACGCATCCCTCCATTGTCTCGTCTGGCTTCAGTATAAAACAGGCTGCCGGGAAAAACACGCGGGTTGTAATTTCATTAAAGCGAAGGCGCCGGCGTCGACCCGTTCGCCTTCCTGTGGTATCATTGCGTCAAACCTAAAAGGGAGCGACGCAGATGGCAACGATTCGAATCGCCTATCTCTATGAGGACTTGATGAACACTTATGGCGACAGCGGTGACGTGAAGATCTTGCGCTACTGGCTAAATCAGGCCGGCTATGACGTGCAAGTCGATGACGTCTCACTGGATCACGAGTTCAACGCCAGCGACTACGACTTTGTGTTTTTCGGCGGCGGCCAGGATTATGAGCAGACCGTGGTCGCCAAAGACCTGTTTCGGCATAAAAATGAGTTGGCGAAATTCATCGACGCCGGTAAACCGATGCTGGCGATCTGTGGGGGCTACCAACTGTTGGGCGACTATTACGAGACTTCCGATGGGACCGTCATCAAAGGCCTCGGCATCCTGCCGCTACACACGATCTTCAAGGCGGACAGCCGCATGATCGGCGACACCGAATTTCAGACGGAGTTCGGCCTGGTCCGCGCGTTTGAAAATCACAGCGGCCGCACCTATTTTGACGACAAGGAAAAATTGCAGCCCCTGGGCAAAATGGTCGAGGGTTATGGCAACAACCCCGAAGACGGCGTCGAAGGCATGCGCTACAAAAATACGATCGGTAGCTACGCCCACGGCCCAATTTTGCGAAACGAAAACATCGCCAAGGCAATCACCGAAATGATCATCAAGAGCCACGAAGAACGGGTCGGCCAACCAACGGCATAGCCCGTCTCGCGCGCACGAAAAAGCCTGTCTGCAATGCTGACATTGACCAGCATGCAGACAGGCTTTATTGATTTGCTTAATCTTCTGCGATAACTGTCCCGGCATTCGGGCCAGCATCGAGCTTGATGATGCGATGCACATCGATCACAACGGCCGCGATTGCTGCTGGCAGATGACGGGCCTGCGCAAACGCCTGAGCGTCGTCGAAGATCTTGCCATCCTTATGAATCTCGACCGTGCCTTCGAAGCGGAAGCCCTTCAGCGCCGGCCGATCGACTGTCGCAACGGCGACTTTGCCAGAGGCCTGCAGATTGTGCCAAGCATGGCGGCCGGTCTCCTCGTTATAGATCAATTGATGATCGGAGAACACGCGCAATGTGCCTTTAGGGCCAACTTGCGGGTTGCCATCTTCATCGGCTGTCGCCAAAAAGTTGAGCTGAGCACCGATCATGTCTTTCATCTCTTGTGTCAATGTTGCCATATCACTCAGATCCCTTCATCAAAATCAGATGTGTCTCGACAGTTTTTTAGGAATGTGATGGCCACCAGAGTGCAATCAAAATGGCGATCAGCGCCCCGCCGGATAACCCGGCAAAACCGACAGCAAACGGGTTTGGTAGCGGCTCAGCCAATAGCCAGGCGATCAGTGCCACCAGCCCTGCCAGCACAGCCACGAGTCCCACCGTGAGCCAACGCCGTTTTGCGCTGCTCATAAATGTGCCAGAATCGTGTATTTACTTGCGGGCACGTCGCCGTAGTCATTTGCGTTCAACATTCCTGCCGCCTCATAAAAGACGGCGAACTCGCCGCTATCATCCTTGCCAACGACCAGGCCTTGGTCGGTCGGGTGATCGACCTTGAAGACCTCGGCGCTGCGGCGGGCGGCTTGAAAATCATGGTCACGGGCAACCGCGTCACCCGGATTGAAAAATACGATCTCATCCATGTCTTGTCCCTGCCTTTCAAATTGACTTGCGCAACTGAGCTACGCTGTGACCTCTTTGATCTTGGCCACAACGTCCTTGGTGAGTGTTGCAAACAATGGCACGTCTTCTTCGTCTACGCCTTGCTCGATCTTGATCGTCTTTGCCCCGCGAATCGCCCCGCTACCGCGCAACGCGCCGGAAAACAGATCCGGTGCGGTGTTGTAATCCTTGCCGTAAAACAGGTCACCGGTGCCCGCGATCCCGAACACCAGAGGTTTTTGACTATAATCCGTTTGGGCCAGATCCGCGAAGAAATCCTCAGACTCCTCGGGAATCGTGCCGCCAGACCAGGTATACGTCGAGATGATGATGCCGTCGTATGCTTTCAATTTTTCCGCGGCGGTCTGTTGCATGGTGCCAACGTCGACTTCAGCGCCTGCGTGTTTGAAAAATTGTTCGAGTAGCCGGGCCATCCCCTTGGCGTTCCCTGTGATCGATGCGTATAGAATCAAGACTTTCATTGCGCTCACCCCTTTGCTTCAAGTATACCTTGTCAGGCATGGGTGTAAAAGCTTTCAGAACTGATGGCCGGAAAAATCGGAGGCGGGGACGCAAACGCCGTAGCAGGCAGTAAGCAACAGGCTAGCCTACCTGCTCGACCATAGCCGCGCATCGCCACACCCTTTTCCAGTTGGGTTACAGCCCGCATGGTCGGATCGTCTAGCTGACTCGTGTACTCGCGGCTAAGCCCGCCGCAGCACCCGAGCCAAGCTACCCGCCCGACCATACCCGCGGGCTTCCACACCCTTTTATTAATCCGCGTAATTGAAATGGGTCAGTGGCGCGCGCTTCACGTCTTCGATCGTCTTGGTGCCGGCAAGCTGCATCGTGATCGTCAGTTCGTGGTCAAGCTGCTCGAAGACGCTTTGCACGCCAAGCGCACCGCCGAGGGCCAGGCCGTAGATTGCTGGCCGGCCGATCGCGACCAGGTCAGCGCCTGCCGCCAACGCCTTGAAGACATGGGAGCCGCGACGCACGCCAGAGTCGAAGATGATCGGTACTTGATGGTTGACCGCCTTGGCGATCGCTGGCAAAACATCAAACGAGGCCGGGCCACCGTTGAGCTGACGCCCGCCGTGATTGGAAACATAGATACCAGCCGCACCGGCGCCGATCGCCCGTAGCGCATCTTCAGGCGACTGCACCCCTTTGACGATCACGGGCAGATCCGTGTATGCTGCGATCCGCCGAACATCATCCTCGCTGATCTTCTGTGCCGCGGATGCGTAGATCTCGCCAATGCCCTTGCCTTTGCCATCGCCTTCGGAAAACTTGGTGAGGTTGGCCATCGGAATCGGGAACTGGAAGTTGTTAACGATATCCTCTTCACGATAGCCGTCAACGGTCGCATCGGATGTCAAAAGAATGGCTTTCGCGCCGGCTTTTTTCGCTTCGTCCAGCAGGCTCTCATTAAACGTCCAGTCCTTGCTCATGTACAGCTGGAAAAACTGTGGCGCGCCTTCGCCCGCGGCTGCGGTGTCTGCGATCGAAGTCGAGCTGTAAGTACTCTGCGCCATCAAGCCGCCGACTGCCGCCACGCCACGCGCGGTGTCTTTTTCACCTTGGCTGTGGGCGAGACCTTGGGCGGCGGTTGGGGCCATCATCACTGGCGTCTTGAGGGAGATACCAAAAATGCTGGTGGACAGATCAGGCTGCTCGATATTTGACAGGACTTTCGGGACGATCTGCGCGTGACTGAACGCCTTGGTGTTTTCCGCCAACGTCCATTCATCTTCAGATCCGCCGACAATATAGCCGAAGCCGCCTGCCGGAATGATCTTCTTCGCCTCTGCCTCAAGACTTGGCAGGTTCAAGATATCAAGTTTGTTTTCGTTATCGCTTTGTTCATACCCATTCACAATTGTCATGATGATTGCCTCCTACAACAATGATTGTCTTAACCATATCACTTACTAAAAAGAAGTTAAAGGATTTTCGCTTACTTTTCCGCAGAAAAACAAAAAGCGGCCGCCTCGTGGCAAGCCGCCTCACTGATTGGGTTAGGGCGATCAACTGACCGCCAACGTTTCGTCAACATGTAATAGATAGTGAATGGCCGCAGCCAGATCATTCTCCGAGAAAAAGCGGATATCCGCTTGCGCATCGAGCCGGTCGATCTCGATGACCGTCTCAAAGCCACCGAAAGGACGGAGCGCTTGATGAAGCCAGGCGTCCCACACCTCGGTGATCAGTCCGCGTTTATTTTGCAGATTGCGATGGATGATCACATTTTTATTTTCCCAGACCCGTACTTGGAGCGGGGTGGTCTGGGCGGCGGCCAAGTCTTTCAGGTAGGCAAATCGGTCCATGCAGATCACAGTCCTTTCGTCATGACCCACGTCTCTCATACCTTGATTATACAAACGCACGTTCGATTTTGCAAGTCGTGAGACTTTAAGTGCGCGCTTGCGCCAAAATTCGGTATACTAAGAGAGTAGCTTATCGAGGAGGGATAGATCTTGACTGAAAAAGACCAACTAAGCGAGTTCGCGCGTGAGATCATCGACTTTCAACGCAAAAACGACCTGACGGATGCGGAAATGGCGCTGAACAGCCATGTCTCAGTGGAGCACATTCACAACATCAAGGCCATGCGAGAAGCGCCGGACCCGACCATTGTGGCCAGCCTTCGCGATTACATGGAACACAAACCAAACGGCAAGTAAAACAAACGGCCCTTCTCGACATGAGAGGGGCCGTTTTGAGTCTGTGTGGTTTGTCTTGGAAATTGCGGTAAGCGTCAAAAGGGCTCAGACCTAACCGCCCCGCTTCGCACCCTTATTCTCCTCGCGGCAACACGCGCAGGAAGGTGTCGTTTGGAATGCGGATGATCGAGTAGCGCTGAGCAACGTGGCCCACGTGCATCCCGAGGCCGTTGAGGAAGGTCGGCGTGTAGGTCGCCGTGAATGTGGCGATCCAGGCTTTTTCCTCAGTCTTATCCAGCTTCTTGAGCTTTTTCAGCGACCACGGATAGCCCGCCGCCTGCACATTTAACGGATCCGTTCCATCGCTGATGGTCGCGTTGCGGCTTGTGATGGCGTATTTTGCGCCTTCGCGCCAATAGGAAAAATACTTGACCGGGTGATTGCCATTGCCTGACCGCGCCGTCACATAGTAGGAGCGATTCGTGTTGACCTGCAACACAAGCGGGGCGTAGCTGTAACTGCGGCTAACCGTCGCCTCGTCTGCATAATCGACCTGGCGGAAAAATGAGACCCAGCCCATCCCGACGATAGCGGCCAGTAACACGATCACTTCGAGCGTATCAAGGAGATGGTTGCGGTGCCGCCATTCTGTTTGGCGCGTGATCACCATTTTAATGTGGCGGTTGCGGATGTTGAAGATCACGAAGATCAAGTAGATCGCCAGTAGCACCCATGCGCCGAGGCCGATCAAGTTCCATGCGTTCATTACAGTCACCTTTTATTCTGACGATCCGCTTCCGCGACCGCCGCTTGTCCGAGCAAATTGAGGTAGTTCCAAGGTTTATCATAATTCGGATTGAACAACATGTCGACATATGCCAGGTCATCGATCGTGTTGCGATTTTGAATCATCACCGACAAGAGGTTTGCCGACTGCGCGATATCATAGGAAGAATAAAGTTGCGCGCCAAGAATCTGGCGGCTTTCCTTGTCCCACACAAGCGCCATCGTCACCGGCGCGGTGGTCGGCATGAACTCCGGCCGGTAATTGTCGGTCAGCGTCACCGTATCCGCCTCAAAGCCGTGATTGCGGGCGCGCTTCAGCGTCATCCCCGTGCACGCCATGGTTTTGTCATACAGCCGAAGCGCACTGGTCGCCTGGGTCCCCATGTATTTGACCTTATTGCCAAAAACATTGATCCCCGCCAATTTTCCTTGGCGCACAGCATTTGTGGCAAGCGGCGCGTAGGCATCACGGCCAGTTGGATTGTAGTGGACGGCCACGGTATCCCCGGCCGCATAAATATCGGAGTTGCTGGTCTGCATGTAGTCGTTCACATGAATCGAGCGGTCCGGATTCATTTTCACCTGGTCGTCCAGTAGCTCCGTCATCGGCTGAAAACCGGTGCAGACGACCGCCAGATCCGCCTGATGCTCGCCTTTATCGGTGCGCACATAAACGTGAGTCTCATCGCTGTCAAACTTGAGCGCGACCTCATCGAGGACCACCTCAACGTGATGCGCCCTGAGATCCGCGGCGATCACGCCGGCCAGCTCGTCATCGACGTAATGGCTAAGCAAGCCGTGGACACCATTGATCAAGATCACCTTGTGGCCAGTGTGGCTGTACGCCTCCGCAAGCTCCACGCCAATGTAGCCCCCGCCGATCACTGCGATCGTCTCCGCATCCTTTGCGCTTTCCTTGATGGCGATCGCATCGTCATAATTTTTGCACATCAACACCCGCGGCAAGCTGACCCCCTGAACCGGCGGCACAACGGGGTAACTGCCGGTGCAGAAGATCAACTTGTCGTAGTTTTCCGCAAAAGTCGCCTGCGTCTGCATGTTTTGCACCTGAAGCGTATGGGTCGCCGCATCGATGCTGAGGACATCATGGCGCATGAACAGGCGCACATTTGGGCCAAGTGCCGCCAACCCAGGTGCGTCCGCGTAAAACAGCGTCGTTGGATCTTCAACCACGCCTTCAAGATAAAGATAAATGCCGCAGGATAAAAACGAGATGTCGCCACGCCGCTCGAAAACATCGACTGCGGCGTCTGGATGGGTCCGCATAATTTCCTGAACGGCGGCGGTCCCGGCATGGGTACAGCCGATCACTGCGATCTTCATAATTCGTCGTCCTCACTTTACTGGCGGCCTCAGCCGCAACCCAAGTCGATAAAAAGGGTACATTACCATTATCTTAGCGCACAGACACAGGCAACGCAAAAATTTGGGGCGACAGTATGAGGTGTCCATAGCGAATGTGTATGTCTGGGTAAATAGTGTCCACTGAATGATTGCTGGCGCACCGCACCCACAAAGAGCCAGGCCGACTGTCTGTCTTTGATCTACCGTACTGACCCAGCTATCTCGACAATTAAGAACAGAATATGATTGTCTACAGTCAATTACTTATACCGTGAAGAGTCATAGCCGAAATGAACAATTCTGAACGAAAGATAACAACACGCAAAATTGAAAAATATGTAACAGCTTATCCCAGAACACAAAAAATGGGCGACACCTCATCCAATAAGAGACGAAGCGCCACCCACACGTTGACAGTTACATCAGAATATCGCCCCACACAAGATACTGGTTATGCGCTATTGCCAACCCCAGGAACCCTGCGAAAATCCCAGCAAATAATTATAGTCCGCCCAAATGCCACCAGGAGGGGTCAGCATCCCGATAAAGCCGATTAGCGCCGCGGCTACAAATTCTACTCGCACATCAGGCACCTTTCCCACTAAAACCCCTAACCCAGCTAAAAGGCCGGCTTGAACGCCTATAAGGTCGCTTTTTGAAATATAAATTCGCACAAAATTCCAGTGTACCGTTACCTTGCTGAGGCCGTTCTTATATCTAAGACGGCTTGCGGTATCGTGAGTTGTGCTGGTAAATGTTGCTGTCCTTGTAGCAACATCGATGGTGGCTTTGTTGTCCGAGATAACTTGGTTGGTTTTAACGATTAGCATTCTAGCTTCTTGAAGGGCTGTCGCATCCACCTCCAGATTCTGAGGAATATCCAATACAAATTGATTCTCGACGACTCTAACGTAAGGATCCAGCTCAGTGATAGCATGTTGAACAGTTGCTGTCTTTTCGGAAAGCGTGATACCAGGTAAAAAGCTCATGTCGGAAGGATGAACGACACTTTGCGATGTGGCGGCTGTTGCTGTCTCAGACTCCGCTGCAAAAATAGGTGTTGCGGGTGCAATTGCCGAAGCTAAAATAACAACAGTAATGAAGGACACAATACTCTTTTTCATCGGAAGACCTCCAAGCTTTATTTTTTGTGCAAAATAAGATTAATGCGTTTAACCATATATATGCAAGCGCTTTCCAACCCGGCTGGTATATAATTAACTCAGGTCAGAAAGGAGCTATTCCATGAAAACAATTCGATACCGCAAAACAATTCTCTTGGTAGGTGCATACTTCGTGTCGGCCTTACTCACACAGTGTTTCGTTAACGGCAGTTTAGAGCTGACTAAGATTGTGTTTGGTGCCGGCACATTCTTATTGATTATGTTAACAGCTGAAGCCTTCTTCAGGAAAGAGGGTCATGAGAAACGATTTAAATAAATCTGAAACGAATGCCATCAATAACCGTTGTTCAACAACCTTTCACTCGCCAAAATCCGGATTTGTAGTTCCCGTAGTTAAATTCATTGGCAAAAAAACAAGTTCTCTTTGCTTAAGCCGTCGTGTAATCCAGCTTCAAAAAGCACAATGAAGTATCAACAATACCGACCGTCTCACTCTGCCATCGCGAGACAGCTGTATGATGCTGATTTTATTGTTTATCTCCATAATGACCCCAAGTCTCTTTGCTTCCCAAGCCCCCTTCTTTCCAGCTATACTGACGCCAGAGGTGGCTATCTGCGTTGTGACGCACGTCGCCGCCAAATTTCACGTCTGATGAAGAAGGAGGCATCATTATATGCAGATCGCATTGATCGGCGCCGGTCCCCGCGGCCTGCTCGTGCTTGAGCGGCTGGTCGCCCTGCAGCGCGTGGCACTCCAGCCGACGCTGAGCATCACCCTGTTTGATCCATATGGCATCGGTGGGCGCGTCTGGCAAAGTGACCAGCCCCATGAGCTGATCATGAACACCGCCGCCCAACAGATCACCCTATTTTACGACCAGACCGTCGCCCATCCTGCGCCGTTCACCCCGGGCCCCAGTCTGTACGAATGGGCGCGTGATGAGGCAAGTGCTTATCTCGCCGGGCGCAATGACCTCGGGCAGGCCAACGCCCTGGCGACCGAGGCGACCACGCTTGGACCAAATGGGTATGCCAGCCGTGCACTGTATGGCGCCTACCAGCAATGGTTTTTCGCCAAGCTGACCGCCGACTTACCCAAACAGTCCTATGTCGACCTCCAGAAAGAAACAGTGACCGCAGTTCGCAAAAATGGCCAGCGGTTCACGGTGGCGGCACATCATGGCGGCGACTTTGATGCGGTCGTCATGGCGCTGGGCAATAGTGCGAATACGCTGACCCGGGAACAGGAGGTCCTCGCCCAATTTTCAACCGCCAACAACCTCCAATATTGGCCGCCGAACTGGCCGAGCGAACCCGATCTGTCCGCCATCACCACTGAGGACACCGTCATTTTGCGCGGGCTGGGCCTGAGTTTCTTTGACTTCACAGCGCGGCTGACGGAGGGGCGCGGCGGTCGCTTTGTTGAAAAAGATGGTCAGCTCACCTACCTGCCCAGCGGCAACGAACCGCATCTGTTGGCGGGATCGCGGCGCGGCCTGCCTTATCACGCGAAGGCGCGGAATGAAAAAGGCCCAAGCGAACTGGTGCCTGCGCATTTCTTGACTCCTGCCTATCTGGCCAAAATGCGTGCGCAAAAGCCCGCCAGTAGCAGCTGGTTTTGGGAAGGCCTGCAGCACGAAGCCGAGTTCATTTATTATTCGCTTCTATTAAAGGCAGACTATCCCGACCAGTCTGTCATCGATTTTCAGCTGCGCATGCTGGCGGATCCCGAAAAAGCTGTGAGCGCGCTTGCCATCAAGGAAGCAGACCGGCTAGATTGGGCGACACTGATGGCGCCACCGAAGCCAGCCGACAATGCGGCCTTTCAGCGCCTGCTGGATGCCTATCTGCCTGCGGACATTGAAGCGGCCAAGGCAGGGAGTAAGCATGGCCCGTTAACGGCTGCGCTGGAAGTCTGGCGGGATCTGCGGGATGTGGTGCGGACCGTCGCAAGTGGCGGGATGCTGACGGATGACCAGTACCTGGATCAATTTTTGCGCTGGTTCAACGGACTGAACGATTTTCTGACCATTGGCCCGCCGGTGGTGCGCATCGCGGAACTCAAGGCCCTGCGCGACGCCGGCATCGTCACCTTACTGCCACCGCAGATGCAGGTCGCTGGAAAAAAAGGCCGGTTTGAAGTCACATCCGGGCTCTTCCCAGACTTTCGCGCGCGTGGCACCGCCCTGATCGAGGCCCGCGTGCCCGCCGCCAATGCGCCGACTGCCCAAAACCCGCTGATGCAGCAATTACTGCACGATGACATGGCAACGCTTTATGAACTCCAGCTTGCAGGTGATAGACGTTTCCAATCTGGGGCGGTCGTCAACGATCGCCGCACGCTGCAACTCCTCAACAGCGCTCGAGACACCCAGGGGCTGCTCTTTTTCTGGGGTGTGCCGACCGAGGGGTATCATTGGTTGACCACGGCAAGCCCAAGACCGTATGTCAATGACGTCGCGCTGCGAGAAGCCGCCAGCATCGCGTCGGTGATCTGGGGGCAAGATCCCGCATAAGGCATCGACACAAGGTGGACCACTCGGCCGTTCCCAGAACCGGTCCACGCCGTTGAAACCGCGTCCCCATCGCGTTTCGCTCAACCAACAAGAATCCCGGTCTATCAACATCGGTCCCCGGACCGGTGTTTTTGTATACACTAATTTTCGCCCATTGGAAGCGGCTCCGCGCCGATTCTTTTTTGCGGAAAGTGACTGGTATCGCTGTTTTATAATCCTGCCCGGCGCCGTGGTTTCCGCCAAACGCGTGTTACGTTTGACAAACGGCTGGTCAATGGTATACCGGGAAAATGCGTCAAACACGGGCACTCTAAGGCAGATGTTCACACGTTTCAAAAGATAAACGCTACACTTTTCTTGTTTCTTTTTGCGTATGATTTTCATGAATGGTCAATTATAGTAAAGCGTGTTAATCGGAACCGTGAATCTATTTTCGTTATATTTCAAAACTAATTGCCCTACCGTTATCTAAATATGCTACACTGTTCAAGTAATGAAAGCCGTTTCATTACGCCGCATCTCCGAGGCGGTCATTCATTTCGGAGGAAACACGCCGCAACTGCCACTGCGACGGGCTTCCGACAGCCATGATCACCTATTCGCCGACTCGGAAAAGCGGAAGTTTGCATATAACTTAGGGGAGGTAAGTACATGCAAGTCATTATGAACTGGCTCGAGAAGTATGTCGTGCCAGTGGCTGCCAAGATCGGTTCGATCCCTTGGCTGGTCGCGCTGCGTGATTCATTCATCGCAACATTGCCGATCACCATGGCCGGATCTCTTGCAACGCTGCTGAACGCGCTGCTTTCGACATATCCAGCACAATGGGGCTGGACGGGCTTTGTCAATGCAATGGCACCAGTCATTGCCATCGACGGCATCGTCGGCACCGGATCTTTGTCCATCTTTGCGGTATTCTTTGCCGCTATGTGGGGTTACCATCTGTCTACCGCTTATGACGTTGACGGTGTCGCAGGGGCTTTGGTTTCTCTGTCCGCCTTCTTCATGGGTATCAACAGCAACGCAACCGTCACAGTTGCAAAGAACCTGTCCAAGAGCGTTTCCAAGCTCTTCACCGATGCTGGTGCAACCGTAACTGGCGGCACTGTCACCGTACCAAGCGCATTTGCGATTGGTAACATGGGTTCCGCATCTCTGTTTACTGCCATGATCTTCGGCGCAATTGCGCTGGTCGTTTATATCTTCTTGATGAAGAAGGATATCTCCATCAAGATGCCAGATACGGTTCCGCCTGCAGTTTCCAAGGCATTCGTTTCCCTGATCCCTGGGATCGCTGCCTTGTATGCAGTTGCGATCATCGGTTACCTGTTCTCGCACTTCACTGGCAAGAACTTCGGCGACTGGCTGAGCGCAACCATCCAGGCACCACTGCTGCACGCCGGCCAAGGCGCAGGCATGGTTATCCTGGTTGCCCTGCTCGTTCAGATCTTCTGGTTCTTCGGTATTCATGGTCCTAACGTTTTGGCACCTATCCTCGAATCCATCTGGGGCACTTCCCAGATTGCGAACGTTCAGGCTTTCCAAAACGGCGATCCGCTTCCATTCAAGTGGGTTCGTGGTTCCTTCGATGCCTACGTATGGTTCGGCGGTTCAGGTGGTACGATCGTTCTGTTGATCGCCATCCTGCTGTTCTCCAAGCGTGCTGATGAAAAGACTGTCGCAAAACTTGCTTTTGCCCCAGGTCTCTTCAACATCAACGAGCCAGTTATGTTCGGTCTGCCAATCGTTTTGAACGCGATCTACTTCATCCCGTTCATCGTAGCGCCAGTTCTGAACACCGCTATCGCTTACTTTGTAACGATGGCTGGCTGGGTCGGCCCTGTTAAGATCGCTGTTCCTTGGATCACCCCGCCAGTTCTCAATGCCTTGATGGCTACTGGGTTTGACTGGCGTGCTGCGGTTCTTGCGATCGTCAACATGGTCATCGCGTTCTTTATCTGGGTACCGTTCGTCATGGCTTCTAGCCGTGTTCAACAGGACACAGTTGATGAATCCGCGAATGCTTGATCGCATCGCCTAGGCGTCAATAAAGTAAGCCACCGGTTGCCTCGTTGCAGCGGGTGGCTTATTATTACGGCGAGGGCTTTTGCCCATTGCAAAAAAATTCGCCGACTTGCTCGGCATCGATAAAGGAGTGACAACGATGATCTTCATCAATGCACCACTAGAACAAGACAAGATGATCGAAACACTTGAAAGCTACAACGAAAACGGTGTGACCTTCAAGCTCGAAAAAAAGGCAGGTATGAAGCTCACCTTCTCCACGAACATGGAAGACCTCGACGCAGCGGCCAAACTCGCTAAGTCGACGATCAAGGCGCAGCGCTGGGCGTCTGTGCTCTACTTCCAAGTCGGCGTCGAAAAGTGACCAAAAAAGCTGACGCGCCAACGCCCGAGTCTAAGCCGAAAAAGGACTACACGCCAGGGTTGTTGCCACTTGCCATCGGGTTTTTCATCATTATGATCAGCCCGACTGTACCTGGTGCGACCCGTGCGGATCCCGGCCTTGTGACCTTGGGCATCGCGTTTGTGCTCGTCGGGTTCTACATGATGACCCGCAAGCACACGAAAAAAAAGCCGACTGACGCCAGCGCGCAGTCGAACAATAAGAAGTAAGCGAAACGGCGACCTCATCTGGGGGCGCCGTTTTTGCGTCTTGTGACCGGTCTTGAAATTGGCTCCTTGAGCCGGCCCGGAGAGCGTCTGCGTACCGGCCCCGCAAGCGTCGCCTTTGGACCGGAAAGGCTGCATGGCCCACCTGCCTATTTTCCGCCTAGCAAAAGGCCTGCGAATTGCGTCAATCGGCCTCGGCCTCGTATGATTAAAGTAAAGCCAGTTCACTAGGAGGGCCCCCAATGCATCCAGTCATCGCGATTCCCGCCGATAGCCTCACCACGCCCAGCGCCGCCATTAATCTCAATCAGGCGGATTACTCACCGCATATGATCAAAAACGCGCTGATCGCCTGCAAAGCGGTCCCCATCGTCCTGCCATTTCCAGAAGTTGATGATGCCGTGACGCCGCTTGTCGATCATTACATCGGCTTGTTTGACGGGCTCCTTCTGCCAGGCGGGCCCGACATTGACCCGACGCTTTATGGCGAGGAGCCCATCCCAGAATTAGGCGCGGTCATTTATCCAGAGGATCGCTTTGAAGTCGCCCTTGTACGCAAGGCGATCGCGGCTGGCAAACCGCTTTTTGCCATCTGTCGTGGAATGCAGGTGTTGAATGTGGCGCTGGGCGGCGACTTATACCAGGATCTGGTCACCGAAGACCCCGACTCGCGAATCCGGCACGCCCAGGCAGCGTCCGGCCAGTATCCGACCCATCATATCAAAACAATGGCCGATAGCCGGCTGAACATGTTGCTTGGCGATCGCGTCTATGTCAATTCGCGCCATCACCAGGCGATCAGGCGCGTGGCCCCAAGCCTGAAAGTCACCGCCGTTGCCGAAGACGGCGTGGTCGAAGGTGTGGAGAGTCGCGATTCACATCAATTGGTCGGTGTGCAATGGCATCCGGAAAATTTGTGGGAAACGCAGCCCAGCCAGTTGGATCTATTTGCCGACCTTGTCGCCCGCGCCATCGCGCATGCCCAATAAAAAGGAGTGAGTTTATGCGTCCGCTAATTGCCATTGCCGCTGATGTGATCGAAGACACCAGCGTTTTTACCAAACCAAATACCGTCGACATCGCCCCAACCATGTTCAAAGACACCGTGATCGAGGCCGGCGGGGTCCCAGTGATCATTCCATTTCCCACGCACATGCGCGAGGCGCCGGGACTGATTGAACGCTTCGTGAGCCTGTTTGACGGCCTGATCATCCCCGGCGGCCCAAATGTGGACCCCACACGCTATGGCGAGCAGCCCGGGCCCTTTATCGGTGCCGCCATGCCGCGCCGCGATGCCTTTGAGCTCGCGCTGATCAAGGCGACGCGCGCTGCACGCAAGCCCATGTTTGGCCTTTGCCGAGGCAGCCATATTCTCAACGTCGCGTGCGGTGGGAGCTTATACCAGGACCTCGCCAGCCAAAAACAGGACAGTCTGCGCCATCTGCAGCGGACCTCCGGCGAATACCCAACACACCACGTTACGATTGCCCGCGACTCGCGGCTGTTTTCGCTGATTGGGGAAACAGCGTACGTCAACTCCCGCCATCATCAAGCCGTCCGCAACCTAGGCCGCGGCTTGAAGGCGATTGCCACCGCCCCAGACGGCACTGTTGAAGGTTTCGAAAGCACAGACGACGACCTGATCTTCGGCCTGCAATGGCACCCGGAAAATCTGTGGCAGGATGACCCTGCGGAGCTGTCGATCTATCAGGACTTCATCGCCCGGGCCGCGGCGCACCAAGAGGCGGCTGGGGCGCTTTGAAACGGCAATCACAGGGTCTCGCATCCCGTCAATGTGCTGTCAAGCATCGTCTTAGATCTGTCGAATCAAAAAGGAGCGCCGACTTCACGTCAGACGCTCCTTTTTTCGACCCCGCGCGTTTATTCTTCGCTGTAACGACGAATGGCTGCGGCCGCCGGTTCCATCAGGTCACTTGGCAACACGTTCACGGTGCCGCCTTGCGCAATCGTCAGGTCGGCCAGGTCATTGAGTAGATTGTTGTGCTTCGCCATTTCACTTTCGGTGTCGATCTTTTGCCCATGCAGGCGGCCATTGATGCGCGCGCCTTGACGAATCACTAACTGCGCGATTGCCCGATGATGCAACGCATCGATAATGCCACCGACATCTTCAAGATAGCGGCCTTTACTGCGGGCACCATCCAGCTGGGCAGAAATGGCCTCTTGGCGCTGGCGGACGTGCTCGAGCCGCACTGGGTTGACCGCTTCGTCCAGTTGAAGCAGCGTCATGTTGGCCGGGCTTGCTTCCACCTGCATCGACCCGGAAAGATGCGTGTTGCGCGACACTTCGCGGAACATGGCAATATTTTGCGGCAGCCCCATCACAACCAGGCGACGCGCATTCGGCTTGGAAAAATGATCCGCGACATAGCTATCCACCGCTTGGTAATAGCGACGGCGGTCGATCTCGTCTTCTTCGGACTTCGCATTGTGGCCATGATACGTGGCGCCCGGTCCGCCTTGGCGCACCGAATTCAGGGACCCGCCGCGCAGCTCAGTGCCCAATGTCCCCTTCAGCGTCAACGGGGCATCGGCACCAAGGGCAACCGGCGTCAGAACGTCCCCTGCATTGTGATACAAACCGATCTGATCGCCTTGCAGCGTCAGCAGGTCAAAATCCAAATGACGTTGATCATCCAACAATAGTGGCAAGATCTGCGGCATTGCTGTGACCATCGCCATTTCTGAGACCGGATATTCCAGGTCACGGATATAGATCGCATCGCTGTTCGCAAGGACCCCAATCCCTTGACCGGAGAGACTGGCGATCTGGCTTGGATCGTCGACCAACGGCTGCAACAAGTCGGCAAACGGCGCCCAATCAACGTCAGGCCAAGCGGAGGCCATCACCTCTTTGGCGTGAGTGAGCAGGTGGCGCATCATCAGTTTGGATTTATCCGCACTTTGATTTGCCTCGAGGGGCATGTAAAGCGAAACGAACGGACCGCTGCTTGCCTCGGTCAATAGATCTTGGAGCGTGGTATAGGTCATCGTAGCCATGAACAATCGTCCCCTTTCTGTAGTGGCACTACTATTTAAGTATAGCAAGAACCCCCGCTTTAAGGCAAAAAAGCGCTTGCACCTTGCCCCATCTAGTTTCTTTTTAAAATCATAACTTTCTACTCACAAAATCTTCACAGGTGGCCGGTACCAGCCGGCAAGATCCCGCCTTCCCCCCAAGGACGGGATCTTTTTGTAGGGTGCGGAGCGCGGCGTTCAGGTCTGAGCAGCTAGTGCGGCCTGGGCGCGTATGGCGCTTTTAGCCATGCGTGACCGAGCCGACTAGATGCCTCAGACCTGCCGCGCGGAGCCCAACTGTAGGGTGCGAAGGTGCGCGCTTATGGTCGAGCGGATAGGCTAGCCAAGCGCTTGGTGGTGCTTCTTGCCACCGAGTGCTTGGCGTACCTAGCTGTCTCGACCATGCGCACCGGAGCCCAACTGTAGGCTGCGGAGGCCCGCGGGATGGTGGGGCAGCTAACTTGGCTTGGGTGCTTGAGGCGTTCTTCGCCTCGAGAGCACAAGACAGTTAGATGTCCCCGCCATGCGGGCCGGAGCCCAACTGTAGGCTGCGGAGGCCCGCGGGATGGTGGGCAGCTAACTTGGCTCGGGTGCTTGAGGCGTTCTTCGCCTCGAGTGCACAAGACAGTTAGATGTCCCCGCCATGCGGGCCGGAGCGCAACTGTAGGCTGCGGAGCGCGGCGTTCAGGTCTGAGCAGCTAGTGCGGCCTGGGCAGCACGTTCCCCCGCATAATTTCCGCGCACCAGTTTTCTCAAATCTGACCCCCCACACCCCCTTTTCTCTGCTAAGCTCAAAGCAGAAAAGAGGAATTCGCATGCCAAGACCCACGCCTCCACGCAACCACAGCGGCTTGATCACCTTGCTGTGGTGCCTACTTCAAGAAACAACTATTTTTATCGCAGCTATTGCCGCCCAGACCGCCGGAATTATGACCACAGAATTCCTGAACCCTGCGATGGTCAGCACCTTTTTGCTGTTTTACCTGACCGGGCGGACGCTCAACTATGGCCTCATTCACCTGCTGGGCTATCACGCAGCGGCGGCGCTCGACGACATTGGCGGTAGCGCGTCCAGTCGCCCGAGCGTCTCACTGCCGGATTTTCAGCGGAGCAGCAATCATTTTAAACGCATTCATCACCAGCGTGCAAAAGGCCGCCACTTGCTTTATCAGGGCGGCTTCATCCTGATGGAAAGCGGCGTGACCTGGGCCACCACAGCGCTGTTCAACCAGTTTTTTCCCGCCGGTAGCGCCCGCATCTGGGTGTGACTCGTGTGCTGGATCATCGTGCTGATCGCTTGTACGATCGGATACGAGACCTATTTTCCAAAAATCTTCCGGCTCAATGTGATGATGACGGAGCACGGCCAACCGGTCCTCCTTCGCCGCGGGGTGCCGCTGCCGCGCATCCCCGACAACATGCGGGCGGACGACTGACTGATCGACACGCAAAGAAGCGCCGCATCTCCCATGATCGAGGGAAATGCGGCGCTTCTTGCATGCAAGTTACTTGATCGGCTTCCAGGTCCAGTTCAGGACTTCAGGAATATCTTCGCCGGTCTCGCGAATATAATCGTAGTGATATTGCAGCGTGTCATCCATTTTCTGTACAAAGCCCGCAGCCTTCTGAGCGTAACTCGGGACATGCAGGATGATGTCCTTGGCCAAGTGGAATCGGTCGAGCTCATTGAGCACCCGCATGTCAAACGGCGTGGTGATCGCGCCTTCTTCACGGAACCCGTGCACATGGACGTCGCGGTTGTGGCGATCAAAGAAGATGTCGCGAATCAGGTCCTCGAAGCCATGGAAGGCAAAGAAGACTGGCTTGTCCGCGGTGAAGTACTGGTCAAAGACCTCATCGCTCAGCCCACGCGGATCGCTCTTCTTCAGCTTCAACAGGTCCAACACGTTGACGAAGCGAATCTTCAGCTCTGGGAAGTTATCATGCAGAATGTCGATCGCAGCGAGGCTTTCCAAGTTGGGCTCGGTGCCGGCTGCCGCCAAAACAACGTCAGGCTCGACCCCATCATCCGTCGATGCCCAGTCGATGCGCTTCAGGCCATTATTAGCCAGGACGGTTGCCTCTTCGATGGAATAGAACTGCGGCCGCGGCTGCTTCGACGTGATCAAGAGGTTGATCGTGTTTTCACTGGAAAAGACTTTCGGCGAGATCGCAAGCAGGGAGTTCGCATCCGCCGGCAGATATTCGCGAATGTATTCGCCCTTCTTTTCCGCCAAATGGGTGAGGACACCCGGATCCATATGGGTGTAACCATTATGATCCTGCTGGAAGGAGGTCGAAGTCGACACGACGTTCAGCGATGGATATGGCTTGTGCCACTTCTGCTCATGCGCTTCACGCAGCCACTTGAAATGCTGGGTGAGCATCGAATCGACCACGCGCAGAAAGGCTTCATAGGACGTGAAGACGCCGTGTCGGCCCGTCAGCGTGTACCCTTCAAGAAAACCTTCCGCCTGATGTTCGGACAGCTGCGAGTCAATGATCCGGCCACTTGCCGCCATGTCCTCATCGGAGCCATTCGTTGAAATGCCTTCTAACCACTGACGGTCAGTGGTCTCAAACAGGCCATACAGGCGGTTGGACATGGTCTCATCCGGTCCAAACACGCGGAAGTTATGCGCGTTGAGCTTGATCAGGTCGCGCAGGTAATCCGACCAAATGATCATATCCTGCTTGACGTTTTTCCCATGCTCCGTGTTGTCCAGCGCGTATTGCTTATAGTCTGGCAACACCAGCGGCTTCGCGTTCAAGCCCATGTTGGTGATTGGGTTGGCGGCCATCCGCTTGGCCCCTTTTGGCGTCAACGTCTTTAGCTCTGGCTTCAGTACCCCGTTTTCATCAAACAGTTCTTCCGGCTTGTAGGACTTGAGCCAAGCAACCAGCTCATCTGCATGGGTCATATCGTCGCGCTTGACCGGAATCGGCACCTGATGCGCGCGGAACGAGCCTTCGATCTTCTCGCCGTTGAATTCCTTTGGACCCGTCCAGCCCTTAGGCGTGCGCACGATCAACACTGGCCAATGCGGCATGGTCGCATCATGTGTCTCGCGGGCATGCTTTTGAATCGCCTTGATCTCTTCGATGATCGTATCGAGCGTCTTGGCCATTTCCGGACTGAGTTTCTCCGGATCATCGCCTTCGACAAAATACGGATGCCAGCCCATACCTTCATAATACTTAGTCAGATCCGCATCGGATTTGCGCGACAAGATCGTCGGATTCGAGATCTTGAACCCGTTCATGTGGACGATCGGCAACACCGCGCCATCTGTGATGGGATTGATGAACGTATTGGAGAACCAGCTGGTCGCCAGCGGCCCCGTTTCGCTTTCGCCATCCCCGATCACCGTGGCCGCAATGACCTCTGGGTTGTCCAAGATCGCGCCGGTCGCATGGCTCAGCGCATAACCCAGCTCGCCGCCTTCATGAATGGAGCCAGGAATCTGCGCATTGGCATGAGACGCCGCACCCCCCGGAAAACTGAAGCGCTTGAACAGCAGCTTCATGCCCGTCTCGTTTTGCGGCATTTCCGGATAGGCCTCGGTGTACGTGCCATCCAAATACGCGTTGGAGATCATGACCTGACCGCCGTGACCCGGGCCTTCAATGTAAAACATATCCAGGTCATACTTATTGATCACGCGATTGAGATGCGCGTAGATGAAGTTTTGGCCGGCAATGGTGCCCCAGTGGCCCAGCGGATTGAATTTCACATCGCTTGATTGAAGCGGCCGCTTCAACAGCGGGTTATCGCGTAAGTAAAGTTGGCCAACGGAGATATAGTTCGCCGCGCGCCAGTATGCGTTCAGTTTGGCAAAGTAGGCTGTGGAATCAAAATCTTTGATAGCTGCCATGACGTAATCCCTGCTTTCTTAATTGTTGCCTTCAGTGTAGCACAAAATAAGCAAGTCCGCTTAATAATACTTACAACGACTTATTACAATTTCTCATTCACCCTTAGTCTAGCAACTCGGCCGCGCCGACCCAAACAATGTGTCTCGAGCAATCAGATTTTTGTAAAAGTTGACCCGCCGCGCCCCTTCACGGTGTTAAAATAATCACAAGGGGGAGCGACCCCAGACACAAGGAGGCGGCGCCATGACGAAAAGTCAACGGTTGACAGCACTCGGCGGCATCTTGATCGGGGTGTGCGCCACGCTACTCGTTCAGTCTTGGCTCGACCAAGTCGTGGTGATCCACGACGATCGCCGACCGGCCCAGCCATAGTTTCAGTTCGCAAAGGAGTGGAGATCCATGAGACTAACATTTTTCGAATGGTTGATCGCTGCATTTGCACTTATCGCGTTTATCGCGCTGATCGCGATCGGCGCCTATATTAGCGCCATCGTCGTCGCCCTACTGATGGTGGGCGCGATCTTGATCGACCGTGACCCGCGCAACGATCTGCGCGGTAAGCATTTGATCTAAATAGACAGAAGCGACGCACGAATCGGGCACCAGCCTAAGCTCACGTTCCGAGCCCGCATCCGTATCAAAAAAGTCCGTAGTCGGCCAAAATTGGCCTTCTGCGGACTTTTTTATTGCTTGCGTCACGGCTTACTTGTTGTCATGTTCGGCATGCCAGGCCTTGATCTGATCCAGCCGGGCCTTCACACGCGCCTCGCTACCCTGATCCGTGGGATGATAATAAGTGCGGCCTTGCAAATTGTCCGGCATGGTCTGCATATTGGTCAACTTATCGGCGCTGTTATGAGCATACTGATAGTCCTTGCCATAGCCGAGATCCTTCATCAGGCCCGTGACGCCGTTTCTGATCTGCAGGGGCACCGGCTCCGCGAGCGTTTCCATCGCATCTTTTTTCGCCGATTCGTAGGCGGTGTATACGGCGTTCGATTTCGGCGCCATGCTCAAATAGGTCACCGCGTGCGTCAGATGCACGCTACACTCAGGCATCCCGATGAACTGACAGGCCTGAAAAACGGCGATCGCGATCTCCAAGGCCCGACTGTCGGCCATGCCGATGTCTTCCGAGGCAAAACGCACAAGCCGCCGCGCGATATACAGCGGGTCTTCCCCCGCCTCCAGCATCCGCGCCAGCCAGTAGATGGCCGCGTCGACGTCTGAATTGCGCATCGATTTGTGCAATGCGGAGATCAGATTGTAGTGCTCCTCACCGTTTTTGTCGTACAGCAGCGCCTTTTTCGTCAGCAGCTGGCCAACCCCCGCAGCCGTCAGTGTGATCGGCTCGCCATCGCTTTGATTGGCGTTCGTCACCGCCATTTCCAGCGTGTTCAGCGCGATACGGGCATCCCCGTTGGCAAAATCGGCCATGCGTTCAAGCAGTTCCTCGCTGACGTTAATGGTTTGCGAGCCATAACCGCGGGGATCGCTGAGGGCCTGATGCAGCACCCGCACGAGGTCTTGCGTCGTCAGCGGCTGAAGCACGAACACCCGCGTCCGCGACAGCAGCGCGGCGTTCACTTCAAAGGAAGGATTTTCCGTCGTCGCCCCGATCAAGATGATCGCCCCGCGTTCCACATACGGGAGGAAGGCATCCTGCTGGGCCTTATTGAAGCGATGAATCTCGTCGACAAAGACGATGGTTTTTTGCCCAAGCTCGCGGTTCGAGGCGGCTTCTTCCATCACCGCCTTGATCTCCTTGATGCCGGCGGTGACCGCCGAAAATGTGACGAATTGCGCCCGGGTGCGGCGCGCGATGATCTGCGCCAGTGTGGTCTTTCCAACACCAGGCGGCCCCCAAAAGATCATTGAAGGGACCTCATCATTTTCGATCACGTTGGTCAACACTTTACCCGGCCCCAGCAGTTGGCTCTGGCCGACAAATTCTTCCAATGTTTGTGGCCGCATCCGGTCCGCCAGCGGCTGAAACTGGCCGGCCTGATCAAATAAAGAGGCCATGACGCTCACTTCCTTTGTTGTGGCCTGCGTTTCCGCGGGTCTGTGCATCCTTTTAGTTGAGCTCCGCCGTGCAGGGGTGAGGCGTTTAGCTGGCGCGTGTGTGTATGGCTGAGTGCGCCATACGCACGCGCGCCAAGCTACCCGCTCACCCCTGAGCGCACGACTGCGCATCCTTTTCTTCATAATACCATGACAACGCCTTGTTGGCGGGGGTATGCTACACTTAAGAAAAGCGAAATGAGGTGCAAGGATGACTGATACAAAAGTACTGGCAAGTTTTCCAAGCGGCGAGTTCGCGGCGTTTTCCACCGCAAAAATGTCGTATTTTTTGCCCATGCGTGCGGACATGACCCGCAGTGAGATCGAACAATTCTTCGGCGAGGACGCAAAATTCGTGGCGCTGACTCCGATGCCGACGGTCGAACTCCATTTGCCCGACACCAAAGTCCAGATCGCACACCCTGGCGACATCATCGCCCATTTTATCAACGGCAAGTATAAAGTGATCTCCGAAGAATACTACAACAAAAATTTCAACGCCCCGATCGTCGACAAAGACGACCACGGCATGATCTGAGGCATGCGATGACTCGTTTTGAAAAATACCACCCACTTTTATCCGCCCATTACACCATGGACTGGCTGACAATGGCCAAGCTCAAAGACGTGTTTGCCTTGCGCAATGATCCGCTCGTCGCTGCGATTTCGGGCCGCGAGCGCGACAGTAGCATCGAGGCCACCGCCCATTACGTCAATCAGTCGATGCGCCTCGTCATGGCGGACCACGCGCTGCTCTATGGCGTGACCGCGCGCGACGACCACAGTTTCTGCGGCAGTTTTTGCCTGTGGAACTTCAGCGAAAATAAATCTCAAGCGCAGATTCGTTTCGAGGTCCTCGCCGCCCAAGCGAGTCGCCCCGTGATGACCGAAGTGCTGCCACGGATGCTGGGCTTCGCCTTTTTCGAGCTCGGCGTCGCCCAGGTCTATGCCCTGTTGCCGGAAACCGCCACAGCGGATGTGGCCTTGCTGAAGGCGAACCACTTCACGGCAACATCGACTGGCCGAACGCGCACAATGCCAGATGGGCAAAGTGTGCCGCTGCTCAAATTGACACTTGCCGGCGAGACAGTCAAAGACGACCCACAGTATCAGTTCTAAGTTTACTCACGAAAAATGGCGCCTCCACCCATGTGAAGACGCCATTTTTTCGTGCCGACTTTTTACAAAACAGCCAGCACAATGAAGTTCAAGATGAAGCCGAGGGTCGCAATACCCAAAACCGGATGAATGTCGCGGATCTTGCCTGTCAGAATCTTGACCAAGCAGTAGAAGATAAACCCAGCGGCGATGCCGTACGAGATGTTGTAGATGAGGCCCATCACAACGGACGCCATAAATGCCGGCAGGGCCTCTTCCATGCTGCTCCAATCGATCTCCTTGAGACTGGAGACCATCATGACCCCGACGAGAATGAGCGCCGGCGCAACCGCTTGGGTCGGCACGATGCTGATCAGTGGGGCAAAAACAGCTGAGAGCAGGAAGCAGGCCGCAGTGGTCACGGACGTAAGGCCAGTGCGCCCACCAGCACCGATTCCAGCGGCACTTTCAACATAAGTCGTCGTGTTGGAAGTCCCGAAGATCGCACCGATCGAAGTGGCGATAGAATCGGCGAAAAGCGCCTTATCCATTTTCGAGGAGAACCCGTGGCCGGTCTCCATCGCGATCTCATCGGCATCGGAGAAGATTCCGGTGCGCCGGCCCGTGCCGATGAAGGTACCCAGTGTGTCAAAGGTATCGGAGAAACTAAAGGCGAAAATCGTCATCAAGCTGATCACGATCTTATCCGGCGAGGTGAACAGGCTGCCCATCCCCTTGGCCGAAAACGCTGCACCAAATGTGGTGCTGAGCTGGCCGATCGCGTGGCCGAGCGAATTGTTCGCGGAAAAATCAAGACTGGTGACCCCCATCGGAATCCCGATGATGGTCGTGATCACGATGCTCAGCAGAACCGCGCCCGGCACTTTTTTGATGACCAAGATCGCCATCACGAACAACCCGATCAGCGCAAGCAACGCGCCGGACTGCGTGAAATTGACCAGCGCCGGCACGATGCCGCCGCCTGTGACAACGCCGGTGACGCCATCTTTATAGGAAGTCGTGCCGGCGTTGTAAGCCGCATTGTTGATGCTCAAGATATTCGAACTGTCCGACGTGAATTGGAGGAAACCGGCATTTTTCAAACCGATGTAGGCAACGAAGACGCCGATCCCACCGCCGATCGCGTGCTGTAAGCTTTCTGGAATGGCGGTGATGATCAGCTTACGCACTTTGGTCACGGTGATCAGGATGTTGATGAGCCCGCAGATGAAGACCATCGCGAGAGCCTGTTGCCAAGAATACCCGAGGGCGAAGACAACGGTGTAGGTGAAAAACGCGTTCAGGCCCATCCCCGGCGCCAGCGCGTAAGGAACGTTCGCGAACAACCCCATAAACAGTGTCCCGACTGCACTTGCAATGATCGTTGCGAGGAAAACAGCCTGCGATGGCATGCCGGCCAACGACAGGACTTGCGGGTTGACGAATAAAATATAAGACATGGCAAAGAATGTGGTAAGGCCCGCAAGAATTTCACGACCGGTCGTTGTTCCGTTCGCTTTTAATTGGAAAAAGTGATCCATGATGCACCTCTTTGTTCGTATTTGACGATAAACCCAATATACCAAAAAAATGACCACAGTCAAGCGGAAACACGTCTTATTTTTAATTTTTTAGATTTAACGTTCGGTTTATAACGAACAACGGACGTGTTGCGTCGTGAGGCAGTCAACATCATGCCGATTCTTGTTCACCAACGATAACTAGCCGACAATCTTTACTTTTTCCTCGTTCGTGTTTTCGAGCAATCAAAAAGGCCCCGCGTTTGTTTGCGCAAGGCCTTCGATCCGCTGAACTTTATTTTGGATGGACGATTGTTTCCGTGGTGCCTGTGGTCAACAGCTCTGTCAGATAAGTCAGCGAGAAGGTCACCATGTTGTGGACCGCCGTCTCGGTGTAATACGCGACATGCGGCGTTAGCAACACATTCGGCATTTTCTGCAGCTGATCCCATTGTGGGTCGGAAAACCGGCCGGTGTGTGCCATATCCAGCAGCGCCGCCGTTTCATGCTCGTAGGTATCGATGCCAGCCCCTGCTAAGTGGCCACTTTCCAGCGCCGCGATCATGGCGGCAGTATCGACTAAATTACCACGCGCCGTATTGATCAGCACCGCCCCAGGCTTCATCTGCGCCAGCGCCCGGGCATCAATGATGTGATCATTCGCCGGAACGCCCGGAATATGCAGGTCGACCACATCACTGGCCGCGAGCAATTCATCCATGTCGGCATAGCGGCAGGCCAGGGTGTCGTCCTTGGAAGGATGCGGATCATACGTGATCACCTTGGCGCCAAATCCGGAAAACATCTGGATGGCCGCACGCCCAATGCGCCCAGCGCCGATGATGCCGACCGTCTGGCTGCGCAGTTCGCGGCCGATCAATCGCGTTGACCCCGCATAATCGCCATGGCGCAGGGCATGCTCGACTTCCCCCACCCGCCGCAACAGGTTCAGCGTCATCGTCACCGCAAACTCCGCGATGGCTTCCGGGGAATACGCCGGCGTATTGGCCAGCGTCACACCATTTTTGGCTGCGGCTGCAAAATCGACATTATCCGTGCCGACGTTGCGCAACGTCAAATAGTGGATCCCGTATTCGCCCATTTTATCGAAGACAGCCGCCGAATACGGGGTCGTCTGCAGGCAGTTGATGCCATCGTACCCCTTTGCCCATTCGACCGTATCGGCTTCAAGCAGTTCTTCTTTGATCGTCAGTTCGTCGCCTGTTTCTTGTGCCCATTGCTTCATATATGGAATCTCGTCGACGCGCGCCCCATAGGCAATGATTTTCAAGTTCGCCACTCCCTTTTTCAGATATTTTCAGTATACGGGAAGAACGACCCGGTTGGCTAGTCGAACCGCGGGGAAAATAACGAGCGACATCAGGCAGCTGCGAAGCGTTCAACCAAAAACAACGAAGCCCCTCGACTCCTTAATTTTTGGTGAAAGCGCTTCATTCGTTCCAATGACTGCTTCGTTTGTGCTATGCTTAAGGTTCTAAAACTATCGGCTGCGCGGTTCACCCCGCGCGGGAAAAATCAGGAGGTTCTACCCTTATGAAAATTGCCGTATTAGCCGGCGGGCGCAGTACCGAGCGCAACGTCTCGTTCTCCAGCGGCTACCGCATCACCAACGCCCTTCGCGAAAAAGGGCACGAAGCGACATTCATCGACCTGTTTCTCGGCTACGACTTGGCAGGCAAGGCGCCAGTCTCAGCCTTTGACGACGCGAACACGTCCAAAGATCTGAACATCTCGGATGCGATCTTGACCGACGCCGACATCAACGCGCTGCGCAGCGACGGCTCAACCGAGCTCTTCGGCCCAAACGTCCTGGCCATTTGCAAAGAAGCCGACATCGTTTTCCTCGCCCTGCACGGCGGCGACGGCGAAAACGGCAAGGTGCAAGCCGTGCTTGACCTGAACAACATCAAATACACCGGCTCCGGCTCGACTGCATCCGGCATCACGATGAATAAGGTCTACAGCAAAGAGATCATGCTGTATCACGGCATCCAGACCGCGGCCTTCATCGAGTACACCCGCGATCAAGGCGCCACGGGCCATGTCTTGCCATTCGCCTACCCAGTCGTGGTCAAGCCAACTTCCGGCGGTTCCTCTGTCGGCACCCATATCGTGCATGATGCAGACGAACTGGAAAACAGCTTGAATGATGTCTTCCGGTTTGACAACTCGGCCATCGTGGAGGAATTCACCCCAGGGCGCGAGTTCTCACTCGGCGTTGTCAACGGCCATGCCTTCCCAGCCATCGAGATTCAGGTCCATGATGGCTGGTACGATTTCGAACATAAATTCCAACCAGGTCACACCGACTTCGTGACCCCGCCGCATGACCTTGACGACGACGTTCACCAGCAAATGAAAGACGTTGCGGTCCAAACCATGAAGGTCCTCGGTATGCAAAACTACGGCCGTATCGACTTCTTTGCCAACGACGGCGGCGTTTGGGTCATCGAAGCCAATAACCTGCCAGGCATGACACCGCTCTCCCTTCTGCCGCAAGAAGCAGAAGCAGAAGGCGTGGCCTACCCAGACCTCGTCGAAAGCATCGTCGAAGGCAAACTCGCCCTTTACGAAAGTGGCATGAATAATTAAGGAAGGGTGCGGAGCGCGGCGTTCAGGTCTGAGTAGCTAGTGCGGCCTGGGCGCGTATGGCGCACCTAGCCATACGTGACCAGGTCGACTAGATGCTTCAGACCTGCCGCGCGAAGCCCAACTGGAAAAGGGTGCGGAGGCCTGCGGGATGGTCGAGTAGCTAGTTTGGCTCGGGTACTTGGTGGCGAACCTTGCCACCGAGTGCACGAGACAACTAGATACCTCGACCATGCGGGCCGGAGCCCAACTGGAAAAGGGTGCGGAGGCCCGCGGGATGGTCTATGCCTCACAGTCGGGCGCCATCCCATTTTCTCCAATTGACAACTGCACCATGACCCGTCATAATACAGGGCATGGTGCCAAACCATACTGTGAGTCAGGACGATCGGCGCGCAAACGTTCAGAAGGTCGAAGGGGCTCACTTTTTTTGTGCAGTTTTTTGCGCGACCGCAGTCCTAGTTATGTTCGCATCAAGTAGATCATAACCCCGTCTCACCGGCATTTCTAATCAGTTCGCCATTTATATAACCGCTTTCTTAAAAATGTCAAGGGGCAATCTTACCTTTAATTTGTGTAGACTTTTATTGATTTTGGCTATTGAGGCAAGGGCGCTGCGATGAGATAGTAATCATGTCTTCAAGGGGACCTCCCCATCCGCTTGAAGGCGTAACATCCTCTAAAGACTTTCTCTAACGCCTAGGCGGCAGTGCGTTGCACAGCCGCTATTTTTGTACGAAAAAAGCATCGAGCTGCCCAGCACTTTGGCGTCTCGATGCTTTTTTGAACCTGCTTCTTGGTCAGTCCCGCCCTGCCAGTGGCTTCAAAGCCGCCATTAGTCGCTGCTGCTCAGTCCAGGACCGGGCTACGTTGATCGCCGGTGTCCATGCTTTCGCCGCAAACGCCTGCAGCGCCGAACTGATCTCTTGCCGAATCGTCTTTTCATCGGTCAGATCCGGTTCATCGCACCAGATCGCTAAGGCTGCCCCACAGATGCGCGGGTCGTCATCCGGCAGCTCGGTGCCGGCGAACAGCCCCGGATGCCAATTCTCGTAGATGTTCCGATCTTGATCTGGGACGTCGAAGCTGTGCTGGGCGCGCCCGTCTTCGGGCAGCTCGGTGCGCAAGACATAATAGAAGAACGTCGAATTAACGTTGAACAGCCGGCGCTGACCGCGCGCCAGAAAGACCGGCAATTCGGCGACTGCCTTGTTCCAATTCATCGGATACCAGTAGTCGATGCCAAGTGCCGGATCGATCTGGATCCGCTGAGGGGCACCCTGCTCCCCATTTTCGCTGTAATACAGACCGTCATTCCAGACGCGCGCGTGGAAGCCGTGGTCCTCGGCCAAGTCCGCGAGATCGGCGACATAGCCGGCCAGCGCGTCCTTGAACGTCGCCTCCTTGCCATACCGGTGCTTGGCATACGTGTCCAGCACCGGCTGGTAAGTGGTCAAAAACGGCTCGCGGTCCAGTTCCATATATTCGTCGCCGCCAATGTGAAAGTCGCGGCACCCTGCAAACAGGGCAAAATACTCCTCATACAGGCTGCGGAAGTACGCCTTGGCCGCCGGGTCGGTAATATCCAGTCCAGTCGTCGACCGGGTGCCATCCACCCCGCGTTGGCCGAATTCCGGATGTACCTTCAAAATATGTTCCACGTGCCCCGGCGTATCAAAAGACGGAATCACATCAACCTGATACCGCCGCGCTTCGGCCAAGATCTCGCGGACATCTGCCTTGCTCAGATGATGCGTCGACACGATTGCCGGGTCCGTGTCACAGTCGATTCGAAACCCACGATTTTCCGAAAAATGGAACTGCAAGGTGTTGATGCGCAGGAATGAGAGCCAGTGAATCAGGTCAATGAGCCATGCCTTGGAAAAATATTTGCGGCCGGCATCGACAAATAGCCGGCGCTCACCTAATGCGGGCTGTTCGTGCACACTGCCCAGCGGCCAACCACCTGCCACGTGCAGGCGCGCGATCACCGTCCGTAAGCCGTACAGCAACCCCCGCGTGGTCGCAGCCGAAATGGTCAGGCGCGCTTCAGTCGCTTCGATTGCAAACCCGTCCCCACTAGCCATGTCGTCAGCCAGCGCCAGCTGCAAAGCCTGCGTCCCCGTCGCGCCAGCTGCCGGCAGCGACAAGCCCCAGCCGCTTGTCGCTAATTCATCGGCGACGATCGCGACCAGGTCGGCGATGGCCGGCGTCTCTGCCCCACGTAAGGTCGTCTCTGCATTCAATTGCCACATTGGCTCAGTCATTTGGTTCCTCCATCTGTGAAAAATCCGCTAATGTAAATATTTTCAAACATAGCCGCATATGCGCCCAATCACTTTGATCGGCGATGCGCTCGTACAGCACCGCAAACCGCTGATCATCCAGCTGCGTCAGACAAGAATAGCCAAACCCCATCGTGGGCGGTTCAACTTGCAGGACCTGCGACCAGGTCTGGCCGCCGTCGCGCGAAAGATGAATCTGCCCATTTTGCCGCGTTTCGGTGGCGCTCTCCGCATGACTCGCCAACAGGACTGTTTTTCCCCGATCATAGAGGTAGCTCGCCTGATTGATCGGTGTCTGGAAACCGGTGACGGGGCGCAACGTGTCAAAATGGCCCCCGCCATCGCCGCTTGTCGCCACCAGCGCATGCGGCGCCGGCAGATGATTGCGCATAAACAGCTGAACAGTACCGTCTTGCGCCACGACCGCCTGTGCTTCGGTCAAGTTGGCCGCGCCCACATCACTTGTCGCCGGATCGATCACCTGACCAGCCACCACGCGGCCCGCATTTGGCGTTTCGCCCAGCTGCCACGTCGCGCCATGGTCATCGCTATAGATCAGCGCCGCCGACATGAAATGCGCCGCATTGGCAAAATACACCGGAAACAGCAGGCGGCCTTGATGCGCGCCGGCTTCGATCACCGTCCCAATGCCTGGCCCCGCCCCAAGAAATGACATCCAGGGCTGTTTGACCTGTGGATTGAGATCAATGGGCGCCGACCAGGTCACACCGTCATCATCACTGAAGACCGTCTGCAAAAACACAGTGGGCTGTTCCATTAAGTCCTGTGCTTTGTCGCGGGCGTGATACCAATGATGCCCATCGATCATCGTCCCGGCCGCCTGCTGGCCAGTCGGCGTCCCGGCTGCATCGCGCACGATCCCGGCGCCATCGACGGAAAACAAGTGGCCGGCTTCGTCGCTCAGTCGCCGGCCAAACGGGCCAAACCCCGTTCCGACGACGGAATTGAACAGCCCGACACCACTGGGCGAATGGGAAAACAGGACCCAGATGCACCCAGTGGCAGGATCCTGCAGGCTACTCGAGTCGATCGCCGAGGCGCCGTTCAATCCGCGCCCGGGATAGGCGACGACCGTTTGCATCAGGCCAAACGTCGCGCCGCCATCCGTGCTACGCCGAAGTACGCAATGAATCTCGTTGGGACTGTCATTTGAGGACGCCACGCGCCCATCCGCAAACGCCAGCACCGTGCCAGCCGCAGTGGTCAGCAAATTTGGAATCCGGTAGGTGGCGATGCCATTTGTCTCTGGTTCAAATAGTGCCATTTGTGTCTCCTTTACGCATAGTCGCGTCAAAAGTCCATATTCACGAGCCACGTCGCCATTGTGTTTTCCGTCTGGCCTCGTATCATGGCCACAGGAGGATTTATCATGAAACGACTGATCACATTCGGCGATTCGGTGACGTGGTACGATCGCCAGCGCTATTTAGCCACCACTCACACCCCGGGGCAGCGCTGTGTCGGCTACCAACAGGTGTTGCGAGAGACATTCGGCGTACCCGTCCTCAATGAAGGGGTCTCCGGCGAAACGCTCCAGCAGATCACCCAGCGTATGGCGACTTTTGCCTTTCGCCCCGGGGACGCGCTGGTGCTGTTTGGTGGCATCAACAACTTCAACAAGGAGTCGCTCAGCCAGATCGGCGCGCCAACCACGCTGGCGCCCGAGACCTTTACCGGTGCCACCCGACACTGCCTCACCCAATTGGCACAAACGTCCCCGACCATCCCCGTCCTGCTGGTGGCTCCCTACCCCGTTTATAAGCGGGAAAAAGGCTGGAGCGCCGGCGCTTATCGTGAGCGCATCCTGGCCCTTGGTCGGGAATTCGACCGGCCCGTGTGTGACTTGTGGCCGCTGGACGTCAAGGCGGACGTCACACGATTTTTCGCCGATGACGTGGCGCAGACCGGGTTCTTGTTTCATCCGACCGATTGGGGCCATCGCCTGATTGGCCGCCAGATCGCGGATACGCTCGCACAACTTATTTGAACAGCCAACGAAAAACGGCGACGGTCCATGCGGCCCTCGCCGTTTTTTCTATTCCACGGAAATGCAGCCTCGCACTTTGAGGCCGTCGCTCACTGCCCGGCCGCCTCAAAGCGCAGCGTCCACTGCCAATCGATGGTTTCCGGCGTCAGTCGATACCGTTCCGGAAGCCGCGGACCACAGCTGTTTGAGCCGATGCCGGCCTGGGCAAAATCAAGGGTGAGAACCGTTTGCTCGGAAACAGGCAAATCGCGCCGGTTTTCCGCCCGAGTCAGTGTTTCCGCCGTGTATGGCAATACGCTGAATGAGGATGGCTGCGCGAATTGCGCCGTCATCACTTCCGCGCCAAGTCCCACCTGCACACACCAGGTATGGACATGACTGCCATTTTCCTGGGGACGTACATACGGCTCATAATTTTGCTGGGCATCGGTCTCAAACCAGCCCAACACACTGCCCTCCTGCTTATCGATATAGCTTTCGCGTGGACCTTTGCCAAAATAGTGCACCGGCTTGGCCCCGCCGCCCAGCGGCATCACCAGCCCAAACTGTGGCCATTCCGCCATTTCGTCATTGCGGACGACATGTACCGTTGCGCCAAGCGTGCCAGCAGCATCGATCGTCCACTCAGTTTTGATCGTCGCGATCCGCTGCTTGGATACCGCCGTCAGCCCAATGATTGCCGTGACGGTCACCTGGCCATCGCGCGCGTCGGCGGTCAACGCATCGCCCTTAAACAAGACACGGTCAAAGCCGTTGTCCTGCCACTCGTTTTTGATATTGCGATCATTGTCCGTCGGTGCCCGCCAGATCGTCCAGCGGCTCGGCCCGGCCAGCGTTTCACTGCCGCGACGCACCAAGGAAGTCGGCGTGCCGAAATGACGGTCGAAGCGATAGGCAAAATTCGGGCCGCTGACCGTGATCGTAAGTGGCGTTTCGGTGACCGTCAGCTTGCCGGTCGAGGCTGGCCCTGCCGGAAGCGTTGGCGCCGCATCCTGCAAGATGATCTGCTGCAAACCTAGTACTTCATTTGGCGTTGTCGCGTCTGGTGCGCCAAGCGCCCATTCCAGCGTGACCGGTACGCCAGCAGGAATCTGCACCGGAAAGTCAGCAGTTGTAGCCGTCAGCGGTGCCAAACCAGCCAAGTTGACCGCCTGCCACGCACCGGCGACGCCATCAGTGGTGACCCGCGCAAAACCCTGATAGCGCGCATCCGCCGAGGTAAACGCGAGCCGGTTGAACGCCGTCAGCTGGCCATTCTGCCAGGCTGTCAGTTGCACCGGCAAATGGACCGCCTGATATTCTTTCAGCCCGGTGTGCGGCGTACGGTCGGGATAGACCAACCCATCCATGCAGAAATTACCATCATTCGGCTCGTCGCCAAACTCACCGCCGTACCCATAGACTGGCGCCTCATCGACCGCATCCGGGTTCATCAACATGGCGTGGTCGCACCATTCCCACACAAAGGCCCCGACGAAATTGTCGTATTGCTGCATCAATTCATCATAGTGTTTGACACCGCCTGGGCCATTGCCCATCGCATGCGCATATTCGCATTGAAGCAGCGGAATCTTCGGGTGTTCCTTCAAGAAGGTCTCGCAGTCTTCAGGGCTCAGATACATCCGGCTGTAGCAATCCACCAACGGCAACGTCTGCGCTGGGTCTTTTTCAAACCGGCTGGAAAATTGTTCGTAGTGGCGGATACGGCTCGGGTCCGCTTGCTTCGTCCATTCAAGGGCGGCGGCAAAATTCTGCCCCCAACCAGACTCGTTGCCCATCGACCAGCCAAAGATCGACGTAAACAGATGGTCTGCCTTGACCATGCGTTGCACGCGATCAAGAAAGATTGGCTGATAGGCGGAATCGTCGGCGAGCTTATCGCCATCAGCGCCTGCGCCGACCAACGCCCCTGTGCCGTGGGTCTCAATATCCGCCTCGCTCAGCACATAAAAACCCATTTCATCGCAAAGCTCATAGAACCGCGGCGCCTTTGGATAATGTGAGGTGCGAATCGCGTTGACATGATGCGCCTTCATTAACTGCAAGTCGCGGCGCATTTCATTTTCCCCGATCGCCGCCCCCAGCCGCGGATCGCTATCATGATAATTGACACCGTAGAGCTTGACTGGCGTGCCATTAAGTACGAATTGGCCGTCTTGATGGACCCACTGGCGAAAACCGATGGCAAACGGAATCACTTCCGCACCCGCCGTAATTGTCAGGTGATACAACACCGGGTCTTCTGCATTCCAAAAGCGGCATCCAGTCACCTCGATCTGAGTGCTGGCATCCAGTGGCCCCTCCGCCACTTGCTGACCGTGATCATCCGTGAGCTGATACGAAGCAGCTCCGGCAAACTCAAAGCGTGTCATGACCAACCGGCCTATTTGTGTCACGGAATCGGTTGTGATCGTCCAGTCGAAATCGCCCAGATGCGTCTCCGGCCGTGTCAGCAAATACACCGACCGGAACAAGCCACTGACACGGAATTTGTCCTGATCCTCAAAATACGTGCCAACCGACCACTTTAACACCGCGATGGTGAGCAGGTTAGTTCCAGCCACGAGATGATCGGTCAGATCAAATTCACTGTTGGCATAGGAGACGGTGTCGTAGCCGACGAACTGATGATTGACGAAGACATACAGACAGCTGTCCTTGCCTTCGACGTTCAAATAAGCGCGATGCCCCGCAGTTGGCGTGTACGCAAACTGACGCTCATACACACCGATCGGGTTTTCGTCTGGGACATAGGGCGGATCATACGGAATCGGATAATTCACATTTGTATACTGATGCCGGTCATAACCCTGATTCTGCCAGTCGCTTGGCACCGGCGCCGTGGCCGTGAGAAGCGCGTCACCATTTTCCCAGAAGGTGGTTGGAAGCGCGGCGGCACTTGGAAAATAGCCAAACGCCCACTGGCCATCGAGCAAGCTGACCTGCGCCGATGCGGTCCGGTCACCGGTCGCGGCTGTTTCGACCGAGTCATATGGAATGTAATAGGCACGCGGCGGGCAGGTGTTCACCGTCAACGTGGTTGGATCTTCTGCCAAATTTAAGATCGTCATCTTCGCTACCTCCTGAGCATTTTGCCCCATTCGATCCCCATCAGTATAGCGGGCGGGCAAGACCGCTTCCATCTGTAAAACACGCCCATATCAGGCATTATGTTGCATGCCGCGTGGGGCTGGAACTGGCCAGTCACTTTTTTGCCTGGTTTTGGCTGAGCCGAACTATCTGCTCAGCCCTATACGCCCCGCTTTGCACCCTTTTTTAGTTGGGCGCCGCGGGGCAGGGCTGAGACAGATAGTCGGCCCGGTCGTTCGCTGGCTAAGTGCGCCATCAACCGCTCGGGCCGAACTATCTGCTCAGCCCTAAACGCCCCGCTTTGCACCCTTTTTTCGATAATCCCGTGGGGCGAGTTGGTAATGGGCCTTGAATTGTTTGGTGAAATGCAGCGCATCTCGGTACCCGGATTGGCTGGCGACCGTTTCGATCGACAGCTGGGTGGTCTCAAGGAGCTGTTGGGCATGCCCGAGGCGCAAACGCTGAAGATATTGTTGCGGGGACAGGCGCAGCTCCTTCATGAACAATTTGTATAGGTAACTGCGCGTGATATGAACCGAATCCGCCACATCCTGCACCGTGATCGGCTGCTCAAACGAGGCGTTCAGATAGGTCAACGCCCGCATCACCAACTGCGGATGCGGCGGCTGTTCAGGCTCCGTCAACCCCTCAGCCTCGCAGAACGCGGAGAAAAAGGCCGCCAGATCCCGCAGCCGCCGCAAGCTATCATCCCCCTGGCCAGCCGCGGGCATCCGTGCTTCGTTGAACCCCACCAAAAGCTTCCCAGCCACTTGCGGCATCTCGCCGATCCACCACCCCGCCGGCAGAACTGAATCCAAGTACCGCCCCGCCAGTTGGCCGCCAAACCCCAGCCAGCAATACTCCCAGGGGTCATCAAAGGCCGGCCAGTAGCTGACCTCAGTGCCACTTTTTAACAAAAAACATTGGCCGACGCGGACTTCATGCGTTTGTCCCGCCACCTTGAGATAGCCGCGACCCCGGACCACAAAATGAATGATGTGATCGCACTGAATGCGATACGCATAGCGATCCAGCGGCGTGCACCGCTGCCAGCCGCATTCCTGTGGGGCAAGATCGAGCTCACGCGCCGGAAACTTTTGCCATAACAGTTGCATGGTGCCCTCCGATAAGTCGATTTGTTTCCTGTTCGGGCCGACTATAGCACATCTACAACACACCCGGTGGAAGCGCTGTCCAATTGTGGAAAAAGTGGAGCTAAGTGCTTATAACAAGCATTCAAGAACCGGTCGCAAGTCATGGCCTGTTTTCGAAGACTCTGCCATGCCCAGCAAAGAAACGAAAGCGCTGATGTTGCGAAAAGGTTTGCTCGCCGCATTATTTGAGGTTGCGCTCTTGTTGTCGCTGACTATAATGAGTGAGTGGAAACTCACCAACGGGGTTTCAGCATCGAATATGATCGCATCTTATTATTTTCAACGCGGTGAGCGCGTGCTCGCCGCATGAAGGAGGCAACATCCATGGCAACTGTGATCAACGTGAGCCACCTCACGCAAGGCTATGGCAAGACAATCGTGCTTCATGACATTTCGCTTCAAGTGGCGCCAGGGCAGATTCTCGCCTTGATCGGTCCAAGTGGCGCAGGCAAGACAACGCTGGTCAGTTCGATCATGGGCATGCTGCGGCCAAAATCAGGCACAGTCGAGGTCTTGAATACGCCGATGCCCGATCGCGCACTATTGGCAAAGATCGGCTACATGGCGCAGACCGACGCCTTATATGACGAGCTGACCGGCCGCGAGAATCTGGCCTTTTTCGGCACGATGCAAGGCGTGCTGAAAATTGAATTGCAGCAGCGCATCCCACGCGCGGCGGGTGTTGTCGATCTCCAGGGTGATCTGGATAAGCCGCTCAAAGATTATTCAGGCGGAATGCGGCGACGGTTGTCCTTGGCCATCGCGCTGTTGGCCGATCCGCCATTACTGATTCTGGATGAGCCGACTGTTGGCATCGATCCGGAGCTTCGCCAACAGATCTGGGCGGAGCTCCACCGCATGGCTAAGCGCGGCATCACGATTTTATTAACGACTCACGTGATGGAAGACGCCGAAGAAGCCGATCAGGTGATGATGATTCGGCAGGGCGCCGCGATCGCCCAAGGGACGCCGGCCGCTTTGACGGCACAATACCATGTCGACTCGATCGAGCAAGTCTTTTTGCAGGCAGGGAGGAATCAGGATGCGCGTTAAAGGAATGATTCATCGCATTTTCACCGAGATGCTTCGAGACAAACGGACGCTGGCGCTGATGTTCCTCGGTCCCCTCTTGATCTTGACGCTGGTCTATTTTCTCTTCCAGGGGAACGGCACGCAGACCGCGAGCTTGCTGGTGAAAAATGTCGACCAGCCCCTGACCACGGCAATGAAAAATGACCACTTGAAACTAAAGCCCACCAGCGCATCAGGTAGTGCAAAATCGCAGATTCGCCAGCACGATGCAGCAGGCATGCTGGTGCAAACTGGCGACAAGCTCACGTTGACCCTGGCCAACAGTGACCAAAGCCAAAGCGCCATCCTCAAACAGAGCCTGCAACAAGCGCAGGTCAAGCTGAAAATGCAGACTGCGGCCGCCACGATCAAGACCCAAGCAGCCGCCCTCAAGCAGCTTCAAACAGCCCTCGCCAAGGCAACGGGCCAGGCTGGCATCAAAGGGGCCTCGCAACCGACGACCACCGAAAAAGGCGTCACGGTCAAAACCCATTACCTATATGGCGGGGCAGACGCGACCTATTTTGACACGCTTCTGCCAATTCTGCTGGGCTTTATCGTGTTTTTCTTTGTCTTCCTGATCTCCGGCATCGCACTGCTTCGCGAGCGCACGACTGGCACCTTGTATCGCCTGCTGGCAACGCCGGTGCGGCGCGGCGAGATCATTGCCGGGTACCTGGCCGGTTATGGCCTTTTCGCGGTGGTTCAAACGCTTTTGATCGTGCTCTATACGATCGGCGTCTTCAAAGTGCAGATCATCGGGAGTCTGTGGCTGGTCTTGCTGATCAATCTGTTGATGGCGGCCGTCGCCCTGACGATGGGGCTCTTCATTTCGACTTTTGCCGACTCCGAGTTTCAGATGATTCAGTTCATCCCCATCGTTGCCTTGCCACAGATCTTTTTCTCCGGCATCATCCCGGTCGCAACCATGCCTGGCTGGCTCCAGGTCGTCGCCCATGTCTTTCCGCTGTACTTTGGCGCCCAAAGCATGACCGCAGTGATCGAAAAAGGCGCGACCCTTTCGGCGATCGGCCCAAGCCTGCTGATCTTGCTCGGCTTTGCCCTCGTCTTCCTGGTGCTGAATGGGCAAACGATGAAACGCTACCGGCAAGTCTGACAAAGGAGTGGACGCACAATGAGTGAACTGGCAAAACTTTTTGATGAAACCGTCGCCGCAACTGATCTTTCTGAAAAACAAAAAGCGGTCCTGAAGGCAAGCCTGCAATTGTTTGCTGCCAAGGGATTCGACAATACCTCGACTGCGGACATCGCGGCCGCAGCCCACGTTTCAGAAGGCACCGTTTATAAACACTTCAAGACCAAAGACCAGTTGCTGGCGGCCGTCATGCGCCCCTTCGTGCGACAAGTGGTCCCGCGCGTCGCAGGGGACTTCATTGCCCGCATTCAAGGCCAAGCGGCGCCAGACTTTGCGACCTTTTTGCATTATGTGATCAAAGACCGCCTGGAATTTGCCCAGGAAAATCGGGCCGAGGCCAAAATATTTCTCGGTGAGCTGATGCATGACCAGGCCATGCTCAATATGCTTCTCAAGGACTTCCAGCAGGTCGCGCAAGGCCCGTTGACCGCGATCTTCCAGCACTATCAAGCGACTGGAGAAGTTGTCGATTGGCCGGTCGGCGAACTGTTTCGGACGTTTCTCGGGGTGATGGCCGGCCATGCGGTGCCACTGATCTTGATGCCGACGAACAAGTTTGACCTAGAGCGGGCGGCGGACGAAGCAACCGCTGTGCTCGTGCAAGGGCTGCGGCCGGCATAAAAAATAGGCGTCTCTCAGCAGGATCGCACGTTGCGATCTGTGAGAGACGCCTATTTCATTTGAGTTATCCGTTTGTAGCCCCGAAGAAATCAGGGCCGGCCACGACAAAGAGGCCCCGAAAGGCCCCATTTTTAACTTGATGCGATTACGTGACTGCAGTGCCCTATGTGACCGCCAGCACCTACCACTGGCGGGACCCTTTTCACCTTGGCGGGTAACGGCGATGGAACTGTCGCTACCTCTAGTCACTATAGTAGTAATGGTGACCGTCGTGGCTTTATACCACTTGAACTAAGTCAGCGGACCTCGCCCAAGTGGCCCCGGGAAAAGCTGATGATGCTCGGAACCCGGCGCACCGGGTGGATCTCCGAAAAATTGTACAGGAGAGCAGTAGGTTAGCAAGGCCTACACCTGCAATCGAGAATTCTACTTTATTTTATATAGTAAGCGGTTTCTTGTCAATCATCTGAACCGCTTGGCTCAAAGCTTCAGAGCGCCATAAGAACCGCGCCAAGACGCGGTTTCCATTCATCCACAGACAGTTGAGACCCCCAAAACGGTGAATCGTTCATTTTATTGGCGAATCGCCAACCCATTTTGGCGTTTGTATGACCAATGCGCCTCAGACAGACTTCCCTGAGCGCGCCAGCCAGCCCTCAGCCCCGATCAAGCCCGCAAACACCATACAGCATGCGGCAAGTGCAGTGCTCGCTGGCCACACGAGCCAAAGCATCAGTGCCGCGATAAACACCAGGCCGGCCATGATGAGCAGCGTGTGCACGTAATGGCCAAACGCCAGCGCGGCGCCCCCAGCAATGCTAAGCATCAACAGGACCAACAGTACGATCTCAATCGTCAGTTTCTCGGTTGCCCCCGCATAAGAGGCTTCCGTGACGGCGGCCAGCAGATTTGCCGCGATCAAAAATTCCGCGGCGAGGCCAAAGCCAAATTGAAGGAAACGTCGCGTAAATATCATCGAAAGGCTCCTTCCGTATCAAAGCGCATTAGTGCCCCATCGCTGCCAGTAAGTCTTTCATCAACGTCGCCAATTGCCCCGGCGTGGTGGTCGCATCCGCAAGTGCCAGGCGCGCCGGCATCAACGCACGCGTCAGCTGCGGTGTTTTCGTGAGCGCCTGGGCCTGGCTAACGGTCTGCTGCAACTGTGGCCGCTGATCGATCGGATAGCTAGTCGACAGGACCCACGCCAGCGCGTCCAGGGCCTCCTGCAGCGCCGCATCACTGTACCGGGCAAGTTGGCCCTGCATCCGCGCGAGCCGGTCTAGCGCCTCAAAACGGGCCGTTTTGGCGGCCGGCGTGTGCGGGGTCAACGCGGTCACTTTTTTCCCCGCTTCGATCAGCTGATCGAGATACAAGTCGCGAGTCGCAAATACGACCCCATCATGGGCAGCCGACCACGGCGCCGGCGTCTCGCGCTTTCCACCTGGCGCCGTTTCGATCAGCTCACGCATCGTCGTCTGGACGCCCGCGCCAAACAAGGGGGCCTCAAGCGCCTCCTCATCGGCATCCACGTCCTGCGCACTTTGCGAATACGTCGCTGTCAAAAGCGGCAGTGCGCAATCGAGCCAGTCGGTATCCGGCGCCTTTTGGCTCAGTGCATCCGCCCACACACTGCCCAACGTCCGCGCTGGCAGGGCCGCATCGAATGCCGGAAGCCGCTGGTCGTTGGCAAAATCCCAGGCGGCAAGCGTCAGGTGCGCGTCATCCAGCGTCACCTCGTAGCCGCACCCTGCGCTGTGCAGGCCAGCCTTGGCGCGACCGTACGCCGGCGTGTCGATGCACGTCGCATAGGCGCGCGGAATGACCTCGGCCACGCCAAACGCGTTGTGGATGTGCCCACTGAAGAAAAACGTGTCCGGGTGCCGCCGCAACACATCCTTGAGCAGGGCATCCTGCTGACCTGTCCCGCCGTATAGATCCGACAGCCGATGCGTATCGTTCAATGGCTCATGCAAAAACACGAGGTGCGGGCCGGCCTCTTCTGCCAACTGCCGGTCCAGCCAATTGAGGGTCGCGGCTGGCAAATAAACGGCATCCTTCAACCCTTTTTCCGTATTCAGGAAGATCAGTCGCGCGGACCCTGCGCGCAACGTGTACGACAGGCCTTGCCGCTCGCTGATGGGCGCGTTCGCCAGGAACCGCAGGAAAAATGGGGCCGCCACTTGATGAAAATGCTGCGGATCCTCCTCTTGCATGTTCGTCCACTCAAAATTGCGGGGGCCGCGCACATCATGGTTGCCCAGGGTCAGCGCGAAATCCAGCCGGTCGGAAAAATCGTCGAGCACCTCGGCAAACGCCTGATACTCCACTGGGTCTCCGGTGTTCGTCAGATCCCCGTTGATCACCACCAGCGGCCGGCCCGCTTGCTTGCTGATCGTCTCCAGGCCGCGTCGCAGCGCCGCCTGGCTGGCCGAATCTGTTGTCAGATGCGTATCCGCTAATAGGAAAAAATGTGTCTGCATGAGTCGATTTCCTTTCTTTGCCATCACTGTCTAAGAACGAGTTGCGAATCGTCTTGCGCTTCTATTTTGCACGGATCTGCCGCTCAGTCAAAGTGAAATGGGGAAATTTGGAGAAGATGGCGACGATTTTTGCGGCTCTCGCGCCCGAGCCAAGTTAGCCACTCAGACCTAAGCGCCCCGCTCCGCATCCTACAACAAAAAGCACGCCTCTTGGGGGTCCATCCAGAGGCGTGCTCGTTTCGCTGTTACCAGTCAGCGATTATTTGGCTGCGAGGAATTTGTCGTATTGGCTCTGCAATTCCTTGGCAACGGTATCCCAGCCAGCTGTCTTCAGCTCAGCGTTCATCTTGTTGATCGTCGGAACAGGATCCGCGGTACCTGTGTTGATGATATCCGAGTACTTGCTCATGACGTTCGCGATGTTGGTCAGTTCCGTCTTGTACTTATCAAGGTTCGGCATGAAGCCCAAGTCAGCGGCTTCTGGGGTATCCTTGATACTTTGATCGCGTTCCTCGATCTGCTTGTCAGTAACACTGTCAAGCGTGTAGAGGTTGCGGTTGTTACCGGTCATCCAAGCGCCGTAGTAGGTGTTTTGCTTGTAGCCAGGCAGGGTCTTGATCTTGCCCTTGGCCTTGTCAGTGAACTCCCACTGCTTGCCTTCAATGCCCCAGACCATCGTGTTGATGATCTTCTTGTTGGTGTTGATCGCGTTGAGGACCTCGACCGCTTCCTTCTTGTGCTTGGAAGCCTTGGAGATCACATACAGCGCCATCTGTGCGTCAGCCGTGCTCTTGTACGGCTGGGAGATCTGCTTGGTGACAACTGGCTTGCCACCGCGGGCGTTCAAGATCGCCGTGTCGCCATAATCGAATGGGCCGGTGGTCTCGATGCGGCCGAACCAGGTGTCGTCAGCCAGCGAGTACTGTGTGGTCGATGTTGCGGCATCCCGTGGGACATAGCCCTTTTGGTACCATTCATGCAAGGTCGCCAAGTTCTTGCGCATGATGTCCAGGTTGTAAGGATTTTGAACCTTGGTGTCCTTGCCGCTTTGGTCAACGACGAATGGATAGCCATTGGAAAGTGGGTAGGACCAGCCTGGTGTCGGGGCGTGGTAGCCCTTCACGATCGCCATCGGGTTGACACTTGGGTCAGCCTTCTTGAACGCGGCCATTGCGTCGGTCGCGGTCTGCAGCGAGTCGACATTGTCCACATTGATGTTGTACTTATCCGTGAACGTGCCGTTGAAGACCAGCTTCTCTTGTGAAAAGACGTTGGCGTTGGTCGGGAAACCATAGATCTTGCCATCCAGGGTCACGCCTTTCCAGTAAGCTGGGTCGATCTCGTCATATGCCTTGGACGCATATTTCTTGATCAATTCAGTCATATCGGCAAAGCCGCCTTTTTGCGCATTTGCGGAATAGCTGTTCGCAAACGCAAGGTCAAAACCATCACCGGATGTCAGCATCACAGAGAACTTTTGGCCATAATCCCCCCAAGAGATCGGCTTGATCTGTAATTCGACATTCGGATACTGTTTTTGAATCTCCTTGTTGACGATCTTCATCATTTCGGTGGAGTTCGTCAGCGGATCGCCAGGACGATACATCGTGACAACGACCTTCTTGGACGAAGACCCGCTGCCTGAAGAACTGTTGTTGCCGCATGCTGCCAGTGTGACGGCACAGACAGCCGCCGCACTCAAAGCCAAACCTTTACGCCACATACTCATAACAATTTCCCCCTAAAAAACAAATTTGGTGTAGACCCTCCAAACAATTATTAATATGCGCCATGAAAGCGGTTTCGTCAAGTGATTGGACTCGAAACGCCACGAACCGGCCACATTCTTCACCATTTTCACATCGTGGCCTAATTTTCATAAGTCCTTAACCATTAACGAATAAATCTGTAATTAAAAAACAGCGTATACATTGGTATACACTGTTTTGTTTCTCATATTTGAGGGGTCAGTCGGCCGTGCCGTTGTCTGCGGCCGCTCGATATTCGCGAGGCGACATGCCAGTCTGTTGCTTGAAAAGTTTGTAGAAATAGCTTGGCGTCTGGTAGCCGACCCGCTCTGCGATCTGATTGACGTCCTCGCCTGAGTTGCGCAATAGGTCGATGGCGATGCTCATGCGCCAGTCGTTCAGATACTGAGAAAAGCTGCGGCCGACTTCCTGTTTGAATAATTGGCCTAGGTAAACGGCGTTCAAATGAAGCTCATCGGCGACCTCCGCCAAGGTCAGCGGTTCGCCGTAGCGTTCCTGGATCAGCCGGCGCATGGCCAGCACATTGCGCGAGTAGCGGCGATCACTTTCCTGGGCGGCGCGCTGGGCGATGTCGACCAGAATCTCGGTCAGCTTGGTCACCGTCTGCGCCTGATTGATGGCGTTGATCGCCGCGGGTTTGCGCTCGCTGGCCGTCCCTTTTTCACTGATCACCAGCAGGACGATCATCGCGAATTGGCGGGTGAAGGCCACGGTGGCGTTTAGTTCCTTGAGTGTTTCAAGCTGTTCGACGAGCCATTTCTTGAAGGCCACCGGATCCAGTGGGCCAAGCGTTTCGCGCAGCTCGGAAAAACCGGGCAGCGTCGGCATCGCCTCGGTTTCCTCGGGCCTTGGCAGCCGGCGCAGGCCCGCATTGGTCTCGAAGAAATACTGCCGGGCGATCTCCCCGCGCATGGTGTGGTACGCCTCTGTCAGGGTGGTCATGTTCGACACGGTCGGTCCGATCAATTCCGGCCGGCGCGTCGAGGAGATCGGCTGCGGGGCTTCGTTGATGAAGGCGTTGAGCTGGTTGTCATCCCCTTGAAACAGGATGATGAAGTCCTGGCCCTCGCGGAAAAAGCCGGGGACCGCTGCCTGTTCCTGCAAAAAATCCACCAGATCCGTCGGCGGCAATGGATTCAGGACCGCGATCAGGCGCACCGGCGCGGCGGGATTGGTGAAGACGATCTCGAGTCTTTTCAACAGGTCGTGTGCACTGCCGGGGTCGGTGCCGGCCACCAGCGCGCGCATTTCGGCCTGAGCCGCAAGCGTTGCGTTGTGATCGCTGGCCTGCCGCTCGTCGATGCGCTTGAGCGCCGCCTCGAGCGCCGTCACCAATTCCTCAGTGTCAACGGGCTTGCTGAGGTAATTCACCGCGTGCTGCTGCAGGCCCGCACGCACGTAATCAAAGTCGGCGTAACCGGAGATCACGATCAGTTCCATGTCCGGCTGCAATTTTTTTGCCTTGGCCACAAAGGTCGGGCCGTCCAGCTCGGGCATGTTCATGTCTGACAACAGGATGTCCACCGGATTCTCGGCCAACCAATCAAGCGCCTTGAGCGGATTCTGCTCGGTCTTCACGATAGTCAGGCCGAGGCGCGCCCAGTCGATCAATTTCGGCAGGCCGCGCAACAACATGTATTCGTCATCAACGATCATTACTTTTTTCATCGTGGCCTCCTTTGTCGGCAGCGGGGTCGCGGAATTGAATCGTGGTCTGGACCCCTCTCAACCCGTCGCTGGTCATAAACATATTAAAGCTATCACCGAAATAATCGGCGAGTCGTGAATAAACATTTTGAATTCCGATCGACGTGCTCTGGTCCCCGGCCAGCGGTTCCTTCATCCGTTTGTTGAGGCTTTGGACCTCATCCAGCGCCAGCGGTTTGCCGTTGTTGGCGATGCTGATGGTGATCAGGTCGCCTTCCCGCCAGGACTTGATGCGAATCACGTTGTCGCCGCGCGAGAAGTCGACGCCATGCACGAAATAATTTTCAACTAACGGCTGGAAGCTGAACTTCGGAATGCTCAGTGCCGCAATCGTTGGGTCCACCGTGATCTGGTAGGCCAAGCGGTCTGGAAAACGCACCTGATACAGGAACACATATTTGTCGATGAAATCCAATTCGTGCTGAATCGTCGTCAGCGGTGAAAAATCGGTGTTATTTCGCAGCAGGGCGGCAAAATTATACACGACATTGGCCAGCTCCGGCTGATCGGCATCCAGCGCGGCCATGCGAATATATTCCAGGGTGTTGGACATGAAATGCGGATTGATCTGTGCCTGCAGAGCCTTGATATTGGCCTCCTGCTGGGCGATCCGCAGCTGGTAGATCGTATAAATATATTGATCGATGTCACCGAGCATCCGGTTGATGCCATCGCCGAGCTCGCTGAGGTCGGATTGATCCACCGTGACCGGCACCCGCGCCTTGAGATCGCCGTTGCCCACTGTTTTTACCGTGGCCAAGATCGTGTTGAGCTGGACCCGGTACCGGCCAAACGTGACCCACAGCAGCGCACTGAGCAGCGCCAGCACAAACAGGCCGAGCAAGGCGATGGACGCGACCCGCCAGAACATGAGGGCGCGCATGCCACTGCGGCTGACCACAAAGATCAAGGTAAACTCATTGGGCAGCTCCTTTTTCTCGACAGTGAAGTCGTGGAGCTTGCCGAAATCGTCGTTTTTGGCGGCCTTGGTCGCCAGCGCGCGCTCATTTTTATCCACCGAGCTGTCGCTAAAGTGGTTGACCAACACGCCGCTATTGTTGAGGACCAGCACCTGCAAATGCGCCCGGGCGTCGATTGCGGCGAGCTGCTGATCCAGCGTGCTGCGGTCATAATCGATGCCCAGGGTGCCATCGATCGTCGCGTCGGTCGGATTGATCAGGCTCGTGGAAAAATCGGGACTGACGGTCTGGTTCGTGAGCAGCTGGCCCTCTTTTTTCTTCTGGGTGGCCACAAACACCTGGCCCGCTTTGGCCTTCGTCACATTCAGCGTCAGGGTCAGCCGTTTGACCTCGGGATGCTGCATCATGAACGTCGAGGATTCGTTGGACCAATTGTAATACTGGCCCTCCCCTTGGCTCTGGGTGATCGCATATTGCGCGTAGGCGGCCGGTGATAGGGCAAAATACTGCGCGATATTCGTCAACCGGCGGCCATCCGAGGTGATATTTGCGGCGTAGTCATCAGCGATGGTTTGGTAGCGGGTCACCGTTTCGGTCGCGCGCTGCGTTGCCATGTTTTCCGCTTGTTCCAGCGACGATTGGTAACTGCTGACCGAGCTGACGATGCCAACGGTGGTGATGCCCAAGCCCAAAACGAGCAGCACCACGGTATAGATCTGCATCAATCGTCGAAAATTGAGTTTCATCCCGGTCGCCTCCTGTCCCCTCAGTTTACCACACCAAAAGACGAGCCTCGCCGCGAGATTTCGCGGCGGAGCCCGCCTTTGAGAGTGCAGTCAAAACGTGTTTCTTCTATTATATAGGCTTACTTTTGGAAAGTGATCTTAACTGTCTGTATTTCAAATGGCTTAAACGGCACGGTGACCGACCGGCCGTCTTCGCTGATGATCAGTGGGGTCTGCTCGTTTTCCAGCAAGTCGCAGATGGCAGCGCTGGCCAGCGGTTTGGTGAAGGTCCAGGTCGCCTGGCTTGCGGCGTCCGTGAATTCGTAGCCGCGCAGGATGGTGGCGTCGCTGTCCTCCGCGACCTTGATGGTGTCGATCAGGATATCATCCTTGTCGCAGGTGACAAACGGCGCGGTCTCGCTGGCCGCATAACCTTGCCAGACGATCGGCTGGTTGTTCAGCGCGAGCGCGGCCTGCATCGTGCCGGCCTGCACCCAATCGCCGGCATGCGGCATCAAGGTGTAAGTGAAGTGATCCGCGCCAGTATCGGCTTCCGAATCCGGCATCGTCGGGCAGCGGTGCAGCGACAGGCCGAGATGCTGATAGGCGGCATCATAGCCATACTTCGCGTCGGTCAAAATACTCAGGCCATAGCCGCGATCGGAGAGATCCGCCCACAGCTGGGCCGGCACCTCGAATTTGGCCTGTTCCCATGAGGTGTTCTTGTTGACCGGGCGCTTGAGGGTCCCGAACTGAATGTCATACGTCGCGCTGTCGGCGTTCACATCCACCGCGTTTTCGCTGCGCAGGAGCATGTGGTCGTCGTGCCAGTCAAGATCCGTTTCGACCGCGATCCGTGTGGTGCCATGGGTGAAGTGCCAGCGCTGATCGATCAGCGATTGACCGAAGCGGCGAACGATGTGCAGGACATCCTCCAGCGGGCCGCGGCTGGCGATCGTCGCGCTAACGACGTCGCTGACCGGCCAGGACTTCGCGTGATACGTGCTGTCGATATTCCACGCGTCATATTCCGTCGGCAGGTCCTGGTAGACGACGAGCTCATTGAGCTTACCGCCCGCCGGCACAACCTCGCGCCCGGCGTGTTTGTCGATCAGGCTGGTGATGGCAAAATTCGTATCAAACGTGACCGCCAGATCCGCGGTCTCAAACGACGGCCCAAGAGGCTCTTCTGCTGGCAGGTCCGCGGCCGCTTCAGAGCCAGTCGTGATCGTCGTCATGGAAAATGGCGCGGCGGCTGGCACCCGCACCAGCGCCTGTTTGTCGGACAGATGCTGCACCGGCAGCGGCTTGCCCGCCGCGTTGGCCGTTTGCGTCAGCGAAAGCGGCAGGACCACATCCATGTTGCGCGTTTCGCCAAGCGGATTGTACAGCGTGATGGCATCCGTCTGGGCGGTCAGGTGATCCGTCGCAACAGCGGTCAGGATCTTGTCCAGCTCGGCGAAGCCCTTGGCGTAATCCTTGTCCGTTTGATCGTACACTTCTTTGATCGAACTGCCAGGCAAAACGTCGTGGAACTGGTTCATCATGGTGCGCTCCCAAATGTCATCGAGCGTTTCGTGATGGGCGGCCGCTCCCGGCACGGTGGCCAACAGCTTCTCGGTGGCGGACAAAAGCGCCTCGATGGCCCGGTTGTTGTGTTTATTTTTCGCAAGGCTTGTGAAGACGCCGCGGTGGAACTCAAAATACATTTCACCCATCCAGGTCGGCACTTCGCCGGGGTGTTCAGCGAGCTGGGCGGCCAGGTGGTCGAAGTATTCGGCGGCGCCAGCGTTTTTGATGCGCGGCATGCCGGCGATCCCCTGCTTGAACCGCTTGAGGTATTCCATCATCTCGGCAGTCGGGCCGCCCCCGCCATCGCCCCAGCCGTACGCGACCAAAACGGAGTCGGAGACGTCTTTTTGCCGGTACTTGTCCCAAGTCTTCTTGAGGACATTCGGGGTAACAAGGCCGGAATAGGTTGAGTACCACTCGTTGAGGCTCCAGAATTCGGAGATGGTGTTGATGATGTGAGCGACGACCTTGGAGCCGTCGATGCCTTGCCAGTAAAAACTGGTGTCGGGCCAGATGTTCGTGTCGTTCCAGGCGAGCTTGGTCGTCATGAAATAATCCACGCCGGCTTTTTTCATGATCTGCGGCAAGGCGCCGGTGTAGCCAAACGCATCCGGCAGCCAAAGCACGCGCGAGTCGAGGTCAAATTCCTTCTTGAAGAACCGCTTACCGTACAAGATCTGGCGGACCAGGGACTCCCCGGATGGTAGATTGGTGTCAGGCTCGACCCACATGGCCCCCTCTGGCTCCCAGCGGCCGTCCTTGACCGCCTGCTTGATCTGGGCGTACTCCTCGGGATATTTTTCCTTGATCCACTTGTAGAGCTGCGGCGAGCTGTGCATGAACTGAAAATCGGGATACTGCTTCATCAGATTCAGCACGGTCGCCCAGCTGCGGTTGGCTTTTTCGACGGTCTGGCGAATCGGCCAGAGCCACGCCATATCGATATGCGTGTGGCCAATCGCGTAGATCGTCCCGTTTTTCGCATCCGGCGCCTCGTCGAGTTGGCTGTGCAACAGGTCAGACGCCTGGCGCAGACTCTGCTCGTAGTCATCCGAATACGGCGCGCGCAGATCGACAAGATTGGCCGCCGCCTCCAGCGCGCGGTGGTAGCGATTGTCCAGATTATCGTCGCTGTCGACATTTTGCCAGCAGCCCAGATACGTCATGAAGTCAAAATAAGTCGTCCAGCTCTGTTCATCCAGCCAAAACGCCTCGATGTCGACCGGAAACTGCTTGTCGTCGCGCCCGGCATAGATCTGCAGGCGCAGGTCGATCTGATCGTCGACCACCCAGCTCGACTCAACGCGCGTGGTGCGGTGATTGACGTCCAGGCCTTGGACCAGCTCATCGCCGATAAATAATTTCATCTGCGGATTACGACTATTGTCATCGTTGTAGCCGCGCGTCGCAATCGACAGCGCATAATGGCGGCTCGCATCGTAATCGGGCAGCGGCACCGTGGCGGTCATATCGTAATTACCATCGGCCTTGCCAAAATAGTCCCCGGCATGATAGTCGCGGGTGGGTATATCGCCGCCAACCGTTGCCTTGGAAAAAGGATAATGCGCGCGCTGAATGTTGTCCTTCAGCGCTTCCGCGATGCGGGAAATTCGTTTAAAACTCGCTTCGTTCATATTTGGCCTCCAGAAATTTGGAAAATTGAGAAGTGAAATGGGTCTGTATCTTGTCTTGCGGTGCAGGGCGCGGCTCCGCACCCTTTTCATAGCCGGGCTCCGCCTCGCATGGTCGGAGCGTCTAGCAGTCTCGTGCACTCGATGGCCAAGTGCGCCATCAAGCGCCCGAGCCAAGCTAGACGTCCGCCCATCCCACGAGCCTCCGCACCCTCAAAAAAAAGGCATCGATGTCAGCCATCGATACCTTTTGATTAGGGAGGCACTTAGTTACTTGCTTGCAAGGAATGCGTCATACTGCTTTTGCAGGGACTTTTGTACTTTATCCCAGCCCGCAGCCTTGAGTTCCTTGTCCATCTGTTTAACGGTCGTTGTCGGATCGGCAGTCCCGGTGTTCAGAATGTCAGCGTACTTGCTCATGACGTTCGACACGTTGGTCAGCTCGGTCTTCACATCATCCGTTGTCGGGTTGAAGCCCAGCGTTGCGGAGTCCTTGGCAGACTTGATGGAGCTGTCGCGGGTCGCAATGTCGTCAGGTGTGATGTTGGACTTGGTGTAAAGCAGACGGTTGTTACCGGTCAGCCATGCGCCAAGCGCCTTGGTTGCATCGTAACCTTTAAGCGTTTCGATCTGGCCGTTTGCCTTGTTCGTGAACTTCCACTGCTGGCCTTCAACACCCCATACCAGGATGTTTTCGAGCTTCTTGTCAGTGTTGATCGCGTTCATGACTTGCATGGCTTCCTTCTTGTGGTTGGAAGTCTTGCTCATGACATAAACGGCCATCTGTGCATCAGAAGTCTGCTTGTAAGCATCGGTGAACTTGTTGACAATAATGTCCTTGCCGTTCGCCGCCGTCTTCAACGCATTGTTACCATAGTCGAATGGGCCGACCGTCTGGTTCTGAACGAACCAGGTGTCATCCGCCGCATTGTAAGTGGTGGAAGAGGTCGCGGCATCCTTTGGCAGGTAGCCGGCTTGGTAATACTTGTGCAGCGTCTTCATGTCGTCCATCATTTCCTTGGTGTCATACTGGTTGACGACCTTGGTGGACTTGCCCGAAGCGTCGATCGCAAATGGGAAGTTGTTCCCCAGCGGATAAGACATTGCCTTCAGGGAGATACGTGCGCCCTTGACCAGTGGGAAGGCCACGACGTTCGGGTTCTTTTCGTGGAATTCTTTCAAAACTGGCTCGAGTGACTGATACGAATCAACTTTGGAAACGTCGATGCCGTACTTCTTGGTGAAGGTCGGGTTGAAGACGAAAGCCTGCTGAGAAAAGACGTTGGCGTTGGTTGGGAAACCATAGATCTTGCCATCGACTTTGACACCTTGCCAGTACGCAGGGTCGATCGCGTCATAAGCTTCCTTGGCGTTGTCCTTGATCAATGAGGTCAAGTCCTGGAAAACACCTTTGGACGCATTGGCTGCGTAATCCTGAGAAAAGGCCAAGTCGTAGGATTCACCAGAAGTGACCATGACGTTGAACTTCTGGCCATAATCGCCCCAGTCGATCTGCTTGATCTTCAGTTCGATGTTCGGATACTTCTTTTGAAGTTCCTTGTTCGCGGCGGCCATCAGCTTTGTTTCGTTCTGAATGCCACTGCCTGGTTGGATCATCGTCACAACGGTCTTGCTGCTGCTTCCCCCGTTGCTGCTACTGCTACCGTTGCTACCGCAAGCTGCCAGCAAAATGGCACTGGCGGAAGCGGCGGCGATCATCAAAACACGCTTAGAATAATGCATGAATGAACCCCTCCGTGGATTTATTTAAAACTGGACAAACTTTTCATAACGCCTGGAACACTAGATTAGGTAAAACGGATCAACCCTTGACCCCGCCAATGGTCATGCCTTTGACGAAGTACTTCTGGAAGAATGGGTAGGTCAATGCAATTGGCAAGGTCGCCACAACTACGACCGCAAACTGCATGGATTCCGTTGGGAGCTGGGATGCGATCTGGGCAGCGCCGCCCTGAGCGGCTTGCTGCGACAGAATCTGAATGTTGTTTTGAATTTTGACCAGCAAGTACTGCAACGGAATGATGTTACTGGAACTCGTATACAGCAGGGCGTTGAACCAATCGTTCCAGTAGCCGAGCGTCGTGAACAAGGAAATGGTCGCGATGCCAGGTACCGCAAGCGGCACAACGATGCTGCGGAAGGTGCGGAACTCGGATGCCCCATCCATCCGGGCACTTTCGATGATTGCTTCAGGAACAGATGTCTTGAAGAACGTCCGCATAATCAAAACGTTCCAGACAGAGAAACTCATCGGCAAGATCAAGGCCCAGATATTATCTGACAAGTTCAACATCTTGGTGACGACCAAGTAAGTCGGCACCATGCCAGGTGTGAACAGCATGGAGATCAGGGCAAAAACGGTAAAGAACCGAGCAAAGTGGAAGTTCGGCCGGGAGATCGCATACGCGTAAGTCGAAACGAACGTGGAGTTGATGATGGTCCCGACGATGGTAACAAACAAGGTGACACCCAGGGACGTCATGAGCTGGCCGCCCATGCTGCCGAGGTATTCGTAAGCGCCAAACGACCAGTGTTTTGGCCAGAATTGGTAGCCGTACAAGGTGATGTCGCTTTCCTTGGTCAGTGACAAAACAACGATGAACAGGAATGGTGCCACACAGCTGATCGCAAAGAGGGCTAAGAAAATGTTGAAGAACACGTTGGTTCCGTAGCTAAATTTGCGAATCTCTTCTGAAGTAATGTGCCTTTTTTTCCGCAAAACGTGTCCCTCCCCTCTAGAACAATGCGGCGTCTGGCTGACGCTTGCGAACGATCAAGTTGGTGATGATGATCAGCGCGGCCCCGACAACGGACTGAACCAGCCCAGCGGCGGTCGACATGCCGATATCATTGGTGGTGGTCAACGCACGGTAGATGTAGGTATCAAACGTCTGCGTGACATTGATCAAGGTCCCGGATGTTCGTGGCAACAAGTAGAACAGCCCGAAGTCGGAACGGAAGATCCCGCCGATGTTCAAGATCAGCATCAACGTCGCAACTGGCATGATATGTGGCAGTGTGACGTTGCGGATCTGTTGCCACTTGTTGGCACCATCGATCATCGCGGCGTCATAGTATGACGGGTCGATCCCGCTGGCAGTGGCGAAGTAGAGAATACTGTTGTAGCCGATGCCCTTCCAAACACCCATAAAGATGATGATGAAAGGCCAGAACTGCGGCGCGTTGTAGAAGTCGATCGCGGTCCCACCGCCACCAGTGATCCAGTGGTTGATGATCCCTTTGTCCGTGCTCAGGAAGGCATAAACGAAGTATGCCAGGATGGCCCAAGACAAGAAGTACGGGAACAGCATCGATGTTTGATAAACGCGCAGCGCCCGGTGGTTACGCAGCTGACTCATAACGATCCCAAAGAAGATCGCGAAGAAGAAATTTAATAGCAGGAATGTCAGACTGTACCCGACGGTGTTACGCAAGACCAGCATGAAATCCGCTGACTTGAAGAAAAATTCAAAGTTCTTGAACCCGACAAACGGACTGGTGAGCAAGCTCCAGAGGAACCCCTTTTCCGAATATTGGAAGTTCTGGAATGCGACGATGTTGGCGAACACTGGAATGTAGAAAAAGATGATCAGGAACAATGTCCCAGGCAAAACGAACAACAGATAGGTCTTGTTTTCGTTGACCTTTTGGAAAAAGCTCTTCTTCTTTTTCTTGGTCCGTACCGGTGCTTGTTCAATAGCGGCACTATTTTCCACGTTGACCCTCCCCCTTACTTAACTGATAACGGTTACATTGTAAAAAACGGTTGTTCCGATGCCAATATACATATTTAAGAGATTAGTGTCCAAATTAAAGTCTCGGAAGTTTCAAAAGTGTCGCAACCCGGAAACACAGGGCTTTGGCGGACGCCTCCGGACAACAAAAAAACGGGCATCGCGGCCCGTTTTAGTGACTTACTTGACTTGTTTGTCGACAAACTTGTACCACTTCGTCGACATGTACGAGGTCCAGACCAATACGCCTGGCACACTGAGGAACAGAATCAGGCCCGACCATTTGGCACTGACCACGATGATGATGATCAGCCCCGTCCAGAACAGCAAGAGCCGTGGAAAACTGGCGAAAAATTGGCCCGCCGCCAAGCGCAGCGCTGGTTTGAAGCTCACATCATAATGGCTGTGCACTCCGTTGAGGAACAGCCAGAGACTGACGACCAACAGCAGCGCGAAAATGAGAATGAAGGTAATGACCAGCATCCAGATCACTTTCAGCTGCAGAGCGAGATAGAGGTTATACCCCAAGATCGCGCCGACCGCCGCAAAGCCCCAGAATTCCAGGTTAGCTTGCTTGAACACTTTTTTATAAACGGCCCAGACATCTTTGAAATGATACTGCCGGTATTCCCACTGGTTCTGGTCGAACACCTCGGCGATCGCGCGATACGCCGGCCCGATGCCGAGTACGACCACCCCGCACAAGGTGAAGACCCAGAAGAAGAGGCTGAGCATCAGCATGACATAGACTTTGATAAAAATATTTTGTGAGGCCTTCCCGATCACGAGCGGCACCATCCTTTATTTCGATTTGCCTTTCCAGTGTAGCACAGCCTTTCAAGTCCCCGACCGAAAAAGTTGCGGCGGCCCCGCCAAATCAGTCCAAAGCCTGAGAGACAAATACCCGCGTCACAAGGCGCCACCCATCGCGTGCAAAAATGGACCCGCAGCAGATTCCACGGCGCGTGCCTCCCGTTGACGCATCCCGTGCCACAATGAATAATTTGTTTTTATTTAGCCAAATACGATGGTGGAAAATTCATTTCACGCCGGGTTAATGGTCAAAATCAGGAAAACTGTTCATTATCGCAAAGATACTGAACAGATCATGCATAAACGTCAACCCCCGAGATCGGAATCCCAAATATTTCTTACGAATGTTGACGGAAATTCCCATTAAAAACCAGTTGACGTATCCGCTTACATCGGTTATACTGATCTCGACACTGAGAGGCGTGGAGGAGCTGGCCACGAGTTCTCTCCCAGCGTCGGTCAGTCCGGCGGGAACCAACCCGCGACCCACCCCGAGCGACGCAATGACGGTTACCTGCAGTAAGGGAGTAACCCAAAGGGCTTAAACGGAC
>NZ_RHOG01000029.1 GCF_003946405.1 Lacticaseibacillus yichunensis | reverse complement strand
GCTTAAAGCATAGCACCGGGGAAGACCAGGTGCCTTTTTTGTTATTCAAAAAAGGTCCAAAACTTCCGGCGTTGTCACAATCAACACCAAAAATTTTAGACCCATAAAAATGGCACTGGCCGCCGCTGACGACCAATGCCTATTTTTATTGCTTAAAATTCCGACTTGAGGAGGGACCAGACGTGGCCGTCATGCACCCCGTCTGCCAGCAGTTCATTTGCTCGCAGCGTGCCATCCAGGTGAAACCCGGCATGTTGGGCGACGGCATTGCTGGCCTGGTTGTCGACCGCCGCCTCAATGGTGATCTTGTTGAGATCGTACTCATCAAAACCCAACCGACAAAGGCCGCGGACGGCTTGGGTCATGACGCCCTGGCCGCGGAATTGGCGCCCAAGCCAATAACCGATATCGGCGCTTTGGCTCAGCTCGTGAAAGCCATTGAAACTGATCATACCAGCCGGGGCGTCGTTCAGCCAGATCACCGTGTTAAGCGACGTCCCCTGGGCAAAATGGGTGAGCACCGTTTGGAGAAAGGCGGTCTCATCTTGCGGTGCACGTAAGGCGTCGACCCATGGCAACCAGCGGCCCAGCACGTCGCGATCCGCATCGATCAAAGCGAATAAGATGGGGGCGTCCATCAGTGGTCGGGGTAAAGCCAACTTCAATTGATCGTTGATCGGATATGAGAACAAAACAAGACCTCCGCTCCTTCAAAAACCATCTCACTCAATCAAAAACAACGTCTCATAACTCATGCGTAAACGTGTCGAGTGATCGATCCCAGAACCGCCATTCATGGTCGCCTTTGCTGAAGGAGCCGGTGATCTCAAGACCAAGCTGGCGGCCGCGTGAGACAAAGTTCTGACTCATCGGCAACAGGCCATCACCCGTCCCGCAAAAGACATGAATCATTAAGTCTTGTCCCTGCGCATTTTCGAGCAAAGACAGCGGATTCAAGTCTCCAGTTAGACGAGCGGTGTCGCCATACAAGAACGGGAATTCGTGTTGTTGTTCTGCGGAAACGTGATCGGCGCGCAGGCTGGTGTCGAGGACCCCCGACAGCAGGCCCACGTGGCTGTAGCGCTCTGGATGGGTGAGGGCGATGCGGGCCGCCCCGTAGCCGCCCATGGAGATTCCGGCAATATGATTGAGCGCCTTCTCATTGGAGAGCCCAAGCAATAGGTGCAGGTAGTGCGGCAATTCCTCGCTGACGAGGGTGAAGTAATTTTGCCCATGAATATCATCGAGGTAAAAACTACGCCCAGCACTTGGCATCACAACGACCAGCCCCGTTTCCTGGGTGTAAAGTTCCAGCTTGGACAGGCGCAGCGGGGCGCTGCCGTCATCTGATAAGCCGTGCAACATCCAGAGCACCGGCGTTTTGCTGAGTGCTTTGCCGGCGATACGAATCTCATCGGGCACGATGATGTTGACCAAGGTACTCATTTGCAGTGCGGATGAATAATAATCGAGTTGCATCAAAGCCATGTCGATTCCTCCTTTAGTTTCACGTGAAACTTGTTACAGGCCAAACGCCGGATCGTAATGCAGTTCACCATGAACGTTTGCCAGGCCGCCTTGGCGAATCTCCTTGATCATGAAGTTCGCCGTGGGCACGTCAAACGGCGCGGTGATGCCGTAGTCGGCGGCAGGGCCAAAGCCAAAACGACCGTAATAAGCGGGGTCACCCAAAACGGAAATTGCGCGGCGCTCATCTTCGCCAGCCTGCATTTGAAGATAGCTGATCAAGGCCGCCCCGACCCCTTCGCTTTGATGGGCAGGGGCAACGGCCAGCGGGGCCAGGACGAACACCGGCCGTGGCGTGCCAGTATCCGCTACCACCTGGGCCTGACTCAGCAAGGCGTGGCCTAACAGCGTCCCATCTTCGGCGGTCGCCACGACATCGTAATCGGGATGATAGGTCGGGCTTTGACGCAGCGCAGCGACAAGCGCGGCTTCGTTGCCGTCTGCATGCGCGGCGGTCAAAAATGCGGCGGTGATCAACGCCAGGCTGGCCGGTTTTTGAGTATCGGTGATGGGACTGATCTTGATCATGACTGGGCCTCCTCAAATAAACACTCACCATTGGTCTCGATGATATGTTGATAGGTGTCAAAACTATCTTTTTTGCTTCGCGCCAAGGTGCCGTTTCCGGTATCGTCCTTGTCGACGTAAATAAAGCCATAACGCTTGGACATTTGGCCGTCGCCAGCGGACACGATGTCGATCGGGCCCCACCAGGTGTAGCCGATCACGTTGCAGCCATCCTTGATCGCCTCGCCCAACGCCTGAAGATGTTTGATCAGATAATCACTGCGCGCGGGATCGTGGATGCGGCCATCCGGGGCCACGGTATCCTTCATGCCCAGTCCATTTTCAACGACCATCATGGGGCAGCTGTAGCGGTCTTGGACCAAATTGCACATCCAGCGCAGGCCAAGCGGGTCGATCTGCCAGCCCCAGTCAGTGGCTTCCAGATATGGATTGGGCGCGCCCTTGACGCCGCCTGTATCGCCATACAGCCCCATGCCGGCTTTGTAGGTCGAGGAGCGGTAATAACTGAAGCCGAGAAATTCGGAGGTGTTTTCGGCGATCAGAGCCAGCTCGTCGTCGGTCACATCTAAGGTCACGTGATGATCGCGCAGGATGCGGGCGACAAAGGCGGGGTAATGGCCCTTGAGCTGCACGTCAGCGGACACCCAGGTGCGCCGCTGCATCTGCATCGCGCCGAAGACATTGGCCGGTGCGCAGGTGGCAGGGTAGACCGCGGCCTGGCTGAGTGACAACATGATGCCCATGTGCGCGTGCGGCATGAGCGTCTTGGCGAGCTGGACAGCCTTGGCGTTGGCGACGTACATGTTATGTTCCGCCTGGAAGGTCTGTCGCACGCGTTCGTCCGGATCATCGGCTAGGTCGATCGCGGCGGCCGCATACCAGATCGTATGAGTGTTGTTCATTTCGTTGAACGTCATCCAGTAAGGCACGACATGGCCATAGCGGGTGAAAATCGTGCGACAAAACTTTTCATACAGCGGAATCAGTTTCTTGCTGGTCCAACCCCCATATTTGTCGTGGAGCGCCAGCGGGGTCTCATAATGTGAGATCGTGACGATCGGGGTCATGCCCAGCTCATGCATTTTCGCAAAGAGCCGGTCGTAATAGGCCAGGCCCGCTTCGTTGGGGGTGTCTTCTTCGCCGGTTGGATAGATGCGGCTCCAGGCGATCGAGGTCCGAAAACAGTTGAACCCCATGCCGGCCATGAGCGTCAGATCTGTCTGATAGCGGTGGTAAAAATCGATTGCTTCGTGATTTGGATAGTAATGTCCAGACACCACGGCCTTGTCGTGCTCACTTTTGCCGATGCCATGGGTGGTCACATCGGCGATCGACGGGCCCTTGCCGTCTGTTTGCCAGGCGCCTTCTGCCTGGTTTGCGGCGATCGCACCGCCCCAGAGAAAATCTGTTGGAAAAACTGTCATCATTGTCGCTTCTTTCTATCGATGGTCTCGCGCTTATTGTACGCCGCTGGGGATAGGGGCAACAGTTTGGATGCAAAAAAGGACCCGCTGAACAGCGAGTCGCCAATTGCATTTCATTCTGTTTCGCTCGCGGCCAAGGTGATCAAAATATCGCTGGCCTGCAGCGGCTGAGCGACGTCGACCGGCACTTGGACTGCGCCGTTGCGCACCACCGCCAGTACATTCAGTCCGGCGCGGTTGCGAAGGTCCGCCTCGATGATATTTTTCCCGACCCAAGCTTCATCGGGGTGCTGCTCGGAGATCGTAACGCCGGCGCGGTCCAGGACATCAAGGACGTTTGGATCCACTAACTGCTGGGCGACCTTGGCTCCCATTTCGACTTCAGGCAGGACCACTTGATCGGCGCCGACCCGGCGGAGAATCGCGGCTTGCCGAGGCGCCAAGGCCTTGACGACCACATGCGGCGCGCCGAGTTCCTTGGCGATCATCGTGGCCATCACGCTGCTTTCGAATTCTTCGCCCATGGCAAAAACCACAACGTCGAATTGGGCGATATCCAGTTTTTTCAGCAAGGCCTCATCGCTGGCATCGCCGGTCACGCAGCGGTCCACTTGATCGACGACCGTGTTGACGCGCGCCATTTCGCGGTCAACGGCCAAGATCTCGACATCCGCCTGGGCGAGATGCGACACCAGGCTAGTGCCAAAGCGGCCAAGGCCAAAGACGGCAAAACTATGCGGCATATTTTTCATATGAGACACTCCTAACCTAGAATCAGATCTTCTTCGGGATAATCGAGTTGCGCGGAGAGGCTGGTCTGGCGGGTGGCCAAGGCGACCGCCAATGTCAGGGGCGACAGGCGCCCAATGAACATGCACAGGGCAATGATGCCTTTGCCCGCGGCGGATAGATACGGCGTCATGCCGGTTGTGAGGCCCACTGTCCCAGCGGCACTGGTCGTTTCAAACAAGAGGTCCAAGGCTTTGGGGTGAAACGCGTTGCCAGCCTCGGTGAAGTGCAGGGCAAGTGTTGCGCAGACCACGATCGCCATCATGGTACAAGTGATCGCAAGCGCCTTGTTCAACGTGGCTTGGGGAATGCGCCGGCCAAAAAGCACCAGTCCATTTTGGCCGCGCATCGCCGCCCAGGCACTGCCGATCAGCAAGGCGACGCTGATGGTCTTGATCCCGCCTGCGGTACCAGCCGGGGAGCCGCCGATAAACATGAAGGCCGAAGCGGCGAGCTTGCTGAGGTCGCCCAGCTGGTCTTGGGCGGTGGTGGCAAACCCGGCTGTTCGCAGCGTCACGGATTCAAAGGCACTCGCCAGCCATTTTTGCGGTGCGGACAGGCCTGCGAGGCTCGGGCGATTCCACTCTAGCACTGCAAAGAGCACGGCGCCGCCAATAAGTAGGATGCCGCTTGAAAGCAGGACCAATTTTGCCTGAAGCGACAGACGCCGCAGCGCACGTTTGCGCGGCTTGCGGGTCGTGAGAAAATGGCTGAGTTCATGCAGGACCGTGAAGCCGAGCCCGCCAAGTACGATCAGACACATGATCGTCCAGTTGAGCAGCGGATCGGTGCGGAAGACCTCCAGGCTGTTGAGGCCGACGATATCAAAGCCGGCGTTGCAAAAGGCGGAGACCGCGTGGAAAATGCCGTACCACAGCGCCTCGCCGACGTCATAGCCGCGGTCGGCTTGCAGGAAGCCCGCGGTCATGAACAGGGCGCCGATGCCTTCGATGGCGGCGGTGTACTTCATCACGGACAGGGTCAGTTTGCCCATGCCGGCGAGGTCGTTTTGCGCAAACATGGCCTGCACGACCAGGCGCTGGCGCAGGCCGATGCGACGCCGAAATAAGGTGACCGCGCCGGTGACCACGGTGATGAAGCCGATGCCGCCGAACTGAATCAAAAGCAGAATCACCAGCTGGCCAAAAAGCGTCCAGTGTTGCATCGTGTTGACCACCACCAGCCCTGTAACGCAGCCGGCCGACACCGCGGTGAAAAGCGCATCAAGAAAGCCGATGCTGCGGCCATTTTGGCTGGCCACCGGCAGGGTGAGGAGCAGGGCGCCCACCAGAATCATCAAGGCAAAGCTGAGCAGTATCGCCTGAGCGGCACTCAGGTGAAAACGTTGGCTGCGGGACATAGGCCGCCTTCTTTCGGTCAGATCGTTAACTCAACCATACCCAAACCGGCTTGAAAGCGCAACCGCATCGGGAAAGGGTGCGGCGCGGGGCGCGCAAGACTGGTTGCGTGCGACGCGGGGTTACTATAAAATTAGTTATGTTCAACCCTATGGCGAGAGCCAAATTCATATTGACAAAAAGGATGATGATTTATGGACGATCCCGGTGAACATAGGTCGCTGACCCATGTAGATGTCCCGACGATCCAACAGGAATTGCACGTGCCCGATCTAGAAGCAGGATTGAGCAGCGAGGACGCAAAAAAGCGCTTGGCAATAAATGGGCCAAACGCGTTGGAGTCGCACGTCACACCTAAATGGGTCACTTTTATCCGCCAGTTCAACAACCTGATCATTTATATTTTGATTGGGGCGGCCATTATGACCAGCATTATGGGGCTCATGACGGATACGATCATTATTGCGTTGGTCATCGTGATCAACGCGTTTATCGGTTATTTTCAAGAGGTCAACGCCAGCAATGCGCTGGAGAAGATCAAACAGATGCTGGCGCACACCGCCACGGTTTATCGCGATGGCCAGCGCGTCGATGTCGACACGGCGGATCTTGTGACGGGGGATGTTGTTTTCCTCGAAGCAGGAGACAATGTGCCGGCCGATCTGCGGCTGTTTGATGTCGATAACCTGACCATGATGGAATCGGCGCTGACTGGCGAATCGAACTCGGTCGAAAAACAGATCGAGCCGCTGGTAGGCGATGTGCCGCTGGCCGAACAGTCGAACATGGCATTTGCCTCGACGGCTGTCGCGTCAGGTTCCGGCATGGGCATCGTGGTGGCGACCGGGATCCACACCGAACTTGGGAAGATCTCCCAAGCCGTGGCGGATGTCCGCAAAGGCCGTTCCCCATTAATGAAGGAACTCGATGGCATCGGCAAAGGGATCTCTATTGGGATTCTCGTGTTTGCCGTTGCACTCTTTATTTTCGGGTTATTCACCGGCCGCTACACCGTTGGCACCCTGGCCCTGGCCGTGGTGACGATGATCGTCGGCTCGCTTCCTGAAGGGCTTCCGGCGACGACTTCGGTGGTTCTGGCGATGGGCATGCAGAACATGGCCAAGCACAACAACACCATCGTCAAAACACTGCCTGGCGCCGAGACCTTGGGCTCCGTTGACGTCATTGCCACTGATAAAACAGGGACGCTGACGAAAAACGAAATGACGATGACCGACGTGATCACGCCGGCGCATCATTATGCAGTCACTGGCACCGGCTATGCGCCGACCGGCCAGTTTATGCTGGATGGGGCGGCGGTCTCGCCAGCGGATCAGGCGGATCTGCAGGAGCTGCTGATCGCAGGCTTCCAGGCAAACGACACCACCTTGGCCGAGGTCGACGGGGTGTATGAGATCAACGGGGAGCCGACTGATGGCGCCTTTATGACCGCCTATCAAAAGGGGTTTGACGCCGACCCTGCCGGCGAAGAGCTCGACTTTTTGCCATTTGATTCGGATTATCGCTACATGGCGAAGCTGGTCGAATTGCCGGATGGCACGCGCAAGATCTACCTGAAGGGCTCTCCCGATAAGGTCTTCCCGATGGCGAAAAACGCGGATCCGCATTTTGACGAAGAGACCTACCTGGCGCTGACGTCGAAATTGTCTCGCGGTGGCCAGCGTGTCATCGCGGTGGCGGAAAAAGTTGTCGGCCCCGAGGTGAATGAGATCACCTTGCCGCTTTGCGAAGAAGGGATGCAGTTCCTGGGCATTGCCGCGTTGATCGATCCGCCGCGCGATGAGGTGATCGCCTCGATCAAGCAGATGCATAAGGCCGGCGTGCGCGTTGTCATGATCACCGGGGACCACCCGGAAACAGCCAGCGCGATCGCCGCCACCTTGGGCATCGCCAAGCGCCCGCGCGTCGTCACAGGAACCGAACTGGCCCAAATGGACGACGCCGCGCGTTTTCAGGCGATGACCACTGCGGATGTGTTCGCGCGCACGACGCCGGCCGATAAGCTGGCGATCGTGACCGCCTTGCAAGAAGCCGGCAACGTCACCGCGATGGTCGGCGACGGGGTCAATGACGCCCCGGCGCTGAAAAAAGCGGATGTCGGCGTTGCCATGGGTGTGTCCGGGACTGATGTGGCAAAGGATGCCGCCGATATTATTTTGACGGATGACAAGTTCACCACGATGGAAAAAGCGATCGCCCAAGGCCGGCGCATTTATGACAACTTGAAAAAGAGTGTGTTGTTCCTGCTACCGACCAGTTTTGCCGAAGGGTTGATCATCGCCTTTACCGTGCTCACGCAGGATGCCATGCCGCTGAATGCCCCGCAGATGCTGTGGATCAACATGGTCTCGGCGATCACCATTCAGTTTGCGTTTATCTTCGAGCCCGCGGAACCGGGCATCATGGAACGGCCGCCGCGCTCGAACACGGCCGGCATGATGAACAAGCACGATATTTTCCAACTCATTTATGTGTCGGTGCTGATCTCTGGCCTGGGCCTGATCGCCCATGACTATCTGCTCAGCCGCGGCATCGTGGATGCGGCCACCGCCTCGACGATGATGGTCAACATCGTCATTCTCGGGAAGATCTTCTACCTGTTCAACATTCGCACCAAGGCCCCGGCGTTTTCCAAGCAGCTCTTCACCAACCCGATGGCCTATGCGATCATCGGCCTCATGATGGTGTTGCAGCTGATTTTGACCTACGTGCCGTTCATGCAAAATGTGATGGGCACTTCCGGCATGTCCCTGCGCGAATGGGGCATCGCGATTGCAATCGGCTTTATTGTCTTGGTCGTCACCGAGATCGATAAGCTGATCCGCCTCGCCTATGCCAAAGAAGCGGCGAAACCGCATTTTAAGGCGGAAAAGGATTAGGGTGCGAAGCGCGGCGTTTAGGTCTGTGCAGCTAGTGCGGCCCGGGCGTTTGATGGCGCACTTAGCCATCAGGCGACCGGGACGACTAGATGTCTCAGACCTGCCACGCGGCGCCCAACTGGAATAGGGTGCGGAGGTGCGCGGGACGGCGGGTCAGCTAACTTGGCTCGGAGCGCTTGAGGCGTTCTTTGCCTCGAGTGCCCGAGACAGTTAGATGTACCCGCTGTGCGCACCGAAGCCCAACTGGAATAGGGTGCGAAGCGCGCGGGACGGCGGGTCACCGGATCCGTCTCCAAAAGCCACATTTCATTCCCACCAAAAAAGACCTGAGTCAGAAATTTTGACCCGGGTCTTTTTGCGGCCGTTGTCTTGACAGCCGGCGCGCGGTACACTGAAAGAACACAATGTCGTAAGTAGAAAAGGAGCTGGTTTTATGTTGACGAATGCAGAGCGGCGCGCCCAGATTCAGGCTGCCTTGAGTGAAGCAACGGAGGCGATCTCGGCGACGACTTTTGCCAAGCGATTTGGCGTCAGTCGGCAGACGGTGGTCGGGGATATCGCCTTGATGCGTGCACACGGCGATCAAGTCATCGCAACGCCCCAGGGCTATCAGTACCAGCGAACCGCTAGCGGGGAACAGCAGGCGGTGATCGTGTGCCGCCACACCCCGGCCCAGACGGAAGACGAGATGTCGCTGATCGTGGCGACGGGCGCTGCGCTGCTAGATGTCGCGGTGGATCATCCGGTGTATGGTGAGCTGCGCGGCCAGCTGCAGATCCGCACCCAGACCGATATCACGCTGTTCATGGCCCATCTACGTCAACATCCGGCTAAGCTGTTATCTGAGCTGACAGGCGGGGTGCATTTGCACACGATCGCCTACAGCACCCCGGCTCAGTTGACCGCGGTCAAAACAGCCCTAAGAAATGCGGGTTATTTATACGAAGAGGGTTGACAAGACACCTTATTTCCCGGAAAATAGAGCCAATTCGGAGGATGTCTTGACACCCTCTTTTTTCTTGGAGGAGATTGGCTCATGGAAGAATCAAAAACGGCGCCTTCGCTGTGGCAACATGCGCGTTTGATCACTGGTGTTGGGGTGGCGTGGCTCTTTGACGCCATGGATGTGGGGATGTTGTCCTTTATTTTGGCCGCGGTCGCGCCTGAATGGCATCTGACGGCGACGCAAAGTGGCTTGATTGGCAGTATCTCCTCGCTGGGGATGGCACTCGGCGCCGTCCTTTTTGGGATGATGGCGGATCGGATCGGGCGCAAAGCTGTGCTGATCATCACCCTGTTGGTCTTTTCAATGGGGTCGGCCCTGTCGGCGTTGGCAAATGGTTATGTGATGTTCATGGCGCTGCGGTTCATCATCGGGGCTGGCCTCGGCGGTGAATTGCCGGTTGCCTCGACGCTCGTGTCGGAAAGCGTGGCGCCACAACATCGCGGCCGCAGCGTGGTCCTGCTTGAAAGCTTTTGGGCGGTGGGCTGGCTGCTTGCCGCGCTGGTCTCCTATTTTGTCATTCCGCATTGGGGCTGGCGTGTGAGTGTCCTGATCACCGGATGCACGGCGCTTTATGCCTTGTATTTCCGCGGCGGCATCAACGAATCGCCGGTCTTTGAAGCGGAAAAACCGCAGCGTCGCAGCTTTTTCAGTGCGTTACGCGCGCTATGGCAACCGCAATTACGGCGAGCGACAGCCATGCTCTGGATCGTCTGGTTCATGGTCGTCTTTTCCTATTATGGGATGTTCTTGTGGCTGCCGAGTGTGATGGTGCTGCGCGGCTATGACTTGATCCATAGTTTTGGCTACACCTTGCTGATGACCTTGGCCCAACTGCCTGGCTATTTTGTCGCCGCTTGGCTGATCGAAAAATGGGGCCGCAAGCCGGTCCTCATCGTCTTTTTGACCGGTACCGAATTGTCGGCGCTTGCGTTTGGCGCCGCAGCCAACCTGGCGATGCTCTTGACGGCTGGGGCGTTGCTTTCGTTCTTCAACTTGGGGGCATGGGGTGCCTTGTACGCGTATTCGCCGGAACAATATCCAGACAGCATTCGCAGCAGTGGCTCCGGCATGGCGGCTGGGGTCGGTCGGCTGGGCGGCATCGTTGGCCCGCTGGCAACGGGCGCGATGGTGGCCAGCGGGGTCTCATTCACCGCGATCTTTGGGCTGTTCACGGCGGCTGTCCTGATCGGTGCGGCGGCGGTCGCGTGGCTGGGCCGCGAGACCTTGGTCAAGGCGCGCTGAGGGTGGCTACGTCTCTATCAAGCGCCGCCTGACCTTGAGGCATCGCCGATAATCGGAAGCCACGAAAAAAGGCCTGAGCAAAAATTCGCTCAGGCCTTTTCGAATCGCGCTGATTGGTACTTGGCCGCGTCGATCCGTCGCCAAGTTATTCCATTGCACAGCAAACAGGCCGAAGTCTCCTCCGACCTGCCAAATTTTAGGTTGGATCCCTTTCCCTCTTCATTTTCGAGATTCCTCCCGTCGGTGTTCGGGGAACTTATTCAGTTAGAAATACGGGTGGTACATTTTCCGGTGCCTTTCAGCACTGGGTCCGTTTCTCCCTTTGGGTCACCCAACATCGTACAGGTGACCGTCATTGCGTCGCTCGGGGTGGGTCGCGGGTTGTCTCCCGCCGGACTGACCGACGCTGGGAGAAAACTCGTGGCCAGCTCCTCCACGCCTCTCAGTGTCGAAATCAGTATAACGCGCGTAAGCGGATACATCAACGGTTTAGATGGTGATTTTTCGGTTCAATATTCGTAAAAATAGTTTTGAGATTCGATCGAGTGTGTTGACGATCTTGGCTGATTTGTTCATTATTTTAGCGCTAATGAACATTCTGGCCGATTCTGACCATTAGTCAATTTTGATAAACATTACTAACAATTATATTTTGTCATTTAAAAACAAAATTATCATGGCGACAGGTGGACTTTTTGGCCTTGGCAGTCGTGATTGCTGCCCGTCGATTCATTTGGGCTGACCGGGGACATTCCGCGCACCCTGGTTTGAAATTCGGACAAAGGGCAGGGCTTGGCCAAGTATGGTAGAATTACTTAAGATTCCCTAAATTGAGACTCAGCGAAAGTGAGCGTTATGATGAAAAAACTATTTGCGCGCATCAAGCTGCCAGCATTTTTGGAAGATGAACGGCTGCTGATCGTCTCAGCCGTCATGCTGGTCTTGGCCGCGCTTGACGTGATCGTCGCCTTTTTTATTCGCCCGCTGGTGGCGGTCTTGCTCTTACTCTTTCTGATCGGGTTGGTCGCGGCCGTCTTTTACGCCTTGGCGACCATCACCGCGAATACCAATAAATACATCTCGGATCTGTCGTACCGCATCAAGCGAGGGGAACAAGAGGCCCTGATCAAGATGCCGGTCGGAATCTTGATCTACGACGACCGGCTGAACATTGAATGGGCCAATCCCTATCTGCAGCAATATTTCGGCGACCAGGATTTCCTTGGCCAACCGCTTTCGGTGGTTGACCCAGCGCTGGCCGAACTCGTCGCCGGCAAGCAGGAGTCCAATGAGCGGCAGAAGATCCACTGGGGCGATCATGAATTCGAGATGATCATTCAAAAAAGCATCGGCGTCGTCTATTTAATGGATATTACCCGCTATGCGCAGATCGAAGCCCAGGCGGCCGAGGAGCGTGTGGCGATCGGCCAGATCTTTTTGGATAATTACGACGAGTTGACCCAGACTATGGAGGATCAAGCGCGTTCAACGCTCAACAGCTATGTCACCAACCAGCTGACCGACTGGGCGAATAACTTCGGGATGTTCGTCAAACGCATCGGTGATGACCGCTTTTTGCTGATCGCATATGTCCGCGCCTTGAAAAAGGTGGAGAAGGATAAATTCCACATTCTCGATGTGATTCGCGAGGAGACATCTAAGCAGAACTTCCCGCTGACCCTGTCCGTGGGTATCGCTTATGGCGAGGCCGACTTGGGCCAACTGGCGCTGACGTCGCAGTCCAACTTGGACCTCGCGCTTGGTCGCGGCGGCGACCAGGTCGTTGTGCGGGCGAAAAATGAACAGGCGCGCTTTTACGGCGGCAAGACCAACCCGATGGAAAAACGGACCCGCGTGCGGGCCAGAATGATCTCGGGCGCCCTGCAGGAGCTGTTTAAACAGACCGACAAGATCTTCGTCACCGGTCACCAGCGGCCCGACATGGATTCAGTCGGGGCGGCGCTCGGGATTCGGCGCATCGCGCAAATGAATGGCAAAGAATGTTACGTGGTGATCGAGCCGGATCAATTGCATTCAGATGTCCAGCGCCTGATGCAGCTGATCGGCAAAGATCCCGACACGGCCAATGCCATCATTACCCCGGAAGCCGCGCTGGCGCAGGCCACCGGGCAGAGCCTCTTCGTGATGGTCGATCACAGTAAGCCAACCATCACCGGCGCGCCGGCCCTTTATGACCGCCTCGCCGCCCGCACCGTCATCATCGATCACCATCGCCGCGGCGAGGAGTTCCCGGATAATCCGATGCTCGTCTACATTGAGCCGTATGCGAGCTCGACTTGCGAGCTGATCGCCGAGATGTTTGAGTACCAGCCGACCAATGTGGCAGGGCTCAATAAGCTGGAGGCGACGGCGATGCTGGCCGGGATCACTGTGGACACCCATAATTTTTCCCTGCGAACCGGGACACGGACTTTCGATGCGGCCAGCTACCTGCGCTCAAATGGCGCGGATTCGCTGCTGACGCAAAATCTATTGAAGGAAAATGTCGACGCGTACATTCAAAAGAATCACTTGATCGACAGCGTTGAAATGATCACGGCGAATATGGCATTATGTACAGGAGAAGAGACCAAGTCTTATGATCCGGTGATTGCGGCGCAGGCGGCCGACACCTTGCTGTCGCTCAATGGCATCGAGGCCAGCTTCGTGGTGACGCGGCGGCCGGATAATCGCATTGGCGTCTCCGCGCGCTCGCTGGGCGACATCAACGTCCAAGTGATCATGGAAAGGCTCGGCGGCGGCGGCCATTTGAGCAATGCCGCCACCCAGATCGAAGGCAAGACCGTGACGCAGGTGACGACGATGCTGCGCGAGGCGATCGCCGAAGAGCAGGCGGAGAATTAAGTCGAAAGGAAAAGGTGCAAGCATCATGAAAGTGATTTTTACCCAAGATGTTCGAGGAAAAGGCAAGCGCGGCGAGGTCAAAGAGGTCCCAGATGGCTACGCGCAGAATTTTTTGATCAAAAATGGGAAGGCGAAAGCCGCGACCTCGCAGGCCATGAGCGCGCTTCAAGGCCAGCAGAAGCTTGAGGCCAAAAAGGAAGCCGCCGCCAAAGCGGAAGCCGTTGCCGTCAAGACGCGGCTCGAGGACGACAACACGGTGGTGCAGATTCAGTCCAAGGCCGGCGAAGACGCGCGACTGTTTGGCTCGATTCCGTCAAAACAGATCGCCACGGCGCTGGAAAAGCAATACGAGATCAAGGTCGACAAGCGCAAGATCAATCTGCCAGAGCCGATTCGGGCGCTGGGCTACCGCAATGTGCCGGTGGACCTGTACCCAGGCGTGACGGCCACGATTCGCGTGCACATCACCCAGCAAAAATAATTGCCTGATCCAAAGCCGCCATTTTTGCCCGTTATTTCCCGGGTGATAAGCGGCTTTTTTATTTTCCAGCGACAAGTTCGGCGGCTTTAGTTTGTCCAGGTTTTACTCTATACTGGTTAGGACACAGCAAACGGTGAGGAGCGACAAAGATGGACGATCAACCGATTCAACGGCAAATGCCACAAAGTCTAGAAGCGGAGCAGGCCGTGCTCGGCGGTATTTTTTTGGACCCCGCGACCCTGGTCGATGCAGCTGAATTGATTCAGCCCGAAGACTTCTATAAGCGCGCCCACCAACTGATTTTTGCGGCGATGGCCGCGCTGTCTGAGGAAGGCTCGGCCATCGATGTGGTCACGCTGCAGGACTGCCTCGAGGCCCGCAACCAGCTGACTGATATTGGCGGGGTGCCTTATTTACTTGAGCTGGCTGACGCCACGCCGACTGCGGCCCATGTGCAGTATTATGCGCAGATCATTGCGGATAAGGCGCAGTTGCGGCGCCTGATTCAGACAGCTGAAAAGATCATCCGCCAGAGCTATGACGACCAAAGCGACGTGGCCGGGCTGGTGGAAAATGCTGAAAATCAAATGATGCAGGTGGCCGATGTTGGGACCCGGGGCGGCTTTCGCTCGATCAAGGACGTTCTCAACTCCGCGGTCGCCGAGATCGACAAACTGTATCAAAACAAGCAGGAGATCACGGGACTGCCAACCGGTTTTCACGAGCTTGATAAGCTGACGACTGGGTTGCACGAAGATGAACTGGTGATCTTGGCGGCGCGTCCTGCAGTCGGGAAAACGGCCTTTGCGCTGAACATCGCGCAAAATGTCGGCACCAAAACAGAGAAAACTGTCGCGCTTTTCAGCCTGGAAATGGGCGCGGAGTCTCTGGTCAACCGCATGCTTTGCGCAGAAGGCAGCATCGACGCCAACCACCTGCGCACCGGCCAACTGTCGCAAGATGAATGGTCGCATTTGGTGATCGCCATGGGGTCTTTGAGCCAGGCGAGCATCTACATCGATGACACCCCCGGCGTGCGCATGGCCCAGATTCGCTCGCAATGCCTGCGCCTGGCCAAGGAGCATGACCTCGGCCTGGTGATCATTGACTACCTGCAGCTGATCGAAGGCTCCGGGCAGGAGAACCGTCAGCAGGAGGTCTCCGCGATCTCGCGGCAGTTGAAGAAGCTGGCCAAGGAACTGCATGTGCCGGTGATCGCCCTGTCCCAGCTTTCCCGTGGCGTCGAACAGCGGCAGGACAAGCGCCCTGTGCTGTCGGACATTCGTGAATCTGGGTCCATCGAGCAGGATGCGGACATCGTGGCCTTTTTGTATCGCGATGATTATTACCGCGACGAAGAAGGCGACGATAGCGCAGGCAAGCCGCATGAAGACGATGAGCAAAATGTCGGGCCGGTCGAAGTGATCGTTGAAAAAAACCGGTCCGGTGCGCGCGGCACGGTGAAGCTCTTATTCGTCAAATCCTACAACAAATTCAGTTCCATGGCGCCTGATGCCCAGGCGCCGACCCATTAACGGAAGTGGGACAAATGTCGTTTTTGGGTCCGACAGGTAAGTGTTCCAAGCGCCTGGTCCGAACTTAGGACCAGGTGATTGGAGCCTTAGCTGCTCGGACCCGGACATTTGGCCCACGACACTGCTGTAGCATTGCGTGCGCTTTAATGGAACACGCAACACGTCTATTTTTGGGAGGTGATCGCGATCGACGCGATCTTGATGAGTTTGATGGCGGCACTCAACGAAAAGCTGCTGATCAATGTCTACCAGCGAGATACCGACGATTTTTACACGGGCTATGTCCAGGCGCTCGGCAGTAACGCGGTGATCTTGTCGACTTATAATGATGCTGGCATTAGCGATGGCGCCGTTTTGCTGACGTTTAACGCGATCGAGCAGGTCGAATTTGCCGGCGCGGATCTCGACGACATGGACTTTCGCATTGACCTGGCGGAAAAGGCGCATTTCCTCACCCTTGAGGAGCCGGCGACGCTCAAGTTCGATCCGACCCAGGACCTGCTGCAGCAATTGGCACAGCAGGCCCAGGCCAGCCAACAAGTTGTGATGGTGATCTTGGCCGATGACGATTCGTTTCTGGAAGGCCAGATCACCAGCGTGTTTGAGGATCGCTTCACGCTGTCTGTTTTCAATAAATATAACTACACCGATGTGCGCGTGATGCAGATCGACTGCTCCGACGTGCTGGTCGTGGAGTTTGCCGGCCTGGACCTGTTTCTTGAGACCCAGCTGGTGGCGCAGCGCGCGCACCTGGTTCATCAAAAATCGATGCTGCACCTTAACAACGGTCAGCTGACGCCGATCTTAGCTGATGCCGAAAAAAGTGGCGCGATGCTGGCCGCGATTCCGCGGGATAATGAGGACCAGTTTTATATCGGCACAGTCAAGGCACTCAATCACGGGGTGGTCGTGCTCTCGTTGCTGGACATGGCGGCGCAGTTTGGCGGCTATGTGGCGCTGCGCATCGCCGCGCTTCAGAGCCTGACCACCGCCTCGGATTACCTGCAGACCATCGCCTTTTACCGGCAGTGGGATATGGCGCATGATTTTACCCAGCAACCGGTCCTGAATGCGGATCGTGATTTTGACAACACCGCCGAGCTGATTCCCAGTTTGGTGAGCGAGGCTGCGGCCTTTCAGCGGGTGATCCGGGTACGGGCCGCCACTGAAGAGGACCATCTGATGGGCGTTCCCCAGGAGGTCTCGGCAACCGGCTTTGTGATGCGCCTGACCGATGGCGGAGAACCGGAAAACGTGCCGGTGGCGTTTGATGACGTTTTGGAACTCGCTTTTGGCCATATTTTCGCCTATATCGCCGAGGAGACGTTACATCAGGATGGCCGTTGATATTCGTGAATAACCGATGCATGAAAAACCCGAACAATTTTTGTTCGGGTTTTTGCGTTTATCAAAACATAAATCCGCTCATCATTCGGAAATAGCCTTGCGAGAACTGTCCCGGATTGGTAGAATATCTTCTGGCGGCTTGGCCGACCAAATATGTTAGGAGCGACAAAATATGGGCACAGTAGTGATCGTCGGAACGCAGTGGGGCGACGAAGGCAAAGGGAAGATCACGGATTTTCTCAGCGAAGGCGCACGCATCATCAGCCGTTATCAAGGCGGGGACAACGCCGGCCACACGATTCACAACAACGGCCAAGTCTACAAACTTCGGCTGATTCCCTCAGGTATCTTGTATCCGCACCAGCTGTCAGTGATCGGCAACGGCGTGGTCGTCAATCCGAAGAGCTTGGTCGAAGAGCTCGCTTATTTGGCAGAAAAGGGCGTTGATCCTAGCAACTTGCGCATCTCAGACCGCGCGCATGTGATCTTGCCTTATCACATCGCCCTCGACAAGCTTCAGGAAGCGGCAAAGGGCGCCAATAAGATCGGCACCACCAATCGCGGCATCGGCCCGGCCTATATGGATAAGGCGTCGCGTGTCGGCATTCGCATCGCAGATCTCTTGGATAAGGAGATCTTTGCGGAGCGGCTGCGTCAGAATCTCGCTGAAAAGAATAAGGAATTCACGAAACTGTATGGCGCTGAGCCCATGGCCTTCGACGATATTTTTGAGGAATATTATGGGTATGGCCAACAGATCAAAAAATATGTGTGTGACACCTCGGTCGTGCTGAACGACGCGATCGACCAGGGCGAAAATGTGCTCTTTGAAGGGGCGCAGGGCGTGATGCTCGATATCGACCAGGGCACCTACCCATTTGTCACCTCGTCTAACCCGGCCGGTGGGGTCACGATTGGCGCCGGCGTGGGGGCCAGCAAGATCGACCGCGTTGTCGGCGTCGCTAAGGCATACACCTCGCGTGTCGGCGACGGGCCATTTCCAACTGAGCAGCTCAACGCAGACGGCGATTTTATCCGGGAAGCGGGCCATGAATATGGCACCGTCACCGGCCGGCCCCGGCGCATCGGCTGGTTCGATGCGGTGGTCGTTCGCCATTCCCGGCGCGTGGCCGGGGTCACCGATCTGTGCCTCAATTCCGTCGATGTCCTGACTGGCTTGAAGACCGTCAAGATCTGCACGGCCTATGAGCGCAACGGCGAGACGATCTACCATTATCCGGCGTCGCTGAAGGAGCTGGCTGAGTGCAAGCCGGTCTATGAGGAAATGCCAGGCTGGGACGAGGACATCACCCAGGCGAAAACACTGGCCGACCTGCCTGTGAATGCGCGGCATTACATCGAGCGTATCGCTGAATTGATCAATGTCGACCTGCTGACGTTCTCAGTTGGGCCGGATCGCGATCAGACCAACATCCTGGCGAATATTTGGGACAAATTCAACTGATTTTTCCGAATCAAAAAGCCGACTCACAAATGAGCCGGTTTTTTTGATTCTCGCTTAAAGTGATTGCAGCATGCGGTATTGGGCCTCATACAATGAGAAGTACTCGCCGCGTTTTTTCATCAATTCCTGATGACTGCCGCGTTCGACGATCTCACCGTGATTGACCACCATGATCTGGTCCGCGTTTTGAATGGTCGACAGGCGGTGGGCGATGATGAAGCTCGTCCGGCCTTCCAGCAGGCGGTTCAGCCCAGCCTGGAGCAGCAGTTCGGTCTGTGTGTCGATTGCTGCAGTCGCCTCATCGAGAATGAGAATCTTCGGGTCGGCGAGCAGTGTCCGGGCAAACGCGATCAGTTGACGTTGGCCGGCTGACAGGGTCGACCCACGCTCTTGCACCTCGGTGTGATACTCCTGCGGCATGTCACGGATAAAGTCATCCGCGCGCACGACCTTCGCCGCCGCAATGACCTCTTCCTCTGTGGCGTCGAGCTTGCCGTAGCGGATGTTTTCGAGAATGGTGCCGGAGAAGATGAAGGTATCCTGCAGCATCACGCCCATTTGGCTGCGCAGCGACTTGAGTGTCACCCGGGAAATATCGACGCCATCGATGTCGACCTCGCCCTCTGTCACGTTATAGAACCGCGACAACAGGTTGATGACGGTGGATTTCCCCGCCCCGGTCGGCCCGACTAAGGCAACAGTCTCCCCAGGCGCGGCGTGGAAACTGACGTGTTTCAGAATCATCGGCGTGTCCTCTTCATATTTGAAGGAAACATCCTTGAATTCCACATCCCCATGAATCGGTGGCAAGTCGAAGCTATCTGGCAGGTCCTTGACCTCTGGCTCTTCATCCATCGTTTCAAAGATGCGCTCCAGATAGGCGGTGGCCGTGATCAGGGAGTTGTAGAAGTTCCCGATATCGATCACAGGGTTCCAGAAGTTGGCGACATAACCCATGAACGCGATCAGCGTCCCGGTGGTCACATCGACGCCGCCCCATTGTGTGATGCCGATGTAGTAGATCAGCGCCGTGGTCAGCGTGGAGATGTTTTGCACCCCAGGCCACAATGCCCATTGCACGCGAATCGCATGCATGAAGGAGCTGCGATACTCATTGGCCACATGATCGAAGGTCGCGCTGGCGTTATCCTCTTGGGCAAAACCCTGGGTGACCTTGATACCGGCGATACTTTCGTGGATGTAGGCATTCATGTTCGACTGCTTGTTGGACAGCTCACGATACGCCTTGCGTTGCTGAATCTGCACGATGCGCGTCCAGACCAGCAAAATCGGAATCAGCGCCAAGCTCCACAGCGCCAGCTTCCAGTTGATGCTGACCATGAAGATCAAGGTGACGACCAGCAGGATGATGTCGTTGATCAGGTTGATCAAGCCGTTGGACAAGAGATCTGAGAGCGTGTTGATGTAATTGACGACACGAATCAGAATCTTGCCATGCGGGCGTGAGTCAAAGTAGGAAAACGGGAGCTCCTGCAGATGGTCAAAGATATCGGAACGCATATCTTTGAGCATGTCCTGGCCGACTTCGGTGATCGTCCAGATGCGGTAGCGATAGCAGAAAAAGGTGATGATCAGCAAGGCAGCAAAGATGCCTGTCAATAGCCACAACAGCGAGAGATTTTTTTGCGGAATAGCTTGGTCGATGGCGACCTTCGTCAGATACGGGCCAAGGGTGCCAGCCAAACTGCCGAGAATCAAGGTCCCCAGCACCAAGGCGAGCTTGGTCAGATACGGCACAAGATAGCGGCCAAGGCGGCGGTAATAGCTCCAGTTAAAGGTCTCTTGCAGCTCTTCATCTTCATCGAATGTATTACGCTTCGCCATTTGACTCGCCTCCCTTCACACCTAACGCCCCGAGTTGTTTCTGATACGTATCGAAGTAATACCCATGCTTGGCGATCAACTCATCATGCGTCCCACGCTCGATGATGTCGCCGTGTTTCAGCACGATGATCTGATCGGCATGGCGCAGCGAACTGATGCGCGTGGCAATGATGAACGTCGTCTTCTTTTGCGTGATCGGCGACAGCTTCTTTTGAATCTCCGCCTCGGTCTCCATGTCCAGCGCCGAAGTCGTATCATCCAAGATCAAAATGGATGGATTCTTGACCAGCGCCCGGGTCAGCGAGATCCGCTGCTTTTGCCCGCCAGACAGGCCAACCCCACGCTCGCCGACCACGGTGTCATAGCCATCCGGCATTTCCGCGATGAACTGCGACGCATCGGCGACATCCGCCATGTGCTGAATCAGCTGCGGTTCGGCCTGCCGGTTCCCATAAGAGATATTGTCCTGAATCGTATCGGAAAATAGAAACAGGTCTTGCATGACGATCGTGATCTGATCGCGCAACTGCCGAACTGGCCAGTCCTTCGCGTTTTTCCCATCGATCAGGACCTCGCCTGATGTTGGGTCATAGAACCGGGCGATCAGGTTCATCAGCGTTGATTTCCCAGACCCAGTCTCGCCGAGGATGCCCATGGTCTCGCCGGGCTTGACGGTGAAGCTGATGTCATGCAGCACCGGCACTTCAGGCGCATCGGCATACTCGAAGTTGACATGGTCGAAGGTGACGTAACCTTGCAACTTTTGATAATGCTCGCTGTCTTGCACTGGAATGGACGACTTGGCCCCCAGCATCCGCCGAATTTTGATCGTTGAGGCGGAAAAGCGCTGGACGTCGTTGATCAGCCAGCCGCTCATCCGCATCGGCTGGTTCAGCATCCACAAAAAGCCGTTGAACGCGACCAGATCGCCAAGGGTCATGGCCCCTTTGATGACGAGGAAGCCGCCAAGAATGAGGACGATCACCGACAGCATCGACGCGAGAATGTCCAGTGGCGGCAGGTAGCGCCGAGAAACCCGGGCGGCATCCATGTTGCGGGCCTTATACGCGTCGTTGAGCTTATTGAACTTCTCGATTTCGTAAGGTTCGCGGGTAAACGCCTTGACAACGCGGTTCCCGGAAATATTTTCCTCGACCATTGAGTTGAGGTGCGCGAAGGCTTCACGAATCTGGAAGTATACCGGATGCGCCTCGTTGCTCATGTGCATGGTCAGAAAGCCGATGAACGGGGTCAGGGCGGCCAAGGCCAGCGTTAACGGCCAGTTGATGCTGCCCATGACCAAGATCGCGGTGACGAACCACAGCACACATTCGATCAGGTTGTAACTGTCCCAGGCCACAAAATTACGAATCGCGTCCATATCCCCGGTCATCCGAGCCATGATATCGCCGGTGGAGACATTGTTGAAGAACGTGAAGTCCAGCTTCTGCAGCTTTTCAAACAAGTCGTGGCGGATGTCCCACATCACGTTTTGCCCGACTTGCTCGAAGATGACCTGATAAATGTAGCGCACGATGGTCCGACCCAGCGTGACGCCAATCATGATCAGCAAAAACGGCACGAGTCGCTCCGTGTGCCCTTGGCCGATGACCTGGTCGATGATCCAACCGCCAATGAGAGGCGCGACCACGATCGCCGCGGCATTGACGAAAATAAGCAGGGTGGCAGGAATCAGCAATTTCATATTGCGCCGAATGTACTGCCAGACCCATTGAAAGGTACCCATCACTACACCTCCGAGGCTGGGCGGAACCGGCGCCCGATGCGTCGATCGCCCAGCCATTTGTTCATGTGGCTATTATGAGGGAACTAGCTGAGACATGAATGGACTATTTTGTCTGTTTCCTTGTGTTTTTATGCTAAAATCAATGCGAAAGCGGTTCATCAGCAGTCGAGCAGGGTTTTCGGCAGGTGCCGCAGGGAGTAGACCAATGATCGATCTAAAAAGTTTCTCGCCGGATGTGCTGTATGCCTTCGCATACATGAATGAAGGGGAAGATACTAGTAAATATCACGAACATGATTTTCCAGAATTATCGGTGATGTTAGAAGGGTTCTCAGATTACACGATCGAAGGCCACCAGATTCGGGTGCAACAAGGCCAGGCAGTGCTGTTGAACCCGCATGTGCATCACAACGAGCACCAACCGGCGGGTAGCCATAGTTATCAGCTGTATATCGGTTTTCGCCATGTCGTTTTGCCTGGGCTGACGCCGGACCATTTTCCGTTCAAAGATCCGGTGCTGCGCCTGGAAGACCAGCAGCCGCTGTTTTTCAACATTGCCCAACGCATCATCGGGGAGGTCAAACAGCGGTCGGCGTTTGGCCATGACCTCCTGCTGCAGGCCTATGTGACGGAGCTGGTCTGCATCTTGATGCGGGCGCTGCCTGACAATGCAGTCGCCGATGATCACCTCACGATCAGCGACAGTGAGACGAGCACCGAGCAGCAGGCGATGGTCTCAAGCGCCGCCTACTATCTGGACGCCCATTTTGCCGATGACCTAACGTTGGCGCGGGTCGCCGACTACCTGCACGTCTCGGAGGCCCATCTGTCGCGGACGTTCAAGCAACTCAAGGGTCAAAGTCCGATGACTTATCTGATGCAGGTTCGGCTCGCCCACGCCCAAAAGATTCTGGGGGAGACGGACTTGCCGATCAAAGATGTGGCGGCCAGCGTCGGCTACCATGATCCCTTTTATTTCAGTCGTTTATATAAGAAGGTATTCGGTTCTGCCCCGTCGTACGGGAAGGAACGCGCCTAACTGGAAGCACACTTACGGTGAGCGGTAAGCGTGCTTTTTTATTTGCTTATAAAATAACTTTATATAAAACAACAAACAAATAAGTTTCAATGAAAGCGTTGCCAGAAAATAACATCATCCTGTACAATAGCGATAGCGGGAACAGATGTGTGGGGAGGGGTGACATGCATGAAACGGGTCTGGCATCTGGTGATGGTCGGCCTCTTACTTTTAGGGATGGTGGCGAGCGCGGGCCTGGTGTTGCCGGCGATAGCGGTCAAGGCTACGGCTCAGATCATTGTGCCGAAAACGGGACCCTCCGACTTTCCGGCGCCTTCCCCTGAGGCGTTTGGCAATCGCTCTGGGTTTCGGACGCAGCCGAATTATGTCGCCAGCAATGCCTTTGTCGATTGGGGAGACACAGAAGGCAAGTATCAGACGTTCCTGAAAAGTGATGAGACGGTCACGATGAAGGCTTCTTTTGGAAAAGACGGCAGTGATGGCCAGTATACGCTGGGTTTTCGTACTCGAATCAAGGTCGGGGACGCACCAGCCCAGACGAGTCCGATCGATATCGGGTTGAGTGCCTCGCAAGAACATGGGAGTCAACCGCAAAATGGGGTGAAGTGGACGCCGTATTGGACCGGCATGCCGAATGACTATCTGCATTATCAGCTGAGGTTTGATCAGTTCCATTTGACGAGCCCGACCTGGATCAGTTATCAGCTTGAGGTGGATTATCATCTCGGTCAGTCGCCGGTGATCGAACGTCGCTATTATTCAGCCCCCTTTTGGGTGCTGGTCTTTCCCGCCGACTATCCCCCTGTGATCGAGGCGACCCCGTCGATCGTTTTTCGTGGGGGAAGCGTGTCCGTTGGAATTGCGGGGTTGCCGGTGGGGGTCGTACCAGACTACCGCGATTATGAGACGCGGCTTGGCACCTGGGCGCCGCAGGGTGGGCAATTACTGTTCAGCCCCGTGAATGGTGCGGTCGGAGCGAGTCACTTGACCGCCCAGATCGACGTACCAGAACAAAGTCGGTCTGCTTTTTCCTATTCAGTCGAGGCGGCAGACCCGGTCGTGTATGCGGCGGACTTGCCGGATGTGCGCGGTTATGAGACTGGCGAGGCTGAATTTGAATTGCGCCTGCCCGCCGGACTTGAGGCGCGTAATACAAAGTGGCAACTGAATGGTGAGGCGATCAAAGACGACGAGCGCTTCACGCCAAGTACGGATCGGTTGGTGATTCGCCATTTGACGCCTGAGGATGCGGGCGTTGTCACGGCTACGGCTAATTATTTTCGCTTGAGTGATGGTCAGCCGGTCGCCACGAGCTTGGTGTCCAATCCCGCGCGCCTGATCGTTAGTACAGCGTTTCACGTGAAACCGAATCGCCGCATCTTGATCACCGCGCCGGATGCGCCTGAGGGGATGGCGATGACGCCCGTCCAGTTGGTTACGGAACCCGATGTGAGCCTGCGCGGGTCGCCGGAGTGGGAGAGTGCTGATGACACCCGATTGTTCGTGATGCAAGCTGGAAATACCGTGACGACAGAGGTAGAGGCGGTGCCTGGGACGAGTGGCCATGTTAGGCTCACAGCCCGCTCGGAGATCGAAAGTGCGGATGAGATGCTGGCGGCGGACCTCGATTTTTCCTTAGGGGTGCTGGCAGGGCCAGCTGTGATCGGGCCAAACGAGTTGGTGCGCGGCATTGCGCGGCCAATGCAGCCATTCGTTGCACCTGAGCCGCCCTTGGATGATGGCCTGTCCGTCGCCACGACGTATCTGTGGGAAGTCTCACAAGACGGGCAGACCGCCTGGACACTGACCGCAACGACAACGACGAACGAATTGCGTCGCCTTGCTTATGACGAGACCTGGTCCCATTTGTTTCTTCGCGTGCGCATTCACAGTGGCACGGATGACGAGGTGGTGACCAACACCCTTGGCGTGACACTGCGCCCGCCACTTGTCTTGACGGATCTGCGTTATGAGACACCAGCGCTGTTTTGGGGTGACGGCGCCGGACCAACCGCAATTCGGCCAACTCATCAGCCGAGCGACATGATCGACCCGGAATGGGCCACTTATCTGCTCGACTCCGGGGAAGATGGGGCGGCGGTGGCTAGTGTGGATGATGACGGGGTGATCGTTCCGCGCGGCCCCGGTCAGATCGCAATCGGTTTATACGCGAACTTGGCCGATGAAAGCGCCGCGATCACGCATGCGCCGATGATGGTGATGGCCTTGGCCGATCGTGCTGGGCGCATCGGTGAAACGGTCACGTTCAATATTCCAGAAGAGATGCTGACAATTTTTGAAGAAAATGCGTATTCAATAAGGGCGGTCAAATGGCAACGTGTGTCGGACGATGGCGCAAAAACAGTCCTTGCCGGGGAAACAGAAAACTCCCTGACAGTCGCGCTCACACCACAGTTCGATCGCAAGGCGCGCTATCAAGTGGAGATCGTGCTGCGTGATGAAATCTGGGGGACACAGACTATTCTCACGTCTAATCTGGCGACTCTCACTGTTGGCAATGCCCCCGTCCTTCAGCTGGTCGATGTGCCGAATTTCACGTTTGGCCACGAGAAAAACGGTGAGATGCAGGCGGCGACGGTCGAGGAATTGATTCATGGCGCCTATACCGGGCAAACGCCGCTGAATGAGGTGAGCCCGACCAATCTCGATTGGCTCTTGTCCTGGCCTGGCCAAGGTGAGGATAAGCGGCTGACCGTGATCGATACGCGTGATGCGCCGACGCCATGGCAACTCACAGTTAGCGCGGGCCAATTGAGTCACGCGAGCAACCGGCCAGTGGTAGGGGCCAAACTAGGTATTGGGTGGCTTTTGGGGCGTGACTTGGAATTGTTTCCGTTGATGACGATGGGGGATGACGCTCCAGTGGAAGCTCTCAACAGTCAGGCAAGGCCGGTGACTGATCAGAATTTTACGTCACCGATGTTCGGGTTTCTGAGTTTGCCGCCGCTTCCAGATGCGGTCAGCGGCAACTATCACGCAATCTTGACTTGGACACTGATCTCAGCACCAACACCTGAAGGGATGTGAGGCCGACGAGAAAAACGATTGGATGGGGAAATGGGCAGATCTTGGACGCGCGGTCAGCGAAGACTGATCGCAATTGATCGATACGGTGCGAGTGGTGGTTGCTCGCTCGCTAGAGTCAGACGTGTGACTGGAAAAAAGGAGGACAGACCATGAAACGTTCATGGGGTGTGAGACTTGCTGTGGGGGCTGGACTGTTATTAGCAGCGGCGGGGCCGGTCTTGCCGGTACTTGCGGCGGATGGCAATGGCCCGGGTGTGGTCGACAATCATATTGCAGGGGCTTTGATCGGGGCAGGCTTTGTCGTCGGCAGTGATGGCACCGCAACTGCCAATAGCACGGTAAATATTCAGATCGATCCGGGTACGTTGAGCCTTGACGCTGTGCCGAATCTACAATTTGAGAATGTTTCAATTGCTGACTTGGTGAAGAAGGATGTTGATGCAAAACTGACACTGGAAACCGCGATCACAGATAAGAATACTTTTGATGGCAATGACACGGGGCAGATCGCCGTTTCCGACTACCGCGGCACCAACACGGGGTGGAATTTATCGGCGACACTCGGGACATTTGACGACCTGACTGTCACAAACTTGAGCCTTGAGGGGGCAGTCGATAACGCTAATCCTGTGGCAGGTGAGTTTGCGGATAAGCCGCTGACGCCAGGTAGTGGGGCCACCAGTGTGATCAATGCCCCAATTGAAAAGGGTGCTGGGGATACGATTCTGCAGCTATCTGGTGGGACTTTGGCGTTGCCTAAGGATGAGAGTGCCAAAAAGGGCCTCCATCAGGCGACGATCACCTGGACGCTGAGTCAAGAACCAGAGACGACGACACCATAGGGGCCATAGGCGTGATCAACAACATTCGGCGCGACTCATGCGCTGACATCTGAACGGTGAGAGGTCAGTGCAACGGTTGCGTTGTGCTGGCTTTTTTTAACGCGATCGGCAAGCACTTTGAGCCGTGTGTGTCAGGCGGATCGGACACGAAAATGGGGGAATATTGGGTGCTTCGAAAAATGATCATCATCGTCGCCTCACTGCTAATGGCGCTGGCGGGTTGGCCTGTGGCGTCCGTTGAGGCCGTTGGGGCTGGGTTCACGGTGACACCGCAGCTCCCGGCAAACCAAGTGGGTGGCAATAAAGGTTACTTTGATCTGCTGGTCAAACCGGGGACCCGGCAGGCGCTCACGATCACAGTTGCCAACCAAAGCGCGCAGCCGAAAACGGTGAAGGTGGCGATCACCTCGGCCTTCACACAAGATAATGGCCAGGTGGGCTACAGTCCAAGTAGTAAGCGGGATCCGTCTGCCGTTGTTCAGCTTGTTGATCTGGCGTCGGCGCCTGTGACGTTCGAGCTGAAAGCCAATGAAGGGCGAAAAGTTACCTTTTTTGTGCAGTTACCAGATACCCCACTAAAGGGGCAGCTTCTTGGCAGTTTTTATGTGACGGATGAAACGGCGCCGGCCGCAGATGATCAGGCGGGCATGAGTATCACGAATCGATTCGCGATGGTCGTTGCCATTCAGATGCAGACCACGGAAAAACGCGTTGCGCCGCATCTGAATCTGCTGGGCGTCAAACCCGGCAATCAGAACGATCAAGCGGCCGTATTGGCAACGCTGCAAAATGATCAGCCGCGCTTGTTTGGTGGCATGGCAATCAAGGCAAGTGTGACCCGGGACGGTGACTCAAAGCCGCTTCTGACGCAAGACGCGGACAAATTGGCGATGGCACCAAATTCGTCGTTCAACTATGCGCTTTTCACTAAAACCCCTTTGGTCGCTGGAAAATATTGGCTGACACTGACGGCCACTGCCGGCGCGTACACGTGGCGGTTTCACCGCGCCTTCACAATCGATGCAAAGGCTGCGGCCCAGGTCAACAAAGGTGCACGATTGGCGGTGGTGCGCCCATTTCCGTGGTGGTGGGTGCTGATCGGCGGATTGTTGTTGATCGCACTGGGATTGCTCGGACTATTATTTTGGCGGAGGAAAAAAGATGAAGGGACAAAATAAACGGTGGCTGGGCTGGGTGTTGGGGGCCTGCTTGTTCTTGGTCACTCAGGGGCACCAGGTTGTTAAGGCGGCAGAAGCGATGCAATCGCAGGCACAGGTGGCCATTGTCGGAGATGCATTGGCGCCGGTCAACCCCCCGGCGAAGCCGCGTCCAACGCCGCCTGCACCGACCCCGACAAAGCCTGCGCGACCAGGGGGGAAAACGCCTAGCAGGGTACGACCGGGCGGTATTTTTCCCGCAACGGGAGAGGCAGCCATTCCATGGGCGGCTGGAATCGGGTTGGTGATCTTGATCGAGTTGTGGCTCTTGCTGCTATATGGAAGGCGAGGTGCGGCTCATGCGGAGACTTCATAAAAAGGGGGTGCTAGTGGTACTTAGCATCGCCTTGGTGATTGTGTTTGGGCTTCGGACGGAAATGGGTCGTGCCAGCCCTGTCGCCGCCGCCAATCCCAGTATTGTTCTGCCGCCCACAGTGCCCGTGGTGGCGGGGTCCGGGTTCCGCACCCCGACCGCAGATTCAACGCGCATCCTGACGCAGGCGAATTTTCGGGATACAGCGGGGCGCCAGCTGGGAACCGGGCGCGTGGGTCTCGTTCGGTCAGGGGAGCATATTCAGTTGCGGGCAGGAATCGGGCTGAAAATTTTAGAGGATACTGCCACACTTCAGGTTATGATCACTGCCCAACTTGGTGATCAGGTGCCACAACGAATGCTTGGAAATGAGGCGGGGACGCAAAAACAGCTTGGCCAGTTTGGCCTGACGTACCAAACGGGGCAAGCTGGGCGCCAACCCGATACCAAAAATATTCAGTATGGCTTCGTCGCGCCGCCCGTTAGCGCCCCCACTTGGATCACCTTTCAGATTGGGCTGACTATTACGCCACTATTTGGGCTCTTCGTTTCATCCGGGGAATACAGCACCGAATTACTGCGCTTGCTGATCTTGCCACAGTCCTACACACCGGAATTAACCTCTGAGCATGTCGTTCTCTTTGATGGGCAATCGGCCGATGTGCAAGTCGCAGGGCTACTCCCAGAGATCTCCCCCGAGTTTTCTCTTTCGGCTGGAACGGCGTTGACTGCACAAGCCCAAGGAAATGCCTCGCTGCGGCTGACTGGTAATGGGGAAGTCGGTAGTCAAATGATTGCTGGCACGCTATATTTTCCACCGTTGTTGCTGGGCGGAGCCGCCACGATTCAGGTCGCACCAAGGACGATGTATGGGGTGCATCTGCCCAATCAAACTGGTAGTCAAGGCGGCCAGGCGACGTTTCACCTTGCGCTCCCCAGCGAGCTTGAAGCCACCAACGTTCACTGGTTTTGGCATGATCAGGAACTGTCCGACCAGCACGATGAGACGGTCACGCTTCGCGGCTTACGGTTAGGCGATGACGGTTCGGAGGTCTATGCCGTCGCCGACTATCAAAAAGATGGGGTGGTACTTGAGCGCGGGGTGGAATCAAACAGGGCGCACTTGACTGTTCATCCGGCCGTGTACGCAATGGCGCCGCGGCAGGAACTGCTGATCGGCGGCTCGGACGCCTCGGCCGCGCAAAGTCAGACGACTTTCGAGTTTCAGCCGGCGATCACGGGAGACATTCCCAAGATCATATGGTCGGTGCTGGGGAATGGCCCTGCGAGCATCGACAGTGACGGGACACTGACGGCCGCAAAAACGTCCAGTGCAAGCGGCCTTGTGACCGTTCAGGCGCGTGTCATGGTTGGGGATGAACTGATCACGACGCTGACACAACAGGTCGTGGTCGGCCGTCTGACCGCCGCTGTCACCACCGAGACGGGCAAGGACGCGCGCTTCGATGCGCCGGCCAGTGATGGTAGTGCCTGGCGCTACACGTGGCAGACCAAGCTGCCCGCTGAGGCGAATTGGACAACGTTACCAGATGAAAAGGGGTCATCGTTGACCTTGAAGAACGTTCAGGCCGCCGATGCGGGGAGACAGGTTCGAGCTTTGATCCAGGTGGCGGGTGGACTCAGTGGAACGGCTCAAGTCACATCGAATGTGGGCGTCTTGTATCTCGAGGTGCCTCGAACTGACTATGAGCTAAGGACACAGTCCCCAGTCCTCTTCACAGCTGGCGATGACGATCTGGGACAGCCGGCCAGCACGACCACCATTGTCACACTGGCGGGCGTGCAGGAGTCTAAAATCACTGGGCTCACTTGGAAGTCGGTTGCGCTAGATGCGACGCGTTCAAGCAGCGCTGTTGTGATCACGCCGAGTCGTACTGATTCGCGGCAGGCAACGGTTGATGCGACGAGGATGCCGGGCACGGCGGAGATCGTGGCGCGCTTCCGCGAAAATGGGGTCCTTCAAGAAAGTCGGGTTCAGATCGAAGTGCTTTCGCTTGCGGCTATCAGGGTGGCGGCAAATAGCCCTCTGATTTTTCAGGTACCGACGACAACCGCAAGCCTTGGCATTGCCCCGACGTATGATTGGGTCCGAATGAGCGGGGGTCAAACGGTTCAAGTCACGGCAAGGCCGACCACTGCCGCTGTGACCCAGGTCGCTGCGAAGGTGACCAGTGCGCTCAATGGCGCCCACTACCAACTCACGATGCAATTCGACTATCAGGGGCAATCAGTCACGTTGCGCTCGAATGTCGCTGCAATCAGCGTCACCCCGCCCGATGGCTTGGTGATACAAACACTGCCGAGCGTTGCCTTGGCAAAATACGATCCTAGTCGCACGAATGCGCAGGGCACCTCGTATTTTCCCCCAACTGTTGCGGAGCTGATCACAGGTGCATTTCAAGGAAAGGACCCGCTCCCGCAAACACCTGAAGCGGGTCCACCAACTGCGGATTGGTTGCGCGATAGCAATCCCACCGATAATACGTTGCTGATCTCGGATACGCGCGGGCCGGACTCCGGCGAGTGGCAGCTCGGTCTGAAAATGACGCGCTTTGTGAGTGGTTTTTCAGGCAACACGTTAGCCCCACAGCCGGAAACCGGGGCTCTTCAGTTGGTTTTTCACACCGAGGATGGCGCCGCTTTGACGGTGCCGCCTGTGCCGATCGGTCGTGAGGATGCGACCATCCTATTGAAGCAATCGGCGCTTCCCGCGACACTTAGGAATGCGGAAGTGCTGATCTTCACTGTTGACGGCTTTTTAAAACTCGGCCCACTGCCGGCAACGCGGGTCAATTCGTATCAGGCCGAGCTGACCTGGGAGATCGCGTTGGTGCCGCAACCTGACGAATAACCCGGCTACGGTCTGGCCACGATGCCGCATTGTGCGCTTCTTTTTGCCTGCGCCCTGGACTTACCAGTCAATAGAATACGCAAATGGCCTGAGACAACGACATGCGTCTCAGGCCATTTTTTCATATCAGAGTCGAATCTGGTCGATGCAACGCGATCAGCGCTGATCCAGCACGGCGGCCAGCACCTCGCCAAAGCCTTCTGGTTTCTGCGCGTAGCCGAGATGGCCGCCAGGGATGATCGTGACAGGGACGGTCAACAGCTCGCTGATGGCGTTGATCACGGTCTGCGGGGTCGATCCCTTGGAATCGGTGCCGTTGAGCAAAATGACCTTGTCGCGATTCTTCTGGAAGATCGCCCAATCAATGGGCTGGCCCGTGTACTGCAAGATCTCGTATTTAAACCAGTACATCACGCCCGCCATGCGCTTGGGGTCTGGTGCGGTGCCGTCTGTTCCGGTGCCGGCCATCATCATTTTTGCGTCGAGCGGCTGGATCTTCATGGCGGCGCCGAACTTGTCGCGCGCCCCAGCAAAATCGCCACGGAGCGCAGTTTCAACGGCGTCCACATTTTGGGCGCGCGCGTTGACCTGATCGATCACCGTGCTTGTTGGACATTCATGTAGTGCAACTTTTGTAAAGCGGTCCGGGGCGGTGGTGAAGGCCTCGGCGGCAACGATGGAGCCGGAGCTGCTACCCATGAGGAAAACCGGCTGACTCGGGCTGATCGCGTCCGTCAAGGCGAGCACATCCTGCGCGTCGACCGTCAGGCGGTAGTGACTGTCAAAATCCGCCGCTTCGGCTGGCAGCGGCGCATCCATTACGGTGTCGCCGTAACCACGGCGATCGTAAGTGACCACGGTGTAGCGGTCCTTGAGCTCCTCGGCGACACCCTTGAAAATATTGCCTGTCCCGTTTGCGCCGGGCACCAGAATCAAGGCCGGTCCCTGACCTATTTTTGTATACGAAAGCTGTGCACCATTGACTTTAAGTAATGTCATCGTCTCACTCCTATCTTGTTGATAGGGCTAGTGTAAGGGTGACAGCGGTCGGCAACCAGCACAAAAATTCGTAAAGTGTCCCGTTTCATTTGAGGAGCGATAAAATTTGGCGGGTGCCAAGCTGACGGTGAAAATCGGCGATCTGTGTCGCGGGCAACGCAGGGTCGCTTTGTAGCCATTGAAGAAACAGGCTGACATGTGCCCCGACCAAAAATGCGGCCAACAGGTCATCGGGCATCCGAGCCTGACTGCCGCGAATCAGCGTTACGTAATGCGCTTGAGACTGATGCCGCAACGCATTTTCGAGGGCCGGCCAGCGCTGCTCAGTCAAAAAGGCGCGCATCAAGGGACGATTGGCCGCTGCGTAGCGATAAAAATTGGTGAAGTCCGGCTCGTTCATTGAGCCGCCGACAAACCGGGACGCGGTTTCGCGAACGAGGTCGGCTTGTAGCCAGTCGACAAAATCTTCTCGATCTTCAAAGTTGCGGTAGAATGTCGACCGCGCAACGCCGGCCTCATCCACGATCTCGCGCACACTGATCTTGGCTAGTGGCCGGGTCAATAGCAGACGGGCGAAGGCCTCTTTTAGCGCGCGCCGGCTGAGATCACTTCGTTGTGGCATCTGATCACCTCCATGTCACTCACAGTACCGCGAACGACCGTAAAAAAACAAGCCCAGCGTCCCCCTTCGCCGGGCTTGTTTTTGAACTTCAAGTTACTCAAACATTTTCTTAGTCGCGCGTAGCAACGTTGGAATGTCCTTGTCGTAGCGCGGTGTTTTGACCAGATGGCTCATTGGGATGCCGGCAAAATGATACGCGGCGATCTCGCCTGAGCGAACGGCACTTTGCTCGGTGAAGACCATCTGGTAAGGCTGCTCGGCGAATTCACCTGTGAAGGCGAGGTTGGTCGAGTGCGCCGGAATGACTAGCGGCCGATCGGATTTGGCGCGGTTGTTGAACAGCGCAGAGGCATATGGCATGTAGGATGGAATGCAGTTGATCACGGAATCCATGATTGCCTCAGTCTTGGTCTTGATGTTGACAGGACCAGGATCGACCATCGACAGCTGGCCGAGCAATTCTTTCAGCATCTCTTCGCCGGTCATTTCGATGTACGGCTTGTCGACGAATTCGCCGTGGCGCCGTGGATACAGGAAGTAACCCCAGATGACGGCCTCATTTGGCTTTTGCGTCGTGAAATGCGGCTGGTGGTGCACCACGATCGACATGTTGACATCCGGCTGGCCAAGCGGCGTGATCGGTGCGGTCGAGAGAAAACTGTTCAGCGCGTTGCCTGGAATCTGCGTCGTAATGCGGGTGATCTCTTTGAGCAGCAGGTGGTCCTTGGTGGTCAGGGTGAAGCTGACCCACTCAGAAGCATCGCGGTCGGCAAAGAATTTGTCAGGATTTCCCAGGTTATAAAAATGATCTGCCGCTTTTTTCCATAGCGCGGCCGACAGCCCATAATCCATGTTCTCCGGGGCGGCGGTGTGGTAGTCGCCGATCGTTGCGGAGTCGGTGATCGACCCGTTCGTGAAGATCACAGCGGTGTCGTCATCCACGGCGACCTGCTCGACCTTGCCACTCTTGGCATCGGTGATCTCAAGGCCGGTGACGGTGATCTCATCCTGCATCGCGCTATCCTTGAAGGTCCAATCGGTGACGATCTTGCCGAGCACGATGTTGACGCCTTTTTCTTCCAGATATTTGATCAGCGGCAGCATGATGCTTTCATATTGGTTGTAGCGTGTGCGGTTGACGCCGACCAGATGCTCGATCTGTGTGAATTCGTACAGCATCATGTGCATGTAGCGCCGCAGCTCCTGCGCCGAGCTCGCGGTGCGGAAGGCAAACGTGGTCTCCCACATGTACCAGAAGTTGGTGGTGAACATGTGCGGATCATCCTTGAAATAGTCGGCGATCGAGACGTTATCGAGCTGTTCCTCATCCTTGTCCGGCATCATCACGAGCTTGGTCAACAGCATCCGGTCGGTGTTGTTGAGGCCGAGGTGTCCGGCGTTCAAAATGCCTTCGCCTCGCCGCAGCAGACGTGCCTTGTCGAAGGTGCGGTGCTTGGCGTCAAAATCATGCGTATCCTCGGCTGCCGTCATGCCGGGCTCGGTGACAGATTGGACCCGAGACAGCAGGTCCATCAAATCCACGTAGGTCCGATAGTTGAGCATCCGGCCGCCTCGGGCAATAAAGCCGTTGGTGTTGTCCAGCGGGTGGTTGGCGTTCCAGTAATCCGCGGCTTGCTCGGTGGCGGCACTGCCGTCGTTTGAGCCATGGTCATCGATGCCATAGAACGTGATGGCGGAACCGTCCCATTTGCCTTCTTGAATCAGATACACAGCCGCAGCCATATTGGCCAGGCCTGCGCCAATCATAATCGCTTTTTTCTTCATGGAAAAATACTTCCTTTCCTGCTTTTATTAAACGCGATGGGATTCGAAGATGGCGTAATCTTTTGCGTCATCATGGAACCAGTCTAACTTGACTAAAGTGTATGCCGTTGCCGCAGCCGCGACCCCGACCAACGTGGAGAGCCAAAGTGCTTTTTTCATTTCATTCACCTCTCTGTTATTGTTTACGTTTCCATTTTAATGAAAAAAAGCCGACAAAAAAATGGACAACCTGGCCGGGTTGTCCAAAAGAAAAGGTTAAGAATCTGGTGGGCCGCGCCTTTATGAATGCATAGCGGGCACCGCTCAATGGAGCTTTCGCGCATTTTCCGTTGCGACCTTGATCGACCCGGTGAGCATCATTTCCGCGCGGTTGACCAGTGCGTCTTTGCTTTCCGCGAGGCCGTTCATCAACCACTGTATGATCTGGGCGACGATGGCCAAGCCGTAGAAGTTGCAGATGTCATCTTTGACGCGTTTAGGCAGCGCCGGGTCCGCATCATCGACGACCTTGAGGACCAACTGTTCGGCAACGGTTGCCAGCAGACGCTCCAGTAAGTCGCGGCCCACGGAATTAAAGCTGGCTAGACAAAAGGTACGATTCTCATCGATATAATCCAGCAAGATCCGATAGGCGGTCTGCCACTTAGCAATCTGCGCGTTTTTGGCGACCTGCGAGATGATCTCCTGGTCATAGACCCACGCGAGCAAGGAGTAGATATCGTCGAAATGATAATAAAATGTATTGCGACTGACCCCGGCTGCCTCGGTCAATGCGTCGATGGTGATGTGCTCCAGTGAGGTGGTCGCCATCATTTTTCGTAGCTGTTCGCCCAAGAGGCGCTTTGTTCTGTCGCTTGCCATGTGCTTGCTCCCGTCCCTCAAAAAAAGCCGCAAAAATTTGCGGCGCCTGATGCTCTTATACCAGTGGCAGATAGATCAATTCGACAAGTTGTTTGTGACTGGCAATATTGATGCCGGCGATCGGCTGCTCCAAGATCTTTTGATATTCGCTCAGGACATCAGACGGCAACGGTGTTAATAAGTGCAGATCATCAATAATGTCGCTCACTGACTGGGCACTCTCAATGTTGCCGAAGATATCGACTTTGCTGAGACAGTCGCCAAGTAAGTCCGTCAGCTCGGCGTCGGGCTTCCCATTTTCGTCTGTGATCACGACTTGTTGGTGGTTCAGCGGCAGATGGTCAAAACGGATCCATTTCAATGCGCCAAATACATTCATAACCGCACCTCGCCTCGCGTATTTGCGGCCCGCATCTGCGTCCGCCTAAGTTAATTGTAGGCAAAGGGCAAGCCAAACGCAATCACGAGAATAGCGAGGCGGGGGCGGAGCCGAGTGCATAAGGGCGGTAGCTGATCTGGTTCTGACGTTTTAGGCCGCACATAGTTCCAAGTAACGGAACCGGCTCGATGTCTTCCTCCTGCTCGGCACGCCCAACGGACTGAGCTTGCGGATGTCAGGACAGGGTGGTATAGGGGCGAAAATGAAACCCGAACATTGACTGGGGCGAATAAACCCATAAACTTTAAATTTATTTTTGACAAAGATTTTTACCGGATAGACTGTACCGCTTCGAACAAATGCCGGCTGACCGATAGTTGCGCCGCGAGTTAGTTAACTGACCAAATTGTTTTGAATGACAACTATCCGGGCAATTTGTCAGAAAGTTGTGTTTATTTTTGGTTGACTAATAATGGCTTAATTTCTTTTTAAGAGAGTGGATAAGCAATGTTTAAGAATCGTTTTTTATTTTAATATCCAATTATACTTGTTAAAGTTCCCCGACTCGTGTATAAGTGCTTAATGGGTTTAGTGTAAATTGTTGCAAATAGATTTGGGGGAATGATTTATTTTGATGAAGGATAAGCGTACCAAACTGTTTAGGCAGTTATCTGATTCGACTGCCAAGGGCCACTATCGTTTATATAAGTCCGGTAAGCTGTGGGTCAACCAACTTTTGATCGGTGGGGCCGTCGTGCTTGGCCTGACAAGCAGCGTTGCCGTTGTCAAAGCGGCGGACGCGACACCAGCCACGCAGCCAGCTGCGCGCAGTTCTGTGATTCAGAAAACGCCGACTGTCGAGGCGGAAAAGGTTGATGCTAAGGCATCGTCTTCCGTAGTGGCTGGATCGGCTAATGCGAAACAAGCCGACAATGCGGCAGATGCAACCTCCAAGAAGACTGTTGCCCCAGTGGCTACCAAGCAACCGGCTAAGCAACCGGCCCAGCAGTCGGTCCAGGCGAAGCCGAAGTCTGTTTTGCGTCTGGCAGCACTGCAGCCGAATGACACCGTTGCGGACTTTATTGCCAATGCAAAGACCATTGGTAGCAATACGGACTTCAAGGTTTTTACTGACCAGCATGGCACTGCCGCCACAGCCAATTGGATGCGCGCTTGGCTGAATAGCTATCAGTATATTTCGGTTGGGGATGTGAAGTTTCCAGGATGGACGCCGACGCATGCATCAGTTGCAATCGCCCAAGGAGACCTGACGGAAGAACACCCCGGCGTCTCTGAAATTTATGCCACCGATCCGGATTCTGACTTACCTTCATTTGTGAATGGAAAAATTGCTTCGACACTGAAGGGCATCGAAGGAGTTGGTCAGGAAACTGACATGACCGCCTGGGATATGCAACAGGCCATCAAAACCATCTCTGCCTTCTTTGACTCTTTAGCTGGCGATGGTTTTTATGACCCAGACAGTAATCCGAATGGTAATTTTTACAAGTCGACGGCGGATGAAATCGCCCAAGACCCAAACAGCGGTATTACACGTTTCACGGATGAGGATGGCAACTCTCTCTATGTTGTACACATTGATGGCAGTCAGGCATTTTCCACTCTGCAGGCGCAAGGCTTTGGCGACAAAGATACCGTGGTTTATGATGTGACTGGTAGTGGCAACTATACGGTAGGGGCCGGCGCTAGTTCGAGCGATTCTAAGTCGATCATCTGGAATTTGCCGGATTACACCAATGTCAATATTAAGACACATGCGGATGGGAAAATGCTTGTACCTAGTGGATACTGAATATTTGTAAGTGCCTTGTTTTCATGGGAACCGTTCCGTTACTGTCGTATAATGAATGCAGAGG